>NZ_OLMI01000003.1:0-918143 GCF_900290215.1 Dorea sp. Marseille-P4042 | reverse complement strand
GAAGGGAGCGGTCATGGAGGAAAAAATCACGGAGATTTTCATCAATGGTAAAAACACAGTGGCGATGAGCAACATTGACCAGTTTAAAAGACATATTGGCAGTGCGTTCCATGGCATATTTGTTACCGCAAGTGGGACAAAAGCGGCTGTGACAACGGAAAGGGACAAATTTGAGGGGAAGGGGAGCTGAATAGGCGAAGCCTATTTTTTACCGGTTTGTGTTAATTCGTTTGAATCAACTATTATATAGTTTCTATTGACAAAGAAGATTATGACTGCTATACTGATAACATCGTTATTAATAACAATGTTATCAGACGGATAGAAAGGAGGAACATTATGTCTTTGCCAGATCGTAGCATTGATCCGAAAATACTGGACTGCGCCAAAGCGGAATTTCTGGAAAAGGGATTTGCAGACGCTTCTTTACGTTCAATCTGTAGTAAAGCAGGTGTGACAACGGGAGCGTTATATAAGCGCTTTTCAGGAAAAGAGGCTTTATTTGAAGCACTAATATCCCCTACTTTACAAGCGGTTGAAACTTTAGTGTCGCAAACAGAGCAATATGATTATGAACAATTAGATAAAAATCAAATGTGTTCTGTATGGGATAGTTCCGAAAAAACATTAAAAGGTATTATGGGATTTCTATACGAGCATTATGATGGATTTCGATTGCTGTTATGCTATGCGGAAGGTTCTGTTTATTCTGACTTTCTAAATGATTTTGTAGCAGACCATGCTAAACGGACAATGGTGTTTGCAGAAACCGCATATCAAAAAAAGATTTCATCTATTCACCTTGAAGAAGATGAAATACATATGATCTTAACAGCTTACTGGTCCGTTATTTTTGAACCCATTAAACATGAATTACCAAAAGAGAAAGCGTTACAGTATTGTAATACAATCGCAAAACTTTTTAATTGGCAAGCAGTTTTTGGCTTTTAGTCTTGGTTTTAATACAGATCAAGTCTTTATATGACGCAAAAGGTTAGCTCTAACTAATTTAGGGAGGATAAAAAATGGAAGTAAAGAAAAGAAGAACAAAAAATAATGAGAAAATGAATGTGCGCGATTACATAACAGCAGCCATTATGTATGTGCTTATGTTTCTTGTTTATGCCGGCGTCGGAGCGCCCATAGGTATGACAGTGGCAGGTAGCTTATTTGTTTTTGCTGCTTGTGCTGTTGTGTGGGGAACAATATTCATTCTTTTATTTACAAAAGTAAATAAAAAAGGGGTTGTATTATTGTTCGGGCTTATTTGGGCAGCTATGCAGCTTATGAGTTTTTGGGGTGTTGCAATAGTAATTGCTATTGGTGCTGTAATTGCGGAACTATTGTGGGATAAACTGGATCGTCGTAAATTTTCTACTATGCTTTTATGCTTTACTGTTCAGGTGATTTTTCTTTATTTAGGTATGACATTACCACTCATTTTTATGAAAGATATGTATTTAGCTGCAGTATCAGCTTATGCAGACCTCTACTCTACCGTATTTGATATGCTCATTGGCCCTATGTTTTTTGTGGGGTTAGCTGCTACAGTCGTAGGGTGTATAGTTGGAGCATTCCTTGGGAAATTACTTTTAAAAAAGCATTTTGAAAAGGCAGGAATTGTATAAAAATGAATACTAAAATACATCATTTACCTGAATTAGATCCCCGCATGAAATTACTGTTAGTGGTAGTTTTTGCTTCTGTAACATTTAGCGCTCCTAACATATTAGCTTTAATTTGGATATATTTCCTTGTGATTACCCTTTACCTTGCTCGCGGCCTTTGGCAAGGGGCAAAAAAAGCAGGAATACTTTTTACGGTATTCTTGCTTTTAAATCTGCTTCTTTCTTTTGCACCTGAAAGCGGTGTTGCGGCTGGAATTGGAATGATACTTTTTATGCTTGAACGGATCGTTGTATTTTTTGTAATGGGAGCATGGATGGGAAGTCATTTGCGGGTTAGTGATTTTGTAACTGCAATGCAGAGCATGCACGTTCCAAAAGGTGGAACGATTGCGTTAGCTGTGGCATTCCGATATATTCCAACAGTACAAGATGAGTTTCGTTCTATTAAAAATACTATGAAACTGCGTGGAATCGGATTGAATGTAAAAAACGTGGTACTTCACCCAATAAAAACCTGTGAGTATGCGATTGTACCTTTGGTCATTCGTAGCATGACCATATCTGACGAATTGGCTGCTTCTGCTATGACAAGGGGATTAGACTTAGAATCAGAAAGGACTTCTTATAGAGAAGTTCGTTTACGCCTCACAGACTATTTAATTGCTGCTGGCGTTATATTAGCAATAGTTAGTGGTATTGTTATCAGTAAAATGGTATGTGGGAGGTAAATAAAATGATAGAAATTAGTCATGTTTCATTTAAATATGCAAACGCAAAAGAACCTGCTCTCCATGATATAAGCCTTTCTATTCAAAAAGGTGAATTTGTGGTACTCTTGGGAACTTCTGGCTGTGGCAAGACTACAATTACCCGCTTAATCAACCGCCTTGTTCCAGAATTTTTTGAGGGAGAAATGGAAGGGAATATTACTATTGATGGACAAAATACTGACGAATTACGAATTCAAGATTTAGCCGGGATTGTTGGTTCTGTATTTCAAGACCCACGATCTCAATTTTTTGCTACAGATACAACAGCAGAAATTGCTTTTTCTTGTGAAAATGTTGGCTTACCAAGAGAAGAATTGTGCTACCGCATAGAAAGGGCAGCAAATGATTTACAAATTACAAGGTTATTAGAAAGAAGCATTTTTGAACTTTCCAGCGGTGAAAAGCAATCTATCGCTATTGCTTCGGTTTATGCGTTATCTCCTAAAATCCTTGTTTTAGATGAACCGTCTGCGAATTTAGATTCAGCAGCAACTCAACATCTTATGAAAATATTAGATTCTTTAAAAAAGCAAGGATATACGATTGTGATTTCAGAACATCGTGTGCATTATCTTAAAGATATTGCTGATCGAGCGATACTGATCGAAAATGGGAAGATAAAAAAAGAAATTCGTGGAGAGGATTTTCGCAATCTTTCTAACAAAGAAGCAAATGCAATGGGATTACGCAGTATCAATTTGCTATCTGTTTCTCCACGAAGTGTTGACTATCACACGGGAGAAAACCAAATTGAACTGAAAAATATTTCGTATTATTACAGTAAAAGTGACAAGCCACTAAGAAATATAACTTTTTCAGCCGATAAAGGTGCTGTTATAGGTATTATTGGAAATAACGGAGTTGGAAAAAGTACCTTGCTGGAAATTATTTGTGGCTTAAAAAAAGAAATGTTGGGTAATTTTCTTATCAATGGAAAACCAGTTAATCCTAAAATAAGAAACCGCGATACTTTTCTTGTTATGCAAAACAGTGATTATCAGTTATTCACGGAAAGCGTTGAAAAAGAATTATATCTTGGAAACACCGAAAATGAGCTTCTTCGTAAAAAAGGAATATCCCTATTGAAGCGAATGGGACTTTCTGATTATTTACAACAACACCCCGCTTCTCTTTCGGGAGGTCAAAAGCAACGATTGTGTATTGCCGTTGCTTGTATGAAAAATACAGGTGTTATTTGTTTTGACGAACCTACCAGCGGTCTTGATTACATAAGCATGAAGAATGTATCTTCTCTGCTTCACGAACTATCACAGGAGGGAAAAACTCTTTTAGTAACTTCTCACGACTATGAATTTTTGATGTCAACCTGTACGCACATATGCTACCTGAATGCAGGGAAAGTAGAAGATTATTTTGCGGTAAGCCAAAAGACCGCACCCAAAATATATCAAATTTTGTTTCAGAAGGAGGAAAAGAGATGAAAGACAAAGGTATGCTTGGAAGTATCTTTTCTTATGCCAAACCGTGTAAAGGAAAATTAACCTTGTCCGTCATTTGTGCCTTAATCTCTGTGGCAGGCGGCATTATTCCCTTTGTGGCAGCTTATCGTATTATCATTATGTTTTTTGATAATTCCGTTACCGTAGAAGATATTTTCTTCTGGGGAAGTATTTGTATTACCGGATTTATAGTAAAAGCATTGTTTCATGCGATTTCAACGACTTTATCTCATATTTCAGCATATACCATTTTGGAACTTATGAGAAAACGTGTTGCTGAAAAGCTATTAAAAGCTCCTTTGGGAGTAACACAAAATATCAATGCTGGAAAAGTTAAAAACATTGTTGTAGATCAAATCGAGAATATTGAAATCCCGTTAGCCCATGTTATACCGGAAGGCTCTGCTGCTCTTGTGTTGCCTTTAGCAGTATTTGTCTATTTGTGTATGATAGATTTTCGTCTTGCTCTTGCTTCGCTGATTACCATTCCTCTCGCAATGATTCCTTATGGAATGATGTTGGGCGGTTACAATAAGACCTATCAAAAATACATGGAATCCAACGAACACATGAACAATGTGGTCATCGAATATGTAGAAGGAATTGAAGTTGTCAAGGCTTTTAATCAATCTACTTCATCATATGAAAAGTATCGTAAAGCCGTTGAATCCTTTAAAGAAACAACGCTTAACTGGTATAAATCTACATGGAAATTTACAACGTTGGGAGCAGTGATTCTTCCTACCACACTCTTGGGAGTGTTACCTATCGGAACTTTAATGTATCTTTCTGGAACAACTACACTGCCTAAGATTACAATGGCTATGCTTCTTTCTATGGGGCTTGTCAGCAGTTTAGGAAGATTTATTTTGTTTTTTAATCAGCTAAAATCTATTCAGTATTCAATCAATACGGTTAATAAAACCTTCGATATTGGTGAATTGCCTTTAGCGTCCAAAGAGAAAACTATATCCCAACACGATATATGCATGGAACATGTGTCATTCTCTTATACAGGGAAAGAAAATGTAATCCATGATGTTAGTATTAAAATTCCTGAAAATTCCTTTTATGCTCTCGTCGGACCTTCAGGGGGAGGAAAATCTACACTCGCTCGTTTAGTGGCGCGTTTTTGGGACACAACAGAAGGAAACATTTCAATCGGTGGCGTAAATATAAAAGATATTCCATTAACGCAGCTTGCAGATGAAGTGAGCTTTGTTACCCAGGATAACTTTTTATTCAATAGTTCGATTATGGAAAATATACGTTTAGGAAATCCAAAAGCTACTGATACAGAGGTATTAGAGACAGCACGAAAAGCTCAGTGTGACGAGTTTATCAATAAGCTGGAACATGGGTATCAATCTACCGCTGGTGAAGCTGGCGATAAACTGTCTGGTGGTGAACGCCAAAGAATTGCGATTGCAAGAGCAATTTTGAAAAATGCTCCTATCATTATTCTTGATGAAGCGACATCTTTTACAGACCCAGAGAACGAAGCTAAAATTCAGGAGGCTATTGCTGAATTAACAAAAGGAAAAACTTTGCTGGTAATCGCACATAGACTTTCCACAATAAAAAACGCAGACAAAATTGTACTTGTGAAAAACGGGGAAATCATACAAAGCGGAACACATGAAGAATTATTGAAAAACAGTAATCTTTATAAGGATATGTGGCAGGCCCATATCGGCGCTAAAAAATGGTCCGTAAATGTAAACGAGGAGGTGTTGGCATGATTCGCATTTTAAAACGACTTTTTCGTATGATGGCACAATATAAAAAGCGTTTATATCTTGGAATCGTATTATCCATGATAAATAACATTCTTGGAATTGTTCCTATCGTATGTGGGGTTTGGGTAATAAAAACAATTTTAGATGATATAAATGGCAGCACTGTTTTAAATCAAAATTTTGTTTTTATGCTTATAGGAATTATCGTTGGCACAATTCTTCTCCGTTGGTTACTTGCTTATATAAGAGCAACGAAGCAAGATAGTATCGCCCACGAAGTTACAAGTACCGAACGCCTAAAAATTGGAGATATTCTAAAACGTGTTTCTCTTGGCTTTTTACAGCGTAAAAATATGGGGGAACTGACAACTGCGATTACAACAGATTTAGCTTTTTTTGAAATGCAAGCTATGAATGTTATTAACAATATTGTAGATAGTTACATATTCTTGCTGATAACGATTGTTTTTCTGCTGTTCTTTTCGCCCGCACTTGGGATTTCAGCTTTAATCGCTGTAATTATATCTTCTATCGGCTTACAGCTTATTGAACATCAAAGCCGTAAAAATTCTCCTATTCGTCAGGAGAGTATTAACGAAATGGCCGATGAAATTGTCCAATATGTCAGAGGTATGGCAGTGGTAAAGTCTTTCAAACAGGAAGGCGTCGCTTCGGAAGGGCTTTATAAGGCTTACAAAAAATCAAAAGACATCAATATCCGTATGGAGAAAAATTTTGCTCCTTGTGACGCGCTTCATCGCTTTGGTCTTTATATGGGAACAAGTGCAATTACCATTTTAACCGCGTTAATGGCACTGCACGGAACGATGGAGCTTCCTATGGCGCTTATGTTGATTGTTTACAGCTACGTTATGTTTAACACAATCGAAGCAGCAAATAATTCTCTGCATATTTTAGAAATGTTGGACACTGTTGCCGAAAAGCTGCAAAGTATTGATAATGCTGAATTTATCGACAAAGATGGAAAAAATATTTTAATCAATCACTTTGACATTGAATTTAAGGACGTTTCTTTCGGTTATGACAGCCGTGAAGTATTAAGTCATGTTTCATTTACTATTCCGGAAAATACAACGACTGCAATCGTTGGACCGTCTGGCAGCGGTAAAACCACTATTTGTAACCTTTTAGCAAGATTTTATGATGTTAAAAAAGGTTATATAACCGTCGGTGGGCAAAATGTAAAAGATTTTACCTGTGATTCACTTTTAAAAAATATAAGCATGGTATTTCAGAATGTTTATCTTTTCCACGATACCATACGCAATAATATTCTTTTTGGCGCACCCAATGCAACAGAAGAAGAAATGATTGCAGCGGCAAAAGCTGCGAGATGTCACGATTTCATTATGGCACTTCCTGATGGATATGATACTTTGATTGGAGAAGGGGGCTCTACTCTTTCTGGCGGTGAAAAGCAAAGAATATCTATCGCCCGTGCGATCTTAAAAAATGCGCCTATTGTTATTTTAGACGAAGCCACGGCCAGTGTTGATCCTGAAAATGAACATCTTATTCAGCAAGCGATCAGTAATCTCACTCATGGGAAAACAATTATTGTCATTGCTCACCGTCTTGCCACTATCGAAAATGCCGATCAAATATTAGTTGTAGATGAAGGTAAGATTACTCAACGCGGCACGCATAAACAATTATCTGCACAGGAAGGCATTTATAGGCGATTTATCAATATCAGAGAAAAAGCCGAAGGGTGGTCTATTGGATAATTCGTAAAGAAAGGAGTTGTCGTTTTATGGAAACAAAATGGACAGGAAAAGGACTTGGAATCACAGTTGGATTTTCATTGATTTACTTTGTAATTACTATGCTTGTAATGATGTCCGGTTCTTTTACCCCACTTACATGGATTTTTATGACTGCATTGATCGGACTACTGGCCGGAGTTCCTTATATGTATATTACTGCAAGGGAACAAATTTTTGGTGTTTCCATTATAATGAACCTAATCGTTGGGCTTATTTACTTCATTGCAGGAGAATTATCAAATTTGGTTATTGTTACTTTGATTGCAAGTGCAATATTAGCTGAAATTATCAGAAAGTTAAGTGGATATAAAAGTTTAAAGGGCAATCTATGCAGCTATATTCTATTTGCATTTGGTATGTCTGGCTCACCTATCTATATTTGGGCTTTCCGTGATTATACCATTCAAAAGGCTGCGGAAGAAATGTCGGCTGAATATGCTGCGTCTATGGACGCTATGGCAACGCCTTTTATGTTGGCTGTTATGATTGTTGCTACAATCATCTTAGCTATAATAGGTGGGTTAATTGGTGAAGCTATATTAAAAAAGGAACTTTCTATTGTTGGAGTAAAGTAGTATATCATGTGACAATATCATTCTTTAAAAGGGGTATGCTATTTGTCCTTAACTTCATCAATGGAGGATTATTTGAAAGCAATCTTAGTCCTCCATCAACAACATGGTTATGTTCGCTGTGTAGATGTTGCGGACTATTTAGGGGTTAGCAAGCCCTCTGTAAGCAGAGCAGTAAAGGAACTCACAAAATCCGGCCATATTATCAAAAAGGACGGTACCCTTTATTTGACGCAGCAAGGCCGACAATATGCCGAACAAATATGTGAACGGTACCTGTTCTTTACCGCAAGACTTGTAGACGCTGGCGTAGATCGTAAAACTGCAGAGCATGACGCTTGTAATATTGAACACGCCATAAGTGCAGAGGCTTTTCAAAAATTAAAAAACTCTTTAACGAACAAATAGCGAAGGTGGTGATAGCATGGGAAATTAGCTGTACTTGATTTAGCGGAGAATGGCAGACAAATTGGTGAAAAGCTGTTCGTCTTTCTTACCGTAGATCAGAAAAAGGAATTGATGCAGTTTGTTCTTGAAGGTAAAACGGACGGTGCAATGGTCATCACACAGAATCCTACCCTTGCTCCGGCAGTGCAGAAATCAAAGTATGAACCGAAAGTACAGGAAGCCGATGTCAGTGTCAGTTCCGACACAGTTAAGGACGCTACCGCTTTCTTGGAAACATTCTTTAAGCTGTACCCGACAGCTACGGAAAAGGAACTTGCCTATTATGTCAAAGATGGCGTGCTTGCTCCTGTATCCGGCGATTATGTATTTTCGGAACTGCTAAACCCTGTCTTTACCAAAGACGGCGACAACCTCAAGGTCAGCGTGTCCGTAAAGTATCTGGATAACAAGTCGAAAATGACACAAATCTCACAATATGAGCTTGTACTTCATAAGGACGATAACTGGAAGATTGTAGAATAAATATTACAGCAGAATAGTATGGTAATTTATTGTTTTATCTATACTATTCTGCATTTTGTTGTGATATAGTATGAATTAAAATATAAAAATCGGGAGTTGTAAAGGAGGACTATGTATGCGTATTTGGAAAGCAATATTTACCGTTTTAACGATTATTTCTGCTTCTTTAGGACTGATGAATATAATCTCCTATGATGTTACAATGCCAATCATGTTTGTTTTTATGGGATTATCACTTTTGACAAATGCAAAGGATTGTTATGATAAAGGGGCAAAGAAAGATGCTATGATATTTGTAGGTGTAGCAATTTTTGTCTATGCAGTTACAGCGTATAATTTGATAAGCAGATTTATGTAAATTCCTGTTTTATTGCCTAAGAAATTGAGGAGAATTCATTGCAAAGGTGATGAAGTGGTACTTGAAGATATGCTTTTGTGTTTGAACAGCAACTGTTACGGTAAGTAACAGCATCGTCACAATGCGTATATGGTCGAGCAATGTGTGCGGTAATATACTATATTCAGAAAAAAGAATGGAGAGTGAATTGTATGACAATGGGAGAAAGAATAAAACAACTACGAAGTGCAAAAGGGTTTACACAAGAAATGCTTGCAGAAAAAATGAATGTGTCCCGTTCTGCGATTGCAAAATGGGAAGCAGACGGCGGTATTCCTGATGTTGATAACCTGATACAACTGTCATTTGTTTTTAACATTAGTGTAGATGAACTGGTCGGAAATTCTGCAACCACCGAACATAGTAAAAGAGCCGAAACGACAAATTATGAAGTACATGACTTTGGGAGTCAACTTCATGATATAGAACTTAGCGGCTGGAATGACGGCGTGTCTGGTGTCTATATCATTGCAGAAGATCAGAATTTCTTATACTATTATCAATCATCAGATAAATCATGCGGCGTATATGGAGTGATTGGGAAAAAACATATTATGTCTGTTTCACCAGTCAAAGGAAAGAAACCTACGATACTCTGTATTAAAAAAGTCAGTCGAGAGTATTTTTGCGACAAACCCGTGAAGATAGAACTGGCAAAAAGAGATGGATTGATAAAAGGTTTTTTTGATTTTCGAGACGATGCTTACCGTAATGTCGTGATCTGCTCATTTGGGGATGATACATTGCATTTGAAATTTGGTGGGACTCTGAATCTTGCTGATATAACCAAAATTGAAGAACTTATTGATTTGTGACAAATTGGAGCAACTGAATATCATATAAGCAGAAGAACGAAAAGACCAAGGGACAATTATAATGGAAAACAAGATAATATTGATTGAAGATGATGAAGAAATCAGAGAAATGATAAACGATTATTTATCAGGAGAATTTGAAGTGACATCTTTTAATGATGGTATGACGGCTATCCGGGGAATTACAAGTTATGATGAATATGCGCTTCGGTTCGTAGAATTAAGAAAATTGAAGATTCTGGAAGAACTACAAAGAATGCTTAAAAATCGAGTGCTCGGGAATTTATTTTCTATGTGTGTGTATTTTATGCTTCATTGCACCAAAACTTAGAAAAATAACAGGGCATGATAAAATTCCAGTATGTAGAACAGTTTAATAAATCAGTAATTATAATGGAGGGATTTGCATGAAAGGAATTAAGATCGAGTTATTGGGTATTGCAACAATACTTTTAGGAGTTGCTTTGACAACAAACAATTTCTTTGGATATGTTCTTGGTGTTCTTGGATTTGGAATAGCTGTGGCTGGCTGTTTTCTGAAAGATAAGGACAAATAACTTCCGGTTTGTAAAAAACTAATGAGTTATATACGAAAGTATTCATTATTTTTTATATTTTGTGGTATTATCGAATGGAAATAAATTTATTCAGAAAGGTTGTGGTTATATGTTGGGTATCAAAAAACGTGATACAAAACAAGTGTTTAAAGCGATTGCACATCAACAGGGTGTTTCCGTATCAGAAGTAAAAGAACGTATTCAGTCAACCATTGATGAAATGTATTACAGCGATGACCCAGATGTGCAAGCTGAATTTTCAAGTTATTTCGGAAAGAAACGACCTACACCAGAAGAATACGTTTATACGATAGCAACAAAAATTAAATACTGATTTATGAAAAATCATCACTTCTTTAACCTGTACATTAAATGTGCAGGTCTTTTTTGTCGTTTTTTATCGAATTGAACAATTTTTGCCTTTCTCGTCGGCTATATAGTGAGGGCAAATATAAATTTTATCTAAAATAGCGATTATTTTTTCAAATCACTTAGCAACTGCCCTGTTTTTTTCTTATATGGAGTGGAAAGAGGGATAGATACAAAACAGCACAGGGGGGAGGTGAGAACGTGAAACCATCTGACTTCCAGAAAACTGTAATGTGTCGTTTTGATAGTTGTTTAAAAAAACTGTTTTCGGAGTTGTAAAAGATTACTACAAAGAGTTGAAAAAGAATCAAGCAGAAGCTATCCCCTTTTGTGAGCTTCCCGACATTATCATAGATAAAGTTGCTATATGGGATACATATAAAACGGATTACACGACTTTCAATATATGTGGACATGACATTTATGTATATGACGATGAGCTGGCAAAAGTCATTAGAGGAGGAACATTAGTATTTGAAACAAAAACGTTCGTATAAGAAGCCATCATTTTATGTGATTTCATCGGCTATGGACGGCGACAAAATTTCCATTGATAAAATCTTAGATTTCTATGACCCGTATATATCAAAAAGCTGTATTCGCCCATTATATGATGAATACGGAAATGTATATATCGCTGTGGATATGGAGTTAAAAGGTCGTATCAGAGAAGCCATTATGAAAATGATATTGGAATTTGACATAAAAATCGAATAGGTAATATCTGCGGAACGCTTCATATAAGCACTTCCCTCTTTCCTGTTCCGCTTACTTCTTAGCTTGCCATTTTGTATCAGTCTATTTAACAAAACAGATTGATACAGGCTGACAAGAGCCTAATAGTTCTTTGACAACTGAATAATGCAGACAGATACGTTTGTGTTTGCAGTGAGCCATCAGAGATTGTACGCCGTGACTTTTCCAATCGGGAGATAGCGATTCATGCAATGATCTGGGAGCGACCGTTGGAAAAGTTGTTCTGCCATGACCTGCAACACAGGATAATGATACACCCGTATGACACGGTTCAGCCCACAGGAATGGGAATGGTTGAGATACCAGTGGAGCTTGCCAAAGTCATTTGTCTGCATATAAAAAGTATTAGCAAAAGTGTTAGCAACGGCAAAAAACATATCCGCAAGAGTTATTGATATGCTATAATGACCTTGTTAAACGTATGTATTTTGCTGTTATCACACGGAAAGGAGTTATTATTACTCGTGATAAGCAATGCTTTTGAAACAATCAGCTTCAAAGTAATTTTTCAAAAGTGTTAGCAAATCTTCAAAAATCTGCTGATATTTTTTCAAAATAAAAAAAGTGTTAGCAAACTCTTCTACTCAAACAGTCATAAAAATATCGAATTACAAATTCTGAAAATCAAAAGAAATTGCAAAATATAAATTGAATATGTTCTTATCCGACAGGTTATAAGCCAAAAACAAAAGAAGCTGAAAACCTCGATAAATCGAGGCTTTCAGCGTTGTTTGCTGGCGTCCCAGACAGGAATCGAACCTGCGACGTTTCGCTTAGGAGTATGGCTTACCACCTCATACACGGTAGCCTAACATAACTTCTGATACCGTATAACCCTTGTAAAATCAAGGTTTTTCAACGATTAGCTTGTTATATCGTGATACTCCATAACACCTTAAATTTGCTAAGATTAAACCGTCCAATTAGCAAACTCTTAGCAAGGCAAGGTCTATCGCTTTGGTTCCCCACCAACGATTATCAACTACTTATAGGTCTATATTACTGCATAGTATGCCTTATGTCAAACCTTGAAATATAACAGAATACAGTCCCTCAACGCCATAGGCTCTCAACTTCCTATGGCGTTTTTTTATACCCATTTTTCAGAAAGGAGCCTATCCCATGAATTTAACTGAAAATGAAAAGAGAATGGTTTACCAAGTAGAAAGCACCTGCCAGGCAGCCATTCTGAACGAGATCGCCATGAATAAGCGATATGCCCCAAACCCGGAAATCCGGCAGACCGCAGAAAGCCTTTTGTCAAAACTGCGTCTGCTCTCTGACAAGGAGTGTATGGCTCTGGTAAATGATGTTCAGAAGAATTACCGCCTGCCGGGGAAAGCCCGAACCATCGGGGAAATGCTTGCAGAGGCAAGGCAGAAGTCCGGGGCGGAGAAACTGGCCGGCCATGACATTATGGCTCTGGAGCGTTTTGACCCTGACACCCGCCACATGATCGTCTTCGATGTTCTCTCCCATGAGTCCCCTATGGGATACAAAGGTGAGCGTATGCGGCTGTTCCTCACCGAGCAGGGATACCAGAAAGCCAGGGAGAACCAGGACAGGGGATTTATCAAGATCAGAAACCACGCCAAAGTGACTGCGGGAAACCTCCGCTATGACACAAAAGACCGTGACCTCTGAAAAGTACCCTCTTTTGGGGCGAAAATCATCCCTTTTCCTCTCTGTATGCCTCCCGACCATAACGGACAGAGGAATTTATCCCCTTGCCCTAACGGAAACGGCACAGAGGAAAAATCATAAGAAAAACGACCTTTTTAGAAAACGGAAAGGAGGTGTCCGATTATGGCAGTTTTCCGCATAGAGAAAACCCGTGACTATACCGTGATGGCAAACCACCATCTGCGGAACACGAAACTCTCCCTCAAAGCAAAGGGGCTTCTCTCCCTCATGCTCTCCCTCCCGGAGGACTGGGACTACACCACCAAAGGGCTTGCGAAGATATGCAAGGACGGTGTGGACAGCATTTGCTCAACCGTCAATGAGCTGGAGGAACACGGCTATGTGATACGAGAGCGTATCCGAAACGCCAAAGGGCAGCTTACGGATATTCAGTACACCATTTTAGAGCAGCCTAAGCCGCCCCAGCCGGGACAGGGAAAACCTAAACAGGAAAATCCAGTTTTGGATAGTCCAGTCCTGGGAACTCCAAAGCAGGAAGAACCTGAACAGGGAAACCCCGCACAATTAAATACTAAGAAATCAAGTAACCAGGGATTAAATACTGATTTATCAAATACGGAGGTATCAAATCCTATCCAATCAAATCCGTATGAGGATGAGCTGCAGGCGGCGGATGGGATGGGAACGGATACGAGGTCTTCCAGAGAGATTTATCGGGAGATCATCCTGGAAAATATCGAGTACCGCCATCTGGTCCAAAATAACCAGATCGACAGAGAGCGGCTTGACGAACTGGTGGAGCTGATCGTGGACACGGTCTGTTCCGCAAGAAAGACCATCCGTATTGCCGGAGACGATTATCCGGCGGAGGTGGTAAAATCCCGCTTTATGAAACTGGACAGTTCCCATATCGAATATGTGCTTTCCAGTATGCAGGAGAATACCACCTATGTCCGCAACATCAAGAAATATCTGCTGGCAGCCCTGTATAATGCACCATCCACCATCAGCAGCTACTACACTTCCCTGGTGAACCATGACCTGTACGGCGGAGGGGAAAGGAGGTAACCCATGCAGGAAGAAGTAACCCAGAAAACAATGGCACTTGCCATCACCACTTCCAGAATGACCGCCTCCGTCCTTGCTAAGGCCATGCGGAAGTTTTTGGAGGCGCAGAAAAACAAAAGCCACCAGCTCCCCAAAGGGAAACAGACCCTAAAGGAGCTGATGAAACACAACACAGGAGTTTCTAACCTGGAGATCACCAACGACAACATCCGGGCATTTTCTGCCACCGCTAAGAAGTACGGCATTGATTTTGCCCTGAAAAAAGACAGCAGCACGCAGCCGCCCCGGTACCTGGTATTCTTCAAAGGCCGGGACGCCGATGTTATGACGGCGGCTTTTAAGGAGTTTTCCGCAAAGCAGCTCTCCCAGGAGAAAAAGCCCTCCATCCGAAAACTCTTATCCAGCATGAAAGAGCTGGCACAGAAAAAGGATAAGGTTTTGGACCGCACCAAACACAAGGACAGGGGGATGGAGCTATGAAACAGGTAAATGTGAAAAAGCTGCTGATCTTAAATCTCCCCTATCTGCTCTTTGTGTGGCTGTTCGATAAGGCAGCCCAGACGGTACGGCTCTCTCCCGGAGCTGACCTCTCCGGCAAACTGCTGAACCTGGGCAGCGGATTTTCTCAGGCTATGGAGAGCATTGCTCCCAGTTTCCATCCGGCAGACCTGCTTGTGGGGCTGATCGGTGCGGTGGTAATCCGGCTGATTATCTACACCAAAGGGAAAAACGCAAAGAAATACCGCAAAGGTATGGAGTACGGTTCTGCAAGATGGGGAACTGCCGAAGATATAAAGCCCTACATAGACCCCGTATTTGAGAATAACGTACTACTGACCCAGACGGAGCGGCTGATGATGTCGAACCGCCCAAAGAACCCAAAGTATGCCAGGAATAAAAATATCCTGGTAATCGGCGGCTCCGGCAGCGGCAAGACCAGGTTCTTTGTAAAGCCCAACCTCATGCAGCTCCATTCCTCGTATGTTGTTACGGACCCGAAAGGAACCCTCATTCTGGAAACAGGCTCTCTCCTGGTGCGGGCAGGCTACAAGGTCAAGGTGCTGAACACGATCAACTTTAAGAAGTCCATGCACTATAACCCATTCGCCTATCTGCGGAGTGAAAAGGATATTTTGAAACTTACCAACACCATCATAGCCAACACCAAAGGCGACGGTGAAAAATCTTCCGAGGATTTCTGGGTCAAGGCGGAACGCCTCCTGTACTGCGCCCTGATCGGCTACATCTGGTATGAGGCCCCGGAGGAAGAAAAGAACTTCATCACCCTATTGGAGATGATAAACGCAAGCGAGGCCAGGGAGGACGACGAGGAATTTCAAAGTCCTGTTGATCTGATGTTCTCCCGGCTGGAGGAAAAGGAGCCGGACCATTTCGCTGTCAAACAGTATAAGAAATACAAGCTGGCTGCAGGCAAAACGGCAAAGTCCATCCTGATTAGCTGCGGAGCCCGGCTTGCCCCATTCGATATTAAGGAACTGCGGGATTTGATGGAGTATGATGATTTGGAACTTGATACCCTGGGCGACCGAAAAACTGCTCTGTTCCTCATTATGAGCGACACGGACACCACCTTTAATTTCGTGATCGCCATGCTCCAGAGCCAGCTTTTCAATCTGCTCTGCGACAAGGCAGATGATGAATACGGCGGCAGGCTGCCGGTTCATGTACGGTGTATCCTGGATGAGTTCGCCAACATTGGACAGATACCAAACTTTGATAAACTGATCGCCACCATCCGAAGCCGGGAAATCTCGGCTTCTATTATTTTACAGTCACAGTCACAGCTAAAGACCATCTACAAGGACGCCGCAGATACCATTGTCGGCAACTGCGACACTACCTTGTTTTTGGGAGGCAAGGAGAAATCCACGCTCAAAGAGCTCTCGGAAATCCTGGGGAAAGAGACCATTGACAGTTTCAACACCTCAGAGAACCGGGGGACGCAGGTTTCCCACGGCCTCAATTATCAGAAATTAGGAAAGGAGTTGATGAGCCAGGACGAGATCGCGGTCATGGACGGAGGCAAGTGTATCCTGCAGGTGCGGGGTACTCGGCCGTTTTTATCGGACAAGTTCGATATTACAGCCCATAAGAATTACAAATACCTTGCCGACGCCGACAAGAAAAATGAGTTTGATGTGGAACGGTACATGAAACGGCGCCCTGCGGTGGTAAAGCCGGAGGAACCTTTTGAAATGTACGAACTGGAAATAGAACCTGACAGCGATAACGAAAAAAATTAGGAGGATTGAATTTATGGAATTTTTCAACAGCGCAGTAGACGTATTGCAGACCCTTGTTGTGGCTCTGGGAGCCGGTCTTGGTATCTGGGGAGGTATCAACCTCATGGAGGGATACGGAAATGATAACCCTGGGGCAAATGCTCATGTGCCATAAAGTAACACACTGATAAATGCAGACAGCCAACCTCTATTCCGTATAAAATGGCATATATGGCATTTCAAATATGTGGTTCAGAAGTAGAAGAAAACTGAAAACAGTATTCCACAATTTGAAAGGATAGAGGTAATTGAGCATGGAAAAAACAGTATATATCACAGAGGAAGAACGGGAAAAGTGTCGCAAAGTGATTGATGTGTTTGAGGAACTGTACGAAATAGAGGACGAAGATATTTTGTTGGTTGATGTTGGTAGGTATGGCTTTGTTAAACTGCAATGCTATACAGCGTCACATGGCTTTGAGGAGCTTGACACCTATACAGACAGTAACAGCTTATTTGAGGGGCTTTGGGAGGAATGGCTTAGTCTAAATGTATTTTTGCTTGCGAGAGAAATGCAGTTAGCTGATGTTCTTTATGATGATTTATTCAACAATCTTCCAAAGGAAAAACAGTCAGAGCTTACCGGGAGAAAAGACTACTTTGCAAAAAAGGCGGGTATCACTCTGTAAAATGAATTTTGCAGAAAGGAAACGCTCTATGTAGTGGATAAAAAAAGATTAGAATGGCTCTGTATATAATAACATACAGGGCTTTTCTTTTCCGAACCAACGACCAAAAGACAAACATTGTGGAAATGTGCATAACAGGCTATGGAATCATGGATAACTCTATTCACAGCACATGGAAAAGCTAAAGTGCAGCTTTCCCACGTCCTGCAAACAGAGTTACCCACAATTCCATGATACAGTCAGTTATACACATTACGCACAATGCCGACTACTACGGAATCCAACTCATTTTTTCACAGAACAAGATTTGCTTTTACAGAAAGAGATTATAGGTTGGAATGGAGATACGGGAGCCTGCATAGAGCACAGTGGAAAAGTTGAAGAAACTGATTGAGGAAGAATTTGTCGGGCTTGTGTTTCTGTCTGCTGAAGATATGGAGTAATAGCAAATTGGGACATAGTGGTATAACTGCTTTGTCCCAATTTTTTTATTGTTTTAATTACACGTCCGTATTAGAATTGATATGCTTGCAGAAATCAAATATCTAACATACTTCTTCCCACTGTAATAATACCATACAAATTTTATAAATACAAGACTGTTTATATAAGCTGACACATGCTAAACTAGCCTAGCAATGTTTCAGTAAAATTTTCTTTCATTTTTCAAGGAGGTCATAATCATTATGGGGAATAATCAGACAGAAAAAGCGTTTGAAGAAAAAAGATTAGCACAAACAATCTCTTTAGCCGAGGAACAATTAAAGCAGGCAAAAGAAGCGGCAGACAAAAAGAAATCAGAAATTATCGAAGCCAAAAAAGATGTGCGTGAAAATACAGAACACGGTATTACATCACTGTATACATCGGACGGTTTCGAGGCACTTGTTGAATTAAGCCAATATATCAATCCTGTAACAGACAAAATTATAGATTACGAAGAAGAAGAACATAAAATACTTCTGTTAGAAAAGATGATTAAATCGCCCTATTTTGCCCGAATTGATTTTAAATTTGATGATGAGGACGAATTTGAAAAAATATACATTGGACGTTCTTCTCTACGAAAAAACAGCTATCAAGAGATGTATGTTTATGATTGGAGATCGCCGATTGCCAGTATTTTCTATCGTTTTATGACCGGCGAAGCGTTTTATGACGCTCCATGTGGACGAGTAACAGGCGAACTCAATTTGAAACGCCAATATGAAATAAAAAACGGAAAACTGGAATATTTCTTTGATTCAGATGTTCAGATTGTTGATGAATTTTTAAGGCAATTACTGTCACAAAACACTACTGCTAAAATGAAAGCGATTGTTGAAACAATTCAGCATGAACAGGACGTGGTTATTAGAGATATGGAAAATGACCTGCTAATGGTACAGGGTGTAGCGGGAAGTGGAAAAACCTCTATTGCTCTCCACCGGGCTGCTTATCTTATGTATCAAGGTTTACAAACAAAGCTGTCCGCAAATAACATTATGATTATTTCCCCAAATTCTATATTCGAGCAATATATTTCAAATGTATTGCCCGAATTGGGAGAAGATAATGTTATTTCTTCCGTGTTTGAAGATATACTTAGTGCGTTATTAATTGGCAGGAAAATTCAGTCAAGAAATGATTTTTTAGAAAACCTGATTGTCAATTCAAAATACAAGGAAATTTCAAGAAATAGTATAGAATTTAAAACGTCAAGTTTTTTTAGGGAAATTTTAGACCAATTTCTCATTGATATACCCCGCCAGTGGATAGAATTTGAAGATGTTTATTATGAGGGAAAATGCGTTGTAAGCAGGCAAATTCTAAAAGATAAAATATTAGGAAGAACAGAAACACCATTAGGCATAAAATTAGAACAATTAGAAGATTATATTTTAGAACAAATATTTGGAACAGGAAAAGGGCGGGGGCATAAAGAAGAAAAAAATCTAATCAAGCAGGAAATACAGAAATTTATAAAAATTGACATTGTTGAATTATATAAAATATTATTTAGCAATGAAGCCTATTTTTATAGCCTGCTGCAAAATAGCAATCTGTCACAAGGCATAAAAAGTATATGGGAATATACTAGGGAAAATTTGGAAGCAGACAGATTGTATTATGATGACGCAATAGCAATCGCTTATTTGTATTTAAAAATATACGGAACAAATAAATATAAAAATATTAAGCAGGTAGTCATTGATGAAGCACAGGACTACTACCCTCTCCAATATGAAATATTTAATTTGCTATTTTCTAATGCCAAATTTACTATTTTAGGAGATATGAAACAGACTCTTGCCAAAAAAGAAGATATTTCTTTCTACGAACAAATTCAAAAAATATTGAACAAGAAAAAATCTTCTCTTATTATGTTGGATAAAAGTTTCCGTTGTACGAATGAAATTTTAAATTTTAGTTTAAAGTTCATTGAAAAAAGTTCACAGATAAAAAGTTTTAATCGGAATGGCGATAGCCCAAAAGTATATATTGCTGATAATTCCGAAATCTTCATTGATGAAATTGTTAAGGAAATAAATCTATGCCAGGAGAAAGGGTTTCAGTCGATATGCTTAATTTGTAAAACCGAAAAAAATTCAATCTATCTATTTAATAAAATTAAACACAAACTTGATATTCAGTTAATCAAAAATGGGAGCGTATCAGATTTACAAGGCGTGTTTATCTTACCAGTATATATGTCAAAGGGATTAGAATTTGATGCTGTCTTAATTTGTGATGCAGACAGCCAAAACTACCATGATGAAGATGATAAAAACCTCTTATATGTTGCCTGCACAAGAGCACTTCACAAACTTAGCTTATTTTGTGAAAATGAGGTTAGCCCGCTGATATAGATAAATTTACAATATATTGAATTGCCAAAATGCCAAACGCAGCGTAGGCGCAAATGAACAAAATGATAATAATTAGACAGACCACCTATTCTCTTAATGACATTAAATTGACATTACGCTCTCTATGATATATATTTGTTGCTTACTGTCAAAAAACACGACAGAAAAATATAGTTTAAATTCAACGGATAAAAGGGGTAATGAACATGGGAAAATTACTACTACTGACACTTAACGAACAAGAGGAAACAGCGATTGACAAAATCATATCGGCAATATCTAATTATATGCGACTTGAACCCATGCAGCTTACACCCGTTTCCGTGTTATCTTTTCCGGGATTGGAAATAAGGCAGAGCCAACGCCGGGTATTTCAAGACGGGGAGGAAGTCAATCTAACACGTCTTGAATATAATGCCCTTGTATTCCTTGCTTCCAATCCCGGCATTGTCCTCACAAGGACACAGATATTTGAAGCCGTTTGGAACATGGAAAGCGATACTTGCCATTCAAGTGTTGCCAACGTGATTTACAACCTGCGGAAAAAGATAGAGCCGGACAGCCGCAAGCCCACCTACATAAAGACCGTTTTAGGCATAGGCTACAAGTTTGCTTCCGGGGAATAACAACAGAACAACCGCCGCCCACCACAGCGACATACCATGACAGGAAATCAAGAAAAGGTTTCCTGTTTTTTTGCGCCAAAAAACGTGCTGATTTTCCAGCTTTGTCGAAAAGTTTTCTCAAAAAGTTTCCCAAAACTTTGCCATATCTTCATTTCTCTGCGTAGTAAGGAGTAGAAGGGGAAGTTTACGCCGTTTTCTTAGAGCAAGATTCTACCACAGTACCAAATTTCGCCTATCGGCTCATTTTGTCCTGCGGGAATCTTGTTGGGGTTGCCACCCCAAGCCCGCCTTTTGCGGCTTGTGCCGCTTGAAAAATCCCCCAAAAAATTTTTTCGGATTTTTCAAAAAACACTTCCGCTTATGCCCCTGTTTTTCTCCTATTAGTGAAAGGGCAAAGCATAAAAGAAAGGAGGTCTACGACCATGAAAAGATACAACACGCCCCACCGCCGCCGGGTAATCAAAACACGCTTGACCGAGGAAGAATACGCCGAGTTTTCCGAGCGTGTCACCCTCTGCCAAATGAGCCAGTCCGAATATATCCGGCAGGCACTAATTAAGTCACGCATACGCCCGGTCATTACCGTTTCCCCGGTCAATGATGAACTGCTCTCTGCCGTTGGGAAACTTACAGCAGAGTACGGGAAAATCGGCGGCAACTTGAATCAGATTGCCCGCTGTCTGAACGAGTACGGCGCACCCTATAACACACTCTCCAATGAGGTACGCGCCGCCATAGCGGAGCTTGCCGCCTTGAAGTTTGAAGTCTTGCAGAAAGTAGGTGAAACCGTTGGCAACGTTCAAACATATCAGCTCTAAAAATGCCGACTATGGGGCTGCCGAACAGTACCTAACCTTTGAGCATGACGAGTTTACCATGAAGCCCGCCCTTGATGAAAACGGGCGGCTTATCCCCCGTGATGATTACCGCATTTCTTCCCTTAATTGCGGCGGGGAGGATTTCGCCATAGCGTGTATGCGCTCCAATCTGAAATACGGCAAGAACCAAAGACGGGAGGACGTAAAGAGCCACCACTATATCATCAGCTTTGACCCCCGTGACGCACAGGACAATGGCTTGACCGTAGACCGGGCGCAGGAGTTGGGAGAAAAGTTTTGTAAAGAGCATTTCCCCGGACACCAAGCCCTTGTATGCACCCACCCGGACGGGCATAACCACAGCGGCAACATTCATGTGCATATCGTCATAAACAGCCTGCGGATTGCGGAAGTGCCGCTACTGCCCTACATGGAAAGACCAGCGGACACAAGGGAGGGCTGCAAGCACCGCTGCACGGACGCAGCTATGGAATATTTCAAAGCGGAAGTCATGGAGATGTGCCACCGGGAAAACCTCTATCAGATTGATTTGCTGAACGGGAGCAAGAACCGTGTTACCGAGCGTGAGTATTGGGCGAAACGGAAAGGACAAGCCGCACTGGATAAAGAGAACGCTTCCCTTGCCGCCACAGGAGAGCCGCCGAAACTTACGAAATTTGAAACCGACAAGGAGAAGTTACGGCGCACGATCCGCGCCGCCCTGTCCTCTGCCCTCTCTTTTGAGGACTTCTCCGGGAAGCTGCTACAACAGGGCGTGACCGTCAAGGAGAGCCGGGGAAGATTGTCGTACCTCACGCCGGACAGGACGAAGCCAATCACCGCCCGGAAGTTGGGTGATGATTTTGACCGTGCCGCCGTACTGGAAGCACTCACCATAAACGCACAGAACGCCGCAAGAGCAGCCGAAAAGCCCATACCCAAACAGGAATACCCCCACAGCATAAGGGAGCGTTTACAACGCAATAAAGCCGTCATAAACGCACCGAAGCAGGACAGCGTACAGCGCATGGTAGACCGGGAAGCGAAACGAGCCGAGGGCAAAGGCATAGGATATGACCGCTGGGCGGCTGTCCACAACCTAAAGCAGATGGCAGCGACCATGAGCATTTATGAGGAATCCGGCTTTTCTTCCCCGGAGGAACTGGAAGCCACCCTTGCCGCCGCCAGCGCGGAGCTAAACAACGTCCACGCCGGACTGAAAGCCGTAGAAAGCACTTTACGGGAGAAAAAAGACTTGCAGAAACAGTTATTAGCCTACATCAAGACCAAGCCCGCCCGTGACGGGCTGAAAGCACAGAAAACAGAGAAAGCCCGCAAAAACTACCGGGAGCAGCACGAAAGCGATTTTATGATAGCCGAAGCTGCCACCCGGTATTTTAAGGCAAACGGCATTGCCAAACTTCCAGCTTCCAAGACCTTACAAGCGGAGATTGAGCAGCTTATGAGGGAGAAAAACACGCTTTACAACGAGTACCGGGAAAAGCGGGAGAAAACAAAAGAATTGCAGACCGTTAAGGGCAACATTGAGCAGATTTTAAGGCGTGAGCCGGAGCGCGGAAAGGGGCGGGATAATGAACGGTAAACACCCATACATGGATTATTTGCAGCACCGGGCGGCTTGTCGGCTTGTACATGAGTGCTGCAACTACGATAACGGCAACTGTATTTTACTGGATAACGGCGAGCCTTGCGTATGTGTGCAGAGTATCAGCTATTCCCTCTTGTGCCGCTGGTTCATTGCCGCCGTGCTGCCGCTGGACGGGAAGCTGGAAGCCGCCCTACTCCACCGGGCAGACAGGAAACGCTGTACCAAGTGCGGCGGGTATTTTCTCCCCAAGTCCAACCGGGGGAAATACTGCCCGGACTGCGCCGTAAAAGTGCGCCGCCGGAAAGAATCGGAGCGTCAGCGGAAAAGATACCACCTTTCTACGCATTTAGGCTATGAAAGAAGCCCGTAAATCAAGGCTTTTTTGACCGCCCTCAACGGTCAGGCGATATTTATATCCTTTACCCCTCAAAACGGCGTTCTAAAGCGTAACAGAAGCCCAAAACAGACCATAAGGAGGAACGAATGGCAGACAACCGCAAATATTACTACCTAAAGCTGAAAGAGAGCTATTTTGACGAGGACGCTATCGTATTGCTGGAAAGTATGCAGGACGGCGTACTCTACTCAAACATTCTCTTGAAGCTGTACCTAAAATCGCTGAAGAACGGGGGAAAGCTCCAGCTTGACGAGAATATCCCCTACACCGCACAGATGATAGCCACAATCACCCGCCAGCAAGTCGGCACAGTGGAAAGAGCCTTGCAGATTTTTATGAAACTGGGGCTTGTAGAGCCGTTGCAGAACGGGGCTTTGTACATGAGCAACATAGAACTCTTAATCGGTCAGTCCTCTACCGAGGGGGAGCGCAAACGCCGCGCAAGGCGGGCTTTGCAGGGACAGGCGGCACTCCCGGAAGCCGTGGCGGACAAATGTCCACCATATGCCGCGGACATTTGTCCACCAGAGAGAGAGTTAGAGATAGAGAAAGAGATAGATATAGAGTTAGAGATAAAGAGAGAGGGAGGGATAAAACCCGGACAGACCGCCCGCGCCCCTTTTGGCAGATATAAAAACGTATTCCTGTCAGAAAAGGAGCTTGCAGAACTGCAAACGGAGCTTCCCGGCAAGTGGGAATATTACATTGACCGCTTATCCGGCTATATCGCTTCCAGTGGGAAGAAATACAAGAACCATGCCGCCACTATCCGGCGTTGGGCGGCTGATGATGAAGCAAAGAAAGCACCAAAGCAAAAGATACCCGATTATTCCTACCGTGAGGGCGAAAGCCTTTGACGGAAGAACGCCCCGTAAACAGGGCGTGCCAAAAGACCATTAACAGGAGGATTTTATTTTATGAGCGATTATGATTATGACAACGCCGTTTTCCGGCTTGCCACGGCACAGGAAGCCGAGCCGGAGGACTACACCGGGGAGGACGGGCTTTTATACTGCGGGAAATGCCGACAGCCCAAAGAAGCCTATTTTGCGGAGGGAAAGACGCTTTTCGGACGTGACCGACACCCCAAAGAATGTGACTGCAAACGGGCAGACCGGGAAAAGCGGGAAGCCGCCGACCGGGAACAGAAGCACCGAGAGGAAGTGGAACGGCTGAAAAGAATGGGCTTCACTAATCCGGCTATGCAGGAATGGACGTTTGAAAACGACAACGGCAAATGCCCCCAAATGGATAAAGCACACTTCTATGTGGCGCATTGGGAGGATATGGAAGCGGAGAATATCGGCTACCTTTTATGGGGGAAAGTCGGCGCGGGAAAAAGCTATTTTGCCGGGTGTATCGCCAATGCCCTTATGGAGCGTGAGATTTCCGTGTGCATGACAAACTTTGCCCTTATCCTCAACGACCTTGCCGCCAGCTATAAGGACAGGAACGAATACATAGACCGCCTTTGCCGCTTCCCCCTGCTTATCCTTGACGATTTCGGCATGGAGCGCGGCACGGAATACGGGCTTGAACAGGTTTATAACGTGGTTGACAGCCGATACCGCAGCAATAAGCCGCTGATCGTGACGACAAACCTCACGCTGGAAGAATTGCAGAACCCGGAGGACACGCCCCACGCCCGGATTTATGACCGCCTGCTTGAAATGTGTTCCCCCGTCTGCTTTACCGGGGAGAATTTCAGAAAAGCCACGGCGCAGGAGAAAATGGAACGGCTGAAAACGCTGATGAATGGAAAGGAGAGCCTATGACCGACACCCCAAACAGGAACACCGCCGCTACTGCCCGCCGCCCGGACTGCGTGACCGAGATACGCCGGGGGAACACCGTGCTTATCGTTTCCGGCTACTTCAAACAGGACGCTACCGCCACCGCCGCCGACAAAATGATGAAAGTGCTGGAAGCGGAAGCCGCCGCCGTGGGAACAGCCGCCCATGCCATATAATGCGATAAGCCTTAATAAAAAAATGTGACATTTTTCGACATAAAGTAGCAAAAAGGACTGTACAGATAGCCGCCCCATGTGGTATGATAGACCTACGGAATAGTGGGGCTGGCTGTCGGAAACGGAGGAATTTATGTCAAGACAGACTGCAACAACACTTATTACCGCCCTATATCCGAGATTATCCCATGAGGACGAGCTGCAAGGTGAGAGCAATTCCATAAGCAACCAAAAGCGGATTCTTGAAGCCTATGCCAAACAGAACGGCTTTACCAACCTCAAATGGTACACGGACGACGGATTTTCCGGGGCAAATTTCCAAAGACCCGGCTTCCAGTCCATGCTTGCCGACATTGAAGCGGGGCTTGTGGGGACGGTCATTGTAAAGGATATGTCAAGATTAGGGCGAAACTACTTACAAGTGGGAATGTACACGGAAATGATTTTCCCACAGAAAAACGTCCGTTTCATTGCAATCAATGACGGCGTTGACAGCGCACAGGGCGAGAATGACTTTGCCCCTCTGCGTAACATTTTTAACGAATGGCTGGTGAGGGATACGAGCAAGAAAATCAGAGCGGTCAAGAGGTCAAAAGGCATGAGCGGGAAGCCTGTCACAAGCAAGCCTGTTTACGGCTACCTCATGGACGAGGACGAAAATTTCATCATTGACGAGGAAGCCGCACCCGTGGTAAAGCAGATTTACAGCTTATGCCTTGCCGGGAACGGACCGACCAAGATAGCCCGTATGCTTACGGAGCAGGAAACCCCCACGCCGGGACCGCTGGAATACCGCCGGACAGGGAGAACCCGCCGCTACCACCCCGGCTATGAGTGCAAGTGGGCGGCAAATACCGTGGTGCATATCCTTGAAAACCGGGAATACACGGGCTGCCTTGTGAACTTCAAGACCACCACCCAATCCTACAAAAACAGCAAGATTATCTACAACAGCGAGGACAAGCAGGCAGTATTTGAGAACCACCACGAAATCATCATAGACCGTGACACATGGGAGCGTGTGCAGGAGCTACGCAAGCAGCGCAAACGCCCCAACCGCTATGATGAAGTGGGCTTGTTCTCCGGCATACTCTTTTGTGCCGATTGCGGCAGCGTCATGTACCAGCAGAGGTATCAGACGGACAAACGGCGGCAGGACTGCTATATCTGCGGCAGCTACAAGAAACGTACCGCCGACTGTACGGCGCACTTTATCCGCACCGACCTTTTGACCGAGGGAGTGACCGAGAATTTGCGGAAAGTCACACAGTACGCCGCCAAGCATGAAGCCCGGTTTATGAAGCTCTTGACCGAGCAGAACGAGGACGGGAGCAAACGCCGGAACGCAGCCAAGAAGAAAGAACTGGAAGCGGCAGAAAAAAGGATTGCGGAACTCTCCGCTATCTTCAAGCGGCTGTATGAGGACAGCGTGACCGGGCGCATATCGGACGAGCGTTTCACGGAGCTTTCGGCAGACTACGAAGCCGAGCAAAAGGAACTGAAAGAGCGTGCCGCCGTTCTGCAGAGCGAGCTTTCAAGGACGCTGGAAGCCACGGCAAACGCTGAAAAGTTTATGAAAGTAGTACGCAAGTACACCAGCTTTGAGGAACTTACCCCTACCCTGTTGCGGGAGTTTGTGGAGAAAATCGTAATCCACGAATCGGAAGCACTGGACGGGAAACGCCGGGGGAAGCTCCGCAGACAGGAAATCGAAATCTATTACTCTTTTGTCGGCAAGGTAGAGCTGCCCGACTAAAGCCCGACCCGTCCGGCAGTCAGCCGGACAGGGAACGGCAAAATTTTTTACACTTCTTTTACTTCTTTATCTCACATGAGCAAAAAGCCAGGGCATGAAACAGCTTATGGCGGGCGGCGGCGTTGCCCTGATCGGCATGACCCCTGTACCACTGCTTTTCGGCCTGTTCGGATAATGACGGAGGGATAACCTATGCAAAGCATACTCGACAAGCTGGCGGAGTGGCTCAAAGAGCTGCTCATCAGCGGGATACTCGGTAACCTGTCGGGGATGTTTGACACGGTAAATACCAAAGTGGGCGAGATCGCCGGGGAGGTTGGCATGACGCCGTCGGCATGGAACGGCGGCGTTTTCAACCTCATCCGGTCTCTGTCTGAAACAGTCATTATCCCCATAGCCGGTATCATTTTAACCTTTGTGATGTGCTACGAGCTCATTCAGCTTGTGATCGAGAAGAACAACCTGCATGATGTAGACACATGGATTTTCTTCAAGTGGATATTCAAAACCTTTGTGGCCGTGTTCTTAGTCACCAACACCTGGAATATCGTTATGGCGATCTTTGATGTGGCCCAGAACGTGGTAAGCCAGAGCGGCGGTATCATTAGCGGCTCTACCAGCATTGACCTCTCCACCGCCATCCCTGATATGGAGGCTCAGCTTGAGGCTATGGACTTAGGGCCTCTTTTAGGGCTGTGGTTCCAGAGCATGGTGGTGGGGCTCACCATGAATATCCTCTCCATCTGTATCTTCCTGGTGGTCTATGGCCGTATGATCGAGATTTATCTTGTAACCTCCGTGGGGCCTATCCCCTTTGCTACCATGAGCAACCGGGAATGGTCCAGCGTGGGGCAGAACTACTTAAAGTCTCTGATTGCTTTAGGTTTCCAGGCGTTTCTCATTATGATATGCGTTGGCATTTATGCGGTCCTCATCCAGGAGATTTCCACCGCCGACAACATATCCGCTGCCATCTGGGGCTGCATGGGATACACGGTCCTCTTATGCTTTACCCTCTTTAAGACCGGCAGCATGGCAAAGGGCATTTTCAGCGCCCATTAAAGGAGGTGTATGCTGATTGGCTTATGTGACCGTACCGAAAGACCTTTCCAAAATCAAAACAAAGGTATTTTTCGGCCTGACAAAAAGGCAGCTTATCTGCTTTACCCCGGCGGTGCTTTTAGGAGTGCCGCTTTTCTTTTTACTCAAAGAGTCTGCCGGGAACTCCACGGCGACCCTTTGCATGATGATGGTTATGCTGCCGTTCTTTCTGCTTGCCATGTATGAGAAAAACGGACAGCCTTTAGAGGTGATCTTAAAGCAGATGATCGAAACAAAATTCATCCGCCCAAAGAACCGCCCCTATCAGACCAACAACTTCTACGAGGCCCTGGCAAGGCAGCGTGATCTGGAAATGGAGGTGAAACGGATTGTCCAGAACAGAAAAAACGGCGGGAAAGGTAAAACTCACCGCCAGAGAGAAAAAGGCCGTGGATAAGGCCATCCGGCAGGCTAAGGGGGACGGAAAGCCCCATACTGCCCAGGACAGTATCCCTTTTGAGGTGATATACCCGGACGGTATCTGCAAGCTGCCGGGCAAATCCTATTCCAAAAGCCTTGCTTTTGACGATATAAATTACCAGCTCGCCCAGGCGGATGATAAGACAGCCACCTTTGAAAACCTGTGCGATCTGTATAACTACTTTGACGCTTCCGTGGGAGTGCAGCTCTCCCTTATCAGCCAGTATGTAGGCCGGGAGGAATTTGAACGCTCCATCGAGATCAGCGACCAGGGGGACAGCTTTGACAGTATCCGAAAGGAATATGCCCTCATGTTAAAGAACCAGCTCTCCCGTGGGAACAACGGTCTGGTGAAACGCAAATATCTGACACTCACCATCGAGGCGGAGGACTTAAAGGTAGCCAGGGCAAGGCTCTCCCGGATTGAGACGGATGTACTCAATCTCTTTAAGGTGATCGGTGCAGCCGCAAAACCTTTGAACGGCAAAGAACGCCTGCAGGTCCTCCACGGCCTCATGCACCCGGACGGGGAGCCGTTCTCTTTTGAATGGGACTGGCTTCCTAAGACCGGTCTCTCTGTCAAGGATTATATCGCCCCGTCCTCATTCCAGTTTGGAAACACAAGGATGTTCCGCATGGGGAAGAAACTGGGTGCGGTCTCTTTCCTGCAAATCCTGGCACCGGAACTCAATGACCGTATGCTGGCAGATTTCATGGAGGCACAGGACGGCCTCATGGTGACGCTGCATATTCGCAGTATCGACCACAACGAGGCCATCAAGACCATCAAGAGGAAGATCACCGATCTGGACGCCATGAAGATCGCAGAACAGAAAAAAGCGGTCCGGGCAGGTTATGACATGGATATAATCCCCTCCGACCTTGCCACTTATGGAGGTGAGGCAAAAAATCTCCTCCGTGATTTGCAGAGCAGAAATGAAAGGATGTTCCTGCTCACATTCCTGGTGGTGAACCTTGCGGATACCAGACAGAAACTTGAAAACAATGTGTTCCAGTCGGCAGGCGTGGCTCAGAAATATAACTGTGCCCTGACCCGCCTTGATTTCTGCCAGGAGCAGGGGCTTATGTCCTCTCTCCCTTTGGGACTGAACCAGGTAAATATCAAGCGGAGCCTCACCACTTCCAGCACCGCCATCTTCGTACCGTTCACCACCCAGGAACTTTTCCAGGGCGGCGAGGCGTTGTACTATGGGCTCAACGCTCTTTCCGGCAACATGATTATGGCGGACCGAAAGCAGCTTAAAAATCCCAACGGCCTTATCTTAGGTACACCGGGCAGCGGCAAGTCCTTCTCCGCTAAGAGGGAGATTACCAATGTATTCCTGGTGGCAAGTAAGAAAGATACTATCATCATCTGTGACCCGGAGGCAGAATACGCTCCCCTGGTGAACCGCCTGGGCGGGCAGGTGGTGAAGATTTCCCCTACCAGCAAAGACTATGTGAACCCTATGGATTTGAACCTGAACTACTCCGAGGATGAAAGCCCCCTGGCCTTAAAGAGTGACTTCATCCTTTCCCTCTGCGAACTGATCGTGGGAGGCAAGGATGGATTGCAGCCCATTGAAAAGACCATCATTGACCGGGCTGTTACCACCGTGTACCGTGGGTATCTGGCTGACCCCAGACCGGAAAATATGCCTGTCCTCGGCAATCTCTATGAGGAAATCCAGAGACAGCCGGAGCTGGAGGCTGCCCGTATCGCCGCCGCCCTGGAGCTCTATGTGACAGGCAGCCTTAACATTTTCAACCACCGCACCAATGTGGATATTCAGAACCGCCTTGTGTGCTTTGACATTAAGGAACTGGGGAAACAGCTTAAAAAGCTGGGTATGCTCATCATCCAGGACCAGGTCTGGGGCAGAGTCACCGAAAACCGGGAACTGCACGCCAACACCTGGTTCTACTGCGACGAGTTCCATCTGCTCTTAAAGGAGGAACAGACCGCCGCCTACTCCGTGGAGATCTGGAAACGCTTTCGTAAATGGGGCGGTATCCCCACGGGTATCACCCAGAACATTAAGGATTTGCTAGCAAGCCGTGAGATCGAGAACATTTTTGAGAACTCGGACTTTGTGTATATGTTAAACCAGGCAGCCGGCGACCGGGAAATCCTTGCAAAGAAACTGGGTATCTCCCCGCAGCAGCTCTCCTATGTGACCCATTCGGGACCCGGCGAGGGGCTGATCTTCTATGGAAACGTGATCTTACCTTTCGTGGACCGGTTCCCGCAGGATACGGAGCTGTACCGCATTATGACGACAAAGCCGGAGGAAGTAATTGACCCATAACTCATGCTATGATTTATAAATGAAAGGTGGTATAATATTTTATAAATTGGAGGTGGCAGAATGACTGTTGAAAATTGGATTGAATTATTAGTCCCTATAATAGGAATAGTGGTTGCGGCGGTATCCGCAGGATTGACATACTATTTTGCTAAGAAACAACAAATTGCAGCAGACGAAAGCCGCCTCAAAGAGAAATACTATTTGAATTACATTGAAGCTGTCAGCAATATTGTAGTTTCCGATAACTCGGAAAGTGCACGAGATCAGTTGGCAGACGCCCAAAACCAACTTCTTTTGATTGGAAGTGCCGAAGTAGTAAGTGATCTGATGATTTTTCATGACTATGTTAAGCCATCAAATTCTAAAAATTTTGTATCCGAAAAGCATGATAAGCTTTTGACAAATTTGTTAAAGAGCATGAGAAAAGATTTGTATAAGAGCAAAAAAGTCAATGAAGATTATCCCTTAATCCATTTAACAGGGAAATCACCTAAAAGATAATAATCTTTTGAGTAAGCGTTGCTGAAAATTCAGTAGCGCTTTTCTTATGCCCAAAATTAGGAGGTGAAACTATATCTACAAACAAATTAACCCATTTAAGCCTGTTCTCCGGTATCGGCGGCCTGGACCTAGCGGCGGAGGCTGCCGGCTTTGAAACCGTCTGCCAGTGTGAATGGGCGGATTATCCCTACGCCGTTTTAGAAAAGCACTGGCCGGACGTTCCAAAATTCAGGGATATAACGACTTTGACAAAGGAGGCATTTTTTGAAAAAACAGGACTTGAAACCGTCACGGTCATCTCCGGGGGCTTTCCCTGCCAGCCTTTCTCCACCGCAGGAAAACAGAAAGGCTTTGAGGATGAACGCTACTTATGGCCGGAGATGTGCCGGGTTATTACAGAACTTAAGCCCCGTTTCGTGCTTGGGGAAAATGTTGCTGGCTTCATCAATATGGGGCTCGACAAAACGATCTTTGACCTGGCAAAAGCGGGATACGCTGTTCTCCCATTCGTATTTCCGGCTTGCGGTGTCGGCGCATGGCATGAGCGCCAGCGAACTTTTATCATCGCGGCTGATGTTTCCTACGCCCCTTGCCTCCGACAAGGGAACCGTAAAGGACGCCCAAAGCCTGGATGTGTACCTGTCGGACAATGGGATTTTCCGCAAGAAGAACAAAAGCGGGGCAATCTGGAGCCTGCCCCTGTCGGCTGCGGTGTTCTACCTGACGCCGGTAGCCTCGGACGGGTTCCGCTCTACCCTGAAACCATCTGCCTACGACCCGAAAAAGAAGAACGGGAACCTGGCAGCCCAGGTGATCTTCCAGGAAAATCCCCTCTCGGACAAGGCGGCCTTAAACCCGGACTGGGTGGAATGGCTTATGGGCTTCCCGAAAGGATGGACGGAGCTGTCCTCTGGGACAGGGAGCCGGAGGGAGTGCCCCGCATAACGGAGCAGACCAAAGACCGGGCACTCCGCTTAAAGACCCTGGGGAATGCGGTCTGCCCTCCCCAGGCGTATCCGATCTTTCACTTTATGGCGGAGATACTGACCGGCAGGTGTAAAGAACATTGTATCTGGGAGGTGATGGAACATGAAACAGTATAAGCCCCGTGACAAGGTGACCCAGAAGATCACCCGTGAGGGTGCAGTCGAAGAAAACCAGACCACGGGCAAAAGCGAAAATATCAGCGGCAAAGAAAAGGAGGCGGATTTTTCCGGGAGGCTTCATTTTACCGAGGAAGATCGTGCCATGCCGGAACTGGACCGCTATATCCGCAAAGCGGAACAGGCGGCAGATAAAGCAGAGGCAGCCAGGGAGCGTATCCCAAAGAAGAAAAAGCTGACTCGTGAACGACTCTATGATGAGGCAAAAAGCAAAGGCAAAACGAAACTCCGGTTTAAGGAAGTGGAAAAGCCCATGTCGGAAGTCGAAAAGACAAACCCTGTTTCCCGTCCGGCTTCCCTGGCAGGCCGCATGATAACCGGCAAAGCCCACGGCAAAATCCATGAAGTGGAAAAAGAAAATTCCGGTGTGGAGGCTGGGCATAGTATCGAGCGGACCGGTGAGCGTGCTCTTTCCAAAAGTTCCGGCATGGCAAAGACCGCTCTCCGCAACCACCGTCTGAAACCCTACCGGGAGGCTGCCAAAGCGGAACGGGCACTCCATAAAGCCAATGTGAATTTCCAGTATCACAAGGCCCTGTCGGAGAACCCAAGCCTTTCCTCCAACCCGCTCTCCCGGTTCCTGCAGAAACAGAAGATCAAACATAATTACACTAAGGATGTGAAAAACGCTGGCAAAGCAGCCGGAAAAACCGGGCAGGCGGCAGACGCCGCTACAAAGAAAACCGCCCAGGCCGGAGAAAAAGGAGCCCGTTTTATTGCAAGGCATTGGAAAGGGGCGCTCCTGGTTCTGGCGATCGGGCTTCTTATCCTGGTCCTGGCCGGCGGCATTTCCTCCTGCACCAATATGGTGATCGGCGGCCTGGGTGCTGTCACCGCCACCTCTTACCCATCAGAAGAACAGGATATGAAAGAGGTGGAGGCGGCTTACACCGCTATGGAACAGGATTTACAGTATGAGCTTGATAACTATGAAAGCCTGAACCCAGGATATGACGAGTACCGTTTTGATCTGGACGGTATCCACCATGACCCTCACGAACTGGCGGCTTATCTTTCCGCTTACTTTGGCGGGGCCTACACCCCGGCGTCTGCACAAGGGCAACTCCAAACAGTTTTTGAACTGCAGTATGAGCTTACCGAAACGGAAACGGAGGAAATCCGCTACCGCACCGAAACAAGGATGGACACCTGGACGGATGAGGATGGAAATACCCATACCGATACTTACGAGGTGGAAGTCCCCTATACCTACTACATTATGACCGTGACCTTAAAAAACCACGGCCTTTTTCATGTAGCAGAGGAAACCCTCACCGCAGAGCAGCTTGAACTCTACCAGGCTTACCGGGACACCAGCGGAAATATGCCCCTGCTTTTTGGCGGCGGTTCTTTCGACACCAGCCCCTCCACCGATCTAAGCGGCGTGGAGTTTGTAAACGGCACCCGTCCGGGCAATCAGGAAATCATTGATCTGGCAAAAGCCCAGGTGGGAAATGTAGGCGGACAGCCTTACTGGTCCTGGTATGGATTTGACAGCCGTGTGGAATGGTGTGCCTGTTTTGTTTCCTGGTGTATCAACCAGGCAGGATACAGCGAGCCGAGGTTCGCTGCCTGTGCCTCCCAGGGCGTTCCCTGGTTCAAGGAACACGGGCAATGGGCGGCTGGAAACTACACGGATGTAGCCCCCGGTGATGTGATCTTCTTCGACTGGGATGGCGGCGGTTCCGACCATGTAGGTCTTGTGATCGGAACAGACGGGACCAATGTTTATACCGTGGAGGGCAACAGCGGCGACGCCTGCAAGATCAAGAGTTACCCTCTTAACAGCCAGTATATCCACGGCTACGGTCTGATGAACTGGTAACAAATTTCAGAAAGGATGATATTTTATGGCGACGATTGAGAAATACAGAAGTGAGATTGAAAAGGCGAAAGCCAAGATCGGCGAACTGCAGAAAAAGGTTCGTGACCTGGAGCAGAAGATCGCCGAGGAAGAAAACCTGGAGATTGTCCGCATGGTTAAGGCAGTCAAGATGGACCGTGGAGAGCTGTCTGCTTTCCTGAAAGCCTATGCAAGCGGTGAGATCACCCTGCCGGAGGGGGATTACTCCGGGGATACGGAGGAAACCGAAGATGAAGAATAAGAGATTTTTCAGGAAGTTCCTGGTACTGGCAGCCGTTATGTTCTCCATGACGGCTTTTTCTGTGACCGCCTACGCCGGAGGTGGAGAGGCGGTAGAACCCCCGCCTGCAGAAACCCCCCCGCCGCAAACGGAAACCACACCGGAGCCCGTCCCTCTCACCCCGGAGGGCAATCTGTCCCTGGTAGATGATATAGAGTCGGCTGGCAGTGAGGATAAACAGTTTATCACCGTTACCAGCAAAAGCGGCAATACCTTTTACATTATCATTGACCGGGCGGCGGATGGAAAAAATACGGTCCACTTTTTGAACCAGGTGGATGAGGCGGACCTGCTGGCTCTCACCGAGGGCAAAGAACCGCAGACACAACCGGCAGTCTGCACCTGTGCAGAAAAATGCGAGGCCAGCAGCGTGAAGATGGACTGTGAAGTCTGCAAGAATGACCGTTCCGGCTGTGTAGGCAAGGAACCGGCAGCCGAAGAACCTAAGGAGGAACCCAAAGAAAAAGGAGGGCTTAATCCTGCCCTCATCCTCCTGCCCCTGCTTCTGATCGGCGGAGGCGGTGCGTTCTATTACTTCAAGTTCATAAAGGATAAGTCCTCCACCAAAGGGAACGATGATCTGGGGGAATATGACTTTGAGGATGAATATGAGGATACCGAGGTTGAGTATCTGGACGACACACCAAAGGAGGATGAAAGCGTATGAAACTGATTATCGCTGAAAAACCCAGTGTAGCGGCGGCTTATGCCGCTGCCCTGGGTGCAAAGAATAAGAAAGACGGATACCTGGAGGGGAACGGTTGTCTGGTGACCTGGTGTATCGGGCACCTGGTATCCCTTGCAGAGGCCGGAGCCTATGAGGAACGCTATAAGAAATGGAACTATGAGGACCTGCCTATCCTGCCGGAAGTCTGGCAGCATGTGGTATCCCCCGGAAAGGAAAAGCAGTTTTCCATCGTAAAGTCCCTGATGGAGCGCCCGGACGTGACGGAGCTGGTGAACGGCTGTGACGCCGGGCGTGAGGGAGAACTGATCTTCCGTCTGGCGGTGGAAATGGCCGGCTGCACAAAACCTGTCTGGCGGCTCTGGATTTCCTCTATGGAGGATACGGCTATCCGGGAGGGCTTTTCCCACCTGGAGCCGGGCAGCCGCTATGAACCGCTGTACCATTCGGCCCTGTGCCGTTCTAAGGCGGACTGGCTGATCGGTATTAACGCCACCCGTCTTTTTTCGGTCCTCTACCATAAAACCCTGAATGTGGGACGGGTACAGACACCTACCCTGGCAATGCTGGCAGAGCGTGACGGAAAGATTATGCTCTTTCAGAAAAAGAAATACTACCATGTACGCCTTTCCCTTAATGGCCTGGAGGCAGTAAGCGACAGGGTGGACGAAAAAGAAAAAGCGGTATCCATGCAGACGGCTTGCCAGAACGGGCAGGCCGTTTGTGTTTCCCTGGAACGGGAGAAAAAGACGGTAAAACCGCCAAAACTTTATGACCTCACCACCTTACAGAGAGAGGCCAACCGCCTCTTTGGGTTTACCGCCAAAGAGACCCTGGACTACGCCCAGGCGCTCTATGAGAAAAAGCTGCTGACCTATCCGAGGACGGACAGCCGGTATCTCACCGGGGATATGGCGGAGACTGTTTCTGCGGTTGCCAGACTGGCTGCAGGGCTGCCCCTGTTTTCCGCCGTTGGTGGATTTACTCCTGATGTGGCGGCGGTGATCTCCGATAAGGATGTATCCGACCACCACGCCATCATCCCTACTTTGGAGCTGGCAAAGCAGGAGGTATCCTTACTCCCTGCCGGGGAGCGGAACCTGTTTATCCTGGTCTGCTGCAAACTTCTTTGTGCATTGGCAGCACCCCATGTATATGAGACCGTTTCGGCGGTGTTCACCTGTGGGGAGCATACCTTTACTGCCAAAGGCAAAGAAGTTGTTTCTCAGGGATGGAAAGAGATCGAACGGCTATTCCGTTCCTCTCTGAAAGAGAAACCAGAGGATGATCTGGAAGATGTGGCAACTCTCCCGGCACTCTCCCAGGGGCAGATATTCGACCATGTGGCCGCCACGATAACGGAGCATTTCACCACGCCGCCCAAACCTTATACGGAGGATACCCTGCTGTCTGCTATGGAGCACGCAGGAACAGAGGATATGCCGGATGATGTGGAGCGGAAAGGGCTTGGCACACCTGCCACCAGGGCCTCCATCATTGAAAAGCTGGTGTCCTCCGGTTTTGTGGAGCGTAAGGGCAAGAACCTTATCCCTACCAGGAACGGTATCAATCTGGTAACGGTCCTCCCGGAAGTCCTGACCTCGCCCCAACTCACCGCTGACTGGGAGAATAAGCTGTCCTTAGTGGCAAAGGGAGAACTTTCCCCGGAAACATTCATGGAGGGGATTGAAAGCATGGCAAAAGAACTGATCGCCCGCTACTCCCATATCTCCGAGGACAAGCAAAAGCTGTTTGCCCCGCAGAAAGAGTCTGTGGGTGTCTGTCTCCGCTGCGGCCAGCCAGTCTTTGAGGGAAAGAAGAATTTTTACTGCGGAGACCGGGGCTGCGGCTTTGTTCTGTGGAAGAATGACCGTTTCTGGACTTCCCGCAGAAAAGAGCTGACAAAGAAGATGGCCGCCGATCTGCTCTCTAAAGGGAAAACCAAAGTCAAGGGGCTCTATTCCGAAAAGAAAGATACCACCTATGACGCGGTTATCGTGATGGAGGATACAGGCGGGAAGTATATCAACTTTAAGACCGAGTTCACCAAAGGGAAAGGAGGCCGCTAATGCAGGATAATTCCTCTGATTATATTTTCAAGGCGTATATCACCAACACGGCTGCCTATGACAGCGGAGAACGTGACAATGCCGGAACCTGGCTCTATTTCCCGGCAAATGCAGAGGAAATCACCGCTGCCTTTACAGAGATTGGACTGCCGATCTCTGCCACGCCGGATATGTATTTCTTTGATGATTATGTCTCGAATGTACCAGGGCTTAGGCTGGCTCTCCCCATGTACGCCCATGTGGATGATCTGGCAATGCTGGCACAGGAACTTTCCGATCTGCCCGACCATGAATTTAACAAGCTGATGGCCGTCCAGGAAACACCCCTGCGGCTGACGGACTTTGAGCAGTTCAAAGAGTATCCCCACAACTTTGATTATTTCATCCTCATTCCGGGGATGAACAGTGATGAGGCTCTGGGACGCTACCAGCTCTATGAGAGCGGCATGGTAGAAATGCCGGAGGTGTGGAAAGCCGGCATTGACCCGGAGGCTTTCGGTCGCAAAGTCCGGGAACAGGACAACGGATATTTCACGGATAAGGGGTATGTCCTCTTATCCGGGGATGAATGGGAGCGGGAAAAACCTACGGTGAAACAGGACAAGGAGGTCAAACCCTCCGTCAAGGATTTTTTGAAACAGGCAAAGAAAGAATGTGCCGCCCGTGAGGTGCTGCCGCCAAAAGCAGACAAACACGGGCCGGAACTGTAAGGAGGTGCAATTATATGGGATACAGCCATGACAGCGAATTTCCGTTTGCAGCATTTATCACCAACTTGGGAAAATACAATGAGGGCGAGCTTGTGGGGGAATGGGTAAAGTTCCCTACTACCCCGGAAAAGCTGCAGGAAGTATTTGAGCGTATCGGTATTGGCTCTGCGGATGATTTCGGCAATCCCTATGAGGAATGGTTCATCACGGACTATGACTGTTATGTAGATGGACTCTATAACCTCTTAGGGGAATACGAGAACCTAGACGAACTCAACTACCTGGCTTCCAAACTGGAGGAACTGGGCGAGTCGGAATATGAACACTTCCAGGCAGCTATGGAGATCAGCGACTACACCGGCAGCTTAAAAGACCTTATCAACCTGACTGACAATCTGGATAAATATGATGTGTACCCCGGCATTGACGACTACGACGATCTGGGCCGGTATTACATTGACGAGCTGGGAACCATGCAGGTGCCGGAGTACCTGCAGAACTATATCGACTATGAGGCATACGGGCGTGATATTGCCCTGGGAGACACGGGAGCTTTCACCGATTACGGTTATGTGTATGACAATCAGAGCCGCTTTGAGGAATATTATGACGGAGACCGTGAGAATATCCCGGAGGAATACCGCGTGATGGTCTCCCCGGAGGAAGTGGAAGAACTGGAACCTGACCTTGACCGCCTGGATGTATCAACGGAACTTGCCCTCGATCTGGATTTACATTTCCGGGGATACAGTGCCGATTATGAACAGGCATTTCCAAAAGAGCAGGTACAGAGGGAGGCGATCGCTGACGCCCTCCTTGACGGGAACACTTCCCTTATCAAAACCGGACTTCTCAATATGAGCCGGGAAATGGACCTTAGAGAAGAAACCTCTCCGCTGATCGGACGGCTCACCGATTATGAAAAGGAATATGGTATCAACACCTACACCGTATATCAGCTAAAAGAGGTAGAGGAACTTCACCCATACCACTTTGAGGGCAGCGAGTATCTGGAGGCTGCCGGGCTTTCTATTGACCGGGCGAACTATGAGGCGGTCTACGCTGCCCCGTTCACCCCTAGAGAGAACCTGGAAAGCATTTATACCGATCTCAATATCCACCGCCCGGATAACTTCCGGGGACATAGTCTTTCTGTGTCGGACGTGGTAGTCTTGCAGGAATATGGGAAAGAGACCGCCCATTTCTGTGACCGTTTTGGATACAAGGAAGTTCCGGAGTTTTTGGAACAGCAGCCAGAAAAGGCAGAGCCGGATATGGGGCAGATCACCTTTTATACAGCGGAGTGTATGGAGTTTCCCTCTTTAGGAGAATACCATAACAACCTGACCCTGCAGGAGGCGGTCGCCGCATACCAGGCAATCCCGGCAAATCGGCTTCACGGCATAAAAGGTATCGGCTTCACCCTGGAGGATGGCAGCATATACAGCGGTATGGAGTATCCTCTGGTACGGGGAAACCGGATTGACTTGGACAACTTGTGCCTGGTGGAACACTTCAAAGAAAGTCCACTTGTGCAGGAGGCAGTAATTGATCTGGTGAGAGCCCTCCCTGATCTAACCGTGGATGATCGGGAGAATTTTCTGCTTATGCTGACAGACCCAAAGAACCATCTGAAAAATGCAGAGGTTCAGGTGGAGGACGATTACGGTATGATTGACGGTATCATTAACAACGGAGAACGGTCAAAGGATAAGGAGCCGGGAATGGATAAGCCCTCTGTCCTGGGGCAGCTCTCTCAGGCCAAAAAGGAATGTGCCGAGCGAAAGCCCCCGGAGCTCGGCAAGCCCGGAAAGGATGAGCCGGAACTATGAGCCGAAGTAAAAAGTGGAAACAGGAATGGAGCTTCTTTCTTGGGGAGAACGGCAGGCGGCAGTACAACAAGATCTGCAGAAAATGTATCCATAGCTGCAAGCAGAGTTTCCGGGCTGGAATTGTTGCCTGTCCTCTCTACCAGACAGATAGGGCAAAAAAGAGGCGGGAAAAAGGTTGAAAACAGAGGATTTTATCAGCTCTGCAAGGCTCAAAATACATAGGCAATAGGATTTGTCCTCTGCCTCCCTACGGGGCAAAATGATAGGAAAAAGTGTCGATTTTCGCCACTTTTCCAGACACAAAAATGGAGTACAGTTACCGCTTGTGTGGTGGTAGCTGTACTCCCCATTTTTTATGCTCTTATTCTCTTTTATCCAGGTAGGAAAGAATGGATGGATGTTCGCAGTCGTAGGCGCTGTGGGAATGTGTATAACTGGCTGTATCATGGAACTGTGGGAAACGGCGTTTGCAGGATGTGGGAAAGCCCCGGCTTTTCCATGTACTGTGAATGCGTTTTCCATCGGTGTAATGGTCTGTTATGCACATTTCCACGGTGCAGAATTATTCGTTATTATCGGTATCCTCACCATCTTCTTCCTCAATCAGAGCAGGGGCAGCCTCTATGATAGAAGTAAGGAGGTTATGGAAATCTGCGGCCTTCATGCTGGTAACAACCAGGGCACCTGTCTGTTCTTCCAGGGCCTTTCTCGCAATTCCGGCTACTTCACCGCCTCTGCGGGCAACTCTGCGGCTTTCTTCAAATCCCGCAGGATGAACAGCGGCAGAAATATCTTTTGTGGAAGTTTCCGCAAGCATATTTAAGACAAGCTCTGTGGTGCTCATGTTATCACGGAGATTTTCTTTTTTCAAACCTTTCAAGGCTTTATATTGACGGGTAGACATACCCGCCCAGGCTTTGGTAATCTCATCCGTCAGGATGGCAAATTCTTTTCCCTCCTGTACGCCACGCTTCTGCCATTCGTCTGTAAGCTCTTTGCGGACACGGATAGTCAGGAGTCTTTGATTGATCCAGTCTTCATCATATCCCTTTTTCAGATATGTAGCAAAAGCGCGGTCAATGGCCTTCTCCGGGTCAATGGTTTCCTCGATACGCTCGCTGCCGACTTTCGCAAGCCATGCTTTCAGCGGTTCAACCTTGGGAGAAGTAACAGACTGGATGATACGGAAAATCCCCTCCATTGTTGCGGCATTTGTCCGATATTTCTTTCCATCACTTGCTACCATTGAAGTTAGGGTACAAATTGTACCCCACCTTGCGTCAAGCTCAGAGTCACGGGAACGCATTTTTTTGATGTATTGTTTTGGGTCTGCACTATCGGTCAAGACAGCGATAACATCGGTAACAGAGAAATACCATTCCTCCTGCTCGGCATTCCAGGCAGTGCGGATTTGTCTATCTTCAAACATTTGGATTGAATTATTTTTTTCGCTCATTATTTTGCCCTCCCGTTTTAATGTCTATTCCATTTCAGGTAGGGTACAATTTGTACCCCACCTGAAAAAATTACTTTTGTAAATTATATCATGTATGCTTTTGTGTTTCAATGAACGCTTACCCTCGTTCCTTGTTCTTCTCCCGTTCTTCCTTTTGTGGTGCAGATAAGAACTGGTCCACATTCCGCTTGATGGTATCCAGTTCCTTTACCTGAACTTTGATTTTCTGATAAGTTCCATACTCCTGCTGTTTCTCTGCGGTGAGGGAGTCCATCTCTTTTTTCAAGGCAGTAATATCTGGCAACTTTTGAACGCCCATCTGTTTGAGGGCTTTGGCAGCACTCTCAAAGAGGATGATCTGGCTTTCCTGTCCTCTCAGAAATTTTTCCTTGTCGGAAGATTTCCTGTACTGCTCATAGACTGGCCTGTGTTCCCGGTAGGCGGAAACGTGCTTTATCAGCAGGCCGATCTCGCCTATCCGTTGTTCCTTTGCCTTGATGGAGGACAGGAGCCGGTCCTGTTCCGTCATCACTTCATCAACCTTACCCTGTAACTGCTCATAGTGGGTAATGCCGTGTTCCGTGAGGAAATTGAATGTACGGGCTGCCTCCTTTAGATTGTTGATCTTCGCCCAATGTGCAAAGCCACCACTTTCCTGGGCTTTGAGATTGTTCTGTATATCAATGAGCAGGCTGATCTTCTGACTGCCTAACTTCGGCTGCTTGGATGGGCGGAGGCCTCCGGCAATCCTGGAGGAAACGGCTTCCTCCGTGTAATCTACGCCCAGGGTTTTCAGACGGGTAAACCGTTCCTGTCCCGTGGCTTTGCAGGAAATGTACTTACCCCGCTTGATCTCGTATCCCTCTGCCTCCAGCCTTTTCAGCAGTTCCTCAAAATCAGATACCTGGGGAATGAGCCGGTCAATGACTGTTTTCAATTTCGCCTTATAGCTGGTTCCCGCTTTCTCTGTGGTATGTTCAATGTAGCGCTTCCCTTTGTCCTGTCCCGGCACGATCACGGACAGACCATATTCCTTGCATAGCCGGTCGCTGGTGCGGCGGATGAAATGATAGCTCTGCTTGTTGGAGTGGTACTTCCGATAATCCACAAAACTGACAGAGTTAAAAATGATGTGATTATGAATATGCCCCTTGTCTATGTGGGTCGTGAGGACAAATTCATACTTGCCGCCCAACACTTCATTTGCCAGCTTCATGCCGATTTCATGGGCCTGTTTCGGCGTGACCTCCCCAGGAGAAAATGCCTGTATCAGGTGGCGACCCAGGTTGGTGCCCTTGTCTATGGCATGGCGGCGTGTCCAGGAAAATTCTATGTCGGCGGTTTCTGCGGAACACCCAAAGGAGGACACCAGGAGGGTTTCATCCGTTTTCCCAGGATTGCAGATATAGGCTATGGCCTTATTCAGCGTTGTTTTGATAGGATGTGTCTTTGTAACTGCCATATCTCATCCTGCCTTTCCCTGATCTCCTGAATGTCCGCCGCATAGGCGGAACCTCCCGCATTGAGCCGCTTTGCGATCTGGTTGATGTTCCTGCTGATGGCTGACAGGATTTTATTCATCTCCTTTATGTCCGTGGTGTCAGTGTAGATGATATATCCGTCAATCGCCATCTTCCGCAGATAAGCCCCATACCGTTGTGTGGGGAGCAGTTTCATCTTTTCATCTATCAGCCCTTTTTCCTCGGCTGTCACCCAAAACTTCATCTGAATATTTCTCTTTCGGTTCGCCATCGGTTTCCTCCGTTCTTCTAAGGGTTTGGGATTATCCCAACAAGCATTTTTCATTTTCGGGCAAAGGACCTGAAAATTAGAAAAATCGCAAACGGGTACTCGTTTGCTGTGCTTGCTGTTCTTTAGTTCTTCGTACTTAGATAATCCCGAAAACCTCCGTTTGGCTACCGAAAATGCAAAGAAAAAGCGCTACAAACTTCATTCGTTCATAGCGTTTCTCATTCTCTGTCCAGTTGTGTCAGGAGCATGGTTACTCCCCTTTTTCTCTGGCATCCAACACGGCTTGTACGGTGGCAATGATAATTCCGATTTCCCGATCGGTCAATTCATCTGCCAGAGCGTCAAGCTGTCGGCGCAACGTAGTTTTCCCATATGTCGTATCCCCAAAAAGAAATTGATCCACGGAGATATGATAGCGGGACATGAGCTCAAAAAAGATTTGGAGGCTCGGATGTTGTCCCTTATTCTCAATATTGGCGAGATAGCGGGGAGAAAGATACATCTCATCACCTACTTTGTTACGAGACTCCTTCTGTCCTGTCCTCGCCGCCTTAATTGCTGACCCATAGGGGCCAAAGTCGATTTTTTCTACAGGTCTTTTTGCCATATTCATTCACCCGATTACATTTTACAGTTCCTTTTTCTCATTGAATATGTCTACACAATTCCCAACATAAGCCAAAATAATTCATGATTTCGGCTTGATATTCTTGACATGACAAGGTATAATCATATGAATGGCAAGAAAAAACCATTTGCTTATCAAATACAATAGCACAAACAAGAAAAATTATGAAATTACAAGGAGAGGATTACTACCATGTTAAGACCGAAAGAAGTTGTTCAGTTATGGGTAGATGCATTCAATAACCATGATGTGGAAGCAATTACAGCTCTTTATCATGAAAATGCGACAAATCACCAAGTAGCGAATGAGCCAGTAGTAGGCATTGAAGCAATCCGTACCATGTTTACAGCCGAATTTTCAACAGCGGATATGACAGCTATCGTAGAAAATATTTTTGAGGATGGGCAATGGGCAATCCTTGAATGGCGTGATCCATTGGGGTTACGGGGATGTGGCTTTTTTCAGGTGGTGAACGGAAAGATTTTATTCCAACGAGGCTATTGGGATAAACTCTCATTTTTGAAACAGCACAATCTTCCAATAGAGTAAATATGACATTTTAGTAGGAGAAAATATGGAATACCGGACATTGGAAAACATAGATTCCATTTGTATATACGAAGCGTTTACACAGGCATTTTCTGATTATCAGGTTTCAGTTGATATGTCTTTTAAATCCTTTGAGACAATGTTGAAAAGAAATGGATTTATGCCTGCGGTTTCAGTTGGAGCCTTTGTAGATAAAACGCTTGTCGCTTTTATCTTGAATGGAGTGAGAGAGTGGGATAATGAAAAAACAGTCTATGACCTCGGAACAGGAGTTATCCCTGATTTTCGCAGAACAGGAATCATGGGGGAATTATTGAATCTGGTCAGTGCTATATGTATAAAAAATAAAATCAGAGTGTATCAGCTGGAAGTGATTCAGGATAATGAGAAGGCGCTTACTTTATATAAAAAGCAGGGATTTCAAGTTGACAGAGTATTGAATTGTTACCAACTGACAGGTGGGATAAAAGAACCAGGCATATATAAAGCGTGGAAACTGGAACATCCAGAAAAAATACAAGAAGCTCAATGGACAATAGTCAAGGATTTTTGGACGTATCCACCTTCATGGCAAAACGCAAAAGATGCTGTATGCGCAATCGCCAGATCCTTTTCTTATACGATTGTTAAATTTGACGGAAACCTGATCGGCTATGGTATTGTGGACAAAATAAAAGGAGATATTGTGCAGTTAGCGGTACATCCTCAATATCGCAGAATGGGAGTTGCCACAGAGATTTTGTTGGATTTATCGAAACAAACAAAGAGTTTAGAGATGAAAGTAATAAACGTGGATGAGCGAGATCAGGCATTAAACATATTTTTGAAGAAAATGAAGTTTCGTGTATTTGTTAAACAATATGAAATGAGAAAATATTTTTCTGTTTAGGATATTGCATAGATGAAGAAGCTGACTTTAAGGGCGGTTGTCAGTGAAGGGGCAGGCATGAGATATAATAAAACAATAATGTTAAGTAATGGTGTGGAATGTTGTTTGAGGAATGGAACAGAAAGTGATGGTCAGCTTGTATTGGATAATTTCAATCTGACACATAGCGAAACCGATTATTTGCTTACATATCCAGATGAAAACAGTTTTAATGCCGAACAGGAAAGCCAGTTCCTGAAAGAAAAGGCTGAGAGTGAAAGGGAGATTGAACTGATTGCCATAGTTGACGGTGTCATTACAGGAACAGCAGGAATCGAGGCAATCGGTACAAAGTATAAGGTACGGCATCGGGCAGAATTTGGCATCAGCGTTGCGAAAAAATATTGGGGGCTTGGAATTGGTAAGGCTTTGCTGGCTTCATGTATCGAATGTGCTAAAGCAGCGGGCTATAGCCAGCTTGAACTTAATGTGGTTGCTGAAAACGAAAGAGCCGTTTCTATGTATGAACAGGCTGGATTTGTCGAGTTTGGAAGAAATCCCAAAGGATTTTGCTCCCGCATAGCCGGATTTCAGGAGGTCATTTCTATGAGATTAGAATTGTGATGATTGAAAGATTTATTTCATGCTTGCTTTTCGGGTGCGGATGTGTTATAATCATGATATTTCCAAAAAGGAGTTAAAAAATATGCGGCAGGGTATTCTTAAATAAAACTATAACCAAATAGTGGGAACAAAAAACTTTGGGATGTCCTTTGGAACAAGGGCTTGGTTTTTTGTGCCTATTTAAAAATACTTTTGCCTTATATATTGACATAGCAAGACAAGTGACAAGCGTCTGTTGGCGTATGTCTTTTATGTGTATGTCCAAAGATTAAATCCCCAGCGGTAAGAGTATTTTGCTGCTGGGGATTTTTATGCCTTTTTTTGGCTGTGAATGGAGGATGACACATGAAAATAATCAATATTGGCATTCTTGCACACGTTGATGCAGGAAAAACAACACTGACAGAAAGCCTGCTGTATACAAGCGGGGCAATCATAGAACCGGGCAGTGTAGATAAAGGCACAACAAGAACGGATTCTATGGCTTTGGAACGTCAAAGGGGAATTACCATTCAGGCTGCCGTTACGTCTTTTCACTGGAAAGAGTACAAAGTGAATCTTGTAGATACACCGGGACACATGGATTTTTTGACAGAAGTGTACCGTTCTTTATCAGTTCTGGACGGAGCGATTTTAGTAGTGTCTGCAAAAGATGGCGTACAGGCACAGACCAGAGTGCTGTTCCATGCGCTGAGGAAGATGAAGATACCAACCATTATTTTTATCAATAAAATCGATCAGGAAGGCTTTGTTCCTGCACAGACTTATCAAAATATCAGAGAAAAATTGACAGAAGATATGATGGTTATGCAGGAAGTTCATTTATTTTCAGAACTAACACTTTCCGACGTTGCGGATTTTGAAAAGTGGGATGCTGTGATTGCCGGGAATGATGATCTTTTAGAAAAATATCTTTCAGGAGCGCCTTTGACATTGCGGGAACTTCAGGAAGAAATAAAGCGAAGGGTACAGCAGGGAACTTTTTTTCCGGTATATCATGGAAGCGCAAAAGAGAATATCGGGACAAAAGAATTGCTTGATGTAATCACAGATATTTTTTCATCGAAAACGGATAACTGTCAATCGGAACTGTGCGGGTACGTTTTTAAAATTGAATATACCGAGCAGAAAAAACGACGGTGCTATGTAAGGCTGTATAGTGGTACGCTTTGCTTACGGGAAACGATTTTTTTGCAAAAAAAGGAAAAGATTAAGATTACAGAGATGTCAATTCCATTTAAGGGAGAAATTGTCCAGACAGATACTGCTGATTCCGGGGAGATTGTTATTTTGTCTGACAACACATTAAAGTTAAATGATATTCTGGGAGACGAAAAACTGTTGCCACGCAAGGCATGGACGGATAATCCCCTGCCGCTTCTTAGGACAACGATAGAGCCAGCCAAAGCAGAGCAAAGGGAAGTGTTGCTGGATGCCCTTACAGAGATTGCGGATACTGATCCGCTTCTGCGCTTTGTGATTGATCCTGTCACTCATGAAATCATTCTTTCCTTTTTGGGGAAAGTACAGTTAGAAGTTGTTTGTTCTTTATTGAATGAAAAATATTGCATCGAGGCAGAGGTAAAAGAGCCTACGGTCATTTATATGGAAAGACCACGAAAAGAGGAGCATTATACAATTCATATTGAAGTGCCGCCAAATCCCTTTTGGGCGTCGATTGGTCTGGCAGTCACTCCCCTTCCTGCTGGGAGCGGAACAGAATATGAAAGCAAGGTGTCACTTGGTTATTTAAACCAAAGTTTTCAAAACGCAGTTATGGAAGGGATTCAGTATGGATTGGAGCAGGGAGTGTATGGATGGGAGGTGACAGATTGCAGGATCTGTTTTGAATACGGAATTTATTACAGCCCAGTCAGTACTCCGTCAGATTTCCGCTTTCTTGCGCCCATTGTGCTGGAACTGGCATTAAAAAAAGCAGGAACACAGGTTTTAGAACCCTATCTTTCTTTTACCCTGTTTGCACCGCAGGAATATCTTTCACGGGCTTATCATGATGCTGTGAAATACGATGCGGTAATTGAAACAACTTCAATAAAAAATAATGAAGCGATCTTAACTGGAGAAATACCGGCAAGACGGATTGGGGAATACAAAAGCGATCTGAATTTCTACACAAATGGAAGAAGTGTTTGCCTGACGGAATTGAAAGGGTATCAGGAAACTTCAGGGGAACCTGCAGTACAGCCCCGCCGCCCCAATAGCCGGCTGGATAAGGTTCGTCATATGTTTCAGAAGATCATGTAAGGTCTTGCGCAATGCTAGCGTTCATTGCTGGCTATTGCGGAATATCATTGATAGAATCAGTAGCAGAGAGGAGGAACTATTTTGAACAAGGAACAGACAGATATTACAACAGGAAAGCAAATACGTCATCTGCGGACACAATCGGGAATGACACAAGAGGAATTAGCCGGGGAATTAAATGTTACCCGGCAGGCGCTATCGAATTGGGAGAGGGATGTCAATGAACCCGATATAAATACGTTGAAAAAAATCTGCTTTCTTTTTGGAGTCCACATGGATGATCTTGCGAAGGAGGTAATCATAAAAATGGAAACAAATATGGAAAAAACAAAACGACCGTTTAATAAGTATGATATAGCAATCGGATTATTTTACGCAGTTGGTATCTTTATCGGCATTGGTATTTTCTTTGTGGGTGGTCTGATGACAATGTCCGGTACAGGCTGGGGAGCGTCACTATTTGGAGGTTTTTGCTTTGCCCTTGTATTCGGTTTAATATGCCATGCTATTATTACATTAAAACGACATGATTAAAATGAAAAAAGCTGCTTGCGGTTAATAAAAAAACCGTTGTGTGGGCAGCAAAATTTTAATGCAATAAAGAAAAAGCCAAACGGCGGTTTTGACAAAATCAAAGCCGCTGTTTCTTTTTATCTTCTCAAGAAATGACGCGGTACCACTGGTAAAAGCGGCGGCTATAGGAGGAAGCCGCCATGAGCTATAAACCATATCAACAAATTCTTACATTCTTTGACTTATCAAAAAAAGCCCGACTACCACCGGGGATGTTTCTACCCCTGAATATGAACTTTTAAATCATCTAAATACTGCTGTTAATTCCTTTGCGTCTGTCTGCGTCTTGCAGTCAGGCGCTTTTTTCTGTTTATTCGGGACTTCGCAAAATAGCAGGGCCTTTTATAAAATTTTTCTCCGATCTTGGTTGCCAAATTGCGGTTTCCATGATTACCCCTGCGAAAGGGAGGAGAACTATCACCCGCCTTTGCGGCTGCGAAGGGAGGTGAGAAAATGAAAAACTCCTATGAGCAGCGTGTTCAAAATCAGTTTGGCGGTTTTTGTACCAGGGTTTTGAAGAACGAGGCCAACCGTATTCTGAATGAATACGCAAGGCAGCGTGACCGCGAGAAATCTCTGGATGAACTATCGCCGGACGAGCTGGCACAGGCCGCCTCCTATGACAAGTATTTTCAGGACGAATATGTCTTTGAAGTGCTTGGGCAGAAAGTGTTTGTGGTCGGTGATCTGCTGGCAGAGGCTCTGTCACAGTTGCCGGAGGACAAGCGGGATGTAATCCTGCTGTCCTACTTCCTGGGAATGACGGACCGTGAAATAAGCGAACAGCTTAATGTGGTTCGTCAGGCTATCAGTAAACGGCGCAGCGGTATCCTCAAAGAACTGCGTGAGTATTTGGAAAAGGAGGGATTTGAATGGCCCGAAACATAAGAGAGCCCATACCGCTGCCAGTGATCCTGGCAGCCTCAGAGGGTGACGAGAGAGCCTTAAATGCTGTACTCAATCATTACAAGTGCTATATTCGTTTCCTCGCCATGAGACCTATGAAAGATGAATATGGCAACGAACACCTCTATGTGGACGAAGATATGAGGCTTCGCCTGGAGGCTAAACTGCTGTATAGCATTGTAACAGGTTTCAAGGTTCTGCCGGTCTAAGGTACATATTACAGGCGTGTTTTGTCCTCTCTTTCCTCGCCTGGTATTTGAACCGGATCGGAGCCATAAATGCACCTTGACAAAGAAAGTCCGGACGATAACTCCGTGACAGCATAGGACAGGCAGATACATTCTCTTTCGGTGGAGCCATCTGGCAGGTGCGCCATGACCTTTTTAAGCGAGCGATCAATACCATGCCACAAAACAGCTTTGGCAGGCTGTGGGCCATGATACCCAAAGAGGACAATGATACTCCCTTACAGCCATCAGTTCGAGCGTTGATAGCGTCGCAAGCAATGGGTAGGGCCGGATGAGAACCATGCGGGGGTGAAATTCCCGTGGAGCCATGCTAATGGCCGTCTGTTTTGTCCTTTTTAATATGGATAAATCGAAAACTTTTTATTAGCAGCTGACAATTCATATAAAGCGCGGCATAATGATGATAGAAGTTATGTTTTGTATGATTGATCGGCTGCTGAAAGGAGGACATTATGAACCAGGCCGAAAATCGTACACCTGGCAATGTCCCCGAACAGAGAACTTACAAGGTTGAAGATATAGCCGTGATGTTAAATATCGGCCGTACTTCTGCATATAACCTTGTGAAAGAGGGACATTTCAAAACCGTTCGAGTTGGTAATGCCATACGAATTTCCAAAAAATCATTTGACGAATGGTTAGACGCTCAGGCGTTCTAACGGACAAAGAAAGGAAGATCGATCATGGCATCCATCATCAAACGAAAAAAAGCATATTCTGTTGTTTACAACTACATAGACGAAAATGGAGAAACGAAACAAAAGTGGGAAACCTGGCATACCCATAAAGAGGCTCTAAAACGGAAAGCGGAGGTTGAGAACCAGATCAACACCGGTACTTTTCTTCCTCCCAACAATCAGAAAGTATCTGATTTTCTGTATGATTTTGTTTCCACCTATGGGGCAAAACAATGGGGCGTGTCCATGTATGACAGTCAAACCGCCCTGATCGCCAACTACATCAATCCGATTATCGGTGATATGGAGGTTCAGGCAATTACTCCCCGTGTGGTAGATAAATACATTCAGACTCTCCAAAAGACCCCTCCTGTTTGTAAGAGGAACCGAAAACCGAAAACAGAGTTTATTTCCAATCAGAACATTGAGAAGATCATCAAACTTCTCCGCTGTGCCTTTAAGCAGGCTGTCCGCTGGGAGCTGATTGCAAAAAATCCCTTTGAGAATACCGTATTACCGAAAACAGAGTACAAGAAACGTGACATCTGGGACGCCGATACCATCCGTATCGCTCTGGACCAGTGTACTGACAGCAAATTGTATGTTGCTATGAACCTTGCATTTGCGTGTTCTTTGCGGATGGGAGAAATTCTTGGTCTGACCTGGAAGAATGTCCACATTGAGGATGAAAACATAGCGGCGGATAATGCCTATGTTTACATTGAGGCAGAGCTGATAAGGGCTTCCAAACAGGCGATTGAAATGATAGGAGAAAAAGATATTTTCCATATCTTCACTCCGCTTATGCCTAACACCAGCACACGGCTGATCTTGAAAAAACCGAAAACAAAATCAAGTGAGAGAAAAGTCTGGCTGCCGAAAACCGTTGCTTATATCCTCCGTGAATGGAAAAAAGCACAGGATGAGCTAAAGAGCTTCCTCGGTGAGGAATACCAAGATTATGATTTAGTGGTTGCCCTGCCTAATGGCAGGCCATGTGAGAACCGGATTATTGAGAAAGAATTTTCTCTGCTGAAAGAAAAAGCCGGATTGCCTAATGTGGTGTTCCACTCTCTCAGACATTCCAGCACTACTTATAAGCTGAAACTCAACCACGGCGATCTGAAAGCCACCCAGGGGGACACGGGCCACGCTGAAATTGATATGATTACAAAAGTGTACGCCCACATCCTCGACGAGGACCGTAAGATCAATGCCCAGAAGTTTGAGAGTGCCTTTTATGCTAATCCTGATCTGCGGAATGTAAAGCCTCCCCAGGAGCCGGAACAGCCTCAAGCACAAACCTTAGACCTGGCGGCATTGGTGGAACAGCTCCAAAAATCCCCGGAGCTTGCAAGCACCCTGGCAGCATTGCTTACCGCTCAAAAGGCTGGCTAAAATCTCAAATTAGCAAGAAGTCCATTTTTCTTAGCAAGCTCTCCATTTTAGTTCGTTTCCAATTAGCAAAAAATTCATTGTAACGCATAAACAAAAAAGTAACCCTCCAACCCTGGTAGATGGTTTTAACAAAAGGCTGCGGCTGAACAAAAAAAGCTGCAAACCCTTATGAATAAAGGCTTGCAGCGTTGTTCGCTGGCGTCCATGAGAGGATTTGAACCTCCGACCCCACGCTTAGGAGTTCTCTGTGAACTGTGGTAACTGGTAGTTCGATTATCCTTTTAGGAGCGTTTAATACCGTAAATCAAAGCAAAAGTCTTTGTTCATTTTAGAAGCTAATACTCGTAAGTGTACCGCCATACACCGCAGAGTGTTAGCAGGCTGTTAGCAAAATGAACCTGTCTACTGCTATGATTCACAAATAACTACATATAAATATAAATCATTTATCACTAGAAATCAAGATACTCGTATGACTTGGACGTTCAGAAATGAGCGTCCTTTTTATATTTCAAAATGAAAGGAGCATTTAATAATTATGAAAAAGATTATAAAACGATTGCTTACAGGTGTACTTACCCTTGCAACCGTATTTACCGCATTACCTGTCACACAGGTTCATGCTGCGGATTCCGTCTATACCACTACGGACGGTAAAGCAGGAACAATCGTCAAGGTTGACAATAGCGGTACAGAGATTAAGAGCTTTGAAGAAAGCATAATGACCGCTGACGGTCAGACTGCCTATTGTGTAGATATTAACACCAACTTTGAATCGGGATATAAAAACCGTGTTGACGCTAAAGACAGAATGAGTGACGACCAAATATCAGACGTGGCGTTGAATCTGGAATACGTCAAACAGTATTCCAAAACACACAGTCTTTCCAGCAAGCAAGTCTATCTGTTGGAACAATGCGTTGTCTGGCGTAGATTGAGCATTCATTTAGGTTGGGGTTACAACAATGTACGAGCTGCCTATGACGAAGTATCAGAAAAAATCCAGTCAGAAGTCTATGAGAACGCAAAGGCTTTCGCAAAAGCGAATAAAGACCGTTACGACTGTGGCGGTTATATTTATGTCGGTGAGGGGCAGGATTTAGGACAGTTCTGGGCGAAGCTGGCTGTCGGTGATGGCAAGATTCAGAAATCGTCCAGTAATACAGCGATTACAAAGTCTAATGACTGCTATTCCTTATCTGGTGCGACTTATACTGTCTATTCTGATAAAGGCTGCACGAAGTCTGTTGCCACACTTACGACAGATGGCAACGGGAATACTGACACTGTGGAACTCCGAGCTTCTACATACTATGTAAAAGAAACCGAAGCTCCAAAGGGATTCCAGTTAGATAAGAACGTCTACACCCTTACGGTCAAGGCTGGTGAAACTACTACATTGAAAGTCAGCGATACACCAAAAGTCACTGATACTTTGGTTGAGCTTTTCAAGATTGATATGGAAACGTCCAACTCTACCGCACAGGGTAACGCTTCTTTGGAGGGTGCGGAGTTCGTCTGGAAGTATTATGACGGATATTACACAAAAGATAATCTTCCAGCAGAAGCAACACGCACATGGACGACAAAGACAATCGCTGAAAAAGACAGTAATAACGAAGTCCACTACATCACACGTTTAGCTGACGCTTACAAAATATCGGGTGACAGTTTCTACACACAAAACGGTACTGTCTGCCTGCCGCTTGGTACTATCACTGTGGAAGAAAAAGCTGCTCCAAACGGGTACTTGTTAGAGGGTGCATATATGCAGGCTAACGGAAGTTCGGAACAGATAAAAGGTGTCTATGTGGCACAGATTACAGAAGATGGTGAGCTTGCAGCATTAAGCGGCAGCAACCAGTATTCCGTATCAGACAAGGTGATTCGTGGCGGTGTGAAAATCCAGAAGCGTGACCTTGAAACGAAAGATACAAAACCACAAGGCGGTGCAATATTGAAAGATACTGCCTTTGAAATCATTTCCCTAAATGATAACCCTGTCTTGGTAGATGGCAAGCTATATAACAAAAATGAAGTTGTCAAGACAATCCATACAGGCGTTGACGGTATCGCTGCGACTGCCGCAGACACACTTCCTTACGGTCACTATAAGATTTCGGAATCTAAAAGTCCGACAGGCTACTTGACCACTGGTGCGACAGACCGTGAGTTTGACATTGTGAATGATGGTGAAATCGTTGACTTAACAGACGAAGCACACTCTGTTTACAATCAGATTATTCGTGGTGATTTGGAGGGTGTGAAAATCGGTGATGGCACTCACAAGCGACTTGCGAATGTTCCGTTCAGGATCACCAGCAAGACGACTGGTGAAAGCCACATCATTGTGACGGACGCAAACGGTCAGTTCTCCACTTCTTCTGAATGGGTATCGCATAAACAGAATACCAACGCTGGTAAATCCAGTGAGGACGGTATCTGGTTCGGTACTTCCACACCAGACGACAGCAAAGGTGCATTGCTTTATGACACTTACACAATCGAAGAATTACGCTGTGATTCCAACAAAGGAATGACACTGATTCCTGCCTTTGATGTGGTGGTTTCCAGAAATAAGACAGTCATTGACTTAGGCACTTTGACAGATGATTACAAACCAGAAATCTCTATCCATACTACCGCTGCCGACAAGGTAACAGGTGAAAAATCAATTATTGCTGGTAAGAGTGTGACTATCGTTGATACGGTTACTTTGGACGGATTGAAAAAAGGCACAAAATATCAGCTCAAAGGCTGGCAGATGGTGAAATCTGAAAATGCACAACTTCTTATTGACGGAAAACCAGTGGAAAGTGATTACTCATTTACTGCAAAGGATTCCAAAATGGAAGTTGAGGTTTCCTATACATTCAACGCCAGTGCTTTAGGTGGCAAAGACCTTGTGACGTTTGAAGAATTATACGACCTTTCCAATCCAGACGAGCCTGTCAAGGTGGCTGAACATAAGGACATAGAGGACGACGGGCAGACCGTGAAAATCGAAGAACGAGTGATTACGGTTCATACCACAGCTATCGACAAGGCAACAGGTGAAAAGATGATTGTTGCTGGTAAAGATGTGACTATCATTGATACGGTCACTTTAGATGGTTTGGAAAAAGGCACAAAATATCAGCTCAAAGGCTGGGAAATGGTGAAATCTGAAAATGCAGAGCTTCTTGTAAATGGTGAGCGTGTAGAAAATGACCTTGCTTTTACCGCTACTGATACAAAGATGGAAGTTCAGATTGCGTTTACATTCAATGCCAGCGAGCTTGCAGGAAAAGAGCTTGTCACTTTTGAGGAATTATACGACGTGACAAATCCAGACGAGCCTACGAAAGTGGCTGAACATAAGGACATAGAGGACGACGGGCAGACCGTGACAATCACAGAGCGTATCATCACTATGCACACAACCGCTACCGACAAGGCAACAGGCAAAAAGACAATCGAAGCTGGTAAGAGTGTGACTATCGTTGATACGGTCACTTTAGACGGTCTGGAAAAAGGCACAAAGTACACCCTTAAAGGTTGGGAAATGGTGAAATCTGAAAATGCAGAGCTTATCGTAAATGGTAAGCGTGTGGAAAATGACCTTACTTTCACCGCTACTGACAGTAAGATGGAAGTTCAGATTGCATTTACATTCAATGCCAGCGAGTTAGGTGGTAAGGAGCTTGTGACGTTTGAAGAATTGTACGATACAACAAATCCAGACGAGCCTATCAAGGTGGCTGAACATAAGGACATCAAGGATAAAGGGCAGACTGTAACAATCACAGAAAAACCAGAATCCCCTACCACACCAGATGAGCCTAGCACACCAACAAGAACAGGCACATCACCAAAGACGGGTGACAATACACCATTTGTCGCATTATTCGCTATGATGGGGATTTCCGCTGCTGGTCTTATCTTTGCAGGATATAAGAGATTCCGCAGAGTAAAGAAGTCTAAATAATACGGGAGGTCACGGTACATGAAAACGCCCCGTTCACCGCCCATCATAAGAAAGTCAGTATGTGACTGACAGTAAATCGAAGTTCTGCTTGATGAACACTTATCTTTCTGAATGGGAATTGTCAAGGGTGCTTTAGCACAAAGCAACGCCCTTGATGATTCACAGGCAGACAGATATTATCCAAACAGCAGAATGACACTATCAATCATTAAAAATATAGAAAGAAAAGAGGTAAATACATTTATGGAATTAAAACACGTTATCCCGAACATGGAAAAAACATTCGGAAATTTGGAGTTTGCAGGTGAGAATAAGGTGGAACAGCGTAGGATCAACGGACGTATGACGGTAGTTTCTCGTAGTTTTAACCTTTATTCGGACGTACAGAGGGCAGATGATATTATCGTGGTACTGCCTGCGTCTGCTGGTGAGAAAAATTTTGAATCGGAGGAAAAGGTCAAACTTATCAATCCGAAAATCACCGCAGAGGGTTACAAAATCGGTACAAGAGGATTCACAAACTATATCCTGTCAGCAGACGATATGGTGAAAGCGTAAGGAGGTAGAAAGATTATGAGATTAGCAAACGGAATCATTATTGATAAGGAAAAGACATTCGGAGTATTGAAGTTCTCGGCGTTGCGTCGTGAGGTACATATGCAGAATGAGGACGGTACGGTTTCTGAAGAAATCAAGGAACGTACCTACGACTTGAAATGTAAAGAACAGGGACGCATGATACAGGTAAGTATTCCTGCCACTGTTCCGTTAAAGGAGTTTGACTACAACGCAGAGGTGGAAATCATCAACCCTGTGGCTGATACAGTGGCAACTGCTACGTTTCAAGGGGCAGACGTTGACTGGTACATCAAGGCAGACGATATTGTCTTGAAGAACAGACAGGCTGGAAATAACCATGCTCCAAACAATCCGCAGCAGCGAAAAGACAATCCTAACGGAAAATAAAAGTCATGGATAATATCATAGGGTATGATGATTACGAAAAGGACTTTCGACGTGTCGCTCTGCCAGAATACAGGTGGCTTGCAGAAGATATACTGTTACAGGCATTAGAAAACTGTGAGCCACAAGAATCTCTGGAAGTACATATGCCCGATTATATCAGTAATGATGGCTGTGGCTATACGTTTCAGTTCCAGACAAAGACTGGCGGCAGCGGTGAAAATGGAGGTGTACTCATATTTTACATGGATTTTTATTAAATAAGGGAAACCGTATTCGAGCCAGCGACAAATCGCTGGTTTTTCGTTTCTCGACTGGTTCGCTGCTCCTGCTCTTTCTTATGGTAGTAGTATTGCTGAACCTAAAGACAATCCTAACAACGGACTGGAAATCGGTTAGTTTTCTGAAAGATGGCAGCGTCCATTTAACAGTCACGCCATATATGATAGTGACGGTCATAGTGTCAGCTCTGGTCTGTGTGATTGCTGCCCTTTTGTATCAGCGATTCCAGTATGACAGGGTGAAACAGCTCTTTCACCGTCAAAAGCTGGCAAAGATGATACTTGAAAATGGCTGGTATGAATCAGAAACCACACAGGACAGCGGATTTTTTAAGGATTTACCAGCAGGTACAAAGAAAGAAAAAATCACCTATTTTCCAAAGCTGTATTACCGTATGGATAACGGACTATTGTATATTCGTACAGAAATCACGCTGGGGAAATATCAAGACCAGCTCCTACACTTGGAAAAGAAACTGGAAACAGGCTTGTACTGTGAGCTGGTATCAAAAGAGCTGCATGATTCTTATGTGGAGTATGTCTTACTCTATGATACGATTGCAAACCGTATCACCATTGACGAGGTACAGGCTGAAAATGGCAGCCTGCGTCTGATGAAGAATGTCTGGTGGGAGTATGACAAGCTCCCTCATATGCTGATTGCTGGCGGTACGGGTGGAGGTAAAACTTACTTTATCCTCACTATCATTGAAGCTCTGCTCCGCTGCAATGCGGTCATGTATGTGTTAGACCCAAAAAACGCCGACCTTGCGGATTTATCCGTTGTCATGCCAGAAGTCTATTACAAAAAGGAAGATATAACCGCCTGTATTGATAAATTCTATGACGGTATGATGGCACGAAGTGAAGCTATGAAGCTCATGGAAAATTATAAGACAGGTGAAAACTATGCCTATCTCGGTCTTGCTCCACATTTTCTCATATTTGATGAATATGTGGCGTTTATGGAAATGCTGACGACAAAGGAAAACGCTGCTGTGCTGAATAAGCTCAAACAGATAGTCATGCTCGGACGACAGGCAGGTTACTTTCTTATCCTTGCCTGTCAGCGTCCAGACGCAAAATATCTCGGTGACGGAATCCGTGACCAGTTCAACTTCCGTGTTGCATTGGGGCGTATGTCGGAGCTTGGCTATTCCATGATGTTTGGTGAGGTAGACAAGGATTTTTTCTTGAAGCAGATAAAAGGTCGTGGATATGTTGATACGGGAATGAGTGTCATATCAGAGTTTTACACGCCCCTTGTACCAAAAGGACACGATTTCCTAAAAGAGATAGGAAGATTGTCACAAAACAGGCAGGACGGACAGGCGGCGTGCGAAGCGGAAGCCGCAGGTACGGACTAGCCTGTGTTGGTGTGGCTTGCCACACCAACCATTCGCCCCCGTTATCTAACAGGGGGGCACAAATCAACTGGAAACAGTCAATTCAATATCGAAAAATCCTTAAAATATGAGGATTTTTCAAACATTCAAGGGAGTGTGACAAAATCGGAAAATGTCACATTCCTTTTTCGATTGGAGGGATTTTCACTGAATGATACCGACTGGATAAATGATTTTAAGGAAAAACGGACGCAGTACGGCGTTTCCCAGAATCAGCTTGCGGTCATGGCTGGTGTCAGCCGAGAATATGTCAGCAGGCTTGAATCTGGAAAAGTAGCCTTGACGGAAGAAATCAAGGTGAAATTCACGGACGCTCTGGAGCGATTGAATCCAGACAATCCGCTGGAAATGGTCTTGGATTACGTCAGAATCCGATTCCCCACACAGGACGTAAAACACGTTGTTGAGGATATTCTCAAATTAAGGTTTGATGTGATGATACATGAGGATTTCGGGTTCTACTCCTATGCGGAACATTATGTCTTGGGTGATGTGTTCGTGCTGACTTCACCCGATAAGGAAAAAGGCACATTGCTAGAGCTGAAAGGAAAAGGCTGCCGACAAATGGAAAGCTACCTGTTAGCACAGCATAGGAGTTGGTATGACTTTCTCATGGACGCTCTGATAGAGGGAGGTGTGATGAAACGTCTTGACCTTGCCATCAACGATATGGCAGGAATCTTGGATATTCCAGAGTTGACAGAGAAATGCAACCATGAAGAATGTATTTCCGTATTCCGCAGTTTCAAGTCTTACCGTTCTGGTGAACTTGTCAGAAGTCAGGAACAGGATAAATATGGTATGGGAAATACATTGTATATCGGTTCGCTCAAATCAGAAGTCTATTTCTGTATCTACGAAAAGGACTATGAACAGTATGTCAAATACGATATTCCTATTGAAGATACGAAAATCAAGAACCGTTTTGAAATTAGGCTAAAGAATGAGCGAGCCTATTATGCGGTGCGTGACCTGCTGACCTACCATGACGCAGAGCGTACCGCTTTTGATATTATCAACCGCTATATGCGATTCGCTGACAAGGAGGTGGAGAAACGACGCAGCGAATGGAAAACCAATGAGAAATGGGCGTACTTTATCGGTTCTGATCGTGGGCGTTTGAAACTGACGACCAAACCAGAACCGTACACGCTCACAAGGACGCTGAACTGGATAAGCAGACAGGTAGCTCCCACATGGAAAGTCTTACAGCAGATAGACAGTACCAACGGTACAAGCTATCTCAAAGATATTTTAGACCATGCGAAGCTCACCGAGCGTCATAAGAAGCTGATTGAACAGCAGACGACTTCCACAGAGGAAGTCATTACAGAAACGGAGGAATGACAACATGAAACATATCTTATTTGACTTCTTCCTGTTCTCACTTGGAGCAGGATTCGGAGTAGTTACTATGTGTCTTATGCAGGCAGCAAAAGCCGCAGACAGAGAAATTGAAATGATGGAAAGGAGAAAGAAATAATGAATTTCGGACAGAACTTATACAACTGGTTTTTATCTAACGCACAGAGCTTGGTGCTTATGGCAATCGCTGTTATCGGGGTGTATCTTGGTTTCAAGCGTGAGTTTTCCAAACTTATCGGCTTTCTGGTGATTGCCTTAATTGCTGTCGGCTTAGTATTCAACGCTTCTGGCGTAAAAGATGTACTGTTACAGTTATTCAATAAGATTATCGGGGCATAATGCTCCGATAGTCGGAAAATGGAGGACAACATGAAAACAGATATTTTTGAGGATATGAAAGACTGTATCGGCTGCCATGATGTTTCTGACCTGCCCTACCATAAACGTGAGGTGTGGGAGGAAATCAAACGACAGTTACCGCTTACATATCCGAAAGAACAGTTAGAAAAATTCTCTCATTATGTGTTCGGTGTAGATTATGCTGTTATAATGGGAATACTGGAAATGAGGAAAGGAAGTGATAAGCCTTGCAGGAAATGCGAATCTACCTTTTAAACAATACAAAACCTTACCATGACGAGGACGACGGTTACTCTGGTGACTGGTTCAACTGCCCTGTGGACTTTGAGGAAGTCAAAGAAAAACTCGGTGTGGAACATGAAGAACAGATTGAGATTGCAGACTATGAGCTGCCCTTTGACATACACAGCGATATGCCCCTTTGGGAAATCAACGCCAACTGCCGCATGGTTCTTGAAATGGAGGGTACGCCTATTGGTAATGAAATGAAAGCCATTCAGCAGAAATGGTTTGCCAGCTTTGATGAATTTATCGACCATAAGGACGAGATACGTTACTATGATGTGGGGGACGGTGCGGCACTGGCAGAATACCTTATCCGTGAGGAATCCGTTTTCGGTGAGATTCCCCACGAACTTTTAAAACATATCGACTACCATTCCTACGGAAGTGAGCTGGAAATGGACGACAGATACCTTTTTACAACAAGCGGCGTATTCCGTTATCAGTAAAGGGGGGATGTGGTATAGAAGAAATGCGAGTTTATATCGCCAATCTTGGGAAATACAACGAGGGTGAGCTTGTGGGTGCGTGGTTCACGCCGCCTGTGGATTATGACGAAATGGCAGAACGTATCGGATTGAATGACGAATACGAAGAATACGCAATACACGATTATGAGCTGCCCTTTGAGATTGACGAATATACACCGATTGAGGAAGTCAACCGCCTTTGTGAAATGGTGGAGGATTTACCAGAGGATATACAGGACGAACTTTCAGAGCTGCTCTGCTATTACAGCAGCTTGGAAGAATTGTGCGAACACGCAGACGATATTATCCATTATCCCGATTGTGACGATATGACAGACGTTGCCTATTACTTCATAGATGAATGTCAAAGTCTGGGTGAGATACCAGACAGGATAAGAAGCTACATAGACTATGAAGCCTACGGGCGTGACCTTGATTTAGAGGGACGTTTTGTCGTCACCAATCATGGCGTGTTTGAATGTCCGTACTGACAATTACAACTGAATATTTTATCATCAGCCAGTTATAAATGAACTGGTATTTTTTATGCAGCAGCCTTGAAATATAGGCTGCTGTTCTCATTTTAGAAAAGAAAGGAGCTGTGAAAATTGAAGAAAATCAAAAGCTATACAAGCATATGGAGCGTGGAGAAAGTCATTTATGCAATCAACGACTTTCAGCTCCCGTTCCCTCTCACGTTCAGTCAGATGGCTTGGTTTGTGGTGTCGCTGTTCGTGGTGATTCTCTTTGGGGAGCTGCCGCCCTTTAACATGATTGACGGGGCGTTCCTCAAATACTTTGGAATCCCTGTGGCGTTTACTTGGTTCGTATCGCAAAAGACCTTTGACGGAAAGAAGCCTTTCGGATTCTTGAAATCGGCTGTCACCTTTGCCCTGCGTCCAAAAGTGACCTATGCAGGAAAAGCCATCAAGCTGAAACATGAGAAATTCAATCCCGTTATTACAGCAGTTAGGAGTGTGATGTATGTTCCCGATTAAATATATAGAAAACAATCTGGTGTTCAACCATGACGGTGAATGTTTCGCCTACTATGAGCTGACACCCTACAATTATTCGTTCCTGTCACCAGAGGAAAAATATATGGTGCATGACAACTTCCGTCAGCTTATCGCACAGAACCGTGACGGAAAAATCCATGCCTTACAGATTGCCACAGAGGACAGTCTGCGTGCCATGCAGGAGCGTTCCAAAAAAGGAATCACAGGCAGGTTAAAAGAAATCGCCTGTAAAAAGGTAGACGAACAAACCGAAGCGTTGGTTGAGATGATTGGGGAAAATCAGATTGACTACCGCTTTTTTCTTGGATTCAAGCTGTTAGTCAATGAGGAAGAAATCAACCTAAAGAGCATGAAGAAATCAGCAGCTATGACCTTTACCGATTTTATCTATGAAGTCAATCACAAGCTCATGGGTGACTTTGTTTCCATGAGCAATGATGAGATTAACCGATTTATGAAGATGGAAAAGCTCTTGGAAAGTAAAATATCAAGACGTTTTCAGTTCCGCAGGCTGGATAAGAACGACTTCGGGTATCTCTTGGAACACATTTACGGGAATACGGGCGTTGCGTACAGTGATTACAGTTACGATTTACCCGTCAAGAAGCTAAAGCGTGAAACGCTGGTGAAGCGATATGACCTTATCCGTCCTACTCGCTGCATGATAGAAGAAAACCAGCGATACCTAAAGATGGAGCGTGAAGATCAGACAACATATGTTGCCTACTTCACGATTAACAATATCGTGGGTGAGCTGGACTTTCCATCTTCGGAAATCTTCTACTACCAACAGCAGCAATTCACATTCCCTGTTTCCACTTCCATGAATGTAGAGATTGTAACAAATAAGAAAGCCTTAACCACTGTCCGTAACAAGAAAAAGGAATTGAAAGACTTGGATAACCACGCTTGGGAATCCAACAACGAAACGGGAAATAACGTCATTGAAGCTCTGGATTCGGTGAATGAGCTGGAAATGAATCTCGACCAGTCAAAGGAATCCATGTACAAGCTGTCTTACGTTATCCGTGTGGCGGCTGATTCATTGGACGAATTGAAAAGACGCTGTGATGAAGTCAAGGATTTTTATGACGACTTGAATGTCAAACTGGTTCGTCCGTTTGGTGATATGTTGGGGTTGCATGGTGAATTTATCCCAGCAAGTAAAAGATACATCAATGACTATATCCAGTATGTCACTTCTGACTTTCTCGCTGGTCTTGGATTCGGTGCGACACAGCAGCTTGGGGAAACGGACGGTATCTATATCGGTTATAACCTTGACACTGGAAAAAATGTATATCTGAAACCCAGTCTTGCGGCACAGGGCGTTAAGGGTTCGGTAACTAATGCGTTGGCTGCCGCCTTTCTTGGTTCGCTCGGTGGCGGCAAGTCATTCTGTAACAACCTTATCATCTATTATGCGGTGCTGTTTGGAGGAAAAGCGGTCATTGTAGACCCGAAATCAGAGCGTGGCAACTGGCAGGAAACACTACCCGATATTGCACATGAAATCAAAATCGTGAATCTCACCAGTGAGGACAGGAACAAAGGACTTCTTGACCCGTATGTGATTATGAAGCGTACAAAGGACGCTGAAAGTCTGGCTATCGACATACTCACTTTTTTAACTGGTATCAGCAGTCGTGATGGTGAGAAGTTTCCTATCCTGCGTCGTGCAATCCGTTCTGTCACCCAGAGTAAGCAGCGTGGACTACTCCGTGTCATTGATGAATTAAGGAAAGACGGTTCATCAGTGGCAGAAAATATCGCAGACCATATCGAAAGCATGACGGACTATGACTTTGCACATCTACTGTTCTCGGACGGTGATGTGAAGCAATCCATCAGTTTAGACCGACAGCTTAATATCATACAGGTAGCAGACCTTGTACTGCCAGACAAGGACACAAAGTTTGAAGAATACACCACTATGGAATTATTGTCGGTGGCAATGCTTATCGTTATCAGTACTTTTGCCTTAGACTTTATCCATTCGGACAGAAGTATTTTCAAGATGGTGGATTTGGACGAAGCGTGGACGTTCTTACAGGTGGCACAGGGAAAAGCACTCTCAAATAAATTGATTCGTGCTGGTCGTTCCATGAACGCCGCTGTTTACTTTGTCACACAAAACTCTGGTGATGTGGACGACGAGAAAATGAAGAACAATATCGGTCTGAAATTTGCCTTTAGAAGCACAGATATAAAGGAAATCAAGAACACCCTTGAATTTTTCGGTGTGGATAAAGAGGACGAGGGCAACCAGAAACGACTTAGAGATTTGGAAAACGGGCAATGCCTGTTTCAAGATTTATACGGGCGTGTGGGCGTTATCCAGATTCACCCTGTATTCGCTGACCTGTTCCATGCCTTTGATACCAGACCGCCAGTGCAGACGGAAGAATCGAGGTGAAGCCTATGGATAAGAAAAAGATAGTCCGCTGTCTGCTTATCACGCTTTCAGTGATTTTGGGTGTGCTGGTATTCCTGTCCATCACAGGTACGGTAGCTCATGCGGCTGGTCTGGTAGATAATACGGTAAGCGACGCTAACGCCTATTCAAAATATCCATTGGAAAACTACCAGTTGGACTTCTATGTGGATTCAAGCTGGGACTGGTTGCCTTGGAACTGGCTGGACGGTATCGGCAAAAGTATTCAGTATGGCTTATACGCTATCACAAACTTTGTCTGGACGGTGAGCTTATACATTTCCAATGCAACGGGATATGTGGTACAGGAAGCCTACAAGCTGGACTTTATCTCTGATACCGCAAGCTCTATCGGAAAGAACATTCAGACGTTGGCTGGCGTGACTTCCAGCGGTTTTTCCAGTGAGGGATTTTATGTGGGATTTTTGCTTATCCTTATTCTGGTAATGGGTATCTATGTCGCTTATACAGGACTTATCAAAAGGGAAACCACAAAGGCGGTTCATGCGGTAATCAATTTCCTTGTGGTGTTTATCCTGTCAGCGTCCTTTATTGCCTACGCTCCAAACTATATCAGTAAAATCAATGACTTTTCCGCTGATATAAGCAGCTCGGCGTTATCGCTTGGCACAAAGATTGTGCTGCCCGATTCCAGCAGCAAGGGAAAAGACAGCGTGGATTTGATAAGGGACAGCCTGTTTTCCATACAGGTGAAACAACCGTGGCTGCTCTTACAGTACGGGGAATCCGATATAGAAACACTGGGTTCTGACCGTGTGGAAAGCCTGTTATCGGCAAGTCCAGATACGGACGACAGAGAGGACGTTGTGATTGAGGAAATCGAGGATAAGGACAATGACAATTTAAGTGTTACAAAGACAATGACACGTTTAGGTATGGTGGTATTTTTGTTTATTTTCAATATCGGCATATCGGCTTTCGTGTTCCTGCTTACAGGTTTGATGATTTTCTCACAGGTGCTATTTATCATTTACGCCATGTTTTTACCGATTAGCTTTATCTTATCCATGATACCGACTTATGAGGGCATGGCAAAAAAGGCACTTACGAAGCTGTTCAATACCATTATGATGAGGGCAGGAATCACGCTGATTATCACGACAGCTTTCAGCATATCCACTATGTTCTACTCGATTTCTTCTGGCTATCCGTTCTTTATGATTGCCTTTTTACAGATAGTCACCTTTGCAGGAATCTATTTTAAATTAGGTGATTTAATGGCAATGTTCAGTCTGCAATCTTCCGATACACAGCAGGTCAGCAGACGAATCATGCAACGACCTTATATGTTCCTTAACCGCAGGGCAAGACGCTTGGAGCGTAAAATCGGAAGAACGGTTGCGGCTGGTGCTGCTGGCGGTGTCGCTGGTGCTGCGGCTGCTTCTGCGTCTACGAAAAAGACGGATAATACAAAATCAGCAGGCAGCGGTCATACCAGACCGAATAATACGCCATCTTCCCATAGTGGAGGTAATGGAAAGCTGCCTGCTCTGCCCGATAAACAGAACAGCGATTCTTCACAGACCATACATAGCAGCTCTGCAAGCCAGACGCAGGAAACAAGTGCAACTTCTAAGCGTGGCATCGTGGATAAAAAAGCGGTATCGAAACAGCAGCCATCAAAGAAACAGAATAAACAAAGACCGCTGGTTGATAAGAAATCTGTGGAACAGGATAAGGAGCGACAGGACAATGGATCAGCGACAAAAGCTGGTACAGCGAAAGGAACTGCCCCATTGCATGAGCGACCAGTGACAACGCCTGTATCTGCGAAAGCAGCTCCACAGGCGGCAGGTTCTAAACAGGAATCTGCTGCAAAAGAACGTCCTGCAACTGTGACAAAGGAACAATCACAATCTGCCAGAGCAAAAGAACCAGCGACAAGAAAACAGGAGAATGTAAGGACACAGGTTATCAGAGAATCTACATCAACAGCGAATAAGCAATCTGCCCCTACTACCCGTCAGACCGTACAGAGTCAGAAGCAGACAAAGACCGTACAGAAAAAGACCACGAATAAAACGTCCAGCAGGAAAGGCGGCAAGAAATGAAGCTAAGACACTTCGCTGTGTTTGGTGGGATTTTCACGGTGATTATCTGTCTGCTTTTGTTTCTGTTTATCGTGACCGCAGATGATGAAGAAAACAGCACTTCCCACTATGATTTTTCTGGACTGAATCTGTCAGAGGAAGTGCTGAAACATCAGCCGACGGTAGAAAAGTATGCGAAAGAATACGGGATTGAGGACTATGTGAATTATCTGCTTGCGATTATGCAAGTGGAATCTGGCGGCACAGGTACGACAGACGTTATGCAAGCCAGTGAATCACTTGGTCTGCCGCTTAATTCCCTTTCAACAGAGGAATCCATCAAACAGGGGTGTAAATACTTTTCGGAGCTTTTGAAATCCGCAGAAGCAAAAGGCTGTGACATCAATACGGTGGTACAAGCCTATAACTATGGCGGCGGCTTTATTGATTATGTGGCGAATCACGGAAAAAAATATACTTTTGAACTGGCTGTCAGTTTCGCAAAGGATAAATCGGGCGGTGTGAAAGTCACCTATAAAAATGAGATTTCCATTAAGGAAAATGGCGGCTGGCGTTACAAGTACGGGAATATGTTCTATGTGCGTCTGGTAAATCAGTATTTAGCTGTTCCAAACTTTAGCGACGCTACGGTGCAGGCAATCTTCAATGAAGCCTTAAAGTATCAAGGCTGGAAGTACGTCTATGGCGGCAGCAATCCAAATACCAGCTTTGATTGTTCTGGTCTTACGTCTTGGTGCTATGGAAAAGCTGGTATCAGCTTACCCCGTACCGCACAGGCACAGTATGACGCTACACAGCACATACCATTATCACAGGCGAAAGCTGGTGATTTGGTATTCTTTCACTCGACTTATAATGCTGGAACGTATGTAACACACGTCGGTATCTATGCAGGAAACAACAGAATGTATCACGCTGGCGACCCTATCGGATATGCAGATTTAACAAGCTCGTACTGGCAGCAACATTTGATTGGTGCTGGACGGGTAAAAACGAAATAGAAAGGAAATGGTACTATGATATTCAAGAAAAAAGACAAGGAATCGAAACCAAAAAAAGAAAGACACGTGCCTGTGATGAAAATAGGCACGCATAAGAAAACAGTGATTGCCTTATGGCTGGTGCTGATTGCAAGTGTCAGCTTTGGGGTGTATAAGAATTTCACCGCCATTGATATGCACACGGTACATGAAAAGGAAGTCATTGAACAGCGTATTGTTGATACCAACAAGATAGAGAACTTTGTAAAAGCCTTTGCGAAGTCCTACTATTCTTGGAGCAACACGCAGGAATCCATTGACGCACGAACCGCAGCCATCAATAACTATCTGACAAAGAGCTTGCAGGATTTGAATGTTGATACGGTAAGACAGGATATACCTACAAGCTCTACGGTCACAGATGTAAAGATATGGGATATAGAACAGGCTGGAACGGACGCCTTTACCGTTGTCTACTCGGTTGATCAAACGGTAACGGAGGGTGAACAGTCAGTCGGCTACACTTCCGCTTACATGGTGGTGGTTCATGTAGATGGTAGCGGAAACATGGTTATCACACAGAATCCGACCATCAGCAGCACACCGACAAAATCCAGCTATGAACCAAAAGCAAAGGAATCTGACGGAACGGTGGACGCTGCCACAACAGAGGAAGTGACAGAGTTCTTGGAAACTTTCTTCAAGCTCTATCCGACTGCAACCGAAAAGGAACTTGCCTACTATGTATCTGGCAATGTGCTTGAACCTGTAAACTGTGATTATGTGTTTTCGGAGCTAGTAAATCCTATCTTTATCAAGGACGGGGAACAGGTCAAAGTATCAGTATCGGTGAAATACCTCGACCAAAGAACGAAGGCAACACAGATTTCACAGTTTGAATTGACACTGGAAAAAGATAATAACTGGAAGATTGTAGGATAATACTATAAAAGGCTTGCACTTCATACCTATATGATCTGCAAGCCTTTTTGCAGTTGAAATAACAATATTGTTTGCCTATTCCAAATGAACGCAATATAATTAAAAGTAATTGTGAAAATGGAGGTAAAGCAAAATGAAAATATTATTAGTTGAAGATGATATAGAAATTAGTACAATGCTAAAAAATTTTTTAATAACAGAAAATTTTGAAGTTATTACAGCGTTAGATGGGGAAAGTGCTTGTGAAAAATTCTTTTCAGATAGTTTTAGTTTGGTATTACTTGATTTAATGATACCAAAAATGAATGGTATAGAGGTTATGAGTAAAATCAGAGAACATAACACAGTACCTATCATTATTATTTCTGCAAAAGATACTGATTCTGATAAAACGCTAGGCTTGGGATTGGGAGCAGATGATTATATTACAAAGCCTTTTTCTGTCACAGAAGTATTGGCACGAATTAAGGCAAATATCAGAAGAAGTACACAATACGCTATGGGTACTTCTATGGAACAGCCAGTTATTACACAAGGCGTTCTTAGCATGAATCTTAATGATTACTCTGTAAAGAAAAATGGAAAAGAAATTGAGCTTACTGCAAAAGAATTTGAAATTTTAAAGTTATTATTACAGAATCCGAAAAAAGTATACACAAAGGAACAGATTTATTCCCTTGTATGGAATGACGCATATTTAGGTGATGAAAATGCTGTAAATGTTCATATCAGCAGATTAAGAACTAAAATCGAAGATAATCCCCGTGACCCACAATATATTATTACCGTTTGGGGAATCGGATATAAGTTAGGAGATTTTAAAGAATGAGCGATAAAACAATTATTTTCTTTTTGGTGCTTATAATTATTATGCTGCTTCTCATTATTTTGTATCAACGCTTCGTGTTCACCAGAGGAATACAGACGAAATTAAAACAAATAAGTGAGAAGTTAGAAGAAATTTTAGAAACTGGCAGCGACGAAAAAGTTATGGTATTCACAGATAATAAGGTTCTAATGGAATTGGGAGGACAAATCAACCGACTTCTGATTGACCGTCAAAAGATAAAAGCCGACTTTAAAAGAGAAGAAATTTCTTCAAAGAAAATGTTGGCAAATATCTCCCATGATATAAAAACGCCTTTAACTGTCATATTAGGGTATTTAGAAATATTGCGTCTTGGCAATGCAGATAATGAAATGTTGAAGAAAGTAGAATCAAAGGCAAAACAAGTAATGGACTTAATCAATCAGTTTTTTACTCTTGCAAAATTAGAAGCTGGCGACACAAATATAAATCTCTGTAAGATTAACATTAACGAACTATGCAGAGAAAACGTATTAAGTTTCTATGATATTTTATTGCAAAAAGATTTTACCGTTGATATATCAATACCAGAAACAACAATCTTCGTACAAGGTGACAAAGACGCACTTCAAAGAATCCTTTTCAATTTAATATCTAATGTAATACGCTATGGAAACGACGGTAAATATTTAGGAATATTTTTATATGAGGATAAGGCAAATGTTTTTATTGATGTAACCGATAAAGGAAAAGGAATAAAAAAGGAATTTGCTTCTAACGTATTTGACCGTCTATATACAATGGAGGATTCCAGAAACCGTGAAATACAAGGAAATGGTCTTGGTTTGACTATCGCTAAGAATCTTGCAGTACAATTAGGTGGAGATATTTTCTTAGACAGTATACCAAATATCAAAACTACTTTTACTGTAAAGCTGAAAAAAATAAGTTACTAATGTCACGAAAGAAATTCGTAAGAATTAGTCAAGAGTTTTGAAAATCTATAATATTACAATGATATTCAGAAAGGAGGCAATGAAATATGTCTTACATTTTGCAAACTAACCATCTAACAAAAATCATAGATGGCAAAGAATTAGTTACTGATGTGAATATCCATGTAAAAAAAGGAGAAATTTACGGATTCTTAGGTCCTAATGGAGCTGGAAAAACTACGGTTATGAAAATGATTACAAACCTTTGGAAACCAACCAAAGGAACCGTTGAGCTTTTCGGAAAAACGTTGGAAACAACTTCTTATGAAGTATTAAAGCGTATGGGAAGTATTATAGAATTTCCTACATTTTATGAACATATGAGTGGAAAAGATAATTTGCAGCTTCATTGTGAATACATGGGATATTATAACAAGGGGAGCATTGATGAAGTTTTGGAAATGCTTAATCTTGGAGAAGCAGCGAATAAACCAGTAAAAAGTTACTCTTTGGGAATGAAACAAAGATTAGGGATTGCCCGTGCAATTTTGTGTAAACCAGAGTTAGTTGTTCTTGATGAACCAACAAATGGATTAGACCCTGCTGGAATGAAACAACTTAGAGATTTATTCAAAATGCTATGCTCGGAATATGGTATTACACTAATTATATCTAGCCATCTTCTTTCAGAGATTGAAAGTATTGCAGATACAATCGGTGTTATCAATCATGGAAGAATGATGAAAGAAATTTCCATGAAAGAAATTTCTGAAATGAACACAGCTTATATTGAACTTGCTGTTACAGATACCCAAAAAGCGGCTTATGTGCTGGCTGAAAAGATGGAATTGAATAACTTCAAGATTATTAATGATTCAAAAATCCGTATATATGAGGTAAATGTTACTACACAAAAAATTTCAAAAGAGCTAATGCTGAATGGTGTAGAGATAACCTCTATCAATAAGCACACAGAAACATTGGAAGATTATTTCTTAAAAATGACAGCGGAGGTGGGAAAATAATGTTAAAGTTAATCAAACTTGAATGGAAGAAAAACAACATTGGAAAATACATCCGCAATGCAATTATTATGGCTGCTCTGCTTTGCTTATTTGTTTTTGCACTGGCATTTCTAGGTATTGCGAATGACCCAGATGGTACACTAGACGCTGCTCCGGGAACAAATACTATTTCCTCACCAATAGAATTGTTTACAAGCATGACATTTCTTATTTTTACTAGTGTGATGTTAGCGTCATTTATCGTAAGTGCCTACAAAAATAAGACTATGAATTTAATGTTTTCTTATCCTATTAAACGACAAAAAATATTAGCTTCTCAAATGCTGGCTGTATGGTCATTTAATTTTGTAGCCTTGATATTAACAAAGTTAGCTATTTATATGTGTGTATTTATCGGAGCTAAATTTATGCAATCATCTTTCGCTATTGATTTTGATATTGGTAGTTTATCATTCTATATTCAACTGATACTTAAATCAGTAGTAATAGTGAGTATGAGTTTTATCGCTTTGTTTGTGGGAATGGCAATGAAGTCTTCAAAGGCAACTATTATTACATCATTTTTGTTGATTTTCCTCACTCAAGCAAATGTTGGTGACTTCACATTAGCAGATAACGCAATATTCCCTATTATCTTAACTAGTATATCTTTAGGCTTTGCTGTTTTGTCGGTATATAATGCAGAAAGTAAAGATTTATTATAGTTATTATAGGGGGTGCGTATGAGTATAAAAAAATTATTGTTAATGATGGTCTTAGGACTAAGTTTCTGTATGACAGGTTGTGGAAATGGACAAAAAGTTGATTCTGAAAAAGAATTTTCTACAAATGATATTTCTGAAATAGTTATAAATAATTCTTCATGGAATTTAAAAATATTGGCTTCTAGCGATGATAAAATTCACGTTAGTTATGATGGAAAAATTGAAGATGGGGTTAGTAATATACAGATATTACAAAATGAAAGTCAATTAGTTATACAACAGGATACAACTTCCTCTAAAAATATTGCAACACAATTTTCCTTTGGAAAAGCTGGCAAAATTACTCTTTATATTCCGAAAGACACAGTGTTATCATTGGATATTAACAATGGTTCTGGCGATATGGAAATTGAAGCTATCAACCTTTCTGATTTTACTATGGAAAATGATTCTGGTTATGTGTCTATGTCAGATTTGGTTATAGAAAATGCTAAAATAGGTTCAAATTCGGGTGATATTAAAATTACAGGCGGTTCTTGCTCTGATTGTGATATTCAAACAGAATCTGCATATGTTACCATTAAAAAGATTTTTACCAACGAAACTGCAATTTTAACTGACGCTGGAGAAGTAAATATAAGCGGTATAAGTGATTATACTTCTCTATTTATAGAAACAGGTTCTGGCGATATAACAATATCGCATGGGACACAACCAGATAATTTATCTTATAACGTATCTAGCGGTTCAGATGATGTTACAATGCAGCTTCAAAATGCTAAAGCTACTACTGATACCGCAGGTTGTAAACAGGGAAGTATTGGTAAAGGAAAATGTTCTTTATCAGTTATGAGTGACAGTGGAACAATATCAATAAAGTAATGTTTGCTAAGAAAGTTGAGGAAAATCAATCCTCCACTTTCTTAGATTTTAGGATACCATCAGCAACGCTTTCCATGATAACTAAATCCTTATCGGAAAGATTATCAAGCTGTTTTCCAACTGTCGTCTTCTGGTGCTTTTATCCAGATCAGACGCAGGCAGGAAAAATTCATCAACGGAAATATTAAGTAATGATACAAGGTCATAAAAATACTTGACCTATATTTGATGGAGTATACTACAAGTTAAAATATTCTTTCATTGACTTAATCCATGTTTCGATTGCCTGTGTGAGAATATATTGTTGTTCCAAAACTGCTATACCTGTTTCTGGAATTTCGGGAACATCTTTTTTGAGATTCATGTTTTCCTCAAGATATGATTTTAGCGTTTGGACATTACTTTCAATATTAGCAAGACACAATTTTTGAGTATCTTTGGATAAACTGTCAATATTGACAATTACCGCATTGAAATCCAAAAAAATGTTAATCGGCTTACAGGAAATTTCCATCATCAACTTTTCGAACTGATGGTGTCCAGAATCAGTCAATGTATAGACTGCCTTTTCTGGCATTTTTCCCTCTTTGATGGTTGTGCTGGTAATATATCCTTTTTCTTCTAGCTGTATTACTTTTTTGTATATTGAAGGTGTGCTGATTTTTACCCATTTAGAGATATTACGGTATTCAACCAGTTTTTGAATATCGTATGCACTTAATGATTCTTTTTTCAGAATACCTAAAACAATTAAATCAATCGTTGCCATGAAATAGTCCTCCGTTTCTTCTTGACAACTACTATAAATTATAGTAGTATGAATATCGCAGCTGCGATTACTATAAATTATAGTATTATATTTTACACTTAATGTCAAGAGAAAGGAGATTTTAACATGAGCAGTAAAAACAATAAGATGGAGCTTTTAGGTAATGCTCCAATCCCCAAAGCTCTTATAGCAATGGGAATCCCTACCATGCTCGGTATGATGGTAAATGCCATCTACAACTTGGTAGACGCATATTTTGTTGGGGGATTAGGTACAAGTCAGATGGGAGCAATCTCTGTCGTATATCCTCTCGGTCAGGTTGTTGTCGGTCTTGGGTTGTTATTTGGAAATGGTGCAGCGTCTTATCTTTCCAGATTATTAGGAAAGGGTGATAAAGAAAAAGCAAATCAAGTTGCCAGTACAGCTCTGTATAGCAGTATTACAGTGGGTGCGATTATAATTATCTTTTCAATGATTTTTCTTCGCCCTATCTTGAAATTATTGGGAGCAACAGACAGTATCATGCCTTATGCTGTAACTTATGCCAGTATTTATATTGTTTCATGTATATTCAATGTATTTAATGTGACAATGAATAATATTGTGACAAGTGAGGGTGCTGCAAAGACAACTATGCTTGCTTTGATGGCTGGTGCAATATTGAATATTGGTTTAGACCCAGTTTTCATTTATGTATTAGATATGGGTGTTGCTGGTGCAGCAATCGCAACCGCAATTTCACAGATTATTTCAACTTTAGTTTATTTGACATTTGTTCTTAGAAAAAAGAGTATTTACCATTTTAGAATCAAGAACTGTACATTTACAAAAGAAATCATATCGGAGATATTTAAAATTGGTATTCCAACATTAGTATTCCAGATATTGACAAGTCTTTCTATTTCACTTGTCAATACACAGGCAAGACCTTATGGAGATTCCGTTATTGCTGGCATGGGTGCTGTTACAAGAGTTGTTTCTATGGGAAGTTTGATGGTATTTGGATTCATTAAAGGATTCCAACCGATTGCTGGATATAGCTATGGTGCAAAAAAGTTTGACCGATTACATGAAGCAATCAAGACTTCTATTATATGGTCTACTGCATTTTGTGTGATTTACGGATTGGTATTGACAATATTTTCAAATGGAATCATATCTCAATTTACAAAGGGTGATTTAGAAATGATTCGTGTAGGAACACAGTCATTACGAATAAACGGTATTTCATTCATGTTGTTTGGATTTTATACCGTATATTCCTCATTATTCCTTGCACTTGGAAAAGGATTGGCAGGATTTATTCTGGGAGCTTGCCGACAAGGTATCTGTTTTGTACCAGTAATCTTGATACTTCCTGCATTTTGGGGTATAAACGGTATTCTCTATGTACAACCGATTGCAGACTTACTTTCTGCAATTATCACAATATTTATGGCATTACACTTACACAAAGAATTAACATTAACAAAACAAAAATTTCTATCTGAAAAAACGGAATAAAATAAGGAGGTAATTATGATAAGTCAGCAATGGGTACTGTGTCCTGTTTGTGGAAATAAAACACGAACAAAGATAAGAAAAGATACAAAATTGATAAACTTTCCGTTATATTGTCCTAAATGCAGGAAAGAAAGTCTAATCAATGTAAAGAATCAAATAGTTACCATTGTAAAAGAGCCAGACGCTAAGACGCAGAGCCGATAATACCGAGAATGAATGAGATTTCTTGGATTATCGGCTTATTTTATTTAAAAGCTAAAAAGTGGAGGATTACTCGTCCTCCACTTCCTTAGATTTGATAATTCCATCAGCGACACTTTCCATTATAATTAAATCTTTATCGGAAAGGCTGTCAAGTTGTTTTTCCAACTGTCGTCTTCTGGTGCTTTTATCCAGATCAGACGCAGGCAGGAAAAATTCATCAACGGAAACATTAAGTAATGATACAAGGTCATAGAACACCTGTAAACTTGGGTGTTGCCCTTTGTTTTCGATATTTGTTAAATAGCGTGGGTCAATCTCAATCATTGCTCCCACTTGCTCACGAGTTAATTTTTGCTTTTTACGAGCTTCTTTGATTGCAAGACCAAAAGCTCTAAAATCATATTTATCTTCTTTTTTACGCATATGTAATCACCTCACTATATTTTACTGTTCCTGTTGATTTTCTAACAGGTATAGAAAAACGTATAGTATGGTTTGTGAGTTCCTATTATGCGTATAAAACCAAAAAAGGTACTGCCTAGCGGTAAATAAAAAAAACCGTTATTAACAGTACCATTTTTGCGTGTCAAAAAATATCATTACTTCAATGGCGGTTTGATAAGCCGCCTTTTTCTTTGTTTGCGCGCCATGGGCGCGCTCTAACGGGTGTAAGTCCCGAACATGCCCAGGTAGTGGGAAATGTATAGCCGAACAGCAAGGGTGTCTACCGTGAGGTGGAATCTGAAGGAAGCTGTAAGCAAATCTCTGGTCCGACGGACAGAAATCGCATATAAGGCTAGGCTTCGAGTGATAAGCTGGCAAAGAACAGCGAAGTCTAATAACTACCACGTTTGTAGAAGCAGAGTAAATGCGGCGGATATATGGAGAGAAAGAGCGTGCACCTTAAGCGTGGAGGTCTCACAGAGGTTTCATTAGCCTAGTAACAACGAACTGTGAGAAGTCAGCCGAGCCCATAGTAGTGAAGAAGTCTCTGTAATGGGGATGGAGCGAAGGGGCGAACAATCAATCAGTTTGAGTATGTCTCGTATTGCAGAAATGACAACATCTGCCGTAACCAATCGGGTAAAAGGTGGTCAAATCAAGCGAGACGGAAAGGAAAGAACGCATGGACACAAGTAATCTAATGGAGCAGATATTATCTAGTGATAATCTCAACAGAGCATATCTGCAAGTCGTACGAAACAAAGGTGCTGAGGGAGTGGACGGAATGAAGTACACAGAACTGAAGGAACACCTTGCAAAGAACGGCGAAACCATCAAGGGACAGTTGAGGACAAGAAAATATAAGCCTCAGCCAGTACGAAGAGTGGAGATACCAAAGCCTGATGGCGGTGTCAGAAACCTGGGAGTACCAACAGTAACAGACAGATTCATACAACAAGCCATCGCACAGGCGTTAACACCAATCTATGAGGAACAGTTCCATGACCACAGTTACGGATTCAGACCTAATAGATGTGCACAGCAGGCAATTCTAACGGCACTTGATATAATGAATGACGGAAATGACTGGATTGTAGACATCGACTTGGAAAAGTTCTTTGACACAGTAAACCATGATAAGCTAATGACTTTAATTGGAAGAACAATTAAGGACGGAGATGTCATCTCTATTGTAAGGAAGTATCTAGTGAGCGGAATTATGATAGACGATGAGTATGAGGATTCCATTGTGGGAACTCCACAAGGCGGAAACCTTTCTCCATTGCTGGCAAACATCATGCTCAATGAACTTGATAAGGAAATGGAAAAGAGAGGGCTTAACTTTGTACGATATGCAGATGACTGTATTATCATGGTCGGAAGTGAAATGTCTGCGAATAGAGTTATGAGAAATATCTCACGATTCATCGAAGAAAAGCTAGGGCTCAAGGTCAACATGACTAAGAGTAAAGTAGACAGACCAAGCGGACTTAAATACCTTGGATTTGGGTTCTACTTTGATTCAAGAGCGCATCAGTTTAAGGCAAAACCACATGCAAAATCAGTAGCGAAGTTTAAGAAGAGAATGAAAGAACTCACATGCCGTAGTTGGGGTGTTAGCAACAGCTGTAAAGTGGAGAAGCTCAATCAGCTCATAAGAGGTTGGATTAACTACTTCAAGATAGGCAGTATGAAAACACTATGCAAGGAATTAGATTCAAGAATCCGTTATCGGCTTCGCATGTGCATTTGGAAACAATGGAAAACACCACAGAATCGAGAGAAGAACCTTGTAAAACTTGGAATAGACAGAAACACAGCTAGACGAGTTGCATACACAGGTAAAAGAATAGCTTATGTATGTAACAAAGGCGCAGTAAATGTTGCTATAAGTAACAAAAGATTAGCCTCATTTGGACTAATCACAATGTTAGATTACTACACCGAAAAGTGTGTTACTTGTTAAGTTGATTGAACCGCCGTATACGGAACCGTACGTACGGTGGTGTGAGAGGTCGGAATTTCTCATTTAAGAGAAATTCCTCCTACTCGATTTCCATCAAAAAACAGCATATTGGTTTTGGTTTAGCGGCTTTGGGAGGTAGCCGTATTGAAAGACCTGTATAGCCGACATTTTTCGACATATCCGTTATTGTCAAAAAAATTCTAACTTTCACAGCGGTACAAAATACCCTTGAATGTGGTTTTTCACATTACATAACAGGAACAATCGTAAAAGCACAAGAACAGCATTTCTTTTATGCTCTTGTGCTTTTTTGCTGCTTAAAAATTTTTTTCAAATTCTTTTCTGAAAATGCAACAAATGGCTGCTGCGTGGGTAGCTACTGTGCGGAAAGGGGGATAGAGGGAAAACAACCCTCATTCACTCTCACGCAGAAAGGAGGTGAAAAACTATGAAGTCATCTTCTTTCGAGCAGGCTATTCAAGCACAGTTTGATTGCCTTACAAAGAAAGTCATTAAAAGAGCAGCAATGAAGTATAACCGTGATATTTCAAAACGCTTGAAGCATGAAGTTCCATTTTCGGAAATATCAGATTTGGAATTAAATAAGGCTGGCGTTTATGACAAGTATTCCAGTGATTATACAGCGTTCAATGTTCTTGGCATGGAAGTACAAATATCTGACGACCAGTTGAGCAAAGCACTCAAATGTTTACCAGAGAGAAAACGAAATATTATTTTGTTGTCATATTTTATGGATATGTCTGACGCAGAAATTGGAGAGCTTATGAACGTGGTTCGTTCCACCGTTTACCGTCACAGGACAAGCACTCTGGAAGAAATACGAAAAATAATGGAGGAGGAATAAACGTGGATAATAGCACAAAACACATACCGTTTGCTGTGATTGTGGCGGCTACCAATGGTGATGAAGCTGCAATACAGGAAATCTTGGATTTTTATGACGGTTACATATCAAAGTTGAGCTTACGCAAATTGTATGATGAATACGGAAATGTCTACATGGTAGTGGATTCTGAATTGAAAGGTAGAATACAGGCTGCGGTAATGGATATGATTGCAAACTTCGAGATTATCGTAATTTAACTATTTCGACAGGCGGAGCTTTTCTCCCTTTCCCTATGCTCCGCTTGTCAATCTATGAAAGTCTATTATTTCAGATAATGGATTTTCACAGACTGACAAATACAGTCGGGTGTTCTTTGACAACTGAATAAAGCAATCAGATACGTTTGATATGCAGCGAGCCAGCGGATATTGTACGCCATGACCTTTCAAAACAAAGTGAGCGATTCATGCAATGATCTGTGAGCGACTTTTGGAATGGTCGTTTAGCCATGACCTGTATATCTGGATAATGATACACCCGTATGACACGGTTCACCCATCAGAATGGGAAAGGTGAAAGTCCTGTGGAGCTTGCTAAAGCCATCTGATTGTTTAGAAGAAAAGGTATTATCAGCAGCAAAATATATGTTCTCATTTCATGGAGTTGTGATATAATAACTTCATTAAACGAGTGTGTTTTGCTGCTGTCACTACGAAAGGAGTCTTATTAGTGATAAGTGATACACAAAATGCACAACCCTTAAAAAAGGAAAAAAAGACTTATACAGTAGAGGAAATTGCTGAACAACTAGGAGTTAGCAAAAAGGTAGCTTATTCATTGGTAAAAAGCGGTCAATTTAGTTATGTTCGTGTTGGTCGAGCCATACGAGTATCAAAAGTTTCTTTCGATAAATGGTTAAATCAAATTTAACTGTTAAGGAGAGAAATTTATGGCTACAATCAAACAAAGAAAATCAAGTTTTTCCGTTATTTACTGGTACTTAAATGATACAGGAGAAAGAAAGCAAAAATGGGACACGCTGGAAACAAGAAAAGAAGCAAAACAGCGTAAAGCCTTTATAGAATACTATCAAGAAAAATATGGATATGTGTTGGTTCCTTTAGAAGAACAATTTGCACACCAGATTGAAAATTCTAAAAAGGATTTGGAAGTTGTTGACAAAGATATTACGTTGCGTGATTTCCTAAAGATTTTTGTCAATCTCTATGGTACATCTAAATGGTCGCCTAGTACATACAGTAGTAAGGTTAGCTCTATTGAGAATTATATCAATCCGATTATTGGTGATTGGAAACTCAATGACATTACAACTAAAAGCCTATCAAAATACTACAATGATTTATTAAGCGTTCCAGAAGTTCCACGTTCAAACAGAAAAGCGACTGGTCGCTGTGTACAACCTGCGAACATCAAAAAGATACATGACATTATCCGTTGTGCCTTGAATCAAGCTATCCGTTGGGAGTACATTGACACAAACAAAAGAAATCCTGCGTCATTAGCTACTTTACCAAAAGTACCTAAAGTTAGACGAAAAGTATGGAGCATACAGACATTCCGTGAAGCAATTAAGGCTACGGAAGATGATTTACTTTCAATCTGTATGCACTTAGCTTTTTCCTGTTCTATGCGTATTGGTGAGATTACAGGTCTTACATGGGAAGATGTGATTATTGACGAAGAATCCATTGCTACAAATAATGCAAAGGTAATCATCAATAAGGAGCTTTCAAGAATAAATGCAGAAGCCATGCAGAAATTGAAAGAAAAAGATATTATCAAGATTTTTCCAACACAGAAACCACACTGTACTACAAGACTTGTCTTGAAAACACCAAAAACAGAAACAAGTAATAGAACTGTCTGGCTACCGAAAACTGTTGCTGAATTATTAGTACAGTACAAAAAAGACCAGCAGGAGTTAAAAGAATTTCTCGGAAGTGCATATAACGATTATAACCTTGTTATTGCATTAGAAAATGGAAACCCTGTGGAAAGCCGCATTGTTAGAGATAGATTCCAAAAACTCTGCGAAGAAAACAACTATGAAACTGTTGTATTCCACAGCCTACGTCATTTGAGTACAGGGTACAAATTAAAAATGACGAATGGTGACGTGAAATCCGTACAGGGTGATACAGGTCATGCAGAAGCAGAAATGGTTACAGATGTTTATTCTGAAATCATTGACGAGGACAGACGTTTCAATGCACAGAAAATGGATAGAGAGTTTTATTCTACTCTCAATGACAATACGGACACACACCAGCAAAGTACAGGTTTGACAGACAGTGATATGGCATTGTTGGAATTGCTTAAATCCCTGTCGCCAGAGATGAAAGAACAGCTTTTGAAGCAAACACTTCAAAAGTGATTTTTCAAAAGTGTTAGCAAATTTTCAAAAATCCAGCGATTTTTCATCAAAAATAAAAAAGTGTTAGCAAGCCTACTTCCTCAAAAGTCTTAACAAATAATCGAATACAAAATATTGAAAATAAAAAAAGTCCTTTTTCAGCAGAGATAGCAAGCCATAAATAAAGAAAGCTGAAAACCTAGAAAAATCAAGGCTTTCAGCGTTGTTTGTGGCGTCCCCGACAGGAATCGAACCTGCGACGTTCCGCTTAGGAGGCGGACCCTCTATCCTGCTGAGGTACGAGGACATTGTAAAAAATCTATTTAATTTTATCTAGTTATCATATCAAAAGGCGTTTGTTCCAACTATCCCTTAGGAGGCGTGTGCTCTATCCAGCTGAGCTACATGGACATTTATCAAAATATTAAGTTTTATGCAAGATTTAGACTCGAACCATCTACCGCTTAGGAGGCGAACCCTCTATCCTACTGAGGTACTGAGACTTATTTAATTGTAATGGAGCAATTTTCAAATTTATTTCATAATGGTCCTATGTCAAGATTTAGTACAAGTTAAAATGAGGTTTTCCTCATCTTAACTTACTAAGGTTAATTCGTCCCGCTGGAACTTATAATACAGTTCTTCGTATTCATTCGGCGACATGTAATCGCAATGACTATGAATTCGCTTTGTATTATAAAATGCTTCCAAATATTCGAATACCAGTCGATATGCATGATCGTAATCACGAATTTTAAAACGATTCAACCATTCGCGCTTAATCAAAGAATGGAACGATTCAATACATGCATTATCCCATGGATAAGCCTTTTTAGAATAGCTGCATTGCATATCGGCGGTAACACGTCTGTATTCTTTGGATACATATTGGCTGCCACGGTCTGAATGCAAAATTAAAGGCTCTTCAATGTTGCGTCTTGCTTTTGCTTTATTTATAGTTTCAATCACGCAGGATACTTCCAAACTTTTTGAAAGTGTCCACGCAATGATTTTCCTGGAATATAAATCCATAATGCTGGTCAAATAGACAAATCCGTCTATTGTCCAAATATAGGTAATATCAGAACACCAAACGGCGTTCGGACGTTCTGGATTGAATTGCTCATCAAGGATATTTTGTAATTTACTACTGAAGTCAGAATCTTTTGTGGTGATTGTCCATGGTTTGATCCACTGGGCTTTAATACCCAGTTGTTTCATATATTTACCAACTGTTCGCTCAGAAATGATTTCTCCTGATTCACGTAACTTCCTGGTGATCTTCGGAGCACCATAATTCTGTTTGGATTCATCATAAATATCCTTAATGCGAGCTTTCACAGCTTCACGACGTTTGGCTGTGTTCGAAGGAACACGTTTCATCCACGCATGATAGCCAGAACGGGAAACGCCAAGATATTTCAACATTCCGGAGACAGAAACCTGGCGTCGAGCCTTGTGGGCGTTTTCTGCCTTCTCAGCAACTTCGAGATAAATGGCTTCTGTCATTTTCCCAGAATGTTGATGGCTTTTTTTAATATATCAAGTGCATCTTGTGCATCCCGTAATTCGCGTTTTAACCGTGCGATTTCTTTTGCCTCATCAGAAGCATAATTACCAGAGCCACGGCTTTCAATATCGCCTGTTTCTCGAAGTTCTTTCTGCCAACGAGACAGAGATTGGTGACTGATACCAAGATTTGAAGCACAACCTATCAATCCCAACTCCTTGTGGTCATGGTAATATTGAACCGCATCAATTTTAAATTGTTTATCATAGTGCTTTGCCATAATGAGATCCTCCTTCAGTGCATACATACATCATACCATGAAATACTGTATAAGGAATTCTCATTTTGACTTGTACTATTTATATTCTAGCACCATAAATCGCTTCCAAAAGGGGATTGCTCCACCTAACCCTTAGGAGACGCTTGTTATATCCATTTAACTAAGGAAACTCAGCTATTGTATTTTAGCATTTATAAGAGATAAAAGCAAGCGTATCCAGGCCAGACGCTTTGATTTTTTGCTTTATATGGAAAGTGGTTAAAAGACATTAGGCGCAAAAAATTCTATGTTTTCTGTTGCAATTCAAATACACGGGGAGGGTATAATATAAATATATTCAAGACTCTAAAGCAAGTCTTAGTGGGAAGTCAGGATTGCAGAACAGATACATTTTCAACTTTTGTATTTGTGCGAAAAAGTAATCCTGAAAAATACACAAATTGGAGGAAAAGAGATGAAGAGAAAAATTGTAATTGGAGTTCTGGTATTGGCAATGGTGATACCGATGTCTGCATGTTCTTCAAAGACGGAGGACAAGGCGCAGACAAATGTATCCCAGAGCGATGACAAGCAGAAAGAGGGGTCGGCAGATACCGCAGAAAAAGGGGAATCTTCAGATGAAATCAACGAATACGGTCTGACCGGCGAGCAGACAGAGACGCTTTGTAATCTGGTGAAAGAAAAGGTAACGGAACAGTACCTGAATAAATACAATATTAATCCGGCTGATTTTACATTTCCAGAATATGTACCGGCTAATTGTGAAGAGGTTATGCCTGGTAATATATGGGCATATGTGCAAGACAGCCTGAAACCGCGTTGGAATGGAACGGTGTATGACCTGCTATCAATTGTTATAACGGCAGATACGGCAGGATATAAAGAGACCGGAATCAAGGAGATAAGAAAGGCGATAAGCGAAGGACTGCTGGGATGCGGTTTACGATAATTGCGCATGTGTGTTCGTCCACATAACGCGGCGTGAGAAGTCCCATAGAGTCGTAGAGATTAAGAGTCGGAACCGTAGTCCGATTGATCTTTGCCATTTCGCCAATGCTAATATAGTTGGAATCCTTATTGTACATGTTGTGTATACAAAACCTCCTTTTTCCAGTTGGGGACGGGGTTTTTTCAAAAAAACCCCGTCCCCAACTGCACTTTAACCTGTCCCTTTTTGAATTGTGTTTTATTCTTCTACAATTCCGGTGAATTCGATATCCGGCAGTAATTCGAAGTAGAAATCTGGATATTTCTGTGCCAGTGCTTTGATGCATTGATCTTGCAGGTGTTTGAATTTTGCCAGTGATACGATATCTTTGTCGAATGTGATGTAGACGCTGATCCAGAGTTTTCTTCCGGTTCTTACAATATCGTAGTATAGATTTTTGTGGCCGTAGATACCGATGATTGGTTCTACGGTCTTTTTGATGTCTTCGATTGTTTCTTCCTCTGGTGGAATCAGCATGAGATCGCGGATTCCGGTGATGACTGTGCGGACTGGTGTCTGGATCATAATAACAGACAGAAGAATCGTAATGATTTGATCCAGATATGGTGTTACGCGGTCGAACCATGCGAATGGTATCATAAGTGGCAGTAAAAATGCGAATGCCATGCCGAGGGATATGACGGAGTCGATCTGCCAGCCTTGCAGCTCCATTGTAATGAGTGGAGAATGAAGGTTTTTATTCTTAATTCGCAGATAAATTGTGACAATCACGCTTAAAATACAGGCGAACATTTCAAATCCGGCAATTGTATGAAAGGATACAATGTGTCCTCCGTGCAACATCAGATGGATATTATTGAAAATCAGTCCAAATGTAACGGCTGTCATGGTGATGCCTTTTACTACAACAAATAGTGTTTCCAGCTGCATATATCCAAATGGATGCTGTTCATTTGACGGGCGGTATAAAAGTGGAATCAGGAACACGGACGGAAGCAGCATAAAAAACTCCACTCCATCGTAGACTGCGTCCAGGAGGACTGCCTGAGAGCCGGTTGCAATTGCCATGACCAGCTCGATTACAACAAAGACTACGTTACCATATAAAGAAACTGACATTACAGATTTTTCTCTTTTTTGTGATTTTTTTCCTACATGCATAAAAATGCTCCTATTCTTGATTTAAGCGCCTTATGTAACGTTACCTATTATCAGTGCAAGGTTATGAAATATTTTCATTATAAGCAATCCTTGTGGAAAATGCAAATACGTGTCATTATCTTGTCTTTTTATCTTGTCTTTTTATGGAGATAATTATAGAATCCAGCAGAAAAATGTGATAAAATAAAAAGACTAAGTAAGAAGAATACCTGGAGGAAATGCCAATGATATCAGGCAAACGAGTCATCGTGGCGATGCTTACGGCACTTATGGCAGTGACGTTTACAGCTAATACTGCGGTGAGTGTATATGCGACAGGGGTAACGGCTACGGAGAATGCACAGACCATAGACGCACAGAGTACAGATGCGCAGGCACTGACACCGGAAGAACAAAAGGCTCAGGAATTGCAGCAGGTCTATGATATGCCGGTGGAATCGAATGGATATAAGGACTGGCCGCAGGGACCTGGGACTTATGGAGAAGCCGGAATTGTTATGGAAGTCGGAACGGGAGCAATTCTGTATGCCAAGAATATAGATGCTCATGAATATCCGGCAAGTATTACGAAAGTATTGACGGCGCTTGTAGCACTGGAAAATGGACAACTGACGGATAATGTGACATTCAGCCACGACAGCGTAGCGTTTTTACAGAGAGGAGATTCTTCCGTCGGATTAAAAGAGGGAAATGTAATCACACTGGATCAGGCAATGCATGCGATGCTTCTGGCATCTGCTAATGAAGCAGCATATGCAATAGGTGAGAGTGTCGGAGTGAATGCCGGTCATGATTACAACTGGTTCATAGAGCAGATGAACAGCCGATGCAAGGAACTGGGCGGTGAGAATTCCCATTTTGCTAATACAAATGGACTGCATGATCCGAATCATTACACATGTGCAAGAGATATGGCGCTGATTGGACGGGAGTTGTTCAAACATCCGGAATTTTTCCAGATTGTACAGACTCTCAATTATACAATTCCAGCCAGCGAGACGACGGAAGAACACGTTTTCCATCAAAAGCATAAAATGCTTCAGCCGTCGAATTCCAATTATTATCCATATACAATAGGTGGAAAGACTGGTTATACATCAGATGCGTTGTCAACGCTGATTACGATGGCGGACAATGGGCAGACTCAGCTGGTGTGTGTGGTACTGAGGACTCACGGAAAGAACATATATCCGGATACCACGAATTTATTTGAATATGCATTTCATAATTTCACAAAAGTAGATGTGACAACCCAGGAGAAATCTGAGGATATTGAAACATTTCTGACAGAAGACGGGCAGAGTGAACCGAATTATGTGATGTTGCCAAATGGTGTGGATTTTACAGCTTTGGATCAGAAAATCACGCAGGATACAGAAGATAGCAGCACAGGAATTGTGACATACAGTTACGATGGTCATGAACTTGGAACTGCAAAGGTGAAGCTTAGCAAATCCTATTTGAAAGCGCATACAGACAGTACTCAGGACGAAAGCAAATCCAGTGGACATGACAACAGTAAAAAACAGACTAAATCCGGGAAACACCTGTCACTTGGAACAACAAAAGGAAAAGTTATTCTGGGGCTGAGCATTCTTTTAGTAATATTGATCATAACATTTATAGCTACGGTGTCCCGCATAAGAAAAAAGAGTAATAAGAGAAAGAAACAGTAAAACACAGTTGCGAACACATAGTAAGGTACAGTATTTGAATTGGGGGAAAGGTCAAAATGGAGTTAAAAGAAGTATACAAGAAAATCGGCGGTGATTATGATGATGTAGTAAGACGTCTGATGGGTGAGAAGCTTGTGAGAAAGTTTCTCCTGAAATTTCTGGATGATAAAAGCTACGCCGATCTTGAGAGAACATTAAGCGAGGGTGATTACAAAGAAGCATTCCGTGCAGCCCATACACTGAAGGGTGTCTGCCAGAACCTGTCACTGACAAGCCTTTATCAGGTGAGCAGCCAGCTTACAGAGGAATTGAGAAATGAAGACACTGCAGTTCCAGGTAATCCGAACATTTCAGATTATATGAGCAAGGTAACAGCAGAGTATCACAAGACAATTGAGGCAATCCAGGAACTTGAGTAAGAAATCCAGCCAACAAGAAATGTGAAGAAAAGGGACAGTAAAAACCAGAAAATAAAATAGCAGAAATAAAATAGCAGAAATAAAATAGAAAAATGAGGATATAAGTTTTGCGGTACAATCACTTATGCCCTCATTTTTTTGTTGCCAAGCATACGACAAAAAGGTCCGGTGGACCTTTTTTAGTGTGTCCGTGGTGAGCATAGTTCCCAAAGCCCGCCCGGACAGGTGATGATCGTGCACAACCTACATTTTTCTTTTCAGCAGCTCCGGATTAGTTGCGTATGCCAATGCAGTTTCTGCTGTAATCTGCCCTTCTTTATAAAGAGTTAAAAGACTGGAATCCATGGAAATGATTTCTCCGCTGGCGGAGGAGGAAATTATGCCTTCCAATTGCGGAATCTTATTATCACGGATCATATTGCGGATTGCCGGTGTCACAGTCATAATCTCGAAGACAGGAATCATTTTCTCATCAATAGATGGAACAAGCTGCTGTGAGATGACTGCCTGCAGTACCATGGATAACTGGACAGCTATCTGATGCTGCTGGTTTGGAGGAAATACATCGATAATGCATACGATCGTGCTGGCTGCACCGATCGTATGCAGGGTCGAGAAGATCAAATGTCCCGTCTCAGCGGCGGTCATAGCAACCTGCATAGTTTCGTAATCACGCATTTCCCCGAGGAGTATAACATCCGGGCTTTGGCGCAGGGAAGCACGAAGAGCCGTTACATAACTTTCTGTATCTACGTGAATCTCACGCTGGCTGACAATACTCTGGTCCATAGAAACTTTGCCTGTAAAAAGGGGCTTAACCCCTTGACGAATCTGTGATAAAACTCGTATAATAAAAAAGTATATAAGATATTTTAAAGACGTTGACGAAGACAGTAGGTTATATCCCAACGATACAGAGAACCGGCGATGGTGGGAATCCGGTACAAGTAAGATATAATTGAAGATCACTTCCGAGTTTCAGAGTTTGAACGATCTGTGATATGAGCCAGGGCATCTGCACAGGCATAAGGAACAGAATTCAGTAAGACCTGACGGAGTTCCACCGTTACAGGGAAAGCATATGTCAGTATGTTTAGGTGGTTTATAAACGTAAGTATAAGGCTTTCGTCCTAATCAGGACGGGAGCCTGTTTTATTGTATAAGAAAGTAATATCTTTACAATAAGTTATGTTTAATGGTAAAAAAGGGACACCGCAAAATGCAAAAAGGGACACCCTTAATCAATGATTGGGACGTAGTACTTTGGCAAAATGCTACGTCCCCAACAAGGAGGATATTATGTATAAGAAGGTTTCAACAGACATGAATTTTGTTGACCGGGAGAAGGAAACGGAGAAATTCTGGGAAGACAATCACATTTTTGAGAAGAGTATGGAGGACCGTGAGGGCTGTCCACAGTATATGTTTTATGATGGACCGCCGACTGCGAATGGTAAACCGCATATCGGCCATGTTTTGACACGTGTTATCAAGGATATGATTCCTCGTTACCGTACCATGAAGGGATATGAAGTTCCGAGAAAGGCCGGATGGGATACTCACGGACTGCCGGTCGAGCTGGAGGTCGAGAAGGCTCTTGGTCTTGACGGAAAGGATCAGATTGAAAAATATGGTGTTGAGCCATTTATCAAAAAGTGTAAAGAGAGTGTGTGGAAATACAAAGGTATGTGGGAGGATTTCTCTAATACTGTAGGTTTCTGGGCTGATATGGATGATCCGTATGTTACTTATCACAACACATTTATTGAGTCTGAGTGGTGGGCACTGAAGAAGATCTGGGATAAAGGACTTCTTTATAAAGGATTTAAGATCGTGCCTTACTGTCCGCGTTGTGGAACTCCGCTGTCTGCACAGGAAGTGGCTCAGGGATACAAAGACGTAAAAGAGCGTTCAGCGATCGTTCGTTTTAAAGTTAAAGACGAGGACGCATATATTCTTGCATGGACAACAACTCCATGGACTCTGCCATCTAACATTGCACTTTGTGTAAATCCGGAAGAGGATTATGCGAAGGTAAAAGCAGCTGACGGATATACTTACTACATGGCTGTTGCCCTTCTTGATACAGTTCTTGGTAAACTTGGCGATGAGGAGAATGGTGTAAAGGCTTATGAAGTTCTTGAGACATACAAAGGCCAGGATCTTGAGTACAAAGAGTATGAGCCGCTTTATCAGTGCGCTTATGACTGCGCCGCAAAGCAGAATAAAAAAGCATTTTATGTAACATGTGATACTTATGTAACATTGACAGATGGTACCGGAGTTGTTCATATCGCGCCTGCATTTGGTGAGGACGATGCGAAAGTCGGACGTAAATATGACATGCCATTTGTTCAGTTAGTAGATGAAAAAGGTGAGATGGGCAAGACAACTCCATTCGCCGGATTATTCGTGAAGAAGGCAGACCCGGAAGTGTTAAAGGACCTGGACGGACGAGGACTTCTTTTCGATGCACCGAAGTTCGAGCACAGCTATCCACACTGCTGGAGATGTGACACGCCGCTTATTTACTACGCTCGTGAGTCATGGTTCATTAAGATGACAGCAGTAAAGGATGATCTGATCGCGAATAATAATACAATCAACTGGATTCCGGAGAGTATCGGTAAAGGACGATTTGGTGACTGGCTTGAAAATGTTCAGGACTGGGGCATCAGCCGTAACCGTTACTGGGGAACTCCTCTGAATATCTGGGAGTGTGAGTGTGGATGCCAGCATTCGATCGGAAGTATTGAAGAGCTGAAATCTATGTCTGATAACTGCCCGGATGAGATCGAGCTTCACCGCCCATATATTGATAATGTGACGATCAAGTGTCCGAAATGTGGAAAAGAGATGCACCGTGTACCAGAAGTGATCGACTGCTGGTTCGACAGTGGATCCATGCCATTTGCACAGTATCACTATCCATTTGAGAATCAGGAACTGTTCGAGAAACATTTCCCGGCAGACTTCATCTCAGAGGCGGTAGACCAGACTCGTGGATGGTTCTATTCACTGCTTGCGATTTCAACTCTGATCTTCAACAAAGCTCCTTATAAGAACGTTATTGTTCTTGGACATGTTCAGGATGAGAATGGTCAGAAGATGAGTAAGTCCAAGGGAAATGCGGTCGATCCGTTCGATGCACTGGAGAAATATGGAGCAGATGCGATCCGCTGGTATTTCTACATTAACAGTGCGCCGTGGCTGCCGAACCGTTTCCACGGAAAAGCAGTGACAGAGGGACAGCGTAAGTTCATGGGAACTCTGTGGAATACTTATGCATTCTTTGTACTGTATGCGAATATTGATGGATTTGATGCAACAAAATATACATTAGAGTATGAGAAGCTGTCTGTCATGGACAAATGGCTTCTGTCAAAGCTCAACTCTGCGATTAAAGCCGTAGATGAGGATCTGGCAAACTACAAGATCCCGGAGGCTGCAAAGGCACTTCAGAGTTTTGTTGATGACATGAGTAACTGGTATGTAAGACGCAGCCGTGAGCGTTTCTGGGCAAAGGGCATGGAGCAGGATAAGATCAATGCTTACATGACACTTTACACAGCACTGGTAGAGATCTGCAAGACTGCAGCTCCGATGATTCCGTTCATGACAGAAGACATTTACCAGAACCTCGTAAGAAGTATTGATGCAAATGCTCCTGAGAGTATCCACCTGTGTGATTTCCCGAAGGTAAATGAAGCACACATCGACAAAGAGCTTGAGGAGAATATGGATCGTGTTCTGAAACTGGTTGTTATGGGACGTGCCTGCAGAAATACTGCAAATATCAAGAACCGTCAGCCAATCGGACAGATGTATGTCAAAGCTGATTTTGAGCTTTCCGAGTTCTTTGATGCCATCGTTGCCGATGAATTAAATGTGAAAAATGTAACATTTACACAAGAAGTACGTGACTTTACGTCCTATTCTTTTAAACCTCAGCTAAAGACAGTCGGACCAAAATATGGTAAACTGTTAGGGGGAATCAAAAATGTACTCAGCGGACTGGATGGAAATGCTGCTATGGATGAGCTGAATGCAAATGGTTGCCTGAGATTTGAGGTAAATGGTGAAGAAGTAGCCCTGAACCGTGAAGATCTTCTGATCGATACTGCACAGATGGAAGGATATGTATCTGAGGATGACAACGGAATCACAGTTGTTCTTGATACGAACTTATCCGAGGAACTTCTGGAGGAAGGATTCGTGCGTGAGATCATCAGCAAAGTACAGACAATGCGTAAGGAAGCTGATTTTGAGGTCATGGATAAGATTGTGATCACATATGAAGGAAGTGAGAAGGCAGAAACTGTATTTGCGAAAAATGCTGATGAGATCGGAGCTGAGACACTGGCTCTGGAGGTGAAAAAAGCAACACCTGCAGGCTATGTGAAAGAGTGGAAGATCAATGGTGAGGCAGTAACTCTTGGAGTAGAGAAGCAATAACAGATGTGAACAGGTCTGCTCCGGCAGATCTGTTCTTTTATTCATTTTCTAGCACAAGAGTAAGAAAGGATCAAAACAATATGATTAATCCGAGATTTGAAAAAGAAGCATTTAAGAAGGATGTAGAACAGAATGTTAAGCAGCTGTTCCGAAAAACTGTAGACGAAGCATCTCAGCAGGAGCTTTATCAGGCGGTTTCCTATGTCGTAAAAGATGCAATTATCGATGACTGGATCGCAACTCAGAAGCAGTACGAGAAAGATGATCCGAAAATCGTGTATTATATGTCTATGGAGTTCTTGCTTGGAAGAGCTCTTGGCAATAACCTGATCAATATGACGGCATATAAAGAGGTGAAAGAGGCTCTGGAAGAAATGGGTCTGAACCTGAATGAACTTGAGGATCAGGAGCCGGACCCGGCACTTGGAAATGGCGGACTTGGACGTCTCGCTGCATGTTTCCTGGATTCACTGGCATCTCTTGGCTATGCGGCTTACGGCTGTGGTATCCGCTACCGTTATGGTATGTTCAAGCAGAAGATCAAAGATGGCTATCAGGAAGAAAGACCGGATAACTGGCTGAAGAACGGCAATCCATTCGAACTTCGCAGACCGGAGTATGCAAAGGAAGTACGCTTCGGTGGAAATATCCGTGTAGAGTACGATGATAAGACCGGAGATATCCGTTTTAAACAGGAGAATTATGAGTCCGTTCTGGCAGTTCCGTATGATTATCCAATCGTAGGATATGATAATCATATTGTAAATACACTTCGTATCTGGGACGCAGAACCAATCGTAGATTTCCAGTTAGATTCATTTGACCGCGGTGATTATCACAAAGCGGTAGAGCAACAGAATCTGGCAAAAACGATCGTAGAGGTCCTGTACCCGAACGATAACCACTATGCAGGAAAGGAACTGAGACTGAAACAGCAGTATTTCTTCGTATCTGCCAGTCTTCAGGCTGCACTTACAAAATATAAAAAGCACCATGATGATATCCATAAACTGCCGGAGAAGATGACGATTCAGATGAATGATACACATCCGACGGTAGCAGTTGCCGAGCTTATGAGACTTCTTCTTGATGAGGAAGGACTTGGCTGGGATGAGGCATGGGAGATCACAACAAAGACCTGCGCTTACACGAACCACACCATCATGGCAGAGGCTCTGGAAAAATGGCCAATCGACCTGTTCTCCAGGCTGCTTCCTCGTGTATACCAGATCATCCAGGAGATTGATCGCCGCTTTGTGGCTAAGATCCGTGAGATGTATCCGGGAAATGAAGAGAAAGTAGCAAAGATGCAGATTTTAAGAGATGGTCAGGTAAAGATGGCTCATCTTGCAATCGTAGCCGGATACTCTGTCAATGGAGTTGCAAGACTTCATACAGAAATCCTGAAAAAACAGGAGCTTCGTGATTTCTACGAAATGATGCCGCAGAAATTCAATAATAAGACAAACGGAATTACGCAGAGACGTTTCCTGATGCATGGAAATCCGCTGCTGGCTGACTGGGTAACAGATAAGCTTGGAACAAAGGACTGGATCACAGATCTGTCTCTGATGTCAGGATTGAAAAAATGGGTGGACGATGAGGAAGCTCTGAAGGAATTTATGAGCATCAAGTATGAGAATAAAGTCCGCCTGGCAAAATACATTAAAGAGCACAATGGCATTGAAGTGGATCCAAGATCTATCTTCGATGTACAGGTCAAGAGACTGCATGAGTACAAGAGACAGCTTCTTAACATTTTACATGTGATGTATTTGTATAACGAGATCAAGGAACATCCGGAAATAAGCTTCTATCCGAGAACATTTATCTTCGGAGCAAAAGCTTCTGCAGGATATATCCGTGCAAAACAGATCATCAAACTGATCAATTCCGTTGCGGATGTAGTCAATAACGACCGCAGCATCAATGGCAAACTGAAAGTTGTATTCATCGAAGATTATCGTGTGTCAAATGCTGAGATCATCTTCGCAGCAGCTGACGTAAGCGAGCAGATTTCCACAGCTTCCAAAGAGGCATCAGGAACCGGTAATATGAAGTTCATGCTCAACGGCGCACCGACACTTGGAACGATGGATGGAGCAAATGTGGAGATTGTTGAAGAAGTTGGTGCAGAGAATGCATTTATCTTCGGACTCAGCTCTGACGAGGTCATCAATTACGAGAACAATGGCGGCTACAATCCGATGGATATCTACAATAGTGATGCCGATATCCGACGTGTTGTGAACCAGCTTGTTGATGGAACATATTCACAAGGTGATAAGGAAATGTACCGTGACCTGTATAATTCACTTCTGACAGCTCAAGGTGGAAGCAAAGCCGATACGTATTTCATTCTGAAGGATTTCCGTTCTTATGCGGATACACAGAAGAAGGTTGAAGAAGCTTACCGCGACAAAGACAGATGGGCTAAGATGGCACTTCTGAATACTGCAAGCTGTGGAAAATTCTCATCTGACAGAACGATTCAGGAGTATGTGGATGATATCTGGCATCTGGATAAAGTGACAGTAGAAGTTTAGTTCATGCAGAAACAATGCAAAGGCATTCTTGAAGAATAAAAAAGAACGTCTTCTCATATTTTATATGGGAGGGCGTTTTTTATATGAGATTTGCATATTTGAAATATAGATTAAAGAAACTGGGGTGCTATCTTCTGATCATTATATTGTTGCCTTATATTATCACCGTGTTCTTAAGCGGACCGGGAGCTTATGGAGCTTCCAGAGTGGACGAGACTATGGTAAATGTGAAGGCAGACGGGGAAAAGTCCGGCAGTGATGGTGGAAAACAGGAAGATTCTAATGCTGAAAATGTGGATAAAATTCAGATACCGCTCAGTGAATACTGTATTGGAATTATGGCCAGAGAAATCCCTGCGGTTTATGAGGAGGAAGCTTTAAAAACCCAGGCAGTTCTTGTGCGTACCCAGGTATGTCTGGCACTTGGCGCAGGGGCAGATACTATATTAGAAGAGAGATACTGGACAAAGAAAGATATGCAGGATTCCTGGGGAGCAGATCAATATTCCAAGTATTATAAGCGGCTTGAGCATGCATGGGAGGAGACCAACGGACAGGTGCTGACTTATGGAAATGCGCTGGCAAAGACACCATTTTGCAGACTCAGTAATGGAAGTACAAGGGATGGACGGGAGGCGCTGGGGAGCGAAGATTATCCGTATCTGAAGATTGTGGACTGTCCGCTAGATATTGAGTCGAAAGAACAAATTCAGACAATTACTATAGACGATATGGATGCGGAAGTGACTGGAGTAGACACTGCAGGATATGTACTTAGCGTCCGGGTTGGAAATGACACCGTGAGTGGAGAAGAATTCCGAACCAATTATCATCTCGCATCAAGCTGCTTTTCTTTTCAGAAATATGACGGAAAGCTGCGGATCACGACCCGGGGTATCGGGCATGGACTGGGCTTAAGCCAGTACACGGCAAATCAAATGGCAAAAGAAGGAAAAAGCATGGAAGAGATACTGGCACATTTCTTCGAAGGGACAGAACTGAAAGAAGGCGTGGAAATCGTGCAGGTGGAAGGCGGAGCAGGAGAGTAGCAAAATTTGTAAAGTCATAATCGTATTGTACAAAAAGCTGGGGCATTCTTGAAATTCCCATATAAGAAAGGCTAGAAAAAGGCAAAGACAATATTTTATATGTAGTTTGTATAGTACCACTACAATCTGGCAAGAATAGAGTCAGAGGTGGTGATGAAAATGAACGATAATAATAAGATGGATCGCGGCAAAGAACATGCCGGTCCGAAAAAAATGACGCCAAGGCAGAAGCAAAAGAGAAATCGTAAGGCGACACTGGCGGCAGTTCTGTGCTTTGTGGCAGCCATAGCAATTGTTGGAACATACACAATGCGGGATTACAAGACAGTGAAAAAAGAAGGGGAGCTCGCAAAAGCACAACTGGAGGAACAGAAGAAAGCACTGGAGGAAGCCAGTCAGGAAGCAAGTGGAAATGCACAGAAAGACAATGCTTCCGAGTCAGGCACGGATGGAGCCGGAACCGGTGGAAAAGCCGAAAAGAGTGGCTCTGGTGCAGGAACGGCAGGGACTGCAAGCAAAAATGCTGCAACAGCCGGAAACACAGATGGATCCGGAAATAATGGCAACCAGGACGGCAACAGTCAGACTAACGAAAATCAGCAGGCGGCAAGGACAGCTGGCAGTGCATCTTCCGCAAACTTTACAAGCGACAGCAAGATGATCTGGCCTGTAAGCGGCACGGTGCTTATGAATTACAGCATGGACAAAACAGTTTACTTCGCGACACTAGACCAATACAAGTATAATCCGGCATTGGTTATCAGCGGAGCAGAAGGAGACCAGGTTCTGTGCGGTGCACCGGGAATAATTAAATCCATTGATGTGACCGCACAGACAGGAACAACCGTGACCGTAGACCTTGGAAATGGTTACGAAGTCCTTTACGGACAGTTAAAAGAAGTGCCAGTAAAAGTCGGCGACCAGGTAGAGGCAAAAAGCATTCTCGGCTATATCGGACAGCCGACAAAGTATTACAGCGTGGAAGGATGCAACGTATATATGGAATTACGAAAAGATGGAACACCAGTAAACCCTGTAGATTATATGACAAAAAGATAAAGAATGTGTATAATTGGGGACGTAGTAAAATGAAGTTTTGCTACGTCCCCAATTAAAGGAGAAATCATGAATTATACATATATTGTGGAGTGTGGGGACGGTAGTCTCTACACTGGCTGGACGAACAATCTGGAAAAAAGAATACAGGCTCATAATGCGGGAAAAGGCGCGAAATATACGAAGAGCCGTCTGCCGGTGAAGCTGGTGTATTCGGAAACATTTGCCACGAAGGAAGAGGCAATGAGCCGGGAGTATGCGATTAAGCATATGAAAAGGAAAGAGAAGTTACAATTGATTGAGAATGGAGCGGAAATATTTAATATTTAAGGACTTGCTTTTTTGAAAATAACGGTTATAATATTGATATAAGAATAAGTAGTAATCAAAACTACGTATGAAAATACGAAAGAAGAATATAACATTATTTTCAGGAGGGGTAAGTTATGGCAAAAGTAATAGAAGAACATGTAAAAGATCCGGGAAGTGCGATCACACATTTTATTGGAATGCTGATGGCAATATTTGCAGCAATTCCGTTGCTTATCAAAGCAGCTCATGAGCCTGGCAGGATTTATCTTGTATCTATTGCAGTTTATGCGGCAAGTCTGATCCTGCTTTATGCAGCCAGCACGACATACCATACATTTAACATTTCCAAGAAGGTAAATACGATTCTGAAGAAAATTGACCATATGATGATCAGCGTATTGATTGCCGGAAGTTATACACCAATTTGTCTGTTAGTGCTCGGCGGACGTATGGGATGGATTCTACTGGCAATTGTATGGGGATTTGCAATTGCGGGAATTCTGATAAAGGCGTTTTGGGTATTTTGCCCGAAGTGGGTATCTTCCGTACTTTATATCGGAATGGGGTGGACTTGTGTACTTGCATTTACACAACTGCTCAATTCCCTGTCGCCGGCGGGATTTAGATGGCTTTTAGCAGGCGGAATCATTTATACAGTCGGCGGAGTGATCTATGCACTGAAATTTCCGATTTTTAACAGGAAGCATAAAAATTTTGGAAGCCATGAGATTTTTCATCTGTTCGTGATGGGAGGAAGCCTGTGCCACTTTGTAGTGATGTACGCATTTGTGCTGTAGCAGATGAAGATGAAGGAGCCGTGCAGCAGATATCATTTTCATGTCAAAACAGCGAGGAAAGCAAAAAATAGCAGAGAATAAGAAACAGTCTGAGAGGAAAACTTTCAGGCTGTTTTTCGTATACGTAGAAAAGGTAGTTTCCTGCGTATACGAAAGCTCTCTAGAGACTATAACGGAAGGAAGAAATACTTAAGGGACAGGATGATAGAATTAAAGATCAAATTAACAAACTTAAAGAACAGGACGATAGGCTCAAAGAGTAGGATCAAGTAATTAGAGAATTAATGAAGAAAATTGGACAATGGTTTTGCGCCGACCGAAACGGAGTGTAGACTTGCAGAGGTGCGCAGTAGAAGTAGGTCATGCAATTGCATGACGCGCACCTCGCAGCAAGAATGCCGAGGCATTCTTGAAAATGAAAACAGGTATCTCCGCTCATTGGCGGAGATGCCTGCTTGGGGATTTAATTTTCATTGAGTGAAGAAAAATCGGTAAGTTCTTCCATCAAATTATGTACGGTAGTCATTTGATGAATTCTGCCAACATTGCTTCCGCAGAAGATAAGCCCATTTTCAATATCACCTTTTACAGCATTGATCAGCGCCTGAGTAATGCAATAAGGAACAGTGCCAGGATTGCACTGGGCAAGGCAGTTATAGCATTTTTTTATTGGCTGACGCTCTCGCTCTATATTCTTGATGAACTCATTGCGAAGTGCTCTGCCCGGCATTCCGACAGGGCTTTGGATTATTTGAATATCCTCTTCTCTGGCATGTATGTAAGCTTGCTTATATGCATCTGATGCGTCACATTCTTCTGTTGCAACAAAACGGCTTGCAATTTGAACACCATCTGCGCCAAGTCCCAATGCGTGGGCAATGTCTGCTGAGTCAAAGATACCACCGGCAACAATGACTGGTATTTTTTTGTTGTATTGTTTTTCATACTCTTTTTTACATTCAATTATATTTTTGATTTCTTCATCATAATTAAGAGAATTAATATCAACAAGTTCTTCCGTAGAAAATCCAAGATGTCCACCTGCTTTTGGACCTTCAATTACAATAAAATCAGCGGTTCTGTCATATCTGTGTGCCCAGCGTTTTAAAATAATCTGTAATGCTCTTTTAGACGATACAATTGGTGCAATCTTTGTACGGCAAGTTTCACTGACAAGAGCCGGAAGTTTCATCGGTAGTCCGGCACCACTGATAATGACATCGGCACCAGCGGCAACGGCCTCTTTTACGTGTTCTTCATAATGCTTTAGAGCCACCATGATATTTACTCCGATAAGTCCGTTGCCACAGGCGATTTCTTTTGCTTTTTGAATATGTTTCCGTATAGCAAGACGATTACATCCTGCCTGATCTTTCTCGAAGCCTTTCTCGTCATAACCAATCTGGGCAGTGGAAATGATGCCGACTCCGCCTTCTTTTGCTACGGCTCCGGCAAGTTTACTCAGGCTGACACCGACGCCCATGCCACCTTGTATAATTGGGAGTCTGGCAGTCAGATTACCAATTTGAAGATGTTTTAATTTTGTATTCATAATATTTATCCTTTCCAGAATCATTTATGCTTGAAATTAAATAGTTTGAATTTCAAACTATTTAATTATAAAACAAAATGTTTTCGGTGTCAATATCTTGTAGTAATCTATTCTTTCATATATAGTATTAAATACTATATGCAAAAGGCGAGATGAAACAATAATAACTATGTTACAATAGAATAAAATGTTTCGAATGGATTGATGGAGAAGAAAATGAAAAAACATAAAGTTATATTTAGAATACTGTTAATTGTTATATGCTGCATGTGTTTTACGGTTACAGGATATGCACGGGCCGGTGGCGGAGGTTCCAGTGGAGGATGCGGGGGCGGATCTGGAAGCAGTTCGGGCAGTGGATCGCATAGTCATTATCACGGGCAAGGCGGAAGACGTGGAGGACCGGTTGAAATGATTATCTGGTGGGGCACATTTATTTGTATGGCCGGAGCCGGAACGATAGTGTTTCATTATGGAATTCAAAAAGCAAAGCGAAAGAGCCTGCGTTCTATTTCATGGACGGCTGTCGCCGTATAATAAAAAAGGAGATTACACTCCTTCGTGAGTAAACTCACACGAAGTGTAACCTCTTTTTTATTGCATGGCTTGTAGCTTAGCCAAAGTATCTCTTAAGCAGGCCTTCGAATGCTTTTCCGTGACGTGCCTCGTCTCTTGCCATCTCATGTACTGTGTCATGGATTGCGTCAAGGTTAGCTGCTTTTGCTCTTCTTGCGAGGTCGAATTTACCTTCTGTTGCACCGTGCTCAGCATCTACACGCATCTCAAGGTTTTTCTTTGTGCTGTCTGTGACAACTTCACCAAGTAATTCAGCGAATTTTGCAGCGTGCTCAGCTTCTTCATGAGCAGCTTTCTCCCAGTATAAACCAATCTCTGGGTATCCTTCTCTGTGTGCAACTCTTGCCATTGCCAGGTACATTCCTACTTCGGAACACTCTCCTGCGAAGTTTGCACGAAGATCCTCTAAGATATCCTCGCTTACGCCCTGTGCAACGCCTACTACATGCTCAGCAGCCCATGTTCTCTCGGCTGACTGCTCTTTGAACTTAGAAGCTGGTGCGTGACAGACTGGACATTCAGCTGGTGCAGCCTCTCCTTCGTAAACATATCCACATACTGTACATACAAATTTTTTCATAATGATGATCTCCTTTTCTTTTTATTAAAATTTTTTGTTGTTCAAGTTAGTTTTGTGATTCAGAGCTTCGTTTGCATTTTTTGTAAATGAATTTATTCTTAAAGCTCTAAAACAATATTAGTAATTGTTACTGGTATTAAGATAACATAATTACTTGTCATTGTCAATAATATTTTTTATTAAATTTATCTTTTTGATAAAATAGACTGACAAGTTTGTTATGACTTACGGGATGTTTTCTGTGTGATACAGTCTTGACAAGTTCCATAGAATAATGTTGCATGTGAATCAATCGTGCCATCAAAATGCTCCTCGGCCAGTTTATTCATGGTATTGATGTGAGCTTCGTCGATATGCAGATCAAATACCCGGTTGCAACAAGTGCATACAACGTGATAGTGTGGGCGAGTATTGCCATCAAATCGGTCCCCACCGTCAGGAGTGGTAATCTTAATTGCTTCGCCCATGTCAGCAAGCAGATTCAGATTCCGGTAAACAGTTCCAAGACTGATACGGGGGAATTCTTCTCTTACATGAAGATATACAGTATCAGCAGTTGGATGCTCAGTTGTATGATCGAGATATTCTTTAATGGATGCTCGCTGTCTGCTGTATTTCAATGTAGCCATGCGATAACCTCCTTGATAATGATAATTGTTATTATAATTAGAATAATAGAAAATGTTCCATTTGTCAACTTTTAATTTATAAATGTAATACTTTTGTAACAATTAATTGTAAAATTTTGTAAAAAAAGTGAAAAAATGGATGTAATATGATGAGGAAAAGTCGGGATAATAGCCTTGACATGGGATTGCTGCGTGATATAATAAACACGTAACATATGTAACAATTCTGTAATATTTACAAAAGATAAGAAAAGAAAACATAAGGAGGGAGTTTATGGATTCGATTCTTAGAAAAGGATTGTTCCTAGTTACCTTGACAGGAGCTATTGGAGTTTTCCCAGCCACGGCATATGCTTCTGATATCGAGGATAATCACACTATGCCAGGAGTGGGAATTGAGCAGGTGCTGAATGATTGTTATTCTTCACAGAAAGAGATTCAGGTGGAGGATTATCTGTCACCAGAAGATAAGGGCGAGTATTTAGATATGGCTTTTGCAGATGTTGAATCATTTTTATATATAAGAAGTGAACCGACAAAGCAGAGCGAATGGGTGGGTAAATTATATCCCGGTTATGCAGCAAAAATCGTAGGACCAGTTGGAGAATGGACGAAGATTGAATCTGGTTCGGTTACAGGGTATGTGTATTCGCAGTATATAATAATAGGAAGAAATGCTCAGCAGAAGGCAGAGGAAGTCGTAGAAGCTTCTGCAAGCGCAGATCCAAAAGAAGCTTTTTCTTATGCAGAATCTAAAGAGGAAGAGGAAGCGCGTTTGGCTGCGGAGGCAGAAGAAGCGGCCAGGAAAGCAGAGGAAGAGGCTCGGGCTGTGAGAGAGGCTGCCGGAAGTGGTCAGGCAGTGGTGGATTATGCATGTCAGTTTATCGGCAATCCATATGTCTGGGGAGGCACAAGCCTGACAAATGGAGCTGACTGCTCTGGTTTTGTGCAGTCTGTCTACGCACATTTTGGAGTGAATCTTCCAAGAACGTCTTCAGAAATGCGAAGTGCCGGCAGGGGAGTCAGTTATTCGGAAGCACTTCCTGGGGACATCATTTGCTATGATGGACATGTCGGTATTTACATGGGAGACGGACAAATTGTAAATGCAATTAATAGCCGAAAAGGAATCGGGATATTGCCTGCCACGTATAAAGGAATCCTGACAGTAAGAAGATTACTTTAAATTGGTGCATATTGAACAGAAGCATAAAAGAACAGATTAAGTAAGTGAAAAATTGCCGGATATACAAAATAGACAAAAATGTATAAAAAATTTGACTGTTGAAAAATAGTTAAAAATTTATCCACATTGAGTTATCCAAGTTTTCCACACTAAAAACGTGAAAAAAGGTGGAAAAATACATGATTTCTAAAAGTTTTCCACATTATCCACATAAAAAGGTGTGGAAACTGGGGATAATTCAAGGTAAATAAAAGAACGAATGTTTTGTGGAGTTATGATAAAAATAGTATTTTGTCGAAAAAAATCGGCAAACGTATTGACTTTTAAAAAATCAAATTTTAATGGAAAATTGTCATAAAATGTTTACACAATGGTGAAAAGCAATTATAATAAGAAAACGTAAAAGAAAAGGAGGTGCACACATGGCACGAGTTACAAAGGAAATGACTATGGGAGAACTGCTTCAGACATATTATGAGCAGTGCCCTGAAATTGTAGATGTTCTTACAGGATTAGGAATGCATTGCATCGGATGCCCAAGCTCTATCGGAGAATCACTTGCAGATGCTGCATATGTTCACGGAATTGATTCAGATCTTCTTGTTGAGAAACTGAATGCAACAATTAATGCAAAACTTGGTGAGTAATATTAGATTTGCAGAACAACAGAAAATAGAACAATAAAAAGCGGACTCCAATTGGAATCCGCTTTTTATTGTCAGGCATAAGCCTGAAAGATTTTTCTTAGTTTTGTTTAAACATTAGCCAGTTGCTGTACTGCATCATTTTCCAGTAGTACTTTGCAATGCTCTCCTAGGAAAGCAATTGTAGCGCCCGAGGTCTTCTCTAATGTACCGTATTCAGATAACATATTACAGAGTCGACTGAAATCCTTTCGTGTATGTTCTGACTGAGTCATCGCAAGGATATAAATATTTTCGGCAGTATCTTTATACAAAGTGTTCGCACCAAAGTACATATTTCCAAGTAATCGTGAGGCCGCAAGGACATTGTCCATAGAGGCAAATGAAATCAGACGGATTGCAGGTTTCTTAGGTGCAGCGTCTTTTGGTATTTCATTCTCCAAAGCTTCAGTTTCAGGATCATCTAGAGATTCTGATGAAGAGCTGACTGGATTTTCCGGTTTGGAAGAACTTTGTGCAGCATTAATCTTCTCTTTGACTTTGCCAAGCAGATCAAGAAGAGATTCAGCACCTTCCAGTTTGTCAGGGAGTCCCTGACGGGAAGAATCTCCATCCTGCCCCGGAAGAGGTGCGAATTTAGAAAAACGCGTGTCGAGTTCCTCTGGATCCTCGACTTTAGTAATGATCAGCACGATTGAATCTGAGGAAGAAGGGATTGCCTCGATCATCAATGGCATATTCTCTGCTTCAAAACCAAATTCCTGTGCTGCCTGTTGCATCATATCGTGGAAAAGTGATCTCGCTTTTTCTGTACCATAAGCCAGTTCGCTGAGTTGGAGCTGACGTTCGGCCAGATCTGCGCGTGTTAATGTACAGCGTATCTGATTGTCACTTAATTTTTCAATCTTCATATTTATCACTTCCTTTCACATAGTATAGCATAGAAAAAGTTTTTTGTTCAATAAAATAAATATAAAATCAAAAAAGTGCTTGCTTTTAAAAAGAGTATCCATTATAATGACCGTACTAGAAAATAGTTTTCCCTGGTAACTATATTTTTAGAACATATTTCTTAAAAAGTAATTCTTAACAGTATCTAGCCAATCAGAATAAGAATTCGAGAAATAGCGTGAATTCCGCGCAAAGATTCAAGAGTAATAACAATCAGATAAAAACAACAATCAGAAAAAATCAGATAACAATTAGAGTACAATCAAATAAAAATTAAATAACAACAGATCATGAAAAAATCAATCAGATAAGTAACAAAGCAACAGATAGTTGAATAGTAATGCACGGCTGTTTTCTAGCAGAAAAGTGGACGTGTCTGGATATGTGGGATAATGTATCACGGCATTTTATCCTTCTGGTTTGTCATATACAGATCTCGAAGACAATGCGACCGGGGAAGTGCATTATTGAGGAGGAGGTAAAGTCATGGGGGACCCCAGAGAAAGGAATTATCAAAGTCTTTTTTCAGAGTTGGCAGGTTATGAAAAAAAGGGAGTATATATGTTAATGAACGGGGTGCCGGCAAGTCCCATGCAGATTGTGCAGGCTCACATTGTGAGGGAGGATGCAGTCTATATGCGGGATTATGTGTTGAATGATAATGGAGATATAAAAGAATTGTGTTTTGATGATGTAGAGATGCAGGAACAAGATAGATGAAAATATATCAGCTGGGAGATGACTCCCACCTCTATAGGTGTTGAGAAATAAGCTGGTATCAGTGGTGGGAGTCAATCACCCAGCTGATATAGCCTCCGGCAGGGCGCACATTGTCCGGTGGACAATGGTTTTGCGCCGACCGAAACGGAGTGTAGACTTGCAGAGGTGCGCGGTAGAAGTGTGTCATGCAATTGCATGACGCGCACCTCGCAGCAAGAATGCCGAGGCATTCTTGAAAAAAAGTGTGTAAGTACCCTCATAAGCAAGGCCTGAATTTGTCGAAAAAGGATGACGCATGTCCACTCGTTTGTTATAATAGCGAGTAGGAGGTGCAGCATGGACGAAAAGGAAATCAAGAGAACCACAGATCCGCGAAAAAAAGCGGAGTGGGCAAAAAGCGCCAGCAATCTGCAGAATCAGCGACGCCAGGAGTCATCCGGCCGCACGGAGACTGAGGGCGGAGCGAGAGGACAAGCAAGTCGGGAGAATGCGGAAACTTTGTCAGGAAAGGCAGCCGTAGAAGATAGAGAACGCCGCAGAGCGAGAAATGCAGGATCGTCAGCGGGAAAATCTAAGGTGAGAAAAAGACCGGCGGTATCGGAAGACGGTCAGGAGAGACCGAAGAAGAGACGTCCGGTATCGGAAGACGGTCAGGAGAGACCGAGGAAGAGACGTCCGATATCAGAAGATGGTCAGGAGAGACCGAAGAAGAGACGTCCGGTATCGGAAGACGGTCAGGAGAGACCGAAGAAGAGACGTCCGATATCAGAAGATGGTCAGGAGAGACCGAAGAAGAGATGTCCGATATCAGAAGATGGTCAGGAGAGACCGAAGAAGAGACCGCAGAAGGCAGAAAAGGTCTCTAAGAATCAGAAAAAGCAGGCGGCACGGCCGGCGGCAAGAAAAGCGCAGACAAAACGCAAGCGAAAAAGACGTGTAGGATTGATGATCCTATTATTGATCATACTTGGGATAGCCGCAATTGCAGGAGCATTTCTGTGGAAGAAGTACAGTCCGTCAAAGGAACGGATGGATGTAAAAAAATATTATGGAATTGAAAACGATAGTCAGATGGCTATTACGGTAGATGATCAGATTGTGGAACCTCACGGAATGATATCGGATGGGAAAGCGTATGTGCAATATGAAGTTGTAAGAGATTATATCAACAGCCGTTTTTACTGGGATGCCAATGAGAACAAGCTTTTGTACACACTGCCGACAGATATTGTAACTGTGGAAATCGGAAGCAAAGATTACAGTGTTTCCAAAGAAAAGAAAAGTGAAGATTATGTTATCCTGAAGACAGAAGGAAACACAACTTATGTCGCATTAGATTTTATTCAGCAATATACGAATATAGATTATGAAGTATATGATAGTCCGAACCGGGTGATGATTACTTGTGACTGGGGAAAGAAACAGGTTGCAACAGTGAAGTCAGATACACAGGTTCGATATCGCGGCGGGGTTAAGAGCCCAATCGTGACAGATGTGAAGAAAAAAGATGAAGTGATCGTTCTGGAGAATGAACAGAACTGGAAAAAGATTCTTACAAAAGACGGGTATATCGGATATGTGAAGAAAAATGCATTGAAGAATGAAAAAACTAAGAATGTTACTCGCGATTTTACGGAACCGGAATACACCAGTATCAAGAAAGATTATACCATTAATATGGCATGGCATAATGTAACCAACAGTACCGCCAATAGCGGTTTGCAGCAGAGACTTGCAGATAGTAAAGGGTTAACGACAATTGTGCCGACATGGTTCCATGTGAAAGATACAGAAGGGAATCTTGAATCAATTGCTTCAACAGATTATGTAAATTATGCACATCAGGCAGGCCTGGAAGTGTGGGCCGCTATCAGGGATTTCGATGGGGGAATCGGATCCAATGATGAATCACTTCAATTACTCAGCTATAGCTCGAGAAGAGAGAATCTTATCAATCAATTGATAGGAGCGGTGATGCAGGTCGGAATAGACGGCATCAATGTAGATTTTGAAAAGATTTCAAAAGATTGTGGAGTTCATTATATACAATTTATCAGAGAACTGTCTGTAAAATGCAGACAAAATGGTATCGTACTTTCGGTGGATAATTATGTTCCTAAGGGATATAATCAACAGTACAATCGCAAAGAACAGGGCGTTATGGCAGACTATGTCATTATTATGGGATATGATGAGCATAATGGAAGTTCACTGGAAGCAGGTTCAGTATCTTCTTATGAATTTGTAAAAGAAGGAATTGAGGAGACGATCAAAGAAGTACCGGCAGAGAAAGTGATCAGTGGGATTCCGTTCTTTACAAGACTGTGGTCGGAAACGCCGAAAACACAGGAAGAACTGAATCAGGAGGCAGGAACAGAAGCAGCAGATTATCCGATGAAGGTGACAAGTGAAGCACTGGGAATGTCTACAGCCAGAGATAAGATCAGCCAGGCAGGTGCAGAAACAACATTAGATGAAACAACCGGGAATAATTATGCGACCTGGGAAGCTGACGGTGTAACATATGAAATCTGGCTGGAGGATGCAACCTCGATTGAGCCGAAGCTTCAACTCATGAAGGAGAATAAGCTTGCAGGTACTGCCGCATGGGCATTAGGACAGGAAAGTTCAGATATCTGGAATTTGATTTTGAAGTATGTAAATTAGAGTGATGAAAGATCAGAGAGTGAGATTACTTTCTGGTCTTTCTTTTTTTGAATGAACAGATGGGAAAATTCATATACTGAAACAAACAGGTGCTTTGGTGAAATATACGAAGTTTTGGAGGTTTCAGGAAGTGCGCAAGAAAATTGAATTGTTAGTATTACTTCTGGCGCTGGCAGGAATCTATACCGTCAGCCGAAATCTGGAAAAATATGTACAATCGGATCAGGTGAAAAGTGAACAAGAGCGGAAGATGGATCTTGTTGTTATAGATAGTGGTCACGGGGGAAGTGATCCGGGAAAGGTTGGTATCAATGAAGTCCTGGAAAAAGATATCAACCTTAAGATTTCAAAACAAGTGGAAAAAGAACTGAAGAATAAAGGTTATCAAGTTGTTATGACCAGGGAAAAAGATCAGATGCTCGCAGGAGAAACTTCCGGAAATTCCAAAATAAAGGATATGAAAGCGAGAGTTGATCTGATAAATGAAAAGGCTCCGGGGCTTGCGGTCAGCATTCATCAGAATAGTTATCACGAAGAGGAAATACATGGTGCACAGGTATTTTATTATTCCCATTCAGTAGAAGGGCATACAGCGGCAAAGCTGATGCAGCAGGCGCTTCTTGGCGCGGACAGTGAGAATACGAGGCAGGAAAAGGCCAATGATACATATTATCTGCTCAGGAGGACTCAGGTGCCGACAATCATCGTAGAGTGTGGTTTCCTGAGCAACCAACAAGAAGCAGAGCTTCTGGCGGGAAAAGATTATCAGAAAAAAATTGCCAAGGCAATCGCAACAGGAATTGACGAGTATCTGAAAAATGCTGCCGATGGTACATAGAACGATAAATCGCCAGACAGACGTGATTTGGTTCGAAAAAATATTTGGAAAGTGATAACAGGTGTAGTATAATAACAAACATGAAGACAATAGTAGAAAAAATTACAAAAGAACAACTTAATACAGAGGAAGGAAAGAAGATTATTGGTCAGGCCGGAGACTTTTTAAAAGAAGGTGGACTGGTAGCGTTTCCAACGGAAACAGTATATGGTCTCGGTGCTGATGCTTTGAATAAGACCGCTTCAACCAAGATTTATGCGGCAAAGGGCAGACCTTCGGATAATCCTCTGATCGTGCATATTACGAATATGGGAGCACTGGATAAGATTGCAGATATTATTCCGGAAGTTGCTTATAAAGTGGCTGATGCTTGCTGGCCGGGACCGCTTACAATGATTTTCCAGAAGACAGAGGAAGTGCCATATGAGACAACAGGAGGCCTGGATACAGTTGCAGTACGTATGCCAAGTGATGAGATCGCAAGAGCTTTGATCGATGCGGGCGGCGGGTATATTGCTGCGCCAAGCGCGAATACTTCAGGACGTCCGAGCCCGACGAAAGCTGAGCATGTAGAAGAAGATTTAAGCGGTAAGATCGAGATGATTTTAGATGGAGGAGCAGTAGATATCGGAGTTGAATCTACCATTCTGGATATGACTGTAACACCGCCTATGATTTTACGCCCTGGTGCGATTACAAAGGAGATGCTCACAGAACTTATCGGTGAAGTAGACATTGACAGAACATTGATCACGCCGGACAGCAAAGTGAAACCGAAAGCTCCGGGGATGAAGTATCGACATTATGCTCCGAAAGCGGATCTTAGTATTGTGGAGGGACCGATGGAACTTGTGATCGATGCGATCAACCAGATGTCTGCAGAGCGTATAGCTAAAGGACACAGAGTCGGTGTGATCGGAACACAAGAGACTGTAGGCCGATACAAGGCAGACGTAGTGAAAAGCATAGGAACAAGGGCAGACGAAGCAACTATCGCCAATCATTTGTATGCGGTATTGCGCGAGTTCGATGATGCTGAAGTAGAGTATATATATAGTGAATCATTTGCAGCCGGAGGAATCGGCAGTGCAATTATGAATCGATTGCTAAAGGCAGCAGGACATCATGTGATAGATGCCTGATGGCTCTTTATGTGGTGCAGATCAAATCAGATGTGTGCCGGATATTAAAAAAACTGATAAACATGTCATGAGATGGAGGAGAAAAACATGTCTAAAGTACAGATTATGGATCATCCGCTGATCCAGCACAAAGTGAATTATATCCGCAGAAAAGAAGTTGGTTCCAAGGAGTTCCGTGAGATTGTTGGGGAGATTGCGGCTCTTATGTGTTATGAGGCAACAAGAGATCTGAAATTACAGGATGTAGAGATCGAGACACCAATCTGTAAGATGGTTGGAAAAGAATTAAGTGGGAAGAAATTGGCAGTTGTACCGATCTTACGTGCAGGACTGGGAATGGTCGATGGAATGCTGAGCATGATTCCGGCTGCAAAAGTAGGTCATATCGGTCTTTACAGAGATCCGGAAACGTATGAACCAGTGGAATATTATTGTAAGCTTCCGGCAGACTGTGATGAGAGGGAAGTATTTGTTGTGGATCCTATGCTGGCAACAGGAGGTTCAAGCGTAGCAGCAATTCAGATGTTGAAGGAAAAAGGTGTGAAACATATTCGTTTCATGTGCATTATAGCAGCTCCGGAAGGCGTAGAACGTATGCAGAAAGAGCATCCGGATGTAGATATTTATATCGGTGCTCTGGATGAAAAACTCAACGAGCATAAGTATATTATTCCGGGACTTGGTGATGCTGGAGATCGTATTTTCGGAACGAAATAGGAGGAAGCAGCAGTGAGTGATAAACGTAAAGACTATATCAACTGGGATGAGTATTTTATGGGAGTAGCAAAGCTATCCGGACTTAGATCCAAAGACCCGAATACTCAGGTTGGGTGCTGTATTGTCAGTCAGGATAATAAGATTTTATCTATGGGATATAATGGACTGCCGAAGGGCTGCTCAGATGATGAGTTCCCGTGGGTGAGAGAAGGAGAAAATCCATTAAAGACAAAATATGTCTATACAGTACACAGTGAACTGAATGCGATTCTGAATTTCCGTGGAGGAAGTCTGGAAGGAGCAAAGCTCTATGTGTCTCTTTTCCCATGTAATGAGTGTGCAAAAGCAATCATTCAAAGTGGAATCAAAGAAGTTATCTACGACTGTAACAAATATGATGGAAGCACAGCTGTACAGGCATCTATGCGTATGTTCGATGCAGCAGGAGTGGCTTATCACCAATACAAGAGATCGGATCGCAAGATAGAGATTGAATTGTAAATTAGATATTCTTAAAAAATCGGCAGAATAGAGAAGCAGATGAGAGGATTTCCGGGAGGAGATCCTCTTTTTTAAATAGAAAAATATGTGGGATAAAAATAGTATGCTATATAAATAATACTGATTTTTAAGATTAAACCTATGAAATGAAACAGTATTTCTGAATAGAAATCAGACGGGGATATTTTAAAATATGTCATATGGTAAGCTTAACAAGGATATATATGAAAATAGAAGGAGGCTTGGATATGTCACAGAGATGTTCGAATTTTATGATAAATTTTCTGATCCGTATGGCAGTCGGGGTGATGTTGATTCTTGTGATAAATGGATTCTTCGTGTCAAAAGAGATTCCGGTAAGGGTGGGGCTGAATCCAATAACAATGGCCGCCTCCGGAACATTAGGAGTCCCGGGGGTTGCCCTGCTATATGGTGTGGCCTTTTATGAGAGCCGGTAAGCAACACTGCAGATAAACCCTTTGGGAGCAAGAATGGAAGTGATTCTCCAGGATGAATATTCGTCCTGGAGGTCTTTTTTATCCGGAGTGATGTAAAATGTACGTTCGGATTCCTTCGTAAGATAAAAAGAAGTGAAAGAAGTTGTCATACCCGTTCCAAGTCCCTTTACGAAGGATTCTTTCAAAGTCCAATAATGGATAAAATGTTTTACACGCTCTTCGTCAGAGTAATCAAGAAATTTTTTAATTTCCTCCGCGTGAAAAAAACGTCCCATCAGCGATTGAAGCCTGACATTTCTGTCAACTTTTTCAATATCAATACCTAGTGGTGTAGAGGTTGACATTGCAAATGCAAGGTAGCCTTCGGTATGAGAAATATTAAAATAAAGATTCCGTCCGATTGCCGGAGAGGCAAGATAGGGTTTGCCATGCCTGGATTCATGCAGGCATACCAGACCTTTGTCAATACACAGATAATAAGAAAGGATTTCTCTGATCATGGCACGCCCGGCACCTGCTTTGTGCAAGTTGCTGTCATCCGGTTCCGGCACATAGATAATGTGTACTTCGCCTGCAGCAGGAAATGAAGGAGTTTTACCTTGTAAATCGCGTAATTTTAAGAATTTGAACTCCATAATATGGACTCCTTTCCAGTGAGATAAAGTCGGTAAGTTTTAAAATTCTATGGATATATTATAACTGTTTCCAGATGATTTTCAATGATTGATAAAAACAAATCTATCTATGTTGCACAAAGTTTTACATTTTCTAAAAAAGGGATAGACAAAAGGGGAAAGCCTGTCTATAATCCAAGACATCTGATTGTTATATTCTAGTTGGCAAGACATAACCATTCAAGTTATTCAAAGTAATTCAATGTTATTCGACCATTTATTCCGGTCATGAATTCCTAAGAAGATAACGAGAGAACACACAAGAAGAGGAGGGATAATATGTGGAGAGCAAAAATCTGGTAATCTGTGATCCAGAGACAAAATTTGCTTCCGCGTTTGCACAGTATCTTACAAGACAGAAAGAATTGGCGGTCCGTGTCAGGACATGCAGTGATCTTTCTTATGTATTGGCTATACAGGAGAAAGAGAAGATCGATTTTCTGTTCATATCTTCGGAGTATCCGGAAGATTCCAGAAAACAGGTAAAAGCCGGTATGGTATTTGTAATCGCACCAGAAAGAGAGGTGGCGTTGGAAAACCGGGAGGTGCCGATCTACAAATACCAGCCGGGAGATCAGATCCTGGCGGAAATGATTCGTCAGTGCAGCATATCAGGAGACGAGAAGCAGATATTTTTAAAGATTACCGGTAAAAAGAACTGCAGAGTAATTGCGGTATATTCTCCGGTGAGAAGAATTGGAAAGACAACCTATGCAATCCGGCTTGGAAGAAAACTGGCAAAGGAGGCAAATGTATTGTATCTGGGAATGGAAACTTACGGTGGAGAAGGTGGACATTTTCCGGAAGGAACACAGACACTGGCAGATGTCCTGTACTATGCAAGGCAGGAACAGAGCAATATCGGAACGGTACTTACAACTATTGTGAGACACTCGGAAAATCTGGATTATATAGTACCGATGCCTGTATCCGAAGACATTAAGGAGATTGACTCGGAAGAGTGGATCAGGCTGATACAGAAAATTATAGAACAAAGTATTTATGAAATCGTGATTCTGGATATGGATGAAGGCGTTCGGGACATTTACCGGGTGCTTCGGATCTGTAATGAGATTCACATGCTTACGATTGATGAGCCGGTCGCAGAGGCGAAGGTGGAGCAGTTCGAGGCAGAACTGGAACTTCTGGGCTACGAGGATGTCAGACGTAAGATCATACGAAAGGAGCAACGCACATGATACAGGCGGAACAGCTTCATGCGAGGATTCTGGAGGAACTGGATCTGTCCAGAGATATTCCGGATGAGGAGCTGACGGAGTTGATTCACCGCGTGCTGGACGAGGCATCCGGCAGAGAATATATACCGCTTGGGAAAAAGGCGGAGCTTGGCAGAGAATTATTTAATGCATTCCGGAAATTTGATCTTCTTCAGGAATTTCTGGAAGATGATAAGATCACGGAGATTATGATTAACGGGACTGAGAATATATTTCTGGAGAAGGAAGGAAAACTGATCAGATCCGGGAAAAGGTTTGTTTCGCGGGAGAAGCTGGAAGATGTCATTCAACAGATCGTTGCAGGATCCAATCGAATCGTAAATGAAGCATCTCCAATCGTGGACGCAAGACTTCCGGACGGGTCGAGAGTAAATGTGGTACTGGGGCCCATCGCTTTAAATGGGCCCATAGTAACCATAAGAAAATTTCCAAAAGAAGCAATTACAATGAAACAGTTGATCCGGTGGGGTTCTATCTGCCGGGAAGTAAAAGAATTTCTGGTAAAGCTTGTTAGGGCAGGCTACAACATATTCATCAGTGGAGGAACCGGATCAGGCAAGACCACATTCCTGAATGCTTTATCGCAATACATACCAAAGGATGAAAGAATCATTACAATTGAGGACAACGCAGAACTACGGATTCTGGATATTCCAAACCTGGTAACTCTTGAGGCGAGATGCGCCAATCTTGAGGGAACAGGTGAGATTACTATACGCGAATTAATTCGGACGGCGCTTCGGATGAGACCAAATCGCATCATTGTCGGGGAAGTTCGCGGAGCCGAAGCAATTGATATGCTGCAGGCACTTAATACCGGTCATGATGGAAGTCTTAGTACCGGTCATGCCAATAGTCCTAAGGATATGCTTTCTAGGCTGGAGAGCATGGTGCTGATGGGAATGGATCTTCCTTTGGGGGCAGTTCAGAGACAGATCGCATCAGGAATCGACATTATTGTGCATCTTGGAAGACTCAGAGATAAAAGCCGTAAAGTACTGGAGGTTTCAGAAATCCTGGATTATCAGGACGGTGAGATTCTGGTGAGTCCACTGTACAGATTCGAAGAGACAGGAGAAAAGGATGGGAAAATTCAGGGAACTTGGAGAAAAATGGACGACCTGGTTCATACACAGAAGTTACTGGCAGCAGGATATAAAGAAGTGTGAATATGTAAAAATGATCTTGAAGGTCATCATGATTGTGACAGGAACGGCATGGATATATTATCGCTCATGGGTGGCAGTTATATTGTTGATTCCGGCAGGCGTGTGGTATTACATACAGCTTCTGGACGAATGCATTAAGCGAAAAGAACAGGAATTTCTAGTACAGTTCAAAGAACTGATACAGACATTTTCCTCTTTACTGAATACAGGATATTCTGTGGAAAATGCAGTGAAAGAGAGCCTGAAAGAGATGCAGGTTTTTTACTCTGATGATGCGGCAATTCTACGTGAGCTGGAAATCATGGTCAGGCAGATCCGGGTACAGGTACCGGTGGAACAGGCAGTAGAAGAACTGTCCGAGAGAACAAAGCTTCCAGATGTGGAAAGCTTTGCCGGAGTCTTTGTCACGGCCAAGAGAAGTGGAGGAAATCTGATGTCTATTATCCGCAATACAGCGGATCAGATTGGAGACAAAATTGATGTAAAACGGGAAATTGATACAATGCTGGCGGCGAAAAAATATGAATTTCAGGTGATGTCGGTCATTCCTTTTGGAATTGTACTTTATATGACTGTCAGTTTTCCGGAATTTATGGGAAATCTTTACGGAAATATAGCAGGAAGAGGAGTGATGACAGGATGTCTGATCATATATTTGGGCGCATACGGGCTTGGGCGAAAGATCATCGAGATCGAAGTCTGAGTATCGGGATCATGTTAGTGGTGTTTTCGGTGGGCGTTGCAGCTCTTATCTGGGATTACAATGGTGCCTACAGAAAAAATGTAGAGGAGATCACAAGAAAAACTTATGGCAAAGGGAAGAAGACGGAAGAACTGCGTGTAGAGGGAAAAGACCGGGTATTGGGGGAAATTCCGATCGAAGTAACAGAGCAGGTCTACGGAGAACAGGAAATCAGTCAGGTATTAAAGCAGGCAGTAAAGAAAATAGATTCGTTGATTCTGGCGGAGAATATAAGTCTGGATCATGTGGACCGGGATTTGAATCTTCTGACCGAGATTCCAGGAAAGCCGATCGATGTTACATGGAAGCTTGACCGCTATGATGTGATCAATATTTACGGAAAATTAAAGGAAGATAAGCTTGTAAGTGAAGGGACACCGGTGAAGCTGACAGCCATATTGACGTATCGGGAAGATGTAGAAAAACAGGTACTGTATGAATGTATGGCAATAGTCTATCCACGAATGACCGGAAGTGATGGAGCGTTATTAGAAAAGGTGCGCCGGACAGTGGCAGAAAAAGATCAGGATACCAGAGAATCCGGGACGTTAACATTGCCGAAACAGGTGGACGGACAGGAAATACATTTTTATACGGTAATGAACTGGAGAGGTGCAGTAATTATGGCGGCTGCAGTTGTGATTTCCGTGCTGTTTTTTGCGCTGGACAAGCAGAACGAGATAAAAGAAAAACAGGCAAGACAAAAACAGATGTGTCTGGATTATCCGGAAGTCATCAGTAAGCTGACATTACTTTTAGGAGCAGGAATGACGGTCCGCAAAGCATGGAGAAAGATTGTAAATGATTACGATTCGCGGATAAAGCAGCAAGGGAAGCGTGCAGTTTATGAAGAAATGAAGTATACATGCCGACAGATGGATGGCGGTGTTCCGGAAGCAGAATGTTATGAGAAATTCGGAAGAAGATGCGGGACACAGGAATATATGAGATTTGGTGCATTGCTGTCACAAAACCTGAGAAAAGGTACAAAAGGTCTAAATAACCTGCTTCGGCTGGAAGCAATCCAGTCTTTTGAAGAGCGAAAAGCAAGAGCAAGACGGCTCGGGGAAGAAGCAGGAACAAAGCTGTTACTTCCGATGTTTCTGATGCTGGCAGAGGTGCTTGTGATTGTTGTAGTCCCGGCATTTTTTACCGTACAAATGTAGGCATTGTAAAAATATAAAAATATGTCACAGAAGATATGACGGAATAGAAAAGCGGGTGTAGAGAAGCAAGAATAGAGAAAGCGGGAGGATTAATTATGTGGAGAGTCTGGTATTTAAAACACAGAGTGAGAGAAATATTGGAAAACAAAGACGGAGTCGGAGTTGTGGAAATTATCTTAATTTTGGTCGTACTGATTTCACTTGTCGTTATATTCAAATCTCAGCTCACAAGTCTGGTCGAGACGATTTTCGAGAAGATCACAAGCGAGAGCAGCGGTATTTAAAGGGGGAAGTCACAGTGTATTTAAGTCTGGTATTTATTTTACTTATTTCATTTGCCGGAGCAATGCTGGAAAGTGCCTCTTTACAGAATGTAAAAAATTACAGAAGAGCAGATATGACACGGGCGGTGGAAAGTATATTTGCAGAGTATCAGAAGGAACTCTGGGAAGTCTACGGAATTTTTGCGCTGGAAGGAAGTTATGAGACGGGCAGTTACAATGAAGAATTGTTAAAGGAACGGCTGGCCTATTACGGAGCAAGCGGGATGAATCAGGAAATTACAAGAATTCAGCTATTGACGGACCAAGGTGCCAGTGCATTTTACGAGCAGGTGACGGCATATATGGAAAATAAATACGGACTGGATAAGGTGAAGAAACTGGTTGGACAGACAGATACATGGAAAGCAGGAGAGGAGGCTTTACAAAATTATGAAAGGGACGGGGCAAAAACGGAACAGGAATTACAGGAGCTGTTGTCGCAGAAGGAGGAACTTCCAGAGGAAGAGAATCCCTTATCGCATGTGGCGAAATTAAAAAGCATGCCTCTTGTAGATCTGATTATGCCAAAGGGACGTGTAATGTCAAAGAAAAGCATTACGTTATCGGAAATGGTATCTCATAGAAAACGAAATCAGGGATATGGAGATTTCTCAGATGTAGCAGGATCGGGAAGTACAATCAGTAAATTACTGTTTGGAGAGTACGTGCTGGAACATTTCAAGATGGCTTCAGATAGCCTGCAATCTGGCAATGGAAATTATAATAGTGGAGATTCTGTCGGTGGAGATTTTCTCAGAGGAGATTCTGCTAATGAAGACTTCGGCAATGGGAATCTTGGTGACATGGCAGGTGCGGGGAGTCTGGACTATGAACTGGAATATATTCTGGAAGGCCATGCCAGCGACAGAGAAAATATGGAGACAGTTGCCAGTAAGCTTCTTATGGTCCGATTTGTGCCAGATTATGCATATATCCAGACGGATTCAGAAAAGAAGGCAGAAGCCGAGGCGGCAGCGCTTACATTATGTACGGTGATTGGACTTCCGGAACTGGCAGAGGGTGCCGCGCAGGGAATTTTACTTGCATGGGCTTATGGTGAAGCAATCATGGATATTAGAACGCTGATAAGTGGAGGGAAAGTACCACTTGTAAAGAACGCAGAGGATTGGAAACTAAGCCTTTCCGGACTGATGCAGCTTGGCAGTGCAGGAGAAAATGTGGCAGCAGATAGTGGTAAAGATATGGAAAGCGGACTTGCTTATCGGGAATACCTTCGCATGCTGTTGTTCCTGAAATCCCAGGATGAAGTTGGGATGCGTACATTAGATATGGTGGAACAAAATTTAAAGATACGATATGGAAAGACATTTTTTCGGGCAGATGCCTGCATCAGCAGAGTAGAATTTCACAGCACATGCAATCTGCGTCGTGGGATCATGTACGATTTTCCGACATATTTTGGATACAATTAAAAACGAAATGAATCAATAACGGGTGGGTGCAGATGTCCTTCCGCTCCCCCTACCGGGAGTTATAAAATTTCTGCTAACTGAAAACAAAAAAATGAAAGGAGAAAGATTCGATGAACTCAGATAAAGATATCCCTTTATTATCCAGCATATACAAATCCAAGTATACAGGAAGGGCATCTGCATCCACCCGAAAAAAAGGAAGCATTACCGTGGAGGCTGCCATGGCAGTACCAATCTTCTTTTTTGCGACGCTGGCATTGGTATTACTGCTGGAGTTGTTATCCGTGCAGACGGCTGTGCGAAGCGGACTTCAGGAAGCGGGAAAGAAGCTTGCAGTGCAGGCAGTAGAAGTCCCGGCAGTGATTCCGTCAAATCTGGAACGTGATGTTGTAAATTCTATTGGAGCAGAACGGTTAGAGAGAAGCATTGTAGAAGGTGGCAGCTCAGGAATCAATTGCAATCAATCTTATTTGTCGCCGTTTACGGGAATTGGAGAAATTCAGGCATCTTATCAGGTGCGGATTCCGGTTCCGGGCTTTGCTATAGCGCCGATTTCTTATAAGGAAACTATGAGGATCAAGGCATGGACCGGCTATGAGGCAGGAGGGTTTGGTGAAGAAGATGATCAGATTGTATATGTAACGGATACAGGAGTTGTCTATCACAAAAATCCACATTGTACGCATCTGGACCTGTCGATCCATGCGGCGGCGTCATCGGAACTTAATAGCCTTCGCAATGAAAGTGGCGGAAAGTATCATGCCTGTGAGAAATGTGTTCATGGCAGCAGTATGGGTGGAAGTGTGTATATTACTGATCAGGGTGACCGGTATCATAATTCACTGACATGCAGCGGATTAAAGCGTACCGTATATACAGCGAGAATTTCTGAAGTACCGGGAAAGCGCGCATGCTCAAAATGTGGTGGAAAGTAGAATGCCAGGAATGATAAGTAGAATGAGAAGAGGTACAAGATGTGGGAAATATAAATAGAATGGTAGATATAGTTGTGCTGTTAATTCTAACTGGGCTGTCTGTGTCAGATATTAGAAATAAAAAAGTTTCCAGAAGAGTTCTGACATTGTGGGGAATATTGACAGTCATCTGGAAAATAGTGGACTTTTATCGAATCAGAGTGTTCCTGGAAAAGATGGAACAGACAAATGTAGAGAATCTTGTTGGAATCTGTGCAGGAATCGGAGTGGGAGTGCTGTTCCTTCTTGTCAGTAAAGTGACAGAAGAAGCAATCGGTTATGGGGACAGCGTGGCAATTATGATTCTTGGAGGATATCTGGGGTTTTGGAAAGTTGTGGGAGTGCTGGCAGCAGCATTTTTTATAAGTGGAGTCTGTTCGGTGATATTGGCATTTCGCGGACGGGTGAAGACAATGCCATTTTTCCCATTTTTGACTCTTGGATATATTCTGATGCTGGCAGAGCAGGGAGGTGCAGCGTGAGAGGTTATACAGTAGAGATGTCATTCTTAATGCCAATCATTATGTTGCTGGTCATGAGCAGTATCTATGCATTTTTTTATTACCATGACAAGAATATAATTGCGGGAGCAGCTTATGAGACAGCGGTAGTTGGAAGCAATAAGGCGAGAGAAAAACCGGGTTCACAGACCGGAACTGGAGATAAAAGCGGGACAGATGCGGCGGAACTGGAAACACTTTTTCAAAGTCGCGTGAATGGAAAGTGTATCCTATTATCTACAATCCAGGGACAGGTTACGGTGGAAGGAGATGAAGTCTGTGTCCGGGCACAGGGAACATGGAGGAAGATGAAAGTCAGTGTGGAAAAACGTGCGGCAATTACAGAACCGGAGAAAAAGCTTCGGGATATTAAGAAAATAAAGGAGTTCGTCAATGGAACGTAAGATTACGATAGAAGAGTCAGTCCCTTATACAGAGGACTATCAAAATAAAATGCTGGAAGAAAATCAGGTGGAAGGACTGCTGGAAATGCATGGACGGGGAATGGATGACAAAAGCTGTTATGATTATGATGTGAGTGGAAAAGTGTCCATGAAAGCGCTCTATGAAAAGCATACGATGAGTGGAGAAGAAATAAAAATATTGCTAAAATCTATTTTGCGTGTCGTGAAAGAAGTAGAAAGGTATCTTCTCAATGTGAATTGTATTCTGATGGATCCGGAGTATATTTTTTACACAGAAGAAAAGTATTATTTTTGTTATTATCCACCGAAAGAAAAAAGTCTGTGGGAAGGATTTCACCATCTGAGCGAATATCTGGTGAAATGTGCAGATTATCAGGATAAAGAATGTGTCCAGATTGTGTTCCTTTTGCATAAAGAGACTATGAAAGAAAATTACAGTCTGGAACAGATTATAAAGGAGTGTGTAAAAGAAGAGGAAGAAAATGTTTTGGCAGAGGATAAAAATACAGATTTGGGAACAGAGGAAGAAAAGGAAGGAAGCACATATTTTGACCGGACAGAACATGACTGGATCGCAAGCCAGGAAATGGGAAGTACGATACTCCGTGAGACAGAAAACCTGTGGACACCGATGAAGCGTTTTCTTCACAGACGCAGAAAACCAAAGTGGGGAGACTGGGACGGGCTGTATATTGAAGAAGAAGATCTCTAGTGTTATACTGTACTGACAGGAATGATGCCGGAAAAAATCCCGGCTGGAATATCAGAGACAGGAGGCGGTTTGTCGTGAGACAGGAACGGTTTAAAATGGAAAGACAAGGGCTGGTGGTAGAAGGCCAGCAGGTGGAAGTAACAGAGAGAAGTCCGAATACGAACCTGTTTACTTATGTAGTGGAACCGGCAGTTGCAATGTCCGGAATTTACAAGACATCTGAGCGTATTCATGCAAGACAGGGCGTAATCAAAGAAATACAACATACGGACAGAGGATATTATCTGATCGTAGAGTTTGATGAGTAAAATCTTGCAGAATAACGTTGACATTACAGAAAATTAATGAGAAAATTTTCCTATGAGAAATTACAAGAAATTACCAATTTGTACAATTGCAATCGCAGCAGCGAATGTTCTGATCTTCCTCGGACTGTCTTTTATGGGTATGACTGAGGATTCCGCATTTATGATGGAACATGGAGCAATGTATGTTCCATATCTCATGAACGGAGAACGATATTATACACTGATCACCAGTATGTTTTTGCATTTTGGATTCAGTCATCTGATGAACAATATGGTGATGCTGCTGGTCATCGGTTACAGCCTGGAACCAGAGATTGGAAAAATCCGTTTTCTGTTCATTTATCTTGGAAGCGGACTGATGGGAAATCTCGTATCGGCATGGTTTGATGTGAGTCAGGGAAGCTATGCGGTATCAGCGGGTGCTTCCGGAGCAATCTTTGGAATTGTGGGAGCACTTCTTTATGTTGCAATCCGTAATCATGGACGAGTCGGAGAGATTTCAACAAGAGGACTTGTTCTGATGGCAGGCTTAAGTCTCTATTATGGATTCACCGCACAAGGGGTGGATAACGCAGCCCACATTGGCGGGCTGATATCCGGATTTTTACTGGCGGTACTCACATATTGGAAACATAAGCCGAAACATTATTAAAAATGTTTTAAGGGATTGGAATTGTAAGGGTGAATGTAGTTTTTAGCTGGCAGTCCGGCAAATCTGGTTCTGAGTGGACAGTCAGTGTTCCGCCATGTGCTTCGATAATTCGGCGGGAAAGTGGCAGGCCTAAGCCTGTTCCGGACGATTTGTACGTGACAAATGGTTCGAAGACTGAAGATAGATGTTCTGGTGCAATACCACAGCCGTTATCGGAGACGGAAATAATCAGATTTGAATGCTCTTTCCATGCGTGAAAGTGAATTTGCGGAGAATAAGTAAGTGCTTTGCCGGTATCCAAAGATCTGTTACTTTCACAATGACAGGCAGAATCAAGATGATTAGAGCATGTAGATTGTTGAATCAGTACTGCATCGCGCGCATTTCCAAGAAGATTCAGAAGAACTTCCCGAAGTTTGATGGAATCTGCAGGCATAACAGGAAGTTCCGGCTCTATCCGGGAGATAAATTCAATATCGGTTTCAATGATGGAGGAAGCAAAGGATAAGGAAATTTTCTTGAGGAAGATGTCGAAATCTGTCGAAGAAGGTGACAGACGTTGACCGTTGTTGTATGCTGATAGCTCTTCCAGTAGTTGTTTCATATATTCGATGTCGCTATGCAAGTCTGACCAGTGCCGGATATTCAGAACTTCCGGATTGGATGCTTCGATCATCTGTAAGGTACTGTATATAAGAGTCAACGGGTTGCGAATCTCATGGCTGATGGTACTGATATCCATACGGTGGGAGTGAAGAAGTCTGGTGAGAAGCTCTTCTTTCTCAGGACTTTCTGCCATGATCTGGTGTAATTTTTCATAATCAGATTCTGTGAACATAATGATTACCGCCCTTTATGAATTTATTTTTTCATAGTGTAGCATTGGCGGATAAAATAATCAACAATTTTAAAAATGATTTTTTAAAGGAAAGAAGGACATGAAAATGAAAGATGATAACTGCATTTTTTGTAAACTGGCAAATGGAGAAATTCCTACAGCAACCTTGTATGAAGATGAAGATTTCCGCGTGATTCTGGATGCCAGCCCGGCTTCGAAAGGACATGCACTGATTATTCCAAAAGAACACTATGCCAATTTGTATGAGTTGGACGATGATAAGGCTGCAAAAGTTATGGTGCTGGCTAAGAAAATGATTACAAAGCTTACAGGCATCTTACACTGTGACGGGTACAATATCGTGCAGAATAATAACGAGGCAGCAGGACAGACTGTATTCCATTTCCATTTACATATGATTCCGCGTTATAAAGGTGACAAAGTTGGACTTGGCTGGAAGATGGGCAAGCTTACCGAAGAGGATAAGCAGGATATTCTGTCTAAATTATAAACTTGAAAGTGATGGAAATTAAATGGCGGAATCTGAAGATGTAAAGAAAGCTGAAATCGACAGGCTTTACAAAGAAAATGTAAGTAAAGTGTACCGAACGGCATTGTACTACGTCGAAGATCACTATGTGGCAGAAGAGATTGTGCAGGAAGCTTTCCTGAAATTATACGACAACCTGGGAGATATATGTATGGAGTCCGGGCCTGCATGGCTGATCACTACCGCAAAGAATATGGCAAAGAACTATCTAAGAGACAGTAAATGGGAGACACCGATGGAAGAGGTTCCGGAGCAGGAGGTGCCATATTCGTCAGAAGGACTGGACGCTCAACTCATAAAAGTGCTTCGTCAGAAAGAATGCCGCGAGCTACACGATACGATTTTTGCAGATCTATATGAGAAAAATTCAAGATGGTATGAGGCAGTTACCGTTTCATATACTTTGGATAAACCACAAAAAGAAGTTGCAGAGAAAATGGGGATATCTGTGGATACGCTGTATAGTACATTATACAGGGCAAAGCAATGGATTAAGAAGTACTACGAAGAACAGTTTCACCAACTGGATGGCAAATAAAAAACAGGTGCCGGATATGACACCTGTTTTCTTATATCAGATATCTGCGTCAGAATCAGATAGTTTTGTAAGTATCTAAGTAGTTACCGATTCGATCAGATCAATGATGGTATCGATAGAATCCTGCTGGGAAGAATGCTTCATTGCATCGATGTATTTCTCGCGGTTATCATAGAGATCATGAACTGCACTGAGAAGTGTTTCGTTCGTAAGTTCCTCTTCCTCAAGCACCATACTGAATCCCTGACGCTCGAAAGAACGGGCGTTGAGAATCTGATCACCACGGCTTGCATTGGCAGACAGCGGAATCAGAAGATTTGGTTTGTGCAGGGCGAGAAGCTCGCAGATAGCATTGGCTCCGGCTCTGGAGATTACAATGTCGGTCAGTGCGAAGAGGTCACGCAACTCTTCTTTGATATATTCGAACTGTGCGTAGCCTTCTGTTCCGTTCAAAGAAGGATCGAGCTTGCCGCGGCCACATAAGTGAATGACCTGGAAGTCTTTCAGAAGCTCCGGGAGAATTGTACGGATGGCATTGTTTACGGCAACGGCACCGAGGCTTCCGCCGACAACCAGAATGACCGGTTTGTCGGAAGTAAAGTGAAGAAATTCTCTGGCGCGGTACTTATCTCCGCTTAAAAGTTCCTGACGGATCGGAGATCCGGTGAGAACAGCCTTGCCTGTCGGGAGAGAAGATAATGTCTCCGGGAAGTTGCAGCAGACCTTCGTTGCAGAAGGAATGGAAATCTTGTTGGCAAGCCCCGGAGTCATATCAGATTCGTGGATAATGACTGGTACATGTTGTCCCTTACCGGCAAGGACTACTGGTACAGAGACAAAACCTCCCTTGGAAAATATAACATCAGGCTCCAGAATCTTAATCAGTTTGCGTGCTTCACCCATTCCCTTGATAACACGGAATGGATCTGTGAAGTTCTGGACGCTGAAATAACGTCTGAGTTTACCGGTTGAGATGCCATGATATGGTATACCGAATTGAGAGATAAGTTCCTTCTCAATTCCGTTATATGAGCCGATATAGTGGATGTCGTATTGTAATTCTTTAAGACGTGGTAACAGGGCAATGTTAGGTGTAACATGACCGGCAGTACCGCCGCCGGTTAAGATAATACGTTTCATAAAAAGCTCCTTTCGATAATATATGTTACAATAAGAATGCCGTACGGATGATTCTGCTTCGTATATACTGTATGAAACAGTGAAAGATTTTCAACTTTGGCATATAATGATGTTGGGGGCAAAAGCCCCAACTATGATGCCTACGGATTGTTCCGTGCGTTGCACTCCCACAATCCTCCCAATTATTCGCATATCGTGGGATTCTCATCCCACTTTTAGGCTCATATTGGGGGGCGGATCCCAAGGTCTTTCATCCACTTATGAGCAAGCTCATGTGGATTTAGACCTTTTGACCCTGGCATCATATAATTATATTATACGTTCCCGGGAGATTTGGTCAAGAGAAAGAGAGGATAGATTTCGTTAAGAGGTAGATTATGAGTGAAAAAAAAGATCAGTTGAAAGAAATCCTAAAAGATCAATTGAATAGAGAAGCGAAACAGATAGAAGAAGAAGTCGGACTTAACGATAATGAAGAGATTCCAGATGAGCTGAAGCTCCGCATGAAAAATGCACTGGATCAAAAAATCCGTGAGCGTGAAAAGCGTTCCGAAGATACGAAGCGAACAGATGCGTATGCGAAACTCTCAGAAGAAGACCGGGAAGCACTTCGCCTTGGACGGGAGATGTTGAAGAATCAGAGCGAGGAGAAGAAAATCTATACAATACGCCGGAAGAAACGCAATATCCGTAGAATTGTAGCACTGGCAGCAGTGCTGATCCTCGTAATGGCAGTTGGAATGACAAGCATTGGCGGACCAGAGAGAATGTTGCAGTTTGTAAAAAGCTCCGTAGGTGGTAGACAAGTATCCAAAGTCAATTCCAGCGATAAGAATAAGATTATCGAGGAAGAAGATGAAGAGAAGGCATATGAAAAGTTAGCTGATGAGTTTGGAATAGATCCTGTAAGATTAATATGGCGTCCAAAAGGTATGAAATTTGAAAAAATGATTTTGGATACAGATATTCAAGTGGCTGAAGTGGATTATCTATATAAAAGTAAAAGAATAGAATATTTTATAAGTGCTTCTTATGGAGAAGTGTCATGGGGATATGATAATGAGGATAAGAAAATAAACTGTTATTATGAGCAGGTAGGAAAGGCTGATATTGAGGTGACAGAGTATGAAACCCCAGAAACGGAAAGAAACAGATATGTAGCAGAATTTGAGTATAAAAAAATGCATTATTGCTTTTCTGGAGAGATGAAAAAGGAAGAAATAGAAAATATTTTAAAAAATTTGTATTTTTATTAAAAAATGCGTCAGTTTTTTTAATCTCATGTGTCTATTATATAGGGAACCCTAAATAGACAAAGATGGGAGGTAGATAAATGAAGCGATGTATGTCCATATGCTGCGTATTTGCTATGGCTTTGGGATTAAGCTTTGGGGTATCGACGGATACACAGGCAGCGTCTAGCGTGAAGGTGATCGACGGATCCAAACTTACAAAAGATGCAGAATCCATTGGTTATACTCAAAAAGTTGCCAGAGGTGAAGATCTTCTGACCGGATATTCTAAAATTGTCCGAATGGGCCCGGGACAAATCTATGCCGGAGGAACTACCATTGCAGAACGAGTAGTAGACAGGGTCGGAATTGCTGTTATGATTGAACAGGCGAAAGAAGAAGATACGGAATGGTCTTTTTATGATTCTTGGCAGAAGTTCAATGAAAACGCTGATCGTGCATCATCTAAGAAGTATTTAGATGTAGAAGGCGATTATTACTATCGTGTTCGATGTGTTCATTCTGCTAATGATGATGTGAGCAGCAGTTTCACAGATGGAGTTTACATTGAGGAACCTTAAGTAAGATTTTGTAGAAAAGAAAAAAGAATTTAACAAATTTATAATTACAATCAGATTAGTGGACAAGGCCATTATAATGATGGGAAAAACAAATTAAAAACAAATTTCGGGTAAAGTTAGTAGGTTGGATCATAATACTTTAGAAATTTAATAACAACTGAATATTGAAACAATTAGACGCTCTTCCACAGCAATCTACATATTTCATGGCCCTTACGTTGGTTCGCAGGGCTTTGGAAGGGCGAAGGAACTGGAGACAGTTCAAAGAAAAATTTAAAAGAAAAAATATTATAACAATCATGAGAAGTAAGTTTAGGTAAGTTTAGTTTTAGGACACGCAAGCTATTAAAAGCTGCGTGTCCTTTTCCATGTGACTTACTTTACGTGAATGAATCAATTTACTGAGCGATTGCTTCGCGGAGTGCTTTGGCAAGCTGATCCGGGCAGGAAGTCGCTTTGGAACCGCATTTGATTCCGGCAAGTCTTTCGATGGCGTCTTCCACTTTCATTCCTTTTACAAGGCTTGAGATTCCCTGAAGATTACCGTTGCAGCCACCTACAAAATCTACATCTTTAATTTTATCGCCGTCCAGCTCTATGTGAATCATGCTGGAACAGACACCGTGTGTTTTATAATCCATGTTTAAAACCCTCCTATATGTTATACCAGATATATGAATATCAGAAGCCATTCTAACAGAGAAAAATCTGCTTGTAAAGAAAAATTAAGATTTCCAATAATATGATGTGAACAAGCCATTTTATGGAAGCTTGAGGTGTTCGAGGATTGCGGGAACTGCATAGCAATGGAGCAATCCGGTTACATCATATGTATGAAAAAGAATACATAGAGGAATACACGAGGAATACACAGGTACAGTAAAGAGCATCAATGCTTGACATTTGTGCATGGGGTAGGGGATAATGTACAGGATAACAGGAAATGTTTGTAATGATAGCGAAAAAGGCAGTCGGATAAAGGAAATGTGCGGGAATCGCACAGTAAAAATGCATAGCAGGAGGAAAATCGGATGATAGGTATTATTGGAGCAATGGAAGAGGAAGTTGCAGCTCTGAAAAGTGAGATGGCAGATGCTAAAGTGACAGAGTTTGCTTCCATGACATTTTATAAAGGAACTCTTTGTGGGAAGGACACGGTTGTCGTAAGAAGTGGAATCGGTAAAGTTAATGCGGCAATCTGTGCGCAGATCCTGGTGGATAAATTTGGCGTAGATACGCTGATCAATACAGGTATTGCAGGATCCCTGGATGCAAGAATTGACATTGGTGATATGGTGATTTCTACAGATGCGGTGCATCATGATATGGACGCAACCATATTTGGAGATGCAATCGGCCAGGTGCCAAGAATGGATACGCGCACATTCCCGGCAGATCCGCATCTGGTAGAGCTTGCAGTGAAGGCAAATGAAAAAGCAAATCCGCAGATCCATACATTTACAGGAAGGGTCGCAAGTGGAGATCAGTTCATTTCTTCCGGAGAAGTGAAAGCACGTATCGTGGAGAATTTTCAGGCTCTTTGCACAGAGATGGAGGGAGCCGGAATCGCGCACGCGGCTTACCTTAACAAAGTTTCGTATGTCATCATTCGAGCAATTTCTGATAAAGCTGACAACAGTGCAACGATGGATTATCCAGAGTTTGAAAAACAGGCAATTGCCCACAGCGTGGCGCTTGTAAAGGAATTGCTCCCGATGATTTAAAACCAGAGAATAAATGATTCGATAAAATATAAGAAAAAATACCATAATCTGCGGTGTGCAGATGTCGCTTTATGGGGAACGGTTTTTCGCCCTTCTTTTGGAAAATCCATTATAATTGGTGCCAAAAGGAGGGCTTTTATCATGTTAGAATTAATGTTAGACAGACATGTGATCTATGTACTGATGGGAATGAGTGCATTTGCCGGAGTTGTGTCAAAGGTGGTCGTTGGAAGAACACTTAGGAAGCTGGTGGCAGCAGCGGAAAGTATGGGAAAGAGTAATCATCCGTTGATGCGGCTTGTGCGGGCGAAATTCGAGCATACCTGTATGATCAGTGAAAAGGTGGAAAACGTAGGCGTATTTGTGGACAAGTATCTCTATGAATACCGGGTTGGTGGAGTCAGGCTCCATGCATGGCGGCGGTTACAGATGGCGGGTGCCGGACTTTGTCTGATTCTTGGCGGAGTCGGTGCAATCATAAGTTATCGGATTAAAGGGGCGACAGAGCAGACAGCTATGATTGGCGGAACCGGCGTGGCGCTGGCGTTAATCGTATTCTTGGTACATATGCTGACGGATGAGGAGTACCGGCTGGAGGCAGTACGAAATTATATGGTAGATTACTTGGAAAATATTTATCAGCATCGCTATGAAAAAACATACAAGAAAGAAGTTCTGGCAGAAGAGGCAAGATCAGAAGAAGCGAGAATAGCGGAGAGTGCAAGAATACAAGAAAATACAGGAATGACGAAGAATATCAGAATGCCAGAAGAAGCGAGAATGGGTGAGAATACCAGAATGCCAGAAGAAGCGAGAATGGGCGAGAATACCAGAATGCCAGAAGAAGAGAGAATGGGTGAGAATACCAGAATGGCAGAAAATACAGGAATTGTGAAGAATACTAGAATGCCAGAAAATGCAGGAAGGGCAGAGGGGGATAACTTGCCAGGTGAATCTGTGAATCAGAAGAAGCAGGAACCAAAGCAGGAATTTCCTGGATCTATGGACAGTCTGCTTTGGGCGATGTATAAGACAGAACCGCTGCAGGTGGAAGACGACCGGAAGGTCAAAAAGACAGCTATATCGCAAAAACCAGGTAAAACAGAAAAAATAGAAAAAACAATAGAATCGGAAGAGACAAAGGCGCAGGACGAGGCAAACAGAAATCAGCGTATCCGAGAAATCCTGGAGGAGTTTATGGCTTGATAATAAGAGACTGATTTGTTAAAATATAGATAACGGCTCAAAGTTAGTTTTGTAAAACAAGGACTGTCTGTGAGCTGTCACATTTATAAGAAGAAAATGATACAGATTTCTTCGAGACAAGAACTAGAACGTAACGGGTAGCATAAGGAGGACGAGTCCAATGGGAAGTAAAGTAACATTTGATTATTCAAAGGCAGATGCGTTTATCAGCGCACATGAGATGGAATCTATGAAGAAGATTACCGAGGCTGCAAAAGCTGAACTCCTGGGAAGGGAGGGAGCAGGAAATGATTTCCTTGGCTGGATCGATCTTCCGGTTGATTATGATAAAGAGGAGTTCGAGAGAATCAAGAAAGCCGCTGCAAAGATCCAGTCAGATTCAGAGGTGCTGGTAGTAATCGGTATCGGAGGATCTTATCTTGGCGCAAGAGCAGCAATCGAATTTCTTGGACACAGCTTTTATAATGTAGTATCAAAAGAGATCCGCAAAGCTCCGGAGATTTATTTTGCCGGTAACAGCATCAGCAGTACATATCTGAAACACCTGATCGAAGTGATCGGAGACAGAGATTTCTCAGTTAATATCATTTCCAAATCCGGAACAACAACAGAGCCTGCAATCGCATTCCGTATTTTCAAGGAGATGCTGGAGAAGAAGTATGGCAAAGCTGAGGCTGCTAAGAGAATCTATGCAACAACAGACAAAGCTCGTGGAGCTCTGAAAGGACTTGCTGATGAGGAAGGATACGAAGAGTTCGTAGTACCGGATGATGTTGGAGGACGTTTCTCTGTACTGACAGCTGTTGGACTTCTTCCGATCGCAGTCAGCGGAGCTGATATTGACAAGCTGATGGAAGGTGCAGCAGAAGGAAGAAAATTCGCACTTGAGAATCCATTTGAGGAAAATGACGCAATGCTCTATGCAGCAACACGTAACATTCTGCTCCGTAAGGGAAAAGCGGTTGAGATCATGGCAAATTATGAGCCAAGCCTGCATTATGTATCTGAGTGGTGGAAACAGCTCTTCGGAGAGAGTGAAGGCAAGGATAAGAAAGGAATCTTCCCTGCATCTGTAGACCTTACAACAGATCTTCACTCTATGGGACAGTTCATTCAGGATGGAAGCAGAATCATGTTCGAGACAGTTATGGAAGTGGAGGAGCCGACAGAGCAGATCACAATCGGTGAGGAACCGGTGGATCTGGACGGACTGAACTACCTTGCAGGCAAGACAATGGATTTTGTAAATAAGAGTGCTATGAATGGTACGATTCTTGCACATACAGACGGACAGGTTCCGAATCTGAAAGTGACAATTCCGGCGCAGGACGAGAAGTCACTTGGACAGTTATTCTATATGTACGAGTTCGCATGCGGTGTCAGCGGATATATTCTTGGAGTAAATCCATTTAATCAGCCGGGTGTTGAGAGCTACAAGAAGAATATGTTCGCACTTCTTGGAAAACCAGGATACGAAAAAGAAAGAGAAGAACTTCTTAAGAGATTATAAGAATGGCAACGATATACGAAAAATTAAAAGCGTATAGCGATTCTGACTATTATGGATTTCACATGCCGGGACATAAGCGTAAGATGCATATGTCCTGGGATGCGGATCCTTATACTGTAGATATTACAGAGATTGAAGGATTTGATGATCTTCATCATGCAGAAGGAATCCTGAAAGAGGCTCAGGAACGGGCAGCCAGAATCTATCATGCAGATGAGACACATTTTCTGGTAAATGGAAGTACAGTTGGAATTCTGAGTGCTATCGCGGGTGTGACGAATAAAGGAGATCAGATTCTTGTGGCGCGCAATTGTCACAAATCGGTCTATCATGCAATCTACATGAATGAGTTGAATCCGGTGTATCTCTATCCCCGGTTTGATTCAGAGTTACAGTTGAATATTGAGATATCCGCAGAGGATGTGAGGAGGGCCCTTAATCGATATCCACAGATCCGAGCAGTCATGATTGTATCTCCGACTTACGATGGAATTGTGTCGGATGTGGCCGAGATAGCAAAGGCCGCACATGAAAAAGGACTGCCGCTGATCGTGGATGAAGCACACGGGGCTCATTTTGGTTTTCATCCCTATTTTCCGGAAAATGCAAATCAAAAAGGCGCAGACATTGTGATCCACAGTGTTCACAAGACACTTCCGGCATTTACCCAGACAGCACTTCTCCACATGAATGGGAATCTGGTGAACCGGGAAAAGGTGAGACGATATCTGCATATGTTACAGAGTAGCAGTCCGTCTTATATTCTGATGGCGGGAATCGATCAGTGCATGGAGATGCTGGATCATCACTGCGAGGAAGTTTTTGACCCGTATGTGGAGCGTTTGAAGAGATGTAGAGAAGAACTTGGAAAATGTGAACATATCCGGCTGGCAGAGACCAAACATTATGATAAGTCAAAGCTTGTATTATCAGTAGCAGGACTTACGAAAGGACTTGCGGATACATATGGTGCAGAAGCAACAGGGATTCAATTGCAGGAAGATTTATTAAATCAGTACCACCTGCAAATGGAGATGGCCGCGGGGACTTATGTGATTGCCATGACTTCGGTCGGGGATACCGATGAAGGAATGAAACGGCTTATAAAAGCAATTTATGAGTTGGATAAGAAATATAAACCTTTACAGGGGGCTTATAACACTGTAGATTCAGACATAGTGCCGGAAGAAATCAAAAAGTCGCAAAAGAAAGAAAAAAATTACGGTATAGAACCGGGACATCTGCCACAGGCGGAAGTAATCTATTCACCGGCGCAGGTCATCAGCATGAAAGACGCAGGGGCAGATGGGTTTCAGTTTGTGCCATTGACACAGAGCGAAGGCTACATTTCCGCGGAGTACGCGTATCTCTATCCGCCGGGGATCCCGATGCTGGTGCCGGGGGAACGGATCACAGCGCAGATCCGGGAACATTTTCAATGGTATATGGAAAGAACATATGAGATACAGGGAGTAGAAAAAGAAGAATACATAGAGGTATGGACGCATGGGTAAGATATATTATATAATGGGCAAGAGTTCATCTGGAAAAGATACATTATTCCGGAAGATCAAGCAAGAGCTGCCGATGCTTCAGACAGTGACGCTTTACACGACCAGACCGAAGCGGGAAGGTGAAAGAGAAGGCGTCGAATACCATTTTGTGACGGATGAACAGATGCATATTTTCGAGAGACAGGGAAAGGTTGTTGAACTTCGTACTTATAATACTGTTCACGGAGCATGGAAATATGCTACAATAGAAGATGGACAGGTGAATCTGGCAGAATCCGACTATCTGATGATCGGAACGCTGGAGTCCTATGGAAAGTTAAAGAAATATTACGGAGCGGCGTATCTTGTTCCGGTGTACATCGAAGTAGAGGACGGCGAGCGGCTGAACCGTGCACTTACGAGAGAGCGGCAGCAGGAAGTGCCACGTTACGCGGAGATGTGCAGAAGATTTCTCGCAGATACGGAAGATTTTTCCGAGGAACATCTGAGAGCTGCGGGAATAAAGAAGCGTTATTACAATGATGACCAAAAAAGATGCTTAGATGAAATTATAGAGGACATACGATATGGGAAGTTTTAAAGATGTAGTAGGACACAGAGATGTAATTCAATATTTGCAGAATGCAATTGCCGAGAATCGGGTATCACAGGCGTACATTGTGAATGGCGAGCGCGGAACCGGAAAGAAGATGTTGGCAAAGTTATTTGCCATGGCACTTTTATGTGAAGAACATGGACCGGAACCATGTAATAAATGTCATTCCTGTGTACAGGCAGAATCGAATAACCATCCGGATATTATCTGGGTGACACATGAGAAGCCGGGATCCATCGGAGTCGATGATGTGCGCACACAGATCAATAATACAGTTGCGATCAAGCCATATCAGGGTCCATATAAAGTTTATATTATTCCGGAAGCTGATATTATGACGGTACAGGCACAGAATGCGTTATTAAAGACGATTGAAGAACCGCCACAGTATGCAGTATTTATTCTGCTGACGGAAAATGCAGACGTATTGCTTCCGACAATTAATTCCAGATGTGTCATGTTAAAACTTCGCTACATCAAAGATGCACTGATTAAAAAATATCTCATGGAGAGAATGGAAGTACCAGATTACAAGGCTGAAGTCTGCGCTGCATTTGCACAGGGGAACCTTGGAAAAGCTATCAAACTGGCAGGCTCCGAGCATTTTAATGAGCTCAAGGACGAAGTCCTGAACCTGATGCGTCATATAAATGAGATGGATATCAGTGAGCTTGTGGAGGCAGTGAAACGCTGCACTCTTTATAAAGTTGAAATCAACGACTATCTTGACCTGATCATGGTATGGTACAGAGATGTCTTGTTATATAAAGCGACAAGGGAAATAGATAAGGTTGTATTCAAAGATCAGATCGACTGCATGCGTGAGCAGGCAAGACGCAGTTCTTATGAAGGAATTGAGACGATTCTGGACAGCCTTGACAAAGCAAAAGCCAGACTAAAAGCAAATGTTAACTTTGATCTGGTCATGGAGCTTTTGTTCCTGACGATAAAGGAGAACTAGATTTATGACAAAAGTAATCGGAGTAAGATTCCGCCAGGCGGGAAAGATCTACTTTTTCTCACCGGGAAAATTAGAGATTAAAACCCAAGACCGTGTCATCGTAGAGACGGCGCGCGGTGTTGAGTTCGGAAAGGTTGTGACAGGTCCGAAAGAAGTAGAAGACGACAAGATCACACAGCCTTTAAAATCTGTGATTCGAATTGCAAACGAAGAGGATTACAAAAAAGAAGAGAAAAACAGAGAAAAAGAAAAAGAAGCATTTAACATCTGCTTAGAGAAGATCCGTAAACACGGTCTGGAAATGAAGCTTATAGATGCGGAGTATACATTTGATAATAATAAAGTGTTATTTTACTTTACCGCAGATGGAAGAATTGATTTCCGTGAGCTGGTAAAAGATCTGGCAAGCGTGTTCCGTACACGTATCGAGCTTCGTCAGATTGGTGTCCGTGATGAGACGAAGATTCGTGGAGGCATTGGTATCTGTGGAAGACCACTTTGCTGTCATACGTATCTGTCTGAGTTTGCACCGGTATCGATCAAGATGGCGAAAGAGCAGAACCTGTCTCTGAATCCGACAAAGATATCCGGAGTCTGCGGCAGACTGATGTGCTGTCTGACTAACGAAGAAGAGACCTATGAAGAGCTGAACCGTCAGCTTCCGGGAGTTGGAGATCATGTGACGACGCCGGAAGGACTTCATGGTGAAGTTCAGGCCGTTCACGTACTGCGTCAGATCGTAAAGGTTATTGTGACGCTGGATAACGATGAAAAAGAAATCCGTGAATATCCGGCAGGTGAGCTGAGATTCAAATCAAGAAAGAAGAAAAAAGATGCAAAGCTTTCGAAAGAGGAGTTTGCACAGTTAAAAGCTCTGGAGGAGAAAAATGGCGCCTCCAAGTTAAATGATGACTAATAAGAAGCCCGATGAGCGCCTGGATGATCTCCAGGTGAAGGGCTATGAGATTATACAGAAGCCCGGTCGGTTCTGCTTTGGCATGGACGCCGTGCTTCTGTCTTCCTATGCAAAAGTAAAACATGGGGAACGAGCACTGGATCTTGGGACCGGAACCGGAATTCTTCCGATTTTACTGGAAGCAAAGAATCCGGGACTTCATTATACAGGTCTGGAAGTTCAGGAAGAAAGTGCTGATATGGCAAGAAGAAGCGTGGCACACAACGGGCTGGAGAACAAGATAGATATCGTTACCGGTGATATTAAAGAGGCAAGTCACATATTTGGAAATGATTCGTATGAAGTTATTGTATCCAATCCGCCGTATATGATTGGAGAACACGGTCTGAAAAATGATAACGAGGCTTTGTATATCGCAAGACATGAAGCGTTATGCACATTAGATAATCTTTTGCGAGAAAGTGCAAAAGTACTGAAAATGAAAGGGCGTTTCTACATGGTGCACCGTCCTTTCCGCCTGCCGGAAATCTTTACAAAAATGTGTAATTACGGAATCGAGCCGAAACGCATGCGTCTCGTCCATCCATATGCAGACAAAGAGCCAAACATGGTTCTTATCGAAGGCCTCAAAGGCGGAAAACCACGCCTCGCCGTAGACCCGCCGCTCATAGTCTACACGAAAGACGGGGAGTATACGGAAGAAGTACTGAAATTGTACGGGATGAAATAAAAGGAGAATTATATGTCAGGAACATTATATCTGTGTGCAACTCCGATCGGCAACCTGGAGGACATGACATTTCGCTGTGTCCGTATTTTAAAAGAAGTTGATCTGATCGCAGCAGAGGATACCCGCAATAGCATTAAGCTTTTGAATCATTTTGATATTCACACACCGATGACCAGTTATCATGAATATAACAAGATTGCAAAAGCGCATACGTTGATTGAGCACTTGGAAAATGGTGAAGATATTGCACTGATCACGGATGCGGGAACGCCGGGAATCTCCGATCCGGGTGAGGAGCTGGTGGCAATGTGTCAGGAAGCAGGAATCACTGTGACAGCAGTTCCGGGGGCAGCAGCCTGCATCACAGCGCTGACCATTTCCGGATTGTCCACAAGAAGATTTGCGTTTGAAGCATTTCTTCCGACAGATAAAAAAGAACGACAGGCAGTGCTGAACGAACTGACGGAAGAGACAAGAACTATGATTATCTACGAAGCACCGCACAGACTGGTCCGGACATTAGAGCTTCTGCTTGCGACCTTGGGTGACAGAAGAATCCGCATTTGCCGGGAGCTTACGAAAAAGCATGAGACAGTCTTTGCAACAACGATCAGTGCGGCAGTGGAATATTATAAAGAGCGGGAACCAAAAGGGGAATGCGTGCTTGTCATTGAGGGTAAGAGCCGTCAGGAACAGATAGAAGAAGAACGCCAGAAATGGGAAGAAATGTCCATTCAGGAACATATGGATTATTATATGGATCAGGGGATTCAGAAAAAAGAAGCAATGAAAATGGTCGCGAAAGACCGGGGAGTCGGAAAGAGAGACATTTACCAGGCGTTATTGTAAAAAAGTAATGATGGATAAAAAGCCTGAATTACAGTAGTCAGGGGAAGACAAAGAAAGGGGCTGATCAGATGGCAAGTCTGACATTAAAACATGTAGATCGCGCATTTCCGAATGGATATGAGGCAGTAAAGGATTTAAATTTCCAGATTGAAGACGGAGAATTTGTAATATTGACTGGCCCATCCGGGAGTGGAAAAAGTGCTGTTATGCGCATGATCGCAGGTCTTGATGAAGTGAAAAACGGAGAGATATGGATTGGAGACAAGTTGGTCAACAGTCTTCCACCGGAGGAGCGTGGAATTGCTATGATTTTTCAGAATTATACTGTGTATCCACGAATGACAGTTCTGGAAAATGTAGAACTGGGCTTAAGACTTCGCGGCATAGATGAAAAAGAAATAGGAAAACGGACACTGGAAGTGATGGAACTTCTAGATCTTGTAGAAGTCCGATTTGCAAAAGTAAAAAACTTGTCAGATCTGTGGAAACACCGGACCGCGCTGGCGCGTGCCATGATTTTGGAGCCAGATGTAATCCTTATGGATGAGCCGCTTCGCAATGTAAATCCTAAATTTCATAATCAGTTGACTCAGGAGCTGGTGGAATTGCAGGAGAGAACCGGAGTTACGATACTGTATGCTACAAAAAATGTGGAAGAAATGGCACTATTGGGAAAACGAAAAGTGATGGTGTAAAATAGACGAGAAGAATTTAGAAAATAGAGGAAAGATTACGTGAGAAACACTTGCGAAATCTTTCCTTTTGTGTTATCCTATGAATACTTTTAGAAAAGATTCTATATTTTAAAAAGTTCTAAGCCGTAAGGTATCTCATTTCGGCGTTTCAGATTTCGAGACAGTAATCCGACATGAAAAAAATGTTACTACATTAAGTTGTTTGTACTATGAGTACAGGGAGGAGTATAATTATTGAACAAACATACAAAAGAAATTATTGGAACCATTGGCATGAAAGCGCAGTATGACGAGAATGCCAAAAAGCTTTTAAGTAACAAAATTTTTCTGGCACATATTTTAAAAGGAACAGTAACGGAATTTAAAGATGCGAATCCAAGAGATATCATTTCTTTGATTGAAGGAGAACCATATGTATCTACGGTTTCGGTAGAACCGGGAATGACTAATCAAGTGTTGGAAAATCCGAAAAGTAAAATTAAAGGTAGTAATACGGAAAATACGGAAACAAAAGAAGGGGCTATTCGCTTTGATATTATTTTTTATGTTCGAATGAAAGATGGAATTTCTCAGATTATTGTGAATATAGAAGCTCAAAAGAATAGTTCGCCGGGGTATGCTTTGATGAATCGGGCTATATTTTACACTTGCAGAATGATTTCTTCACAAAAAGAAAGAGATTTTACAAATTCTAATTATGATGATATGGTAAAGGTATATTCTATATGGATTTGCCCAGGCGTAAATAAAAATTGTTTGAATCATTTCCATATAACAGATGATGCATTAGTTGGAAATTATAAGTGGCCAGGAAAGAAAGATTTATTTAATTTCATTATGATTGGACTGGATTGCGAGTCAAGTCAAAAGCTGTCTCAAAGCAAAACTGAGAGTGAATTACATCAATTCTTAAATATATTATTCTCTAGTAAACTAAGTGGAGAGGAAAAGGTGCGGCTTTTAGACGAAGAGTTAGATATTCCGGTAGATGAAAAAATCAGGGAGGAGTTGAAGGTTATGTGTAATTTATCAGAAGGTATTGAAGAAAAGGGAATGAAAAAGGGAATAGAGACGGGACGATTAGAAACAATTGCGGAATGCCTGCGAAATGGAACGATGAATGATGCAAAAAGGCTGCTGAAAGCGACAGGAGAAGAGATTGAAAAAGCAACAGAGTTATTCTTGAAAAAGGGTGAATAAATGGTTGGACATATGTCATGTGATGTGCTAATATATACATGTATACAATCTGGAAATAAAGGTAATTACTCAGAAGAATATAATTACAGGTAATCAGGAGGACTAGACATGGTGAAATTATATGACGGCGGTGCATATCTGGTAAATGGCACCGAGATCATTACGGACGAAGCAGAAGTAAAGGCAAAGACAGGCCGTGAGGTATCCAAGGAGGAAGCCAGAACGCAGACAATGGCTTACGGAATTTTAGAGGCTCATAATATATCAGGCAATATGGAGAGACTGCAGATCAAATTTGATAAGCTGACATCTCATGACATTACATTTGTCGGAATTATTCAGACAGCGAGAGCTTCCGGACTGGAGAAGTTCCCAATTCCATATGTATTGACGAACTGTCACAACTCACTCTGCGCGGTCGGCGGAACGATTAATGAAGATGACCACATGTTTGGACTGACTTGTGCGAAGAAATATGGCGGTGTCTATGTACCGCCGCATCAGGCAGTTATTCACCAGTTTGCCCGCGAGATGCTGGCAGGTGGCGGCAAGATGATCCTTGGATCCGACAGCCATACCCGCTATGGAGCACTTGGAACGATGGCTATGGGTGAAGGTGGACCGGAACTTGTAAAGCAGCTCCTGAATAAGACATATGATATTAAGATGCCAGGTGTGATTGGAATTTATCTGGACGGAGAGCCGGTCAAAGGCGTCGGACCACAGGACGTGGCACTGGCAATTATAGGTGCAACATTTGCAAACGGTTATGTAAACAATAAAGTTATGGAATTTGTCGGACCAGGTGTGGAGAAGTTAAGTGCTGATTTCCGTATCGGAATCGATGTTATGACAACGGAGACAACATGTCTGTCTTCTATCTGGAAAACGGATGATAAGATTAAGGAGTTCTATGAGATCCACGCCAGAAGTGAAGATTACAAAGAACTGAATCCTGGTGCAGTTACATATTATGATGGTATGGTCTATGTGAACTTAAGCGAGATACGTCCGATGATCGCAATGCCGTTCCATCCGTCAAATGTATATACGATCGACGAAGTGCGTAAGAATCTGAAAGACGTGCTTCACGATGTAGAGCAGAAAGCACTGGTGAGCCTGGATGGTGCTGTGGATTATTCACTTCAGGATAAAGTGATGGATGGAAAACTTTATGTGGATCAGGGAATCATCGCAGGATGTGCCGGTGGTGGATTTGAAAATATCTGCGCAGCAGCAGACATCATAAAAGGTCATTACATTGGCTCAGATGAATTTACATTTAGTGTATATCCGGCAAGTACACCAATCTATATGGAACTTGTGAAAAACGGTGCAGTTGCGGATCTTATGGAAGCAGGGACAATTGTAAAAACAGCATTCTGCGGACCATGCTTTGGAGCTGGAGATACCCCGGCAAATAACGCATTTTCTATTCGCCACTCTACAAGAAACTTCCCGAACCGTGAAGGTTCCAAGCTTCAGAGTGGACAGATTGCATCTGTTGCACTTATGGATGCCCGTTCAATTGCAGCAACAGCAGCAAATAAAGGCTTCCTGACACCTGCAACAGATATGGACGTGGAATATAAGGGACAGAAATACCACTTTGACCAGAAGATTTATGCAAATCGTGTATTTGACAGTCATGGTGTGGCTGATCCGGATACAAAGATCAAGTTCGGACCGAATATCAAAGACTGGCCGGCAATGTCAGCACTTCCGGAGAATCTGGTATTGAAAGTTGTATCAGAGATTCACGATCCGGTTACAACAACAGATGAGCTGATTCCATCTGGAGAAACATCTTCTTACAGATCCAATCCACTTGGACTGGCAGAGTTTGCACTTTCCAGAAAAGATCCTGCATATGTAGGACGTGCAAAGGAAGTACAGAAAGCACAGAAAGCAATCGAAGCAGGCGAATGTCCGTTAGAGGTATTGGAAGAATTAAAACCGGTTATGGCAAAGATCCAGGAGAGATATCCGGAAGCAGGAAAAGGAAATATCGGAGTCGGAAGTACGATCTTTGCAGTAAAACCAGGTGACGGTTCAGCAAGAGAGCAGGCAGCTTCCTGTCAGAAGGTGCTCGGTGGCTGGGCGAATATTGCAAATGAATATGCGACAAAAAGATATCGTTCCAATCTGATTAACTGGGGAATGCTTCCATTTATCACAAAAGAAGACGACAAGAAATTAAGCTTCAAAAATGGCGATTATATCTTTGTACCGGAAATCAGAAAAGCAGTGGAAAACAAAGATGCAGAGATCAAAGCTTATGTAGTCGGAGATACATTGAAAGAAGTCACATTTACACTTGGAGATATGACAGACGCAGAAAGAGAGATTATTCTCAAAGGTTGTCTGATTAATTATTATAAGGGCTAAATAATCCGATAGGTAAAATTCACGTTCTATGTCCCGTTGCACTGGGAATTACGCTGAATTTTATCTTGCGCAGTATTTTCGGCGGTAATATAATTGAATAAACGAATGTAAATAAAAGGCGGCACTTATGAAAAAAAGTGACGCCTTTTTGTAACACTTGGGATATTTTGGGACTCTTATATGTAGAAGAAGTAATAATACTTTTTACACGGGGTATTGGAAAACGGCAATGGGATAAGTCAATGGAGGAGTGTGGAGAACTTCTTGAGAAAAACAAATTGAGGAGGAAAAAGAATGAAATGTGATGCAAAAGCATTTTCAAAGCTATATGAGCAGGTCTATCAAGACCTCTATCGCTACGCGCTTTGTCTGATGCGTGATCCGCATGAGGCAGAAGACGCGGTGAGTGGGGCAGTGTTATCTGCTTATGAACATATACATAAACTTCGAAAAGAAGAAGCTTTCAAGAGCTGGATTTTTACAATTTTGTCAAATATATGTAAGAAAAGATTGAAACAGGTGGCGAAAGAAGGAATACAGCAGACAGAAGATTTTTTTCCGGAAGGACAGGTGGAAGGAATTCATGAAGAAGATGTGGGACTTGCGATGGATGTGAGAAATGCATTTTTTATTCTTTCAGAAGAAGAGCAAATGATAGTCGGGCTGTCAGTGTTTGGCGGTTATAACAGCACAGAAATCGGGAAGATCCTAAGCCTGAAGCCGGGAACTGTCCGGGTAAAACGAAGCCGGGCGCTGGAGAAGATGCAGTGTGTGTTGGATGGGAGGACATTTTATGAATAAGAATGAGCAGGACATGATTCGGAAAATAAAGGAAAAGTCAGAACAGGTTCCGGTGCCGAAAGCGCTTGAACCGAGACAGATTGAAGCAAAGCTTGCAGGAAAGAAGAAAAAAGTGTGGACTCCGGCGAGAATCGGTGGGCTGGCAGCAGCATGTCTGGTGTTGATCGTGGGAGTGATGGTATACCAGAATTATTTTAAAATGGAAGATGCGGCTAGAGATGATAAGATAGCAGGCAGTGATGTGACAATCAGTGACAGTACGAAAGTAGAAAGTGCGGCGGAATATAAGGATGTCTATGCATATTTGGAAAAATATAAGAAAGATCAGGAAAGAGACAGTGCATACACTTCAAGCTGGGCAAGATCATTGAATGATATAAGAGTCGATGAATCAGCTGAAAGTAAGGCAAGTGGAGATGCAGCACAGAATATTGAAGAAAGCAGTACTGCAGCAGCGGACACCGGAATGGCAAGCGGTTCTTATTCTGAGACAAATGAACGTCAGGAAGGTGTGGACGAGGGGGATACAGCTAAAACAGATGGAACATACCTTTACGTGTTAAAAGATAAGAGCAATCAGATTGCCATTATAGATACCCGCGATAATCGGATGAAGCAAACGGCTACTATAACAGTGGAAGATGTTTCTGAAATCCAGGAAATGTATCTGGACATTGAGAGAAAACAATTAATCGCAGTGTGTGACGGTTATGTGGGCGGCAAATGGAATGATGATGATTATGGATATGGTCAGAGGGCTAATACGACCGCAGTAACTTATGACATTTCAGACCGGGAAAATCCAAAAGAAGTTGGCAGGGTCAGTCAGAGTGGATATTACAATTCTTCAAGAATTGCAGATGGATACTTATACTTATTCAGTGATTATTATGTAACACTTGATGGTATAACGGCGAAGAATCCGAAGTCCTATATACCACTTGTAAACGATAATCTGATCGAAGAAACAGATATCTGTCTTCCGTCCATTTCAAAGGCAGATATGTATTCAATCATCACATCCGTTTCTCTGGAAAATCCAGATGAGACAGCGCACAGTAAGGCCCTTTTGGCAGACGGTGGCAATTTATATGTGAGCAACGATAATATTTATTTTTATGAAAATGTGTGGCAATATTCCGGAAAAGATGTGACGACAATCCGAAAAGTTTCTTATGAAAGTGGGAAATTGACGGCTGGGGCACAGTGCAAAATAGACGGCTATATTAATGATTCATTTTCTATTGATGAATATGATGGATATCTGAGAGTTGTAGTGACCGATGGCGACACGAACAGTGTTTATGTTTTGAATCAAGAACTGAAAGAAACCGGCTCCATCAAAGGTCTGGCAGAAGATGAGAGGGTGTACTCCGCAAGATTTATGGGAAAGGCAGGATACTTTGTAACATTTAAAGAGACGGATCCGTTATTTTCCGTTGATCTGTCGGATCCGAAAAATCCAAAGATTATAGGAGCGTTGAAGATACCTGGATTTTCAGATTATCTGCATCCGTATGGGAAAAATAAGCTTCTGGGTATTGGGATGAATGTTGATGAAAAGACTATGTCAACAGATGGCGTGAAATTGACGATGTTTGATATTTCTGATCCGGAAAATGTGAAAGAGGAGCAGACTTATGTCATTGAAAATGTGTACTATACAGATGTTTCTTGTGATTATAAGGCAGCTTTAGTAGATGCAGAGAAAGATCTGATTGGTTTTGCTGCAGACAGCGAAGGCGGCCGGGAGTACTATACATTTTCTTACGACGAAAAACAAGGATTTACATGTACGATGCATGAGGAAATCAATGGAAATAATATGAGGATCACAAGAGGTATTTATATAGAAGATATGCTTTATGTTATCCAGGGAAATATTATAGAAGCGTATAGCCTGAAAGATTTCAAAAAAGTGGACGATATCATTTTGTAACATTTTTGTAACAAAATCTCGTATGTTTTTGACAATAAGACTAGTGTATGATAAACTTGTATCTGTAGAATTGTCAAAAAATTTGAGGTGAGAATATTGGATAAATATGAATATCGGGTAAAAACCGAGCAGATGCTCGAACATTACGAAAAGAAACAATTTAGAAAAGCAATGGAAATTGCAGATACAATAGACTGGAGAAGGGTGAAGAGCCCGGCAATGTTAAATACAGTAAGCGAAATCTACGAGAATAACGGGGAGTTTCAGAAGAGCCGTGATACGCTTATGATCGCATTTGACAGAGCACCGTCCAGCAGAAAGGTTGTGTATCGTCTGGCAGTACTTGCCCTGAAACTGAATGATCTGAATGAGGCTTCGGACTGTTATGAGGAATTTGTAAAACTGGCACCGAGAGATCCGAATCAGTTCATTTTGAAATATCGGATTTTGAAGGCACAAGGGTCCGATCTGTCAGAACAGATTTCGGCACTGGAAGAATTTAAAAAGGCAGAATATATTGAAAAATGGGCGTATGAGCTCGCAAAGCTATATCATGAAGCAGGCATGACCTCAAAGTGTCTGGAAGAATGTGACGATTTGATCTTGTGGTTCAGCGAAGGAAAATATGTATATCAGGCAATGGAATTGAAGATGAAGTACAAACCACTGACACCACTCCAACAGGAAAAGTACGATGAGTATAAAGGTGTACCGAAAAAAGAGCCTAAGAAAGCAGTGGATAAAAAAACTGATCGAGCTGTGCTTAAGGATGTAAAGAGTATTCCACAGGATACTGTATCAATTCCAAAAGAACAGATTAAAGCAGCGCAGGAAGCAGCAGAAGCTGCGGAGGCAGAACAGCAGGAATCAGGAGCCAATACAACAGAAACGGTGGATGGTCTGGATGCAACGAGAAGAATTCCGACAGCAGAGCTTGGAGAAGCATTGAAGTCAATGGAAGAAAATGCCAAGGCAGACAAAGAAGTTCCGATAGAAGAACCGGTTTTAGAAGAACCAGTTTCAGAAGAACCAGTTTCAGAAGAGCCGGAAGCACCAGCTGAGGAACCAGTCCTGGAGCCGGAAGAAGCTGTTTCAGAAGAACCAGAAGTTGTAGAAATGGAAGCACCAGTCATTGAACCAATCGGAAAGGAAACTCCGGAAGAAGCTCGGAATGTCAGAGAGTTAGAAGGAATTCTTCAGCATGCGGCAGAAGGACCAAAAAAGTCTATTACGACAGTTGTGAAGGGTGCGACGCTTAAAGAAGCACTGGCTAATGGAGTGGCTATGGCGAGTGGAATTAACCCGGAAGACCAGAAGAAGATGGAGGAACGAGAAGAAGAACTCCGCATTGAAGGTCAGATGAAGATTGAAGACATCTTGATGGAATGGGAAGCTAAGCAGAAGGTAAATGCTGAGGCGATCGCAAAGCAAAAAGCATCCGATGAAGAACGACTTAGAAAAGAGAGAGAAGCACTGGAAGCCCGCCGTGAGGCAGAAAGACTTGAGGCAGAGAGACGCGAGGCAGAAGAAATAGCAAGACGGAAAGCAGAAGAAAAAGCCCGTCAGGAAGCAGAAGAGAAAGCCCGCCGTGAAGCGGAAGAGAAAGCTCGTCGTGAAGCAGAGGAGAAGGCTCGTCGTGAAGCGGAGGAGAAGGCTCGTCGTGAAGCGGAAGAGAAGGCTCGTCTTGAGGCAGAGGAAGCAAGAAGAAAGGCATTGCTTTCTGATGATATCAGACAGCTTGTGGAAGAGCTGGAAGATCGTGTGACAGCACAGGAGAAAGAAGAGGAAAATTTTGATATAGAAGAGGAACTGGAGCTTGCAAAAGCAGAAGGGGAATCTGTTGAAGAAGAAATTGTAGATCAGTTTATTTCAGAAGAAGAGCTGGACGATATTGTGGAAGAACCTGAAGAGTCTAAAGAAGAACCTGAAGAAGAGATTGTTGAAGCAGCTTCGGAAGAAGAGGAGACGGATTCTGAGGATTCTGAGGATGAAGATGATTTCGAAGAGGAAGAGTTTGAAGACGAAGACTTTGAGGGTGAGGACGAAGAGTTTGAAGCAGAAGATGAAGTCGACGCTGTAGAAGAAATCGAAGAAGTACAAGAAGATGAAGAAATTCCGGAAACAGAAAACCAGGATGATTCGGAAGACAATTCTGAAGACGAGGATGATTTCGAAGACGAGGAATCCGAAGAAGATGATTTTGAAGAGGAAGATGGATTCGACGAAGACGATTTTGACGAAGATGGTTTTGCAGATGAATTCCCGGAGGAAGATGAGGAAGAAGTAGAGGAATTCGATGCAGAGTGGAATGAATTCCCGGAAGATGAATCCGAAGACGAAGACGATTTCGAGGAAGAGGATGATTTCGAGGAAGAGGACGACTTCGAGGAAGAGGATGACTTCGAGGAAGAGGATGATTTCGAGGAAGAGGACGACTTTGAGGAAGAGGATGACTTTGAGGAAGAAGACGACTTTGAGGAAGAAGACGACTTTGAGGAAGACGATGACTTCTATGAAGATGATTATGTAGAAGACGACGATTACGAAGAGGATGACTTTGAGGAAGAGGATGACTTTGAGGAAGAGGACGACTTCGAGGAAGACGATTTCGAGGAAGAGGACGATTTCGAAGAAGAGGATGATTTTGAGGAAGACGACTTTGAAGATGAGCTTCCTGAGATTCCGGATCCGGAAGACCTTGAAGGAGACTTGGAAATTGAAGAACCATCTGAGGAAGAGATTCAGCGCAGAATTAAGAAGTCAAAAGGAAGCGGAGTTCCATTTGATACCGGATTTGTTGTAACAGGAAGATATGACTTAAGTGCAACCAGTGAGATTGGACTGAAAGCCGGACTGACAGAGGAGCAGAAGAAATTATTCTCTTACTTCGTACCGGTCAGAGGAATGAGTGAACAGATTGTTGCAGTACTTGATAATGACAGACGTGCCCAGAGAGAGGGAACTTCAAGAACCGGTAACTTAATGATCATTGGCCGTAAAGGATCTGGAAAAACAGTCCTTGCAGTAGATATTGTAAAAGCAATCCAGAAACAAAGAAATCTGAAACAGGGTAAAGTTGCTATTGTTACAGGTGAATCGCTGAATAAGAAGGAACTTGGCAATATTATCCAGAAGCTTCGCGGTGGAGCGATCATCATCGAAAAGGCTGGTAAGTTGAATTCCAGAACAATCAAGGAACTGAATGCATTGATGTCAAGAAAGACCGGAGAGCTTCTCTTTGTTCTTGAAGATCAGAGAAAACCTCTGGAGAGAATTATGACAGCTAATCCGGATTTCAAAAAGAAATTCACTTCTAAGCTTGAGCTTCCGGTATTCATCAATGATGAGTTAGTAACATTTGGTCAGACTTATGCGAAGGAAAATGGATATAAGCTTGATGAAATGGGAATTCTGGCACTTTACAGCCGAATTGATGTAATGCAGCGTGAAGATCATGCGGTTACAGTTGCGGAAGTAAAAGAAATCATGGATGAAGCAATAAAACATTCACAGAAAGCAAATGTAAAGCATCTTGCAAGACGTGTATTTGGAAAATCTACGGATTCGTCAGATCGCATTATTCTGAAGGAAGAAGATTTTAAAATTTAATGATATAGTGAATGTAAGTGATGAAGCAGGGATACAATTGTAGAAAATTGTATCCCTGTTTTTTGTCTGGAATCGAGTGACATAGATTGAATTTTGTGTTCTGCTAAGGTATACTTAAGATATTGAAATCCGGATGAAATGTGAGGGAAGTTTATGGAGAAAGAATGGAAAGCTTATGAAATCGGAGAATTAGATCAGTACCTTTTCGGACAGGGAAATCACTACGAAATTTATAAGAAGCTGGGTGCGCATATGGTGGATGACGAAGGGCAGAAAGGAGTTTATTTTGCTGTCTGGGCACCGAATGCGAAATCAGTGTCTGTAGTGGGGGAATTCAATGACTGGGATCGCACAAGAAACCCTATGACAAGGGCAGAATATATCGGAATTTACACATGCTTTGTACCGGGAGTAAAAGAAGGCATGATGTATAAGTTCTGCATTGAGACGATTACGGGGGAGTATCATATGAAGGCAGATCCGTATGCCAATTATGCAGAACTTCGTCCGGGTACAGCATCAAGAATAACGAATATTGAGAATTTGAAATGGACCGATAGTTCCTGGATGACTGCACGGGAAAAATGGGACCACAAAAAAGAACCAATGTCTGTATATGAGGTTCATATGGGTTCCTGGAAGAGACACCCAGGCACAGAGGACGAGGGATTCTATACTTATCGTGAGTTCGCAAAAGAAATCACAAAGTATATGAAAGATATGGGATATACGCATGTGGAGATCATGGGAATCGCAGAACACCCATTTGATGGATCATGGGGATATCAGGTGACAGGATATTATGCGCCGACAAGCCGTTATGGAACACCGGAAGATTTTGCGTGGATGATCAATTATCTGCATAGAAATGGAATCGGTGTCATTATGGACTGGGTTCCGGCACACTTTCCAAAGGACGAGCATGGACTTGCCGAGTTTGACGGAACAGCAACTTACGAGTATGCAGATCCAAGAAAAGGGGAGCATCCGGACTGGGGGACGAAGATATTTGATCTTGGCAAGAATGAGGTAAGGAACTTCCTGATTGCCAATGCACTTTTCTGGGTGGAGCATTTCCATATTGATGGACTTCGCGTTGATGCAGTTGCTTCTATGCTGTACCTGGATTATGGAAAGAAAGACGGAGAATGGGTTCCGAACCAGTATGGAGGTAATGAGAACCTGGAGGCAGTAGATTTCTTCAAGCATCTGAACACAGTTGTACTTGGAAGAAATCCGGGTGCACTTATGATAGCGGAAGAGTCTACGGCATGGCCGAAGGTAACCGGAGATGTAGAAGACGGAGGTCTTGGATTTAGCCTTAAGTGGAATATGGGGTGGATGCACGACTTTACGGAATATATGAAGCTGGATCCGTATTTCAGAAAAGACAATCATCATATGATGACATTTGCCATGAGTTATGCGTACAGCGAAGATTACATTCTCGTACTGTCGCATGATGAGGTTGTCCATTTGAAATGTTCCATGATCAATAAGATGCCAGGACTTGGATTTGATAAATATGCGAACCTGAAAGCAGGATATGCATTTATGATGGGACACGCCGGAAAGAAATTGTTGTTCATGGGACAGGATTTTGCACAGCTTCGCGAGTGGTCAGAGGAACGTGAACTGGACTGGTATCTGTTGGAGGAGCCGGAGCATCAGGCAATTCAGTCATGGATGCGTGATCTACTCCACATGTATAAAAAGAAACAGGCGCTTTATGAACTGGATCAGTCATGGGAAGGATTCGAGTGGGTCAATGCAGATGATGCATACAGAAGCATTTACAGCTTTATCCGCCATTCTAAAGATGGAAAGCATAACCTTCTGTTCGTGATCAACTTCACACCGATGGCAAGAGAAGATTATCGTGTAGGCGTTCCTAGAAAGAAGCAGTATAAGCTGATTCTGAACAGTGACGATGTGAAATATGGCGGAAATGGCGAGAAGAGACAGAACATTTATCATGCCGTGAAGAAAGAATGTGATGGAAGACCATATTCATTTGGATACAAATTGCCGCCGTATGGGGTAGCAGTTTTTGAATTTTAAATTCAAGAATGCCTTGGCATTCTTGCTGCGAGGTGCGCGTCATGCAATTGCATGACATACTTCTACTGCGCACCTCTGCAAGTCTACACTCCGTTTCGGTCGGCGCAAAACCATTGTCCACCGGACAATGTGCGCCCTGCCGGAGGCACCAGACAGTTCTAAAATCTGAGCTGATTTTCTATATTTTCTGCGCTGGCTTATTGCTTGCGGATGATAGGATTTACGCCGGGAGGTGTGGAAGAGAAACAGGGAGATGGAATTTAAGTATTCCATCTCCCTGCTAAAGTTATGAATTAATTTTATTCTGCGTTTGTAGAAGTGTCGTTATCAGCATTGTTGTCGGTGCTGCCTGTATCGGTGTTGTTGTCCGTATTTTCTTCGACTGCGTCAGTGCTATCTGTATTATCGGAGTTGCCTGTATCATCGCCTCCGAACAGATCCTTGAAAAATCCTACGATTTTATCCCAGAGACCTTCGTCTTTTGCCTGATTTACGGCATCGTTTGCTTTGCTTTTTACGGCATCTAATGTGCTGTCGATGATTGCATCATTTCCGAGTGCTGCATCATCCGTATTGTTAATAATTCCACCGCCAGAACTATCTCCGCCAAAGAAGCCTTTGATGGAGGACCACAGGTTGCTGAAGAATCCTCCGGATTTCCCGTCCAGGTTGTCGAGAGTCTTTTTCAGTGCTTTGACATCGTAGTCGTACTGGGAAATAGATTCCATCAGACTTGTGATTTTCGCAAGCTGGTCATCGGTCAGTGTAATTCCCTGTTTATCGGCTGCGTCAGAAATCGCGTCCTGAATATCGGACGGATCAGTCAGTTTGTCTTCAATAACGGATTCTTTGACATCGTTGATCAGATCAGATGCTGTATCCTGACCGAGATCCTTGGCGAGGTCACCGGTTGTTACCAGCTCTTCTGTTGCAGTTGCTTTCTGATCTTCGGAAAGTTCTTTTCCGCTGGCTTTTTCGTAAGCCATCATAATACCTGTCAGTGCACCGGTTCCGGATACTTCAATTGGAGATCCGGCAACAACGTTACAGTTCTCAACGCCGGAAGTCAAAAGTGTACTGGCGATCATAGAACTTGTTACAAATGTCAGGTTTGCGACTTTTACCTGAATTCCGCCGCTGTCTGTCGGCTCAACATAAGAACAGCTATATGTTCTTGTACCAATCTGGGATTCGGTCGCGATCCCTTCCATATATTTTCTTTCGTCTGTGTTCGTGACTTCGATCGTGTCTACCTGATCGGCGGAAGTACCGAAGTATTTGTACATAGAAGCTTTCTGCTCGTCGGATAAGTTCGCTCCGAGAGTGACTACTTTTGCGCTGTCAGCCAGGGCAGTTACCGGCAGGCTTACAGATGCCAGAATTATTGCCAGGCTAAACGGCAGAACCCTTTTTAATTTTTTCATACTCATAATTATCCTGTGGTGTCAGACGCCACATCTCCTTTCTGTACACCCAATAATAGCATACTTGTGTAAAAGTAAAAAGTAAAAAATTCTTAACTATTTCGAAAGATTTTGTTACGGCCTTTGTACATCTGTGGACTAAGACAGGATTTCCAGCATTCTGGATTCAAATGTGTGTTCATTCACCATTCCACCCATGACACCGACTGCCTTTTTATCCTTGAAGAGAACAAATGTCGGGACGATTTCCGGGGCGTATTCTGCGGCGAGTACTGCAGATTCTTCAATTTCGACTTCGCAGAACTTGATTTTTCCGGCGTATTTCTTTTCGATATCCTCCACGACCGGCTTCATCATGGCACATTTCCCGCACCAGATAGCGTAGAACATAACGACGACCGGGAGAGAGGTATCTTTTACTTCTATTTGAAAATTTTTTGCAGTTAAATGTAACATCAAATCAACCTTTCTGATCAGTGCCTTCGGCAGTCAGAACCGTGGTTCAGAATATCATATACTTCTTTCAAGGATTTTCTGAAACAATTGATCCACCTGTGCAGACACCGATTTCGATAAGTGTATTCAAAAAACTTTTGTCGGAAGTTTTTTTTGTTATGACAATTTCGGCTCATTGCGAACAGACTCCGAAGGCTTTCTCATTAATAATATATGCGCTGTAGCGCTAAGAAAGTCACAGCAGACATCTTCTTTTAGCAATGAGCTTGCAAATCGGGTGATCCATGGATGAAAATTTCTCTTCATATTCTGTCATAATATTTCCAACGTTCATAATTTCATCATGGTGCAGGTCATAAGTACATTCGGAAATGCCCCATGTTTCGGATTCCCCTAAAGACTCAACGGAAAAACCAAAAAGATCACGGTTATCTGTCTTGAATTCTACCTGTCCGTCCTGGACAAGCACCTTGTCGTAACGTGCAAAAAAATCCGGTGACGTGAGGCGCCTTCTTGCATGGCGGGCTTTCGGCCATGGGTCGGAGAAGTTCAGATAGATCCGGTCAACTTCATTTTCAGCAAACACATTTGCTATGTCCTGCGCGTCCATACAAATGAAGTGAATGTTTGGCAGAGTGCTTTCGTTTTCTTCTATATATATGTTTAACTTTTCCACAGCACGGAGAAGGACGCTTGTGTAGCGCTCGATTCCGATGTAGTTGATCTGTGGATTTTTCTGAGCCAGTGCCATGAGAAAACGGCCTTTTCCCATGCCGATTTCAATGTGGACCGGGTAGTCATTCTGGAATACATCAGATGCCCAGTGACCACGGAATTCTTCCGGAGTCTCGATAACCTGACTGCACTCTTTTAACACGCCTTCGGCGCGGGGTATATTTCTAAGTCGCATATATGATCTCCTTATTTGTTGTATTTCTTTATTTGCAAACTTCCCAAATCCGGGAGATTCTTGCCTTGCCTTAGTTTACAGGTTTTGGCAAAAAAAGTCAAACTCAATGGTGTATAGCGGCCATATCTATAGCATATTGCCGAAAGGAATATGCATAACGACTAAAATTTTTATGAAAAACACAAATAATTTGTGCGAATTTTCGACATATTAAGGAGAAGGTATATAAAAACGGAAGGAAAGTGACTAAATTTTGGACAAATGAAAAAACTCAAATAAGAGAATATGCTTAAAAATTGTAAAATAAAATAATTGTTAAGAATAAAAGAAATGATTGACATTTAAAAAACAGAAGAGTAAAGTAATCATGAAATTTGAAGAAGAAAGGGAGGGAGTCATACGGAGAAATTAACAGAGAGTCTGTTGGAAGAGCTGAATTGTGATACAGCATTTACCATTCCGTTATTCGGGGGAATTAAGATTAGTGAGTCCGTGGCGGTTACATGGATCATTATGGCTGTAGTGGTACTGCTGTGTGTCATATTCGTAAGGAATCTCAGTGTAGAGAATCCGGGGAAAGCTCAGCTTTTATTGGAATCCGCAATCGGAAAAGGAGTGGACTTCTTTGAAGATGTTATGGGCAAAGAAAACCGAAGATATATCCCATATCTTATCACGGTGCTGATCTATATCGGAATTGCCAATATCATTGGATTGTTTGGGTTTAAACCGCCGACAAAGGATCTGAATGTCACAATAGCGCTGGCTGTTATGAGTATGTGTCTGATCGAGTATTCCGGAATACATAAAAACGGATTAAAACACTGGGTCAAACATTTTGCAAAGCCGGTTCCGTTCGTCGCACCGATCATGGTACTGGAGATTGTAATCCGCCCATTGTCCTTGTGCATGCGACTGTTCGGTAATGTACTGGGAGCATTTGTAATCATGGAGCTTTTAAAAATAGTAGCTCCGGCGATTATACCAATCCCGTTTAGTTTTTATTTTGATATATTTGATGGATTCTTACAGGCTTATGTATTTGTATTCCTGACGGCGCTGTTCATGAATGAGGAACAGGAGTAAAGCCGGAAGATAAGACGAACAGACTTAAAAGGGATTTAAGAAAACATTTTTAGACAAGAAGAAAAGGAGATTAAGATTATGTTAGTAGCAATTGGAGCAGGTATCGCAGTTTTAACAGGTTTAGGAGCAGGTATTGGTATTGGTCTTGCAACAAGCAAGGCAGTAGACGCTATCGCGAGACAGCCAGAGGCTGAGTCAAAGATCAGCAAGAACCTGATTCTTGGTTGTGCCCTTGCAGAGGCAACAGCTATTTATGGATTTATCATCGGTCTTCTGATTATCCTGATGCTGAAATAATTAGCAGTTCGTAAAGAAGCAGGAGAAAAGAAGAAAGGCAGGTGGGAAAAGGTGATAAAAGTAGATTTGAGCCTTCTCTGGACCATAATAAACCTTGTAGTCTTTTATCTATTACTGAAGAAATTCCTGTTCAAACCAGTTATGGGGATCATGGAAAAGCGTGAGCAGATGATTGCCGACGGACTGAAAAATGCAAGTGACAGACAGGAAGAGGCAGAGGCTCTGAAAAAAGAGTATGAGTCAGCTCTTTCCGGTGCAAAAGAGGAGTCGGTCAAAATCGTTGAAAATGCCCGTGTAGAGGCTAAGAGACAGTCAGATGAGATTCTTGCAGATGCGGACAGAAGAGCAGATGCCACGATCGAACGTGCCAGAAAGACCATCGAGACTGAGCGAAAGCAGGCACTGGATGGCGTTGAGACACAGATTGCAGGACTTGCAATGCAGGCAGCCAGAAAGATTGTAGATGAAGAGACAAGAAAACAAGGAAATCAGGCGATTTATGATCAGTTTTTGGAAAGCGTAGGTGACGCTCATGACGGCAAAGACGAGTAATACAGTAAAGTTCGTTCAGCCGGCAGCGAAGCGCTATGCAAGAGTTCTGTACGAACTGGGAATTCCGAAAGCAGATATTGAGAAAACAAAAGAAATCTTCTGTCAGGTACCGGAAGTATATGAAGTACTGTTAAATCCGGTAATTACGGCAAAGAACAAATACAGTGTTATCGAACAGATATTTCCAAAGTCTATTTGTAATTTCCTGAAGGTAACATGCGAGAACCAGAGAATGGGCATGCTTTGGGACATTTTCGAAAGCTATGATAAATATTGTGAGGAGCAGCAGCAAGTTATGACTGCGACTTTAATATGTGTAGACGAGCCAGACGAAGAGCAGGCTGAGAAGATGAAAACATTTATTATGGATAAATATCATAAATCGAAGGTAAATCTGGAGGTCGAAAAAGACCCGTCACTGCTTGGAGGATTTATCCTGAGAGCGGGCAGTGATGAATATGACTGGAGCATTCGTGGAAGAATGAACCGGTTAGAACAAAAATTGACCTGGAGGTGAACGTAAGTGAGTTCAATCAATTCAGATGAAATTATTTCAATTCTGAAAAGTGAAATAGAGAATTTTGATGAGATCAGTAAAGACAGCGAAGTCGGAACTGTTGTAACAGTCGGAGACGGAATCGCTACCATTTACGGAATCGAACATGCAATGTACGGCGAGATCGTTACCTTCGAAAATGGTCTGAAGGGTATGGTACAGGATATCCAGAAAGACGAGATCGGATGTATCTTATTTGGATCAGATACAGGAATCAAAGAAGGAACAAAGGTTGCACGTACAAAGAAAAAAGCCGGAATCCCGGTAGGAGATAAATTTATCGGAAGAGTTATCAATGCCCTTGGTGCACCAATCGACGGTGCCGGAGAGATTGAGGCAGATGATTATCGCCCGATTGAAAATGAAGCACCTGGAATCATTGACAGAAAATCCGTCAGCGTTCCTATGGAGACAGGAATCCTTTCTATCGATTCCATGTTCCCGATCGGACGTGGACAGAGAGAGCTGATCATCGGTGACAGACAGACTGGTAAGACATCTATCGCAACAGATACGATCTTGAACCAGAATGGAAACGGAGTGATCTGTATCTATGTTGCCATCGGTCAGAAGGCATCAACGATTTCAAAAGTTGTAAATACATTTAAGACATCAGGAGCTATGGATCACACCATCGTATTAGCATCAACAGCAAGCGACTGTGCGCCGCTTCAGTACATTGCTCCTTATGCGGGAACTGCACTGGCAGAGTATTTTATGTACAAAGGAAAAGATGTACTGATCGTTTATGATGATCTTTCCAAACACGCAGTTGCGTACCGTGCATTGTCACTGTTACTTGGAAGATCTCCTGGACGTGAGGCTTATCCTGGAGATGTATTCTATCTGCATTCAAGACTTCTGGAGCGTTCCAGCCGTCTGAGTGAGGAAAAAGGCGGTGGATCTATCACGGCTCTCCCAATCATCGAGACACAGGCCGGAGATGTATCTGCATACATTCCTACAAACGTTATTTCCATTACAGATGGACAGATTTTCCTGGAAAGCAGTTTGTTCTTTTCAGGAATGCGCCCGGCGGTCAACGTAGGATTGTCTGTATCTCGTGTAGGTGGAGATGCACAGACAAAGGCTATGAAGAAGGCAGCAGGAAGTCTTCGTATCGATCTGGCCCAGTATCGTGAGATGGAAGTTTTCACACAGTTCAGTTCAGACCTTGATGATGCAACGAAGGAACAGCTGGAATATGGCGGCGGACTGATGGAGCTTCTGAAGCAGCCGCTTGGAAAACCAATGTCACTGGCAGATAAAGTTATTACACTTTGTGCTGCAAGACATAAAGTCATGCTTGGAATTCCAACTGCAAAAGTAAAAGGATTCCAGATGGATATGTTAAGTTACTTTGCAAGTGCACATCCGGAAATCGCAAGAGAAATCGAGGAGACAAAGGATCTGTCTAAAGAGTTGTCCCAGAAGATCGTGGAGATTGCAGAGGAATTCAAAAAGAGCAGGTGTTAATGTATGGCAAATATCAGAGAAATACAGACACGAATTAACAGTGTAAAAGATACGATGAAAATCACCAACGCCATGTACCTGATCTCTTCTACAAAAATGCGTCAGGCCAGAAAGAAACTGGCAGATGCAGAGCCGTATTTTTATAAATTGCAGGCTGAGATTGCCAGAATCCTGCGTCATATGCCGGAAGTGAGCAACCAGTATTTTGACAGTAGGGAAGAAATTCCGAAAGAAGAACGGAAAATCGGATCTGTAGTTATTACCGGTGATAAAGGACTGGCAGGAGCTTACAATCACAATGTAGAAAAAGCAGAAGAGGAAATTATGAAAATGCCGGGACATCACAAATTGTTTGTCGTAGGTGAGCTTGGAAGACATTATTTTGTAAGTCAGGGACATGAGATTGAACAAAATTTCCAATATACTGTGCAGAAACCGAACCTGAGCAGAGCCAGAATTATTTCTGAGACATTGATGGAACAGTTTAATAATGGCGAGCTGGACGAAGTGTATGTTGTCTATACGCGAATGGAGAATTCTATGGTATCTGAGGTGGAGACTGTAAAGCTGCTTCCGCTTGAGAGAAGTGCATTCGGAGAGGACAGCATTCCGGCAAACTTAAGGCGTGAGGCGATTCAGCTATATCCGTCTGTCGAGAGCGTCATGGACAATATCGTACCGAATTATGTAACCGGAATGATCTACGGTTGTTTGGTCGAGGCGTATGCAAGTGAGCATAATGCCAGAATGACGGCTATGAAATCAGCGACAGACAGTGCTGAAGCAATTATCAAAGATTTGTCTATTGCTTATAACCGGGCAAGACAGGCAGCCATTACGCAGGAAATCACAGAGGTATGCGCAGGTGCGAAGGCACAGAAACGGAAAAGGAAGTGAGAACAGATATGAATAAAGGACGAATTGTACAGGTCATGGGTCCTGTTGTCGATGTTTTATTTGAAGACGGAGAGCTTCCGAATATCAAAGATGCCCTTGAGGTAGATAACGGAGACAAGACTTGTATTATGGAAGTTGCACAGCATCTGGGAAACAGCGAAGTACGTTGTCTGATGCTGGCTGCAAGTGAAGGACTTCACAAAGATATGGAAGTCCGTGCAACTGGAAGCGGTATCAAAGTTCCAGTTGGAGATCAGACACTTGGACGTCTGTTCAATGTGCTTGGTCAGACCATCGATGATGGAAAAGAAATAGAGAAAGATGCAGAGCGCTGGGAAATCCACAGACAGGCGCCTACATTTGAAGAGCAGAGTCCTGCTGTCGAGATCCTTGAGACAGGTATCAAGGTCATCGACCTTCTTGCACCATATGCAAAAGGTGGTAAGATTGGTCTGTTCGGAGGAGCCGGAGTTGGTAAGACTGTACTGATCCAGGAGCTGATCCGAAATGTAGCAACAGAGCATGGTGGATATTCTATCTTTACAGGTGTCGGAGAGCGTTCCCGTGAAGGAAATGACCTCTGGACAGAGATGAAAGCGTCTGGCGTACTTGAGAAGACAGCTTTGGTATTTGGTCAGATGAACGAGCCGCCTGGAGCTCGTATGCGTGTCGCTGAGACAGGACTTACAATGGCTGAGTATTTCCGTGACAAAGAACATCAGAACGTGCTGCTCTTTATTGATAACATTTTCCGATTCACACAGGCTGGATCTGAAGTTTCCGCCCTGCTTGGACGTATGCCATCAGCCGTAGGTTATCAGCCGACACTGGCAACAGAAATGGGTGAATTACAGGAGCGTATTGCTTCTACAAAGAATGGTTCTGTCACATCCGTTCAGGCAGTCTATGTACCGGCCGACGACCTGACAGACCCTGCACCGGCAACAACATTTGCACATTTGGATGCAACAACCGTACTTTCACGTAAGGTCGTTGAGCAGGGAATTTACCCGGCTGTAGATCCGCTGGAGTCTAACTCACGTATCCTGGAGGCAGACATCGTAGGTGAAGAGCATTATAAAGTAGCCAACCAGGTAACAGAGATTCTTCAGAAATATAAAGAACTTCAGGACATCATCGCCATTCTTGGTATGGAAGAGCTGTCCGATGAAGATAAAGCAACGGTTATGAGAGCAAGAAAGATTCAGAAATTCCTGTCACAGCCATTCTTCGTAGCTGAGACGTTTACAGGAATTCCTGGAAAATATGTACCACTGAAAGAGACAATCCGTGGATTCAAAATGATCATCGACGGAGAAATGGATGAATATCCGGAGACCGCCTTCTTCAACGTCGGAACGATTGACGAAGTTATCGAGAAAGCAAAGACACTGAAAGACGGAGAGTAAGAGGTGCGTAAACTATGAAAACATTTTGGTTGAAAGTCATAGCCAGTGACCGCGTGGCGTATAACGGACGATGCCAGAAGGTGATCGTACCTGCAGCCGACGGCGGTCAGATGGGAATTCTTGCAGATCATGAGAATATGGTCATAGCAATCGAAGTCGGTGAAGCGAAGATGCAGCTGGAAGACGGAACGTGGGAGACACTTGCCGTTGGAACCGGATTCCTTGAGGTTGTTAACAACCGTGTTACCATGCTGGTACAGACCGCTGAAAAACCGGAAGAAATTGACGCCAGAAGAGCAGAAGAACGGCGTGAAGTCATGGAAGAAAAACTTCGTCAGAAGCAGAGTATCCAGGAATACTATCACACGAAAGCATCCCTGGCAAGAGCCATGAACCGGTTGAAGGTGTCAAGGGAGAAGAATACGAGGATATAATTTCACACAATACAATAAGTACAGTTTACTGCTTTCAGATGTGATGAATTTCGCAGATTTTGCTGCGCTATCTATTAAAATCTGTATGTGCAAACTCGCCTGAGGAACGGCTCAGACAGTGCACCTCCAGATTTAATGATGCTCGCAAAATACTGGAAATTGCATCAATCATCTGAGAAGCAGTGAACTGTACTTTTTCTATATGTGGAAGTTATATCGTATCGAGAGGCGAGGGAGGGTGAGTCTGGCAGAGCGGATTGCCAACGGTAGCTGTATTTTTATGTAAGTGGAAGTTTAAAGTTTGTGTGAAGGGGAAAGTGTGAGTGAAAGGGGAAGATTTTGCTGCGCTATTGACGAGCCAAAGTCAGAGCTTGCTCAAGACCTTGGCGACCGCGAGGTGGGTATGATAAAATAGGGAAATAAGGGAGATGCTACGCAAAGTAGCAGGAAAATGTTTTGATGACATCTTTGTGTGCTTGTGATGTAAAGTGCAGTTTTCTATACTGTAAGTTGTTAGGAGATGTTTAGAGAGTGCAGGCTGTCCAGACAAATAGTTTCGGATAAGAAATATGTCTGTGAAGCAACCTTAAGTTCTGTGATAAGACTCTCGAACGGGTAAGAAAAGACAAGGAGATTATGGATATGACTTTTGCAGAAAATGTGAAGATGCTTCGCAAGCAGGCTGGTATGTCGCAGGAGCAGTTGGCGGAGAAGCTTGGTGTATCGAGACAGGCGGTTACAAAATGGGAAACGGGTGCGGGGATCCCAGATATTGAAAATATAATGGCGATTTCAGCACTGTTTGACATTTCCATAGACGATCTACTTTCAAATGAAAGAGGTTCAAAAAAGGTAGTGGAGACGGAGTACTTGTATGAGAGTATTACGGAGTATGATATTGATGAATCGAAGCATTATGATATGAAGCTGGAAGGGGCGAAGCGGCTTATACTGGCGGGATATGAGGGCGAGAAAATCCGGGTCCGACTGGGGTCCAATACATTTTCAACTCTTCAGAATGATTTCAAGGTTAAGATTGATGATATCCGGAAACGAATTGATATAGATGTAAAACGAAAGAATGGTGCCACGGAAGCAATGGCGAAGAGTGAAATTGATATTTTCGTGCAGATTCCGGTGCAGTATATAGATAAGATTGAGTGTGAAGCTCATGCGGAAACGGTAGAAATCCGTTCCATAGAATGTGAAAATATGGAATTTGGTGTGAAGACAACAAATTTGATTTTGGAAAATGTTGTCGGTTCGGTGGAGGTTGATTGTAATCTTGACATGGAGATTATGTGCGATTCATTGAACGGCGAGATCGCAATTAATCAAGTGTCTGCGACATCAAAAATACATGTTCCAAAAGAGGCGATTTTCCAGGCAGTTGCAAAGGGCATTGGAACAAGCATTTCTTATGAAAAAGCCGGGCAGCAGGTGGAACGGTTTGATGCGCCGGAGGCGGACAACGTGATTGAACTGAATGGAATCAAGAGTGAATTAATTGTTTGTATAGGTTAAAAATGAAAATCTACAAGTTTGTCAAAAAGATGTAATGATTTTTTATTACTGGAAGAAAAATGTAAATAGTATAATAAGTAACAGACGGGAGGGATTTGTAATGCAGATTGAAACATACAGTGGAAAAGCGAGTATGACAGAATGGGAAAAACTGCAGGCGTGATGTGGGGATAGAGAAAAATTAATGGAAAATATATACTTATAGGTTGACTTTTATGAAAATAAAGCATATGATAATAACAGCTAAGAAATGTGATGAATTTCATGCATGAGCAAAACAAAACTCCCGGAAGTGGTCGAGACTTCCGGGAGTTTTTATTCCGTTTATGTAAGGTGGCTTATACCTTTCAGGCTGTTACTGCCTGTCGTTTCCGTCCAGCCATTTGCAAATAAAGTAGCTAACAATACTTGCCATAACAGAAACAAAAAATGTGATGAGAGTTTCGTGCATAAGACTTCACCTCCTTTCGCTTGGAGGGTGGCAGCAATTGTAGTATAACATGATAGTATAAAAAATTCAATATAAGTATATTACTGGTGAGTAAACTAATAAAGAATGAAGATATAAAAAGTGTGGAAATGTGGTAAAATGATTATATAAAACTGCGGAAATGTCAAAAGAAAAGAAATGGAGGAGTGTAGGATGGGAGCTTTTTTCAAACATAAGGAAAAGAATTAAGCGTCTGAGGACGGTTGTGTGAAGTTTTGCAATGTGCATGATATCATAGAGGCGGAAAGAATCATAGAGCTGCTAAAAGAGAATGAAATCGCTGCATTTTCTCAGGAATCAGGAGATGGTGTTTCTGTGTATGGTACAGTGGGATTCGGACTTTATGGAGTTGATGTTTTTGTGGAGGCGAAGAATGAGGAGCAGGCGAAAAAGCTTATAGACGCTGAAAATCTTTAATGGAGTCAGCTATGAGTGGGCGTATCTCAGCCCGTAAGTGAGACAGTTAAAAGAGAGTGTTTTGTCACTCAAAGTGTGAATTTAACAGCGGGACGGTTCTACCGTCCCATTTTTGTATACAGAGGGTAAATTATTGCCAGAAGGAATTTGTAATGCAGATCGAAACATACAGTGGAAAATATGATGATGAGATTATTTCGTTAATTTTAGATATTCAGAATAATGAGTCGAAGATTAATCTGTCTCTTGAGGAGCAGCCGGATCTGCTTACAATCCATGACTCCTATCAGAAAAATGGAGGCGAATTCTGGATTGCGCTAGATCAGGGAAATGTAATCGGAACTCTTGGACTGATGATAAAAGCTGACCACTGTGCAATCATGAAGAAATTCTTCGTGAAGAAAGAGTACCGGTCACAGAAAGTCGGGCTTGCTTTATACATGAAGCTGCTTGAATTTGCAAAAGAGGCAGAGGTAAAGCATATTATATTAGACACACCGTCGGTTGCGCATACATCACATCGGTTCTATGAGAAAGCAGGATTTCGGAAGATTAAAACAGAGGAATTACCGGTTCCGTATACTTATCCGGACAGAAACTGTATTTTATATATGTTGGATTTAGGAGAGACATCACAAATGACAGAATGGGAAAAATTACAGGCAGGACAAATGTACAATGATTTTGTTGATGATTTGTTTCAGCGAAGAATCGTAGCGAAAAAGTTGTTCCGGGCATACAACAAAACTGAGGACGAAGAAGTTGAGAAAAGAAATGAAATTCTGGCACAGCTTTTAGGAAAAGTGGGAAAGAACGTCTGGATTGAGCCGGATTTCCGGTGCGAGTTTGGAAAGAATATTGTTATCGAAGACAATGTGTATATTAACTTTGGCTGTGTTATTCTTGACTGTGCTGAAGTTGTGATTGGAGCAAATACATTGCTGGGTCCGAATATCGGCATTTATCCAGTGAATCATGCAATAGACGCAGAAGAGCGAATCAAAGGCGGCTGTTCTGGAAAACCAGTTCGCATTGGGAAAAATGTGTGGCTTGGCGGAGATGTAAAGATACTGGCAGGAGTTACGATTGGTGATAATACAATTATCGGAGCCGGAAGTGTTGTGCCAAAGGACATACCAGAAAATGTTATAGCAGTGGGTAATCCGTGTAAGGTACTGCGAGAGATAACAGAGGCAGACAAAACGGATTACCTGAAAAACGCGGAAACATGGTAAAATGATCATATAAAAAATGCGGAAACGTGGTAAAATGATCATATAAAAAATGCGGAAATGTCAAAAGTATAAGAAACGGAGGAGTGTAAGATGGGAGCTTTTTTCAAACATAAGGAAAAGGATTCAGCGTCTGGAGACGATTGTGTGAAACTTTGTAATGTGCATGACATTATAGAGGCGGAAAGAATGATAGAGTTGTTAAAAGAGAACGGAATTGCTGCATTTTCTCAGGAATCTGGAGATGGTGTTTCTGTGTATAGTACAGCAGGGTTCGGACTTTACGGTGTCGATGTTTTTGTGGAGGCGAAGAATGAGGAGCAGGCCAGGAAGCTTATAGACGCTGAGGGTATTTGAGCAATAAAGTGAAAAAATATTAGTTGAAAAAATGTAATATCATAGTTAGTGCTCTTGAAGATTATGAAGACAGTGGATTGTTTTTAGGCGGTTCACTGTCTTTTTTTATTGGAAATTAACTTATTTTTTAATAATGGATTGTGATTAACGTGAACTTAAAAAAGTTTTACGAAAGAATTACATGAATATGTCGCAATCCAAAAACAGAGGTTGCTACAATAAGTGCATCAAGGCAGAAGAGGGTTGATAAATGAATCGTTGAAGAGTAAGAAACGAGGAGGAAACTACGATGAAAATACGGCGGAGAGTACAAAAATACATTTTCATTATAAGCTTTGTGGTACTGGCTGGTTTTATGCATCAGAACACCTATGCGGAAACTCGGACGAATATTCAGCTTTATGTACCGGATGACAACCAGAATAACAGACAGGAAAATAATCAGACTGCCAACCGGGCTGACAACGGGAAGGTGGACAATTCTGTGGCAAAGACAGGTGATACCACCGGAGGTAAAATATTGGATTACGAGATAATGCTTGCAGTGAGTGCAGTATTGGGAACCATGGGAGTCATAATCCGTAAAAGCCAGAAGACAGAAAAGAATGGAGATTAGGTGCATGAAAGTAGAGAAAAAAAGAAATAAGAAAATATGGATATTCGCTGTGGTGGTGATTCTTGTCGCAGCGCTTGGAGTTGTATTTGCATATAAGCTGGGACAGCAGAAATCTGTAAACAATTCCAATGGGGTTGTGGTAGATCAGAATGCATCAGACTGGGACAAAGATTTAGATAATTTATCTGGACAGCAGGATTCAGGTATTAAAATGCCGGGATACGGAGAACTCAGTGTCGGGGCAGGAGATAAGACGTGGAAGATTACCCTGGCAAATCCGAAGGACAATGACTGCTATTTTAAATACAGCATTACAATTGGAGATGATGAGACTCCGATTTATGAGTCTGACTATATTGAACCGGGAAAGGCAATCAGTGAATTTCAGGTCGATAAGGCGCTGGATGAAGGAGATTATACAATATATATGAACATTTCTACATATTCTATGGATGGAAAAAATACACGCTTAAATGGAGCGAGTGTGAAAGCAGATTTACATGTTGTAAACTAACGGCCCCCAAAGGGCATGTGCTCGAAGTGTGGCTGTAAATATAGATATTTATTAATATTTTTATTCAGGAGGATAACGAAAATGAAGAAAAGAATCGCAGCAGCAGTTATGACAAGTGTTATGGCAGGAATGATGATGGTAACGCCGACATTTGCAGCAAACACAGGTAGTGCACACACTGATTTTTCCCTTTATGTAGCAAATGATCCAGTTTATACAGTCACTGTACCAGAAACGGTAACATTGAATGCAAAAGAACACACATTGGTACCGATTACGGCCAGCGATGTAAAAAATATTCCGGAAGGTAAGAAAATTACAGTAACGCTGCAAAAAGGAAATGGAACTTATGGAAGGTTATATCTTGTCGGAGATAAGATGAATGGTGCAAAACCATATATGATGACTTTGAATATTAAAGGAACAAGCGGAGACTTTAAACTGGGGGCATTGGAGAAGCAGATTAAAGGTATGGAACTGGTTGCTTTTACAGAGGATGGTACAGCAAATTATGAAATATACCCATGTGCGCAGGATTATCCGGACCGTGAAGGAAAAGAAGGGGACAATCTGGCAATCCAGAAAGGCGTTCATTATACTGGCTGGATGGACTATGGCGTAGGTTTAACTGATATCAAATAAATGATTATCCATCAATTATACGAGGGAGGACTAAATATGAAATCTGTAAAGAATATGAAAATGCTTTCAACAGCAATGATTGCAGCGGTGCTTACCGTATCTGCATTCGCGCTTCCGGTTCATGCAGAAGAGAATACAACATCTGCGTCAACAGAATTTTCTTATGTTCAGAAAAATGAACCGACATATACGGTATCTATACCTTCAGCGCTGGCACTTTCAAAGGAGGGAACTGCCCTTAATATTGAAGCAAAAGATGTCGCGGATCTGGACGGGAAGAAAGTAACGGTAACAATCGCAGGTACTGATTATTATCGAAATCAGCTTGTATTACAGGCAAAGACGTCCAAGCCAACTTATACGGGTACTATTCGTTATCAGTTGATTGCAGCAGATGGTAACACAATTGAAACAACTGGTAATGATACTGCAACAGGAACAGAGTTAGCTTCCTTTACAGGGAATGGAACTGTAACTTATACGGCAAAACCAGTACTTGATCCAAGAATGAATATTGAACCGGGTGTAAATTATACAGGAACCATGACATTTGGAATAGGATTAACAGAATAAGGAAGCATAGTTGGTGCTTTAGCAGAAATAAAATGAGGGGGCAGGCTTAGAAGCTTATAGCCCCTGAAATTCTTTAATGGTTGCTGCTGCCAGTACAATGACTCCAATTGCACAGACAATATATATAATTCCGACTGCGATGGAGCTTTTCTTTGCACGTTTCCATTTTACGGCTGCAAGGTACATGGCGCTTAAGACATCTGCCAGGAAGAAGAACTGCAGGATACCATGCAGGATAGCAGTTCCGAGGCTGATTTTTCCAGCTTTATAAGTCATGCGGATTACCTGCAGGGCGTAAAAAGAGCCCGGAAGGATTGTGAGCCAGAATGCAATGACGGTGAAAAATATCATAACACTCATGACCGGGAGCATAAGCGGTATAATCAGACCGCCGGTCATAAAAGTCAGTGCAGCACCAGCGAAAAAGTACATAATGAACAGTGTGATAAAACTGAACAGGAAAAATGCGACAAGACCGTATTTATGTATAAGCATGCGGTTTATAAGTGCGGTGGAATCGTCTTCTTCATAGGAGAAAAAAGATTTCCAGATATTTAGGATCCCAAGAATATAAAGTGCCAGAATGTAAATAATAGCAGGCAGGTTTGACAGGAAAAATCCCCGCAGAGTAGCAAAGCCGGAGGCATCATATGGAATTGCATCAAGTACATGGTTCTGGAAAGTAAGATTCGGAAGAACAAGTACCGGAATCAGGGATAATATAATTACATATGCAATTGCCAGTTTGTCAGCAGATTTTTTCATAGTCATGTTCTCCTTGTAGAATGGCTTTACTTCTTTTTATGAAATAATTCTTTAGGTTAGAATTGATGATGGAGTAAACGAAAAAGCAGTTTTGACATTTCAGTGAACTGCCCCTTCGTTTACTCCATTTTCGATTTGACCTAATTGAACAAAGTGAGCGTCCGAGTAGCTACTACCTATGGACTTTTAATCTTTTGTTCTTATCCATGATTATACAGGATTTCCTGTGCAGACGCTACAAAAATCAAGGATTTTCAGATAAATAGGTATAACAATTAAACCTCAGGATTTTGAGGCTTAGAAAACATATAAAAGATTTGGATTTTAACACCTTTGCGGTATTCTCAGTTGTGGTTTTCCAAGATGTCCACCGCAGGATTTACATACATAGATGTTTATCCCGTATAGCTGTTTCAATATTTCTGGCATCTCCTTATCCCTGAGCCTTGAAAGATATTTTTTACATCCGAGGAGATTCCGGCATAAAGTGAGCTTTTTGTGTTTGCTGCGGGAACATAGAAGCCCATAATGCCGGATCCTGACAAAACGTCTGGGTGGCACATGCATCAGAAAACGCCGTATAAATTCAACTCCAGAAAGGGTCAGTTCCTTCCATTGTCCTTCCTTCCGGTAATCCTTAACAGAAAAAGTAACATTTTCATTGCCCATATGGATGATGCGGTGATTGCTGATAGCGATCCTATGGGTATATTTTCCGAGATAATAAATCACAGATTGTGCACCGTTAAAAGTTTTCTTACAGTAAGGAACCCATTCTATATCATAACAGGAATCTATCAGCTTTTTGAAAGCATAATGATTACGGTATTTTTCTGCTGTTCCATGAAACTCAAGCTGATCTGTATTCCAGAGATTTTTCAACTCATCCATATATTTCCCACGAAAGACTCTGGAGATAGCCCATATGGGTAGAAAAAACTCCGTACCATTGTCTTTCCACTCATTTTTCGGTGTCAGACCGCCGCCAAGCAGTATCGTATGGATATGGGGATGAAAATTCATTTCTGAGCCCCATGTATGCAGGATGCAGATATAACCAACAGAAGCCCCGAGGTGCTTTGGGTCGGATGTCAGTTCCTGAATGGTAGCGGAAGCCGCATGATACAGCGTGTCATATAACAGTTTCTGGTTACTGTAAATGACAGAGTTCAGAATATCAGGGACTGTAAACACCAGATGGAAATAAGGGGCATCAAGCACATCCTCTCTACGAGCATCCATCCACATTTCCTTCGGAACAGCCTGACACATGGGACAGCAACGGTTCCGGCAGGAATTATAATGGATCTGGACAGCACCACAGTCTTCGCATACACTGACATTCGCACCATAAGCTCCTGTTTTGCAATTCAGGATGTTCCGGGCAACTTTTGCCTGTTCCGGGGATGGGGAACAGCTTTCAAGGTATGCCGGATAAAAATGCCGGAAAATATCCTGGACGGTGGGTTTATTCATGGCCGGCACCTTCTTTCCTGTCAAAAGGGCTTTGAATGCCCATCAGGGATTTGTTGCTGACATGAAGATATACTTCCGTGGATTTCGGATCACGGTGTTCAAGCAGAGCTTGAATGTTCTGCCGTTCTATGCCCTGTTCCATCAGATGGGTTGCAAAGCTATGGCGCAGACAGTGCGGGGTTGCTGTCTTCGGAAGTTCAGCATCAGCTACTGCCCGCCGCATGGCCTGTTCCAAAGTACTGACTGTCAGGTAATTACCGGTAAATTTATTTGGAAACAGGATGCCACGGGGACGACCTTTCTCAAACCAGTATTGTGTAAGGATATCCAGACAACGCTTAGAGAGAATGGTATAGCGGTCCATCCGGTTTTTCGTATCCCGGACATGGATCTGCATATTTGAACGTGAGATGTCATCATAGTGAAGATGGATCACTCCAGAAACCCTCATGCCAGAAGAATACATGATTGCGAACATAGCCTTATATTTGATATCGTCAACAGCAGATAACAAACGGTCAATCTCAGAGGCGGTCAGTACAGTCGGAAGTTTATGTTCCAGGATCATACGCGGAACCGTGATATCATCCCAAAGGATATGCAGGACATTCCGATAGAAAAAACGGATAGCAGAATTATAGAGATTCAGGGTTGTGGCTTTCAGTCCTTCCTCTTTTTTTGCAAGCAAAAAAGTCCTGACATCCTGACAGGTAAGCTCTTCAGGATTCTTATTCTGATATTTCAGAAAATAAGAGACATAGTTTTTATAGCAGTTGATGGAACGTTCTTTAAGGTTACGGATTTTTCCGGCTTCCTCAAGCTGTTCTAAATATTTTTCATACATAATAAAATCCTCCATATAAAATCAGTAGTTATCCGGAACACTGCTTTATATGGAGGTGCATTTGGGTCATAAAACCGCTTGCCAACCAAGCGGAAGGGTGGTATTCTTTTCATAGGCAGTGGGAAGGTCGATCCTGTTTGATTGTTTCGTTGTGGTGACTTAACAATACTACTTTTAGGACTTGCTTTCCACTGTTTTGTTATAGAAAAAAGAAAATCGCTATGCCATAGCCTTGGCAGGCCATCGCGCAGCGATTTTGTTCAATTGGAATTTGAGGAGGAAAGTGTGTGGGGTTTTTAGGCTATCAAAAAGGTGAAATCCGAGAATATAATGACAAAAGATGTTGTGGTTTGTGGTTTATCATTATTGGTGTAGTTATTATAGTTTCTGCTATCTTTGGCTGAGAGAAAAAAATACACCCTATTATATTTACTGTAGGTTTTATTGTTGGATTTTATTTATCTGTAATAAACAAAAAAGTGGTAACAAAATTATCCTATGGGAAATCGTCGAAATTTCAAAATAATATGGCTATTTTTTCCATAGCTATTTTGTTTCCACTCATGTTTGTTTTAGCAGGTTCATTTTTTCCAATGCAGAATTGGAGAATGATTTGGCTAATGACTTTTCTCGCTGTTGGAATTCATTTTATACCATTCTATTTTGTTCATGGTATTTCAAGGATAGGAATTGCGATTTTATGTTCTGCTAATGCTGTAATAGGAATATTTCTTCCAATAATTCCATTCATTGTTTTAGCATTTATTGACGGGCTGATTAAAATTGGTTTTGGAATACATCTTTTATTTTTTTCAAAGCCTACCAAAGGTCGATGAGTTGGAAAAACTTCAGTTTGAAAAGGGGGAATGAAAAAGTGGCAATTTCAAATATAAATACAATTATTAGTAATGATATTCAAAAAGTTTGGAACATTGTTTTAGCTGTTGATAAATATAACTCATGGCGAAGTGATTTGAGCAAAACAGAAATAATAAATGACAAACAATTTATTGAATACACAAAAAATGGATATGCTACTACATTTACCGTTATCGTTGCAGAACCATATAAACGCTGGGAATTTGATATGGAGAATAGCAACATGAAAGGTCACTGGATTGGTATTTTTACAGACAAAGGGAATGAAACACAAATAGACTTTACAGAAAATGTGATACCTAAAAAGTGGTTTATGAAACCTTTTGTAAAAACCTATTAAAAAAAACAACAAAAACAATTTGTTATGGACTTAAAGAAAGCATTGGAATAATAAAATTTAAAGTTGGAGGTTTAGAAATGGCTTCAAGTAAAGATTATTTAGAATTTGTTTTAGAACAATGATCAGAATTACAAGAAATAACATATCGTGCAATGATGGGAGAATTTATTATCTATTATCGTGGAAAAATCGTTGGCGGTATATATGATGATAGGTTACTTGTAAAACCAACAAAGTCTGCAATTTCTTATATGCCGACAGTTACCTATGAAATACCATACGAAAATGCTAAAGAAATGTTATTAGTGGAAGAAGTTGATAATAAAGGTTTTCTGACGGGGTTATTTAATGTGATGTATGACGAACTACCAACGCCAAAACCTAAAAAGAAAAAATAAACAGCTTTCAGTTTGTTTATAGAAAAAGAGTTAAGCAAATTTAGGAGTTGTCAATATTTTTCAAACAGTCTCATTGCATAGGAATGACAAACAGACTATCCTTAAAGTAGGAGGTGGCAGAAATGGCAAACGAAGATAAAAAAGATTTTAATGCTATGTTGCATGATAATAAAGATATGCCAAAATTTCAAATCATTACAGACCAGAAAAGCATTGAAAGATATGGTGGAAATAAAATGTATTTTGCACCGCCAATTGACTATGACGAGGTAATGAAAAAAATCCCTTATGGAAAAGTGATTACTGTAGGAAAGATACGAGAATACTTTGCGGAGTTGAGCGGAGCGGACTTTACAGAACCGATTACAGCAGGGATTTTTGTTTCTATCGTGGCATGGGCGAGTTATCAGCGTTCAGAAGATGAATCGCCATATTGGAGAACATTGAAAGCGAATGGAGAACTCAATGCTAAATATCCGAATGGTATCGAAGCACAGAAAGAAAAATTAGAAGCAGAGGGACACGCCATTATTCAAAAAGGGCGTAAAAATATACGATACTATGTAAAGGACTATGAAAATTTCCTTTTTGATTTGAAATAGGGAAATCCTAGTTTGTGTAGTAGATAAGTTCAAAATCTCTCAGACAGACAGAGTGATCCAGACGTGGTGACGGTCGAAGACATCAAGCCATGACAGCGAAGCTGTCAAACGTCTGGTTCACTTTGTCTGTGAGCGAGCCTGTGGCGAGCGATTATCAAGCCCCCGTTATCTAACAAGGGGGGCACAAAAAACAAGAGACAATAGACACTACTAAGCGGGAAACGCTGTATTTACAAGGCAAAACAGCTTCTAACAGGGTGTTAACTAAAAGACACTCATTTAACACATAAAATTGAATAGAACATAGGAGAAAGACAGTTGATTTCAAACGAGAAATTGATTGTCTTTTTCTTTTGAAGAAATTTAAGTATAGGCAATTATCAATCTAGAATAATCTCATATATACGCCCCCTGAAAAGCGGTGGCTGATGTATCCATTCAGGTTTTTGAAGGTGGAACCCTTGGAAGTGTAGGAGAATCCGGATGTGGCAAAACTACCTGCGGAAGAACTTGTGTCGTTGTATATGAGGTCGCAGATGGTGAGGTCTTATATAAAGGTAGAAATATCCATAAAATGTCAAATGCAGAGAAAAAAGAATTTACAAAGCATGTGCAGATGAGTTTCTAGGATTCATATTCTTCGCTGGATTCGAGACTTAAGGTTCATGATATTATTGTAGAAGGTATGCGCATCCATAAACTGGTTGGCTCCAAGGAAGAAGAGTATAGTGGTTCAGTTGTCAAGGTAAAAATGTAAGCTTTTTTATAATGAACAGATATATGTAATTGAGTAGAGGAGCCCCCATTAAGCTACGTGATCATCCAGTAAAAGGATTGGATAATAGCAGGATGCCAATAAATGCATAGGCGGAATTTCAAGCATGTAGGAAATGACGCGGCAGTTTAATGATGAAAAAGTTATGGGGAATCTATATTCTTTCATGGGAGAATCCAGGAAAGAATATCTTCCCCATGGTGTTACGGAAAATGAATTTTTGGAGAGGCTGGATCCATTGGAGCTGGAAAAAATGCAGAAAGATATTGCCTATTCCATGATCCGCAGAAAATCATTTAACGATGCCAGAGTGTTGAAAAAGTCGCAGGTTATCATTGATGCTACAGAACTGGATGAAGGATACCAGAAAAAGAATGATTATTATTTGAGTCAATGTTATAACCGAGGAAAAGTAGATGAATTAGTGAAATCAGAAGTATCTGTAATAAGTACTTCTGATTTCTTATCTGGTAATTGCAGTGTGAGATGGTGAGATAGTCTGAACTCACACATTGACAAAGCCGTAAAATTATGTAATAATTATCATGATTTTGGACTATGAACATATGTAAGTACAGAAGATGTAGTGAAGCAGAGATGAAGTGTCACCGGCTGAGAGCACTTCACGCGAACCTTTTGGAAATTTCAGTATGGGAGTCTTTCGATGAAAAGCATTTGCCAGTGGCAGTGCGTTAAGTCGGATGTTCGTGTAGCAGATCGAATACACATAAAAGAGTGCAGAGTGATAAGAACTCTGAAATAGGGTGGTACCGCGAGTAACATCGTCCCTTGTTAATCACAAGTGGCGGTGCTTTTTTATTTTTAAGCCAGTTTTTGAAATTATATTTAGCGAATACGCTACACTTCCAGAATGGTACATTTTGGAAGCTGACTCTGAAATATAAAAATAAAAAAAGACACTGAACTTAAAGAGTAGTAGAAAGGGGAATTAGAATGAAGGATAAAATCAACAGTATTTTATCAGAAGTGAAAACTAAGATTTCTGAAGCAGCAAATGAAAATGAACTGCAGAATGTGAAGAATGCATATGTTGGAAAACAGGGTGCGTTAAGTATGTTAATGAAGGAGATGCCAAAGCTTGATGCAGCGCTTCGCCCGGAGATGGGAAAGGTGCTCAACCAGGCTAAGAATCAGGTGACAGAGCTGATCAACTCTAAGAGAACAGAGCTGAAGCTGAAAGCTTCTGAGGTTTCACCGGACTTTGATTGTTCTGTACCGGGAATCCTGCCGCCGAACGGAGGACTTCACCCAATCACACAGATGTGCTATGACCTGAACGATGCATTCCGTTCTATGGGATTTGAGATTTTCCAGGAGGATGACATCACAAGTGAGTTATATGCATTTGATAAACTGAACTTCCCTCCGAATCATCCGGCAAGAGAGAGTATGGACACATACTGGCTGGAGGGTCATGACAGTGGAAGCACAAATGAGAAGCTTTGCCTGAGACCACATTTGACAGGAGGAAGTGTCCGTTACATGCAGACACATAAACCGCCGTATCGTTTTGTATATCCGGGACGTGTATATCGTAACGAGACAACAGATTCACATCATGAGAGAGCATTCTTCCAGTATGAGGCTCTGATCGTGGATAAGGATATCAAATTCACAGACGGAAAAGTTATGATCCAGAGCATTTTAAGTAAAGTATTCGGAAGAGACGTTCCGGTAAGAATGCGTTCCGGTTTCTTCCCATTTGTAGAGCCAGGATTTGAGATCGACATGGAGTGTCAGGTGTGCGGCGGAAAAGGCTGCAGCGTATGTAAACATGTGGGCTGGATCGAGGTTATGCCGGGTGGATCACCACATCCAAATGTACTTCGTGCAGCAGGACTGGATCCGGATGAGTACACAGGTTTCTATGTAAACATTGGTCTGGACAGACTGGTCATGATGCGTTACGGTGTGGATGACGTAAGATTGTTCCACAGTGGCGATTTAAGATTCCTGAGACAGTTCAGATAAGCGGAGGAGAATAGAGATGAAATTATCATTATCATGGATTAAAGATTTTGTAAATATCCCTGAAGATATGGATATGAAACAGCTTGCATATGATCTGACTATGGATACTGTTGAGGTTGAGGACGTCGAGTACCTGGCAGACCGTTTTGACCATATGGTAGTAGGTGTGATCGAGGATATCGAGCCACATCCAAATGCAGATAAGCTTCGTGTCTGCAAAGTAGATATCGGTGACGGTGAGATCAAAGACATCGTCTGCGGTGGTATCAATCTTGAAAAAGGTATGCGTGTTGCCGTATCCTGCCCGGGAGCAATTGTCCGCTGGCATGGTGAGGGAGAGCCTGTTGAGATCAAGAAGTCTAAACTTCGCGGCGTAGCTTCCTACGGAATGATCTGTGCATCTGACGAGATCGGACTGGGAGATCTCTTCCCGGCATCTCAGGAAGCAGAGATTCTTGACCTGTCCGCATTTGACGTACCGGCAGGAACAACTCTGGCAGATGCCCTTGATCTGAACGATGTTCTTCTTGAGATTGATAACAAATCAATGACAAACAGACCGGATCTGTGGGGACACTATGGTATCGCCCGCGAGATCGCAGCATTATACAATCTGCCATTAGCTGAGATCAAGCCATTTGAGACAGAGGTACAGTCTGATTTCAACGTAGAAATCGATGATCCGGACAGATGCCCGAGATATATCGGTGTAGAAATGTCTGGTGTAAATGTAAAAGAGGCGCCATACCAGATGCAGAATAGAATCTGGAAGGTTGGTATGCGTCCAATCAATGCATTGGTTGACATTACAAACTATGTGATGCTCGCAACCGGTAACCCGACACATGCATTTGACGCAGATAACATTTCTGATCACATCGTTGTAAGACATGCAGCAGAAAATGAGAAGTTACTTCTTCTGAACGACAAAGAGCTTTCTCTTTGTACAGATGACCTTGTAATTACAGATTCCGAGGGACCTGTTGCACTGGCCGGTGTTATGGGTGGAGCAAAGGATTCTATCCTGCCTAAAACAGAGCGTGTCATTCTTGAGATTGCAAACTTTGAAGCAGCAGGAATCAGAAGAACTGCACTTCGTTATGATAACCGTACAGAAGCTTCTTCAAGATATGAAAAAGCTATCGATCCTGAGAGATGCGACCAGGCACTTGCACTTTCCATGCAGTATTTCAAAGAGCTGTATCCAGAGTTAAAAGTGACAGGTTACTGTGATAAATATGTAAAGAAACTCAAGAGAGCTGAGATTGATGTAAACCTTGTATGGCTTGAGAAGAGACTTGGAAAACATCTGACAAATGATGAGATCCAAGGCAAGCTTGAGAAACTTGGATTTGATGTACAAATCAATGGTGAGGACATGCACGTTATCGCTCCGACATGGCGTTCTACAGGTGACATTTCCATTAAAGATGATGTAATGGAAGAAGTTGCCAGAATGTATGGATACGACAATTTCGAGCCAACATCATTTACAACAACATTTGACAGTGCAATCAATCAGAAAGATCAGGATCTTGTAAGAAATATGAAAGAGTTCCTTGCAATTCGTTGTGGAATGCAGGAAATCTACACATATCCTTGGGTAAATGATGTATATCTGAATGCAATTATGCAGACGACAGAAGGAATGCTTCGTCTTTCAACACCACCGGCACCGGATCTCAGTTACCTGCGTGCTTCTCTGCTTCCGAACATTTGCGAGGCAGTTGCAAAGAATGAGCGTTACTTCAATGATTTCTCAATCTTTGAGGAAGCTCAGGTATTCCATGATGCGAACTATACTTCACCATACGACAAGTCTGAGTTACTGCCAGAACAGCGCCGCCACATTGCCGGAGCATTTGCAAGTTCAGTTAAGGACGTAAAAGAACTCTTCCAGGAAGCAAAAGGTGTTCTGGAGTATATGCCACGTTACACACATCAGGCAGCATTTGAGTTCAGAAAAGAAGAGAAACCAGTATGGGCTGACAATGTAGTATGGCTCAACATTTACCGTGGAGATGAGAAGATTGGTGATATGGGACTTCTGGCTAAGAAGGCATCTATGGACTGCGGAATCAAGAACTTGTCCGTAATGCTCTTTGAATTAGATGTTCTGAAACTGAAACCACTCATTTCCAGAACCAATAAATTCACTCACCTTGCAGCATATCCGGAGAACGAATATGACATTTCCATGCTCTTTGACTCCAATGCAGTATGGAGTGATATGCATGAGGCAATTCTTGGCAAGAAGAAAGCCAGCGAGTTCCTTAAGAAAGCAGATTTCGTAGATGAGTACCGTGGAAAACAAATCCCACAGGGCAAGAAATCTGTGACAATCAGACTGACCATCGGATCTAATGAGAAGACACTGACTTCCCAGGAGATTGAAAATGTAGCAAATCAGGTTATGAAAAAGCTGCAGAAGAAGATGGGAGCAGAGCTGAGAACTCAGTAAAAATGTGTTAGATAATTCGACATAATATAATAATCCAGCCAGCTGTCATCAGATATGATGAATTTTTACAAATTTTGCTGCGCTATCTATTAAATCTGTGCGTGCAAACTCGCCAAAGGGCGGCTCAGACAGTGCACTTACAGATTAATGATGCTCGCAAAATGTTGCAAATTCCTCAATTATCTGCGTAACAGTTGGCTGGATTTTGTTATGTGCGATGTTATTGGAGGAGGAAGGGTATGAAGAACTGGACAGACTCAGTGCGGACGAGAAGAAGCGTCTGGAGTATGAGACGAGATTGAAGTATAAGCGGGATAAGTATGCACAGCTCCATTATGCGACCAGGATTGGAAGAGAAGAAGGCGAACGGATTGGAAGAGCAGAAGGTGAGTATCTTGCGGTTATACAACATGAATCGAACCGATTAGTATACACAAAAATAGTCTTGTGATTTTTATTAATGAAATATCCATACACTTTGATGGAAATGTATAAAAATTACACAAAAATCTGCATAACTTACTTGACAATTGTGCAATTTAGAGATTATAGTTAAATATATACGTTCTGATTTAGAGCTATTTTCTAAAATATTTCATATTATAGAAAACTGTTAGAATTTCAGTATATTTTTTGAAAAATCATTAAAAAATTTCGAGTTTTTTAGAGAGTTCTGTGATGATATGTGGCTTTGGTCAGACAGATAACAAGAAGGGGGCGGCTTATGAAATCTGTGATTGAAAGACTGGATGATATTGAGAACACTGCGCGCAGTATTGTGGCGAAGGCAGAAGAGGATAAGAGTCAGGTTGAGCAGGAGATTCAGGCGCAGAGAGATCAGTTTGATAAAGAACTGGATGAGAAGACGCAGGCAGAACTTACCAGAATCCGGGAAGATGGAAAGCGGCAGGTCGATGAACTCCTGAAGAGTCAGCGTGAGAAGAATCACGAGGCAGTTCAGACATTGGAAAAGGAATATGAGACGGCTCATGCAGTTTATGCAGAAGGTATTTTGCGTCATATAATAGAAGTGTAATATAAGATGCCAGTGGGGGCGTGAAGCGAGGAGTAAACCACAGGTATCAGAATTTCAGACATTTCAAAAAGAAATATAGCGAGGAAGAGAACAATGGGCAATGTGATGGCATACAGCGGACTTACGACGAAAATCCGCGCAATGCAGGCAAAGCTTCTTACACAGGCTGACTATGAGACGATTTCCGGTTTTACGGATGTTGTGCAGGTGGTGGAATTTCTGAAGACGAAACCGGCCTACGCAGTCTATATGGATCAGTTGGAACTGGCGCATCTTCATCGAGGTGATATTGAGAAGATGTTGTATCAGTCTCTGTATAATGATTACACAAGAATCTTCCGGTTTGCGGGAATCGACCAGAAGAAATTTCTGAAGATTTACTGGAAGAAGTATGAAGTCAGTGTGATCAACTATTGTCTGAGAATCGTATTTAACCATTATGACAAGCCTTATGACCTGGATTATAAGAAGGAATTTTTTGATAAATACTCAAAACTTTCTATTGATAAGTTAATAACTTCCACAAATATCGACGAACTTGTGGATAACTTACGGGGCAGTGAGTATTATGAAGCATTAAAACCAATCCGGGATTCCGGGGCAGCGACATTATTTGACTACGATCAGGCACTGGAGCTTTACTATTTTACTAATTACTGGAGGCGAGGAAGAAAGGTATTCTCCGGAAAATCCAGAGAGCGTTTTTCAAGAGATGTGGGAATCAAGATGGATCTCATGAACATTCAATGGGTGTACCGTGCGAAGCAGTATTACCGTATGCTTCCGGCAGAAATCTATGCACTGACGCTTCCATATCATTTTCATTTAAGTACGGAAGAATTTAAGGCAATCGTGGAAGCACCGAATGTGGAAGAGATGAAAAAGCAGGTTGAGAATACTTACTATGGAACACATGTCCACATGAAAGAGGGGCAGTCCATAGAAAAGAGTATCAAAGATATTTTACGGGATCTCTATATATCTGACAGGCAGAAGGATCCTTACTCCGATGCAACGATGCACGCATTTTTATTCTTGAAGGAGCAGGAAATCGACAAGCTGACGACAGCGTTAGAGTGTATCCGTTATGGACTGACCAGACAGGAGATATTGACATACTTGGGAGGTGAGAGCAAGTGATTGTAAAAATGAGATTCTTAAATATCAGCGGTCCGAGAGATGACATCGACCGGGTATGCGAGAAATATCTGTCAAAATATGAGATGCAGATTGAAAATGCGGTGACAGAACTTAAGACGACGGAAAATATCATGCCGTTCGTGGAAGTGAACCCGTACAGAGATCCGCTTGCAAAGGCAGAGCAGTTCGCACAGCTTCTGCCGGAGGACAGGGAAATTCGGGCAGATCTGTCAGGATCAAAGGATGATATGCTGGCGCTGATCCGGGAACTGAATCATGATTATCTGGGACTTGTGGAAGACAGAGAAAGGCTGAAGCTCAAGAAGGAAGAATTGCTTGGAAAGGAAAATGTCCTGAAACCATTTTCTGCGTTGAAAGTGGATGTTCATAAAGCATTGCAGTATCAGTACATGCAGGTACGGTTCGGACGCATTTCGCTTGACTATTACAGACGTCTTGAAAAATATCTGGCCGACAGTTTGAATGCCATATTTCTGGAGGCTGGAAAAGACAAAGGTTTTGTCTATGGCTGTTACATAGCGGCAAATGCGGATATTGCGAAAGCGGATAACACATTCCGGGCACTGCACTTTGAGAGAATTGACGTGACAGATGCTTACATCGGAACTCCTAAAGAAGCGTGTGAGAAGCTGGATCAGGATATGGAAGCAGTGCAAAAAGATATTGACGCAGATGAGGATAAGATTACAGCACTTATGAAACGTAATGCAGCCAAGCTTCTGGGAGCGAGAAAGAGACTGCAGGAGCTTGCGGACAACTTTGATATCCGTAAACTTGCAGCGAGAGTGACCAGTGAGGATGAGAGGGATGAGTTCTATATCTTATGTGGCTGGATGAGTGAAAAGGATGTAGATGCGCTTCTTGCTGAGACCCAGGATGACGATAAGGTCAGTATCATGGTCGAAGATGAGCGTGACCAGTATTTTGGTGATCCTCCGACAAAGCTTGAGAACCCGAAGGTATTTAAACCATTTGAAATGTTTATCAAGATGTACGGACTTCCGGCTCACGATGAGATGGACCCGACCATGTTCGTGGCACTGACCTATACATTTATATTCGGAGCCATGTTCGGAGATCTTGGCCAGGGCTTCTGCCTCTTTGCAATTGGCGGAATCCTGTATCTGACAAAGAAGATCAATCTGGCAGGAATTATTTCCATTGCAGGTATTTTTTCCATGTTCTTCGGATTTATGTTCGGAAGCGTATTTGGATTTGAAGATATTATTGAAGCCCACTGGTTAAGGCCTGTATCGGCAATGACGAATCTGCCGTTTATCGGGCAGCTTAACACCGTATTCGTCGTTGCCATTGCATTTGGTATGGCACTGAATATTCTGGTGATGATCTTCAATATTATCAATTCGGCGAAAGCCCACGATAAGGAAAATATGTTATTATCCACCAATGGTGTGGCAGGACTTGTATTTTATGGATTCCTGGTACTGACAGTAGTACTTTATATGACCGGACACAAGACTCCGGGAAATGTAATGCTTGTGATTTTCCTTGGAATTCCGGTGCTCCTCTTTGTATTTAAAGAGCCACTTGGAAATCTGGTAGAGAAACGTCATAAGAAAATGGAAGGCGGCAAGGTCATGTTCTTTGTACAGGCATTTTTTGAATTGTTCGAGACCATGTTAAGCTACTTCTCCAATACCATTTCTTATGTGCGTATCGGAGCATTTGCAGTGAGCCATGCGGCAATGATGGAAGTTGTACTGATGCTCTCCGGAGCGAGTGCGGGAAGCACGAACTGGATCATATTTGTCATCGGTAATATCATAGTCTGTGGACTGGAAGGACTGGTAGTTGGTATCCAGGTTCTGCGTCTGGAATATTACGAGATGTTCAGCCGTTTTTATAAAGGAACAGGAAGAGAATTCAAACCATTTCATAAACAGAGCGAGTAGGAGGAAGAAGTCATGACATTAACTGTAAAATTATTACTGGTGGCAGCACTGGTACTTGGAATTATCATACCATTTGGATATTTCCTTAAGGGAGAGAGAAGTAAGAAACGTTACAAACGTGCACTTGGAGCAAATGTTGTCTTTTATTTTGGAGCATTTGCCATCGCAGCGATCATGTTATTTTCCGGAGATCCGGTATACGCTGCAGAGACAACAGCAGCCGCTTCAAATGCAACTGGATTTGGTTATATCGCAGCCGCACTGTCAACCGGTCTTTCCTGTGTCGGTGGCGGTATTGCCGTAGCAAGTGCAGCAAGTGCCGCTCTTGGAGCAATCAGCGAGGACTCCAGCGCACTTGGTAAGTCACTGATCTTCGTAGGACTGGCAGAAGGTGTGTGTCTGTATGGACTGATCATCTCCTTCATGATCCTCGGTAAATTATAAGATGAAAATGTATCTGATCAGTGATAATGTCGATACTCTGACGGGACTGAGACTGGCGGGCGTAGATGGAGTCGTTGTACATGAAAGAAACGAACTGCGTGAAGAATTAGAAAATGCCATGAATGACAAAGAAGTTGGTGTCATTCTGCTGACTGAGCGGTTCGGACGGGAGTTCCCGGATCTTATCAACGAGATTAAGTTACAGCGGACCATGCCGCTTTTGATCGAGATTCCGGACAGACACGGAACCGGACGTAAAAAAGACTTTATCACATCGTATGTGAATGAGGCTATAGGATTAAAACTATAGGAAGCAGGTGATTGTGTGACAGTAGATGAGAAGATAACAAGACTGCAGGAATCTGCAATGCAGGAGGCAAGAAGCAAAGGGAATGCGATTGTGGAACAGCATAAGAAGGCGCTTACCCATGTCTTTGAGCAACATAAAGCAGAGGCACTGATACAGGCAGACACAAGAATCAAGGCTGAAAAGACCAGCGTGAAGCAGCAGCTTGGTATGGCGAATTCAAAGGCTGCGCTGGAACTTAAGCGAGAGCTTGGAGCTGCACAGAAGCGTTTGAAAAAGCAGCTTTTTAAAGAAGTCGAAGAAAAACTGTCTGCATATATGAAGACGGAAAAATATCGGGATCTTCTGGTAAAATATATTGAAAAAGCGGTAGCATATTCTGACCGCGGCGAGATGACGATTTATGTTAATCCGACAGACGCAGATAAGAAAGCGTATCTGGAGGAGAAGACAGGATTAACACTGAGTATCAGCAAAGAAGACTTTATCGGTGGAATCCGTGCAGTCATTCCAGAAAGAAATATTCTGGTAGATTATGCATTTAAGGGCGCGCTGGAGAGAGAATATCAGAAGTTCGCATTTGGAGGAGGTATGGGCAGTGGACGCTAAACATACTGGAAAAATATATGGAATTAACGGCCCTGTCGTTTACCTGAAAGGCAGGACCGGATTTAAGATGTCCGAGATGGTCTATGTAGGAGAAGAACGTCTGGTAGGAGAGGTTATTTCTCTGGACAAGGACAGGACAACGATTCAGGTCTATGAGGAGACTTCCGGTCTGAAGCCGGGAGAGATTGTGGAGGGTACCGGAGATGCAGTATCTGTTATCCTCGCACCTGGAATTATCAATAATATTTTCGACGGAATTGAACGTCCGCTGGAAAAGATTGCACAGGCAAGTAATGGCGCATTTATTACAAGAGGTGTCAGTGTAGATTCTCTGGATCTTGATAAATTGTGGGATACACACATGACGGTTGCAGAAGGTGACGCACTCCAGGGCGGGGCAATCATTGCAGAAGTTCCGGAGACTCATGCGATCGTGCACAAATGTATGGTTCCGCCGGATGTGGAAGGAATCGTGGTCAGTGTCGTACCTGACGGACCGTATCATATCAATGATACACTTGTTGTGATCGAGACAACAGAAGGGGAGAGAAAAGAACTCTCCATGATGCAGAAATGGCCGATCCGTGTGCCAAGGCCGGTGCATCACCGTTATTCTGCAAGAGTTCCGCTTGTGACGGGACAGCGTGTCATGGATACTATGTTCCCTCTGGCGAAAGGTGGAACAGCTGCAATTCCGGGAGGATTCGGAACAGGAAAGACGATGAGCCAGCATCAGATCGCAAAATGGTCCGATGCGGACATTATTGTATATATCGGATGCGGAGAGCGCGGAAATGAGATGACACAGGTTCTGGAGGAGTTCTCAGAACTGGTGGATCCAAGAACGGGGAATTTGCTGATGGACAGAACGACTCTGATTGCCAACACATCCAACATGCCGGTAGCTGCCCGTGAGGCATCTATTTACACAGGACTTACACTGGCTGAGTATTATCGTGACATGGGATATGATGTCGCAATTATGGCGGATTCTACATCTCGTTGGGCAGAGGCTCTTCGTGAGCTGTCCGGACGTCTGGAAGAGATGCCGGCAGAGGAAGGATTTCCGGCTTATCTGGCATCCAGACTTTCTGCATTCTATGAGCGTGCCGGTATGATGCAGACATTAAATGGAGCTGTAGGTTCTGTTACAATCATTGGAGCAGTATCTCCGCAAGGAGGAGACTTCTCCGAGCCGGTCACACAGAATACGAAGCGATTTATCCGTTGCTTTTGGGGACTGGATAAGTCTCTGGCATATGCAAGACATTACCCGGCGATCCACTGGCTGACCAGTTACAGCGAGTACTTACCGGATTTAAGTGCATGGTATGCTGATAATGTATCTCCAAAGTTTGTGGACTATCGGAACCGTCTGATGAATATTCTGAACCAGGAGAACAGTCTCATGGAGATTGTAAAACTGATCGGTAGTGATGTACTTCCGGATGATCAGAAGCTGACATTGGAGATTGCCCGCGTGATTCGTCTTGGATTCCTGCAGCAGAACGCATTTCACAAAGACGATACGTGTGTATCTCTAAAGAAGCAGTTCGGTATGATGGATATTATTCTGTATCTCTATAAGAAATGCAGAGAACTGGTGGCAAGAGGTATGCCGATGTCTGTTTTGAAGGCAGAGGGTATCTTTGAGAAAGTTATCGCTATCAAATATGATGTGCCAAATGACGAGTTACAATTATTAGATATGTACAAAGTAGATATCGACCGTTTCTACGATACAGTGATTGAGAAAAATGCATAGAAGGAGGTCAAGATCATGGCAATAGAATATCTGGGACTAAGCAGCGTTGAAGGCCCTCTGGTTGTGCTGGAAGGAGTTCAGGACGCATTCTATGATGAAATCGTGGAATTTGTAGTCGATCATAAAATAAAGAAAATGGGACGTATTGTGGAACTGAATGAGGACAAAGCAATCATTCAGGTATTTGAAGGAACCGAGAATATGTCCCTGGACAATACACATACGAGATTGATGGGACGTCCGATGGAGGTTACTGTATCACCGGAAATGCTTGGAAGAACCTTTAACGGAATCGGACAGCCGGTCGATGATATGGGACCACTCATTTCCGAGGATAAACGTGATGTTAACGGACTTCCGCTTAATCCGGTCAGACGTGAGTATCCAAGAAATTATATCCAGACAGGAATTTCAGCCATTGATGGTCTGACAACACTGATCCGTGGACAAAAGCTTCCAATTTTCTCAGGAAACGGACTTCCACATGACCAGTTAGCAGCGCAGATTGTAAAACAGGCCTCTCTGGGCGGTGATTCTGATGAAGATTTCGCAATTGTGTTTGGAGCTATGGGAGTTAAGCATGACGTGGCAGATTTTTTCCGCAAGACATTTGATGAGAACGGAGTATCCGACCATGTGTGTATGTTCCTGAACCTGGCAAATGACCCTGTCGTAGAGCGTCTGATTACACCAAAGGTAGCACTGACTGTGGCAGAATATCTGGCGTTTGAGTGTAACATGCATATTCTTGTAATCCTGACAGACATGACTTCTTTTGCAGAGGCACTTCGTGAGGTATCCTCTTCAAGAGGAGAAATTCCGTCACGAAAAGGATATCCAGGTTATCTTTACAGTGAACTGGCAACAATTTATGAGCGTGCCGGAATTGTGGAAGGGGCAAATGGATCGGTGACACAGCTTCCGATCCTGACCATGCCGAATGACGACATCACGCACCCGATTCCTGACCTGACCGGATATATTACGGAAGGTCAGGTCGTACTGGACCGCAATCTTTATGGACAGTCAGTTTATCCGCCAATTAATGTATTGCCGTCACTGTCACGTCTGATGAAAGACGGAATCGGAGAAGGCTATACGCGAGACGATCACCAGGCGCTGGCGAACCAGTTATTTGCTTCCTACGCAAAAGTGGGAGAGGCAAGAAACCTGGCCTCCGTTATCGGTGAAGATGAATTGTCACCACTGGATAAGAAATATCTGGAGTTCGGACGCGAATTCGAACAGCGTTATATTGGTCAAGCAACAACAGAGAACCGTACCATTCAAGAGACGCTGGATCTTGGCTGGGAACTGTTAGCACTGCTTCCAAGAGAAGAACTGGATCGAATCGATACAAAACTCATTGATTTCTATTATCCGAAGAAGAATGAAGCGTAAAAATGATTTAGAAGTGCAGGAATCTGGAAAATATGCCAGAATTCTTGCATTATAATTGCTGTATTGCAAAAATGGGAAAGGAGGGAGTCTATGGATCCAAGAGAGTTTCCGACCAAGGGAAATCTGATGCTTGCCAAAAACTCGCTGGCACTTGCCAATCAGGGCTATGAACTGATGGACAAAAAACGAAATATACTTCTTAAAGAACTGATGGGACTTATCGATGAGGCAAAAGGCATCCAGGAAGAGATAGATTCCACATTTACCCAGGCATATGCGTGCCTGCAGCGCGCTAATATTGAGATGGGAATCAGCAGGGTACAGGAATTCGCATTCACTGTACCAATTGAAGATTCCATTCGTATACAGACCAGAAGTATTATGGGAACAGAGATTCCACATATCAAATATGATGAAAAGCAGAATGACCTGACCTACTCACTCGGAGATACAGGAGAATCGCTGGATATCGCCAGGGAGGCATTCCGAAAGGTAAAGAATCTGACCATCAAGTTGGCTGAAGTCGAGAACTCAGCATATCGTCTGGCAACGAACATCAAAAAGACACAGAAACGTGCCAATGCTCTGAAGAACATCACCATACCGATGTACACGAATCTGGTCTACAACATCAACAACGCGCTGGAAGAAAAAGAAAGAGAAGAATTCACAAGGTTAAAAGTAATAAAACGAAGACAATAATTTAATTGGGGACGTAGTAACATGCCAAAATACTACGTCCCAATCAGCGATTAAGGGTGTCCCTAACTGTAATCAGGGGTGCCCTTTTCTTAAGGAATTCTTAGAATTTTTTAACAAAGAATTCATAGTCTGGGAAAGGGTTTCGATGTATAATAAATACCATAAAGAAAAAATTTTCATATTGTATGATAGATTCTAAGATTTGCCAGAAAATGACGGGCAGATATCTTGAAGCTTCAGATACACAGGAGGAATATTTATGGCATTGCGTAAAAAGCATGAGGTTCTGGAAGAACCGCAGGATTATGAGATAGAGCGCCGGGAGACACCGAGATATAATCCGGATCCCGAAGCGGGACTTTCGGCGGCCCAGGTGGAGCAGCACCGTGAGGATGGTTGGCGCAATGTGTCAGTCGCACCACCGGCACAGACCACGAAAGAAATTATCCGGGAAAATGTCTGTACTTACTTTAACTTAATTTTTCTTGTATTGGCAATTTTGTTATGTCTTGTCGGTTCATTTCGTGATCTGACATTTCTTCCAGTCATTATTTTTAATACATTAATTGGTATTGTGCAGGAGATTCGTGCGAAAAATGTATTGGAAAAGCTGAACATGTTAAATGCACCGCATGCCAGTGTTGTGCGTGACGGGAAAAAGTCGTTAGTGGATTCAGAAGAACTGGTACTGGATGATATTGTAATATTCAAAGCGGGAAATCAGATCTGTGCCGATGCAATTGTAGTATCCGGCGAAGTGCGAGTCAATGAATCACTGTTGACTGGTGAATCTGATGAGATTACGAAAGCTCCGGGAGCGGAGCTTATGTCCGGAAGTTTTGTGGTAGCGGGAGAGTGCCATGCCCGTCTTGATAAAGTCGGAGTGGATTCTTACATTTCCAAGCTGACATTGGAAGCGAAGGCCATGAAGAAAGGCGAGCAGTCGGAAATGATCCGCTCACTGGATAAGTTGGTAAAATTTGTCGGTATTGCGTTGATTCCGATTGGTATTACGTTGTTTGTACAAGGATTTTTCTTTAATGATCAGAGCTTCCGAAACAGTATTGTTTCCATGGTGGCAGCAGTTCTTGGTATGATTCCGGAAGGATTATATCTGCTGGCAAGTGTGGCGTTGGCTGTCAGTTCTATGAGACTGGCTCATAAGAAAGTTCTGCTTCACGATATGAAGAGTATTGAGACGCTGGCTCGCGTCAATGTGCTTTGTGTGGATAAGACAGGAACGATCACTGAGAATTCTATGAGTGTCAAAGACATGATCCCGACAAAGGAATATGATGCAGAGAAGATGCCGGAGTTAAATGGTCTTCTGTCTGATTTTGTGGGAGCCATGAGCAGCGATAACAGCACCATGGAGGCGTTGAAGGATTATTTTAAAAAGAAGACGGAACAGTCTGCCTCTAAGGTTGTTCCATTTACTTCTGTGACAAAATACAGTGGAGTCATGTTCGGGGAGAAGTCTTATGTAATCGGAGCTCCGGAGTTCGTGCTCCGCGAGGATTATGATACTTACAAACCGGATATCAGCGAGTATGCAAGAAAAGGGTATCGTGTACTTGTATTTGGCTCTTATGATGCAGCATTAGATGGCGGAAAATTGACAGGAAAGGTTCTGCCGATGGCATATGTCCTTCTGGCAAATCCAATCCGTAAAGAAGCACCGGAGACATTTGCATACTTTGCAGAGCAGGGCGTGGAAGTCAAAGTTATTTCCGGTGATAATCCGCTGACTGTATCAGAGGTCGCGAAAGAAGCCGGTATTGTAAATGCAGAGGAATATGTTGATGCGACGACACTTCAGACAGATGAGGATATTGCCAATGCGATTGCAAAATATACGGTATTTGGACGTGTGACACCGGGGCAGAAGCGTCAGTTTGTTCAAGCATTGAAAGATCAGGGAAAGACTGTTGCCATGACCGGTGACGGAGTTAACGATGTGCTGGCACTTAAGGATGCGGATTGCAGCGTAGCTATGGCATCGGGAAGTGATGCGGCATGCCAGGCGGCGCAGGTTGTGTTGTTGGAGTCCAACTTTGCATGTATGCCGTCAGTTGTATTAGAAGGAAGGCGAGTGGTCAACAACATCCAGCGATCAGCCAGCCTGTTCCTGGTAAAGAACATTTTCTCATTCCTGTTGTCCCTGTTCTCGGTTGTATTTATGATGAGCTATCCATTACAGCCGTCACAGATTTCACTGATCAGCATGTTCACCATTGGAATTCCGGGATTCTTTCTGGCATTCCAGCCGAATAAAGATGTGATCAAAGGACATTTCCTGACAAATGTGGTGTTAAAAGCTCTGCCGGCCGGACTGACTGACGTACTGGCGGTAGCTGCCATGGCAGTCTTTGGACAGACATTTGGACTGGGAGAGACAGACATTTCCACAGCAGGAACGATGCTTCTTGCCATTGTAGGATTTATGATTCTGTTCAAAATCTGTGAGCCATTCAACTGGCTGCGTGGCTGTGTATGGGGAGGTTCAGTTATTGGACTTTTAGGCTGTTCCATTTTCCTGCCGAAGCTGTTCGCGATTACCGGAATGTCCACAAAATGTATTATGCTGTTCGTGGTATTTTCTATTGCGACTGAGCCATTGTTCCGGTATCTGACAAAGCTTGTCAGCGGAGTAAGAAAGCTGCATATGAAGATACATAAGAAGCCGGTGGAAGAGTTTTAAGGATATAGAAAAAAAGAAATATGTCCGGATTTTCGAATACGTCCAGCGCGGTAGCTGCCAATGCTTTTGTGGCGGTATGAAGTGTATGGCGTGCCATTTTTCCATGTACATATTTCAGAAATGTCTCGTGATGTGCAAATACTTTCGGTCTTGCACCGGTATCTAACTCGCAGTATACGGTCGGGCATACATGAGATACATTTCCAATGTCACTGGATCCACTTGCTTCTTCATCACTGTCTACGAAATCTGTAACCCCCAGATCATTTAAGTTCTTATGCATCAGGGCGCGAAGTCCATCATGATATACAAGGTCATCATAAGAATTCTCGAAGTTGAAGTATTCCAGTTTTGCACCAGTCATAAGTTCTGCGCCTTTTGCACAATTAATGACTTTCTGAGTCAGTTCCTCCAAGTAAGCGCGGTCTTTTGCACGAATGTAGAATTGGCATGCTGCGTAATCAGGAATAATATTACATGCAGCACCACCGGAAGTTATGATCCCTGCTACACGGGCGTCATTTCTTGTCTGCTGGCGCATTGCATTGATTCCTGCAAACATCAGGTTTACAGCGTCCAGAGCATTGACACCTTTTTCAGGATAAGCGGCTGCATGGGAGGCGGTACCCTGGAAGCGAAATTCAATAGAATCCATAGCCAGAGTCAGGGCAGCACCGAGTGTGGAAGCGGCTATCCAGTTATGTCCGCACGCGTGGGCCACCTCGTCCTTGTTCGGACCATATCCCGGAAGCGCATCATACTCCGGAAGCACAGCAACTTTCGGACCCTCACCACAGTAAAGTTCTGCACGAAAAGCAGTATCAAGATCCAGATACGGACAAGTTACCGTAAATCCATGCTCTTTTAATTTCTCAACAAGATACTTACAGGACTTAAATTCCTCACGGCCAAGCTCCGCATGATTAAACACAAACTCACTGATTTCTTCAATCTCAGCAGCAAGAATGCCGAGGCATTCTTGAATCACATTTCTCTATCAAGACTTACAAAAGCCCTAAAAAGAAAACATAATTAAAGTAATAAGATTTAGACAGCCATACTCACCCTTCCGCTTGTCAAAACTTAAAAAGAATGAATCAAGTCATGAAAAAGGCACTCTGACGCGGCCGGTACTTAGGCGGTGTTCTTTAGCGCCATACATACCAGATACTGATGCCCATGAATACGACAAAGCAAAGAATACGGTAACCAAGACCGGAGAACATCTTCACGCCTTCAACACGGTCAGATGTACCGGCTGGAATAATGTTAGCCAGAATTGCAGTGATGACTGTCATCATGAAAATAATGACATACGCATGTGGCATTTTAAAGAGTTTTTTCTTTTCCGTTGTAAATTAAAATCTTCCTCAATCATAAGTGCTAAAAAACAGTTTTCATTTTAGCGCTATTCGAGGAGGGGTACAATGAATTTTTTTACACAAATATGAATTTTTTTGCAATTTCTTTACACTTTTGCCTGAGTATAATTTCTATAATGTCAGATACTTATCAGAAAGTGCATATTTAGTCTTGAGGAACATTATGATAATCCCACACAGCCTGTAAATATTCTGGTTTAGAAAGCAACAATTTTGTACCTTCTGCCATACATCTGGCTGCATAAAGCATACCTTTATGCCCAATACTCATGCCGGCTTGTTCTCTGGCTGCCCAGTGGTGAAGTGCGGTGCCGTGGCACATAGTAGCAGCGCTGATGGTGATGAGGGGAACGGTATGGCTGACCTGGGAGGCATCGGTTCCAATGGAAAGTGGAACTGGCGTGTCCTCCAGCGGATAAAGTCCTGCAAAATATTTTCCATTGTTCATAAGTCCGGCCTTTTCTGAAATGTCTTTTGCAAAATCCAGTTCTGCATCTGTATATTCAGGTGTCGGTATATGAGTCATAGCTTCATAGTAAACTTCCACTAGCGGACGGTTGACTTTCATTTCCATGCAGCTTCCAACTAATTCGATATCGACAGTTGTTCCGGTCATCATAGCTGCACCTTTTGCACATGCATCCACGCGCTTGCTTGCATCTTCCGTGCGGCTTCTTTTGGTAGAGCGGATAAAATAATTCGTCTTTGCAAAGTCAGGTACAACATTTGCCGGAATACCATTATCCATGTAAGCATAATGCATGCGGACGTCATCTGTTACATGTTCGCGGAGATAATTCACGCCAACATTCATAAGCTCGGCAGCATCTAAGGCGCTGCGACCGCTTTCCGGTGAACGGGAGGCATGTGCGCTGACTCCGTGAAATGTATAGTTTTTAATGTCCTGCGCCTGCCAGATGTCATTGCTGACACGGTTGCGGTCGAATGGATGCCAGGTCACTGCGATGGACAGGTCATCGAACACATTCTGTTCGTCCATAATAATTTTTCCGGACATGATCTCTTCCGCCGGGCAGCCGTAAACACGAATTACAATCGGTTCACCAGAGGATTCATAATCTGCTTTTAATGCACAGGCAGCTGCGCAGACTGCTGTTCCAAGAAGATTGTGTCCGCATGCGTGTCCGATTTCCGGAAGAGCATCATATTCAGCGAGAAAACCAATGATCGGAACTTCGTTAGAAGATGAAACGTTTTTCCCGGCTGGCTGGATTTTAGTAATGTCGATGTCAGGATTGGTCCAGGCCGCAGTAAATGCAGTCTCGATTCCAGCAGTATTCCATTCTATTTGAAATCCCTGTGTTTCCAGGTAATCCGCAAGACATTTTGAAGAGAGTTTTTCTTTGTAAGCTGTTTCCGGATGTTCGAAGATATAGCATGATTTCTGAATAAGTTCATCTCTGTGGTTGTCAAGCCAGTTGGAGATAGTAGGGTATGTTGCGGTTGATGTCATAAGATGCCTCCTGTCGTATTTTTATAGTTGGGAGCTTTTATCCCAATATTTTTACAGATAACAGAACTAGTTGGTTCTGAAGTCAATTTTATACATTTTTCGTAGGATGTCAATTCCGAAGGCGTTCTTGAACGTATAATTTCCGGGGGATACAAATAGTTAGTCTTGATAGAAGTGGCTATGTCGCATATAATGATATTAGGGTCAAAAAGGTTTGAAACAATAGATTTGTGAAACAAAATAGGAGGATATATGTCAGATAGAGAAGAAAAGACCGGAAAAAATGATAACGGAAAGAAAAACAAGGGTGGTAAAAGAAATAAAATAGTAGCAATAGAAATGATTATTCTTGTACTGCTGATCATGGCAGCAGTGGCAATTTTTATTCAGAGAGATAAAAGTGTAAAAGAGGCTGCGAAGATTCATAATCAGAAGGCGAAAAAGACAGAGCAGACACCCCAAGCTGCGCAGAAAGAAAATGAGATAGAAGAAGAGACGGAGGATACGGAAGAGGAGACTGATGATAGAGACGCGTCAGTTCCTGACCGTAGTAATTTTGCAGTGCAGCCGGGAGTTTCAGTCGGAACGACAGAACAGTCCGATGAGAAAATCGTGTATCTGACATTGGATGACGGACCATCAGATAATACACAGGCAGTTCTGGATATTCTGGATAAATATAATGCAAAGGCAACATTTTTTGTGACAGGTGAGATGCCGGAATACAAAGATATGATAAAGGCTGCGTATGACAAGGGACATACAATTGGAATGCATACATATTCACATGATTATGCTAAGGTTTATGCATCGGTTGATGCGTATTTTCAGGATCTGGATCAGATTGGGCAGATGGTACAGGAAGAGATCGGCTATGTACCATGTTTTATCCGTTTTCCGGGTGGATCATCAAATACTGTATCAAAGAAATATACAGCAGGAATCATGTCCACGCTTGTGCAGGAAGTACAAAACCGTGGATATCAGTATTATGACTGGAACGGAAGTTCCGGCGATGGGTCTGTGAGAACGACCGAAGAACTGGTGGCGCAGGCAACGAGCTTTGATTCTAACAACATCATTTTACTTTGTCATGATTCCCATGGAAAACAGACGACTGTGGAGGCATTGCCACAGATTATAGAACATTATCAGTCACTGGGATATACATTTAAAGCACTGGATCGTGATAGCTTCGTAGCGCATCATGGAGTGAATAACTAATTGAGACATAAATCAGTCATAAATTGTAAATAATCGTAAGTATCGTAAATATTGTAAATAAGATATTGTAAATAATCTGTGAGATAATCGGTGAGTAATCGGCGAATTGGGTGAATTGTAAATAATCGCACGAGTCAGGGGTTGGGTAATCACAACTTCTGTGCTATAATAAACGATATATGGCATCTGACACATTTCTTTGTATAATAGGAAGGTGCATTTCCTATGCATGGCGTCAGAAGAAAGTATTTTTAAGACAGTAGAAGGAGTATTTGGTATGAATTTAATTAAAATTCGCGAATTATACAAGAATCAGGAAGCATACCTGGATAAAGAAATTACCGTTGGGGGATGGGTAAGAAGTATCCGCGACTCCAAAGCATTTGGCTTTATTGTCATCAATGATGGAACATTTTTTACACCACTTCAGGTCGTATATCATGATGATATGGAGAACTTTGAGGAGATTTCCAAACTCAATGTAGGAGCAGCTGTTGTTGTAACAGGTACACTGGTTGCAACACCACAGGCAAAACAGCCATTTGAGATTCAGGCGAAGACTGTAACAGTAGAAGGCGCTTCCGCGCCAGATTATCCGCTTCAGAAGAAGCGTCACAGCTTTGAGTACCTTCGTACGATCGCACATTTAAGACCGAGAACAAACACATTCCAGGCAGTATTCCGTGTTCGTTCCCTGACGGCATACGCACTTCACAAATTTTTCCAGGAGAGAGGATTCGTGTATGTACATACACCGATCATTACAGGAAGTGATTGTGAAGGAGCCGGAGAGATGTTCCGCGTAACAACGATGGACATGGAAAATGTACCGAAGACAGAAGATGGTGCAGTAGATTATACACAGGATTTCTTCGGAAAAGAGACAAGCCTTACCGTAAGCGGACAGTTAAATGCAGAGACATATGCACAGGCATTTGGAAATGTTTATACATTTGGACCTACATTCCGCGCAGAGAACTCCAACACAACAAGACATGCGGCAGAGTTCTGGATGTTAGAGCCTGAGATGGCATTTGCAGATCTGGAGGACGACATGGACCTTGCAGAAGACATGTTAAAATATGTCATCAATTATGTGATGGAAAACGCACCGGAAGAGATGAACTTCTTCAATTCATTTGTAGACAAAGGGCTGATCGATCGACTGACCAACGTTGCAACATCTGAATTTGCACGAATCACATACACAGATGCAATTGAGATTCTAAAGAAGCACAACGATAAATTCGAGTTCAAAGTATCATGGGGAATCGATCTTCAGACAGAGCACGAGCGCTATCTGACAGAGGAAGTATACAAACGCCCAGTATTTGTAACAGATTATCCGAAAGATATCAAAGCATTCTACATGAAACAGAACCCAGATGGAAAGACCGTGGCAGCAGTCGATTGCCTCGTACCAGGAATCGGTGAGATCATCGGAGGAAGCCAGAGAGAAGACGATTACGAGAAGCTTGCAACACGCATGGAAGAACTCGGAATGAAGACAGAAGATTACGGATTCTACATGGATCTTAGAAAATACGGATCCACAAGACATGCCGGATTCGGACTTGGATTCGAGAGATGCATCATGTATCTGACAGGAATGGGCAATATCCGTGACGTAGTACCATTCCCAAGAACAGTAAATAACTGCGAGTTATAACAGAAAAATAGCCCCTGAAATTGTAGAAAATGTTTGACACAATCAGAAAGGGACAGGTTAAAGTTCAATTGGGGACGGGGTTTTTTTGAAAAAACCCCGTCCCCAATTGAAAAAGAGGAGAATTGTATGAATATTTTAGTAGTGGATGATGAGAAAGAGATTGCTGATGTTATCGAGTTATACTTGAAGAATGATCAGTATAATGTGCTGAAATTTTATACGGGTCAGGAAGCACTTGATTGTATTGCCAGTACGAAGATTGATCTTGCGATTCTGGATATCATGCTTCCGGATGTGGACGGATTCCAGATTTTGAAGCAGGTTCGGGAGAAATATACATTTCCTGTGATTATGTTGACAGCGAAGACGGAGTATATGGATAAGATCACGGGTCTGACACTTGGTGCTGATGATTATATTCCAAAGCCTTTCAATCCATTGGAGCTGGTTGCCAGGGTGAAAGCACAGATTCGACGCTATACGCAGTACAATGAGGGTACGAAGGACGAGGGGGATGTGATTGATTTTGGCGGTCTGTTCCTGAACCGGCAGTCTCATGAGTGTACTTACAATGAAGTGCCGCTGACACTGACACCGATTGAGTTTGATATTCTGTGGCTGCTCTGTGAGAACCGAGGCAAGGTTATTAGTTCTGAGGAGTTATTCCACAAGGTTTGGAAGGAAGAATGCTATAAGAACAGCAACAATACGGTCATGGTTCATATCCGGCATCTGCGGGAAAAAATGAATGGACCTACCGGAAAATCTGATTTCATTAAGACTGTATGGGGAGTTGGATATAAGGTTGAAGAATAATTATCGTAAATTAAAATTCAGTATTCTCTTGCAGACGGTGCTTGTTACGGCACTGACAGTTCTGGTGGGTGGATTTTTGCTGAATTATGTGATCGATGGAATTTATAATGACAGTTTCGCCAGGAATTTTGTAAAAATAATGACGAAACTGCAAGTGAGTGAACCGACTGCACGGAGCCTGTATTGGAAATTGATAGGAGATAACAAGACATTTTTCATGGTTGTAGGCTTTTTGCTTTTGTTTGCTCTTTTTTTCTATGTGGCACTTTCGAAAATGACAAAGTATCTGGACCAGGTGGGAGAGGGAATTGAAAATATTCTGTCGGAATCTACGGAACCGATTCACCTGATCACAGAATTGAAACCGATTGAGATTCGATTAAATGAGATTAAAGCTACCCTGAAACGGCAGGAGTTGGAGTCAGTGGAAGGCGAGAAACGAAAAAATGATCTGGTGTTGTTTCTGGCGCATGATTTAAAGACACCCTTGACTTCTATTGTGGCTTACTTAAGTATGCTGGACGGATATCCAAAGATGCCGGAGGAGGAGCGAAAGAAATATATTCATATTGCTCTGGAGAAATCCAATCGTCTCGGTGAATTAATTAATGAGTTTTTTGACATTACAAGGTACAATTTGCAGAATATCGAGCTGGAGTCGGTGAAGATCAACTTGACTATGATGCTGGAGCAGATTGCAGACGAACTTTATGGCGTACTTCAGGAAAAAAAGCTTACTTGTGATGTGGATGTGGAAGAGAATCTGGAAGTTTACGGCGATCCGGACAAGCTTGCCCGTGTCTTTGATAATATTTTGAGAAATGCCATTGCATATTGTTATGAGGATACCAAAATTGAGATTCAGGCCAGAATGAAAAATAATAAAATCGAGATTACATTTACAAACAGCGGAGACCGGATTCCGGGAGATATGCTGCAGACGATTTTTGAAAAATTTTACCGGGTAGATAATTCCAGGTCGACCGGAACCGGAGGAGCAGGACTTGGTCTTGCGATTGCAAAAGAGATTGTGGAATTACATGATGGACAGATCATGGCGAAAAGTGATGATCTGCACACGCGATTTATTGTGATGCTGCCGTCGGAAAATGAACTGGAAGAAAATGAAGAGGGGAGTAAAAATGAGATTCATACACATCGCAGACATACATTTGGGGGCAGACCCGTACATTGGAAGCTCCCGAAAGGAAAAGCGGGAAAAGGAGATATGGACCAGTCTTGAACGAGTACTCGAAGTCTGTGAAAGTAAGCATGTGGAAATGCTTCTGATTGCAGGCGACTTGTTTCACAGGCAGCCGCTCAGACGGGAACTAAAAGAACTGGATTATCTTTTTTCAAAACTGACCATGACTGAGGTGGTTATCATTGCAGGAAACCATGATTATCTGAAGAGAGATTCTTATTATCGGACGTTTCAGTGGCCAAAAAATGTGCATATGATTCTGGACAGGGAGATTCAATGCGTGGAATTTCCAGCATACAGTCTGGCAATCTATGGCATGAGCTATGATACGAAACAGATTACAGAGGAATGCTATTGTGATGCATTTGCACAGCGGCGACAGCCATATGAGATTTTGCTTGCGCACGGAGGAGATGACAGCCATATTCCGATAAAGAAAGAAAATCTGCTGGGGCTTGGTTATGATTATATTGCAATGGGGCACATCCATAAACCGCAGATTATCTGTCCGGATAAAATTGCTTACGCCGGAGCGTTGGAGCCAATCGATAAAAACGATACTGGAGCGCACGGATACATTTACGGAGAGATTACGACCAAGGGATGCAGGATAAGATTCGTACCATTTGCAATGAGATCTTACATACATCAGACGATCGAAGTAAATCCTTCTATGACAGAGCATGAACTAAAAGAGACAGTTGCGAAAGTTATAGATGAAAAAGGAAAGGAAAATATTTACAAGATTATTCTGGACGGAATGCGTGACCCGGAAATTTCTTACAACGTGGACACGCTGGATCCATATGGAAATGTGATCGAGATTACAGATCAGACACGACCGGCGTATCAGTTCGATAAGTTGAAAGAAGCAAATAAGGGAAATATTCTTGGGGCATTTGTGGCAGAGCTGGAACAGTATCCTGAGAATAGTCTGGAACATCAGGTGCTTTGTGAGGGAGTGCGGGCATTGATGGAGACAAGAAGAGGCTAATATGAAAATCAAAGAGTTGAGACTTAAGAACTTTGGAAAGTTTACAAATAAAGAAATTCATTTTTCAGATGGAATGAATGTGATATATGGAGAAAATGAGTCTGGAAAGTCTACCCTTTATACGTTTATCAGAGCTATGCTTTTTGGGTTGGAACGAGGGCGTGGAAGAGCTGCGGCGCAGGATGCATTTTCCAGATATGAACCGTGGGAAAATCCGAATTATTATTGTGGGGAAATGAAATTTGAATCAGGAGATAAGGAATTTCTTCTGTCCAGAAATTTTGACCGATATGGGAAAAATGAGACGCTTGTCTGTCTGGAAGATGCAGAAGAATTGTCTGTGAAAGATGGAGATCTTCAGATGCTCATGGGTGATTTGAGTCCACAAATTTATGATGATACGATGGCTATGGCACAGATGAGGGTAAAGCCTGGAATGACGCTCTCTGAGGAATTGAAAAATTATGCATCTAATTATTATGCGACCGGAGATGGGGAACTTGATCTGGCGGCAGCTATAGATTATTTGAAAGAGCAGAAAAAAGAAAGTTTGCATGAGATGCAAAAGCAAATGGAAAAACGCCAGGATAAAAGAGAACACATTTCTCAGGAAATGTCTTATGTGTGGCGTGATATTCATAAACTGGAAGAAGAACAGGCACATCTGGAAGAAGAGATTGCGTTTAGAAAAGTGCGGGAGCGAGAATCCAGGCTGTTGCTTAAGCAGGATGAAGAAGAACCCAAACACATGATAGATGAGATACGGCCATCTAAATGGAGAGTACATCCATTGGAAATATTGGCAGCGGTACTGGCAGTGGTTCTGTGTGTATGGCTTTTGAAACGTCCGTGGAATTATCTGGTCGCAATTATTTTAGTATTGCTTTCCAGCATCTATGTGTGGAACCGGATGAAGATCAGTAAAAAAGTTGAGAAGACAGAGCCAGAAAAAATTTTGGAGGAGATTACACCTCAAGAGGAGAAGATTCCTACAGACCGTCTGAAATGGGAACTGGAGAGAAATGCGTTGGAGCTTGGGGATAAGCGGGTACGTTATTCCAATCTAAAGGAGGACCTGGAAGAGTTAGACGGAATCAGTGATGAGGAGAGAATTCTAAATGTCCAGGCGGAGGCAAGACAGCTTGCGATTGATAAAATTCAGGAACTTTCTGGAGAGATGCAGAAGAAGCTTCGGGGAAAATTAAATGACCGGGTTTCAGAGATTATGGAATTTATTACAGAAGGGAAATATACCCGATTAAATGTAGAAGAAGGATTAAATATCAGCTTACTGAGTGAAGGGCGCAAAGTAGATATTGCAAGAGTCAGCCAGGGAACAGCAGAGCAGGTATATTTTGCACTTCGAATGGCAGCATCAGAAGTGCTGTTAGAAGAAGAACTTCCGGTGATTTTGGATGATACATTTGTAAGTTATGACGAGGAACGGCTGGAAAGTGTGATGGAATGGCTTGCAAAAAGTGGAAAACAGGTATTATTGTTCACCTGTCAGAAAAGAGAGATGAAGATACTTTCCGAAATGGGAGTTAAAAATTGTAATTATATAAAATTACAGTAGACAAAAAGCAGATGAATGAATGTAAAATTTTTGAACTACATTCACTTATCTGCTTTTTATATCAGCTGGGAGTCAATCCCCCAGCTGATATAGCCTCCGGCAGAATTGCAGAGATGCGCAGTAGAAGTATGTCATGCAATTGCATGACGCGCACCTCGCAGCAAGAATGCCGAGGCATTCTTGAACAGACGCAGCTGTTATAACTGACCGTGAGCTTTCTTGTATTCCTCAACGCATACCTGAATTCTCTCACTAGGATCCAGAATATCACTGATAGATCCGTCGTGGTTCAGAGTATCAATCATAAGAGCAACATATTTACTCATATCACAGTTGATATAATAAGGTCTGGAAAGAAGTTCCGGTGTCTGGTAAATCAGATTCGTTGTTAAGACTCCATCAATCAGACCACTTTCATAGGCTTCATCGAACTTATCCAGTCCATTTGTAAAGAGTCCAAATGTAGCAGCTGCAAAAATACGTTTTGCATTGCGGCTCTTTAACTGTTTTGCAACATCCAGGATGCTGTCTCCGGAAGAAATCATGTCATCCAGAATAATAACATCTTTTCCTTCTACAGAAGAACCAAGGAACTCATGAGCAACGATTGGGTTGCGTCCATTTACCACACGTGTGTAATCACGTCTCTTATAGAACATACCCATATCCAGGTTCAGAACGTTTGCCAGATATACAGCACGCTCTGTAGCACCCTCATCTGGGCTAATCGCCATCATGTGGTCACTGTCGATGATCAAGTCATCGTAGCGATCTAATAATCCTTTTACAAACTGATAAGTTGGACGCACTGTCTCGAATCCGGAAAGCGGGATTGCGTTCTGTACACGAGGGTCGTGTGCATCAAATGTAATAATATTATCAACGCCCATGTGTGTCAGCTCCTGAAGTGCGAGTGCGCAGTCCAGAGACTCACGAGAGCTTCTCTTATGCTGACGGCTTTCATAGAGGAACGGCATGATAACGTTGATACGTTTTGCTTTACCACCGACAGCAGCGATAATTCTCTTTAAGTTCTGATAATGATCATCTGGTGACATATGATTTGTGTTTCCACTCATAGAATATGTCAGGCTGTAGTTGCAGACATCGACCAAAATGTAAAGATCCATACCACGGACAGACTCATCAATCACACCTTTGGCTTCCCCGGAACCAAAACGTGGTACATGAGCATTTACGAGATAAGAATCTCTCTGATATCCACTGAATACTACATCATCCATGAATTTGTGTCCATCTTCATGGCGCCATGTAGTGATGAAATGATCGACTTCCTTTCCCATCGCCTGGCAGCCATCAATTGCGATGATTCCAAGTGTTCCTGCAGGGATGTTGTCAAGATTACGTTCGTTACGGCGTAACATCTTTTGTACCTCCTAGGTTTAATAATTTTTTTTGAATTCTGATATCGTCACCGGTCAGACGGAGCATAGAATAGCTGCTGCTGATACGTGAAAAAATTCGTTCAGAATAAATTGCTTTTATATCTTCGAGCGACAGATTCGTAGATATGATTGTCGCTTCCTTTCGTAAGATTCGCTCATTAAGTATAACAAATAATTGTGAAACCGTAAAGCTATTCGCGAGCTCTGTGCCAAGATCATCAATAATTAGCAAGTCACAGCTGCAAATATGGGAGAGCGCATCTTCATCGATCTCATCTCTTTTACCAAAAGTATTCTTAGCAAGAAAATCAAAAAGCCCTGCTGCAGAAAAATAAATAACTGAATAAGAGTGATCCATTAATTCCTTTGCAATACAGTGAGTGAGAAATGTCTTTCCAACACCAGTATCTCCATATAAAAGAATATTATGAAATTCACTGGAAAATGTATCAATAAAATGATGACAGACACGAAGTGCGGTTTCAATGGCGTCTCTTGCCGATCTTCCGGTCAGCGGATCAATATGGCTTTTGGAATAGTAGTCCAGAGAAAATGTGTGGAAATTTTCCTGCTCTAAAATTCCTTTCAAGTTCGAGCCGTTATATAGAAGCTCGATAATTGCCTTTTTCATACAGTGGCACTTGCGTGTCCCAATATATCCGGTATCCTGACAGTCTGGACAGTGATAATGCTTTTCAAGATAATCAGATGGAAATCCGTGAGACGTAAGAAGCTTCTGCTTTTCGCCAGTTAATGTCAGGAGCTTTTCATGAAATGAAGAAAGAGCATCTTCGTCTCCTTCCAGCAGTCTCTTTGCTTTTTCAACACTCAGAGAAGAAATAGTGTCATCAATTGTGCGAAGCTTTGGAATCTTCGCATAAACTTCATCAAAACGAAGACGAAGTTCATGCTCGTTATCCAGTTGTAATTGCTCATAATCGCGCATCAATTGATCGTACTGGGAATTTGATAATGCCATGGACGAAAATGCTCCTTATTATATAGTTTATTGCTGTAACAGCTTGCGCTCAAGATCGCTCATATCATAAGAACGGTTCTCGAAGTTGTTGAACTTTGTTGGTGCCGGTGTGATTTTAGCGGCACTTTTTCTTTGAAGTTCTTTTTCACGGCGTTCTTTTTCACGGGCTTCTTTTTCACGGATAAATCCGGCATCCAGAGTTTCGATATCCTGAATGTTCTTAACACTTTGCTCCAGCCATTTTTTCAGAATAGATTCAGTATAGTCAAAGCTTGGCTGATGAATTGCGTTCATAGTTCTGGCGCATGCGTTCAGGATCAGATCCAGAGAGAACCCATATTCGGAAGTCCAGCGCTTGATGTATTCCATCTCAGACGGTGCAGGAGCGCGTCCTTTAATGCCGAAAGCTCCGAGAATAGAATAGCAGTTCTTATTGTATGCCATAGAGCTTGCTTTTGCTTCAGAAACCGTCTTAATGTGGCGTTCACACCAGGAAAGAGCAACCTTCTGAATATAGTGCATGCTTGTATGACCGTTCTCTACACAGTACTCGATCAGGTATTCGATAAGATCTGCAGACATATGTAAAGTCTCGTAAAAATATGTAATAGATTCTACGTCAGAATGGGACAGCGTCTTGCCAAGGTACTGCTCTGCAACAAAAAGAAGTTCTTTGAACTCTTTACGAGAGCGGTACTGCTCAATACTGGATACATCTGTAGTTGTCGGTGCCGGCTGAATAGAAGGAGCAGCCGGTTCCGGTGCAGATGGTTCTTCTGTCATACGCGGCTGTGCCGGAATCGCCGGAGCCTCTCCGTCTACAGGCATGTCATAATCCAGTAACCCTTTCTTTTTCCAGTAGTTCAATGCACGGATCACATCTTTTTCTGTAATATCTAATAAATCTGCAATCTTTGAAATTGTCAGAGTTCCTGAAGGCTCATTCAGATGGCGCAAAAGAATAAGGTATACCTTCACGTATTCCCCGTTCGCCTCTGCCATATAATGATCGATAAATTCGTTCTCCAGTACAGTTGTATCACTCTGCACGTGGTTTGTAAGTGTTAATTTTCTCATGCCTTTTCAGGTCCTCCTCAAGTATCATTCGCTTCATTGCACAGCTATTATAGCATCGGAAGTACCATTAAAAAAGAAATTTTTGACGCAAAAATCGGGTTTTTTGTGGATAAAAATCTGTGGAAAATGTGGATAACTATCTTCCAAGAAGCGTTTCCCCAATGTTTACAACGTCTCCGGCTCCCATAGTTATCAACACATCCCCTTTTTGACAATGTGTCAGACAGAAATTTTCTATTTCTTCAAAGCTTGGGAAGTAGTATGCATCGCATCCTTTTGCCTTCAATTCATCTGCAATCTGTTTAGAAGACACTCCGAGAGTATCCGTTTCTCTTGCTGCATAAATATCAGCCAGGATCACATGATCTGTATGTGAAAGTGCCTCAACGAATTCCGGGAAGAGAGCTTTTGTACGTGTATAAGTATGAGGCTGGAAAATGCACCAGATCTCACGATGCGGATAATGGGTCGCAGCAGTCAGTGTTGCAGCAATCTCTGTCGGATGATGTGCATAGTCATCAATGATCGTCACACCATTAGTCTCGCCCTTGTATTCAAAACGACGGTCTGTACCGTGAAATTCTTTCAGTCCCTTTTTGGCAACGGAAACATTTACATCCAGAAGATCTGCAACAGCAAGTGCGGCAAGTGCGTTGGATACATTATGGTCTCCACTTACAGATAAGGAAATACGATCTACAAATTCACCGTTCTTTACCAGGTCAAAGGATGCTTCGCCGAGTTCGTCATGAGTTACATTTGCAGCATGATAAGTTGCGGAAGGATTCGTTCCGTAAGTTACGATTTTGCAGTCAAGATCTCCTGTAATCTCATCCAGACGATCAATGTCACCATTGATAACAAGTGTTCCGTCTTTTGGAAGCAGCTTTGCAAATCTGTGGAAAGAGTTGCGGATATCCTCCAGATCCTTGAAGAAGTCCAGATGATCTTCGTCAATATTCAGAATCACACTGATCTTAGGAAAGAAGCTAAGGAAACTGTTTGTATATTCGCATGCTTCCGTAACAAAAATCTCGGAATTACCGACACGGATATTTCCACCGATTGCTTTTAAGATTCCACCAACAGAAATAGTCGGATCCATCTCTCCGGCCAGAAGAATGTGTGAAATCATAGAAGTTGTTGTTGTTTTTCCGTGAGTTCCGGAAACTGCGATTGGAATATCGTAGTTTGTCATAAGCTGTCCGAGAAGTTCAGCACGTGTCAGCATCGGGAGTCCTTTTTGAACTGCAGCCTGATATTCTTCATTGTCTTTATGAATTGCAGCCGTATATACAACTACATCGATACCATCTATAATATTAGAAGCTTTCTGTCCATAGAAAATCTGTGCACCGGCTTTTTCAAGATGATCTGTCAGAGCAGATTCTTTGTTGTCAGATCCGGAAACAGTAAAGTTCTCTTCTAAAAGCACCTCGGCAAGTCCGCTCATGCTGATACCGCCGATTCCGATAAAATGTACGTGTACTGGCTGGTCAAAATTAATTTTATACATAATTAAGATTCCTTCCTCATATATATAATAATATAGGCAAATTGTGTTGGGAAAAATCCCGTCTGTAGTATCGTTGGATTGCTCTGTGCGGCACACTTTCACAATCCAATTAATAATTCTTTCTAACTTATTATTATATACATATATGAGAAAAAATCCAACCCGCAATTTTTTGTAATATTTTCATAAAAAGAGGAGAAATTATTCAAATGTTTTGTAAAATATGTTCACGAAATGGAACATATATGGTATAATATTTATCACAGACTACTGAGAAGGGGTGAAGACATGAGGAAAAAGGAAATGATAGCAATGCTCCTGGCAGGAGGACAAGGCAGCAGACTTGGTGTTCTGACATCAAAAGTTGCGAAACCGGCTGTTGCATTTGGTGGAAAATACAGAATCATTGATTTTCCGCTAAGTAACTGTATTAATTCAGGAATTGATACTGTAGGTGTATTGACACAGTATCAGCCATTACGTTTGAATTCACATATCGGGATAGGTATTCCATGGGATTTGGATCGAAGCATTGGTGGTGTTTCGATTCTTCCGCCATATGAGAAGAGTACAAGCAGTGAGTGGTATACAGGTACAGCGAATGCCATTTATCAGAATCTGGAATACATGGAATCATTCCATCCAGATTATGTATTAATTTTATCTGGAGATCACATTTATAAGATGGATTACCAGGTGATGCTTGATTATCATAAGGAGAACAATGCAGATGTTACAATTGCGGCTATGCCGGTTCCGATAGAAGAGGCAAGCCGTTTTGGAATTGTAATCACCGATGATAGCGGTAAGATTACAGAATTTCAGGAGAAACCGCCACAGCCGAAGAGTAATCTGGCATCAATGGGAATCTACATATTTAGCTGGAAAGCATTAAAAGAAGCTCTTGTAGCATTGAAGGACGAGCCTGGATGTGACTTTGGAAAGCATATCATTCCGTATTGTCATGAGAAGGGTGAGCGCCTGTTTGCTTATGAATACAATGGATACTGGAAAGATGTTGGAACACTGGGATCTTACTGGCAGGCTAATATGGAGCTGATCGATATTATACCGGAATTTAACCTTTATGAAGAATTTTGGAAGATTTACACTAACAGTGCTATACTTCCGCCTCAGTACATTGCAGAGAATGCTGTGATAGACCGAAGCATTATCGGCAATGGCTGCGAGATTTATGGAGAGGTACATAATTGTGTTATCAGTGCCGGAGTCACAATTGAAGAAGGTGCGGTAGTGAGAGATTCAATCATCATGAGCGATTGTACGATTGGAAAAGGCTGTGTGATCGATAAATCTATCATAGCTGAGAATACGAAGATTGACGAAGGCGCGATTCTTGGAATTGGCAGTGAAGAACCGAATACATTAAAACCGGCAGTCTATTCATTTGGACTTGTAACGATCGGAGAGAATTCTGTAATCCCGGATCACGTACAGATTGGTAAGAACACCGCAATCAGTGGAATTACGAACAAAGAAGATTATCCGGACGGAGTACTTGGAAGTGGAGAAACATTAATAAAGGCGGGTGAGATAGCATGAGAGCAGTAGGAATTATTTTAGCAGGCGGTAACAATAACAGGATGAAAGAGCTGACTCACAAAAGAGCAGTAGCAGCAATGCCAATTGCAGGAAGCTATCGATCCATTGATTTTGCACTTAGTAATATGACGAATTCTCATATTCAGAAAGTTGCGGTGTTGACGCAATATAATGCCCGTTCCTTAAATGAACATTTGAATTCTTCAAAATGGTGGAATTTCGGAAGAAAGCAGGGTGGACTGTACGTATTTACACCGACCATTACAAATGATAATGGATACTGGTATCGCGGAACGGCCGATGCCATTTACCAGAATATGGATTTCCTGAAAAAGAGTCATGAACCGTATGTTGTCATAGCATCCGGAGATGCGGTATATAAAATGGATTACGGTAAAGTTCTTCAGTATCATATTGACAAAAAGGTTGACGTTACGGTAGTATGCAAAGAGATGGATCCATCAGATGATGTGAGCCGATTCGGAACCATCCGAATGGATGACGATATGCGTATAACAGAGTTTGAAGAGAAACCGATGGTGACAAAATCAAACATGATTTCAACAGGAATCTATGTGATCAGAAGAAGATTACTGATTGATCTGATTGAGCATGCAGCGGAAGAAGAAAGGTTTGACTTCGTCAATGATGTTCTGATCCGTTATAAGAATCTGAAGAAGATCTATGGTTACAGGATTGATCATTACTGGAGCAATATTGCAACTGTAGATGCTTATTATAAGACTAATATGGACTTCTTGAAGCCGGAAGTAAGAAACTATTTCTTCAAGCAAGATCCGGAAATTTATTCAAAAGTCAGCGACCTGCCTCCTGCAAAATATAACCCGGGCGCATCTGTCAAGAACAGTCTGGTAGGAAGCGGAAGCATTATCAACGGAACTGTGGAGAATTCCGTAATATTTAAGCAGGTATTTGTGGGAAATAACTGTGTAATCAAAAATTCAATTATTTTAAATGATGTGTATCTTGGGGATAATACTTACATTGAAAACTGCATCGTGGAAAGCCGTGATACAATCAGAGCCAACACACGTCACGTTGGAACAAACGGGATAAAAGTGGTTGTCGAAAAGAACGAGAGGTACGCACTGTAAGATCAGTGCGCCTAGATAGAAAGGGGCAATAACATGCAGATAACAGATGTAAGAGTAAGAAAAGTAGCGAAGGAAGGAAAATTGAAAGCAGTAGTATCAATCACGATGGATGAAGAATTCGTTGTACATGATATTAAAGTTATTGAAGGGGAAAAAGGACTTTTTATTGCTATGCCAAGTAAAAAGGCAGTGGATGGAGAATACAGAGATATTGCTCATCCAATCAATTCCGGAACTCGCGAAAAGATTCAAAGCATCATCCTCGAGAATTACGAAAAAGTATTAGAAGAGGCACCTGAGGAAGCCGTTATCTAGTTTGTGCGAATAGAGGACATACGAACAGAAGCTTAAGGAAAATTGAAAAAAGAAAATGAAACGAAGAAGCTGGATATGTAATTGGAGGCATATCCAGCTTCTGGTTTTATGCATAATGTTCAAGTGAAAAAGTCATCTGTTTTTTAGTGACAGGATGTTTGAATTCAAGGCTGTATGCGCATAGACATAGTGGCGTGCGTCCGGTAGGAAGTTTTGGTGTATCAGAATTATATTTTGTATCTCCAATGATCGGGCAGCCCATACCGGAAAGTTGCACACGAATTTGATGATGGCGTCCAGTATCTAACTTGATTTTTAGCTGACTGGTCGCGACAGGAATTGTGGAAGCAATATCAGCAAAAAATGTAGTATCAACTAAATCATAATGAAGCTTTGCTAATTTGGCATCTGCAGTACCTTTCTGACAGATTCTGGAAGTATTTGTTCTGGCATCTTTTACAAGGTAGTTTTCTAAATCAGCAGATGGTGGTTCTGGCGTTCCCGCAACTAATGCATAGTAATGCTTACCGAAGCCGGAAGTTGTAAGCTGACGGTTCAGTTCCTTTGCGGCAGCAGGCGTCTTGGCGAAGACGAGAATTCCACTTACCGGCTGGTCTAGTCTGTGAATGACGGCAAGGTATGGCTCGCCGGATTTACCAGAAGTCATGCTGATATGATTTTTTAAAAGGCTCACCATGTCCGGGGAGCCGATGCGTTTGCTTTGGGTTGCAACTCCGGCAGGTTTGACACAGACCAGAATCTGCGTATCTTCGTATAAAATATTCATATCTTTAATCATATTAAAAGTCCTTTTTAAATAATTCAGATGTCCGGATTCGCGGACAAACCGTGATATATGACTATATTGAAATAAAATGAAAAGGTTGTCAAGAAATTGTTTCTAAAATTAAATGTAGACAAAGAAAACCCTATGTGTTAGTATACATACAAAGCATTATATTTCTGACAAATCATTCTATCAAATTTATCTATCTATATCTTGAATGTATCCTTTCTGCTGCGGCAGGGGTGAAGAAATCGCAATGCTTAAAAACCCCTATTAACTAGCAGAGAGATGAGAAGAAAAGAGCAGATATAGCCAACAGAAGAAATGTCAGATAAAAGGGATCGGTTGTTGGTGAAAGGTATATTTTCATTTGGAATCTCCTGCGATATTTCAAATGAAAAGGAGGAACCTTATGTGTGTAAATGCTACACAGACACCAGTAAACCGAAGCTTCAAGGCCAGAATCTTTGAGATGATTTTTAGTAACAAAGAAGAACTGCTAAGCCTGTATAATGCGGTAAATGGAACAGATTACAAGAATTCGGATGAACTTGAGATTAATACGCTGGAGAATGCGATCTATATGGCGATGCATAATGATATTTCGTTTGTGATCGGATTTTATGTTTCATTATATGAGCATCAGTCAACGTATAGCCCAAATCTTCCATTACGTTATATGCTTTACATATCGGATGTATATTCAGCAATGACAAAGAATATGAACCTGTATGGAGAGACTGCAGTTGCGTTGCCGGCACCGAGATTTATTATATTTTATAATGGAGCGAAAAAACGTCCGGAGCGCGAAGAACTTCAATTATCTGCATTATATAAGGTAAAGGAAGAAAATCCATCCTTGGAGTTACGGGCGACACTTTTGAACATTAATCCGGGCTTCAACGATGAACTGAAGCGTATGTGCAAGACTTTGGGAGATTATGCAGAGTATACAGCACGTATTCGACAATATGCACAAGAGATGCCGATTGAACTGGCAGTTGAACATGCGATCACAGAATGCATTAAAGAAGGAATTCTTGCAGAATTTTTAAGCAGGCAGAGAGCGGAGGCGAAAAGTGTGAGTATCTATGAATATGATGAAGAAAAACACCTTCGAATGGAACGGGAAGAAAACTACGAAAAAGGATATAAGCTCGGAGAAGAGGCTGGATATAAACTTGGTGCACAGCAAAAGGTAATGGATCAGGTGAAAAAGAAACTGGCGCGGGGAGCATCTGTAGATGAAATTGCGTCTGCGCTGGAAGAGGAGCCGGAGACGATCAAAGAGATTATGGATGCATTAAAATAAAAATGTAGATAGAATGATTGAAGGAGTTGTCGGTTAATACCGATTTTTAGCCCCTGACATGCAGGGAAGAGACAATCCCAGAAAATTCGGACTTTTTTAAGGCCTGAATTCTCCAACGGCTTGTCTCTTCCCTTTTGTAATCCTTATTTCAGGGCGCAAAATCCCCTTGACCGGATTTTTTGAAGCATTCCATCAGCTAAGCTGTTTTTTGCCCTTTTTTCCCTTCGTATTTCTCAATTTCATGATGTAAAAAACGATGGTATTTCATGAGATTTCTGCCTATCGCATACAGCATGAATTCTTTATACACTTTTTCCGCTGAACGGTAATTAGACCGCCGGAAGTTTTCGTTCTCTTTGATATCTCCAAAATGCCCTTCTGTCTGGATCGACCGTGTCTGACGTTTCAGGATCCCTTCTTCACTCTGGATATTCGCATTAGATTCTTCCTTTAGTTCTTCCCGCCGTTCATTGATCTTCATGACTTTATTCCGGTCTGGGTTCTTTTCCTCATTGTATTTATAAAGACATTTGGATTTATGCTCGCAGTCGCTACAGTCCGTACACCCGTACACCTCCACCGTCTGGGTGTAGCCATCCTGCTCTTTGTTTTCCGTCCGGATATAGCGAAGTTCCCTTCCATCACGGCAGATGTAATAATGCTCATTCTCAAAAACCTCGTATGTCATGTTGTAATACTTCCCAATGTCCTCTTTGTAGGCCCGTGTCTTCCGCTTTTCATGATCCTGAAGCTTGATGAAGCTTTTGATCTCATTCTCTTTCAGATACAGCAGGTTCTTCTCACTGCAGTAGCCGCTGTCGGCAGTCACTGCCTCCAGTGTATCGCCAAACGCATTCTGGTGCTTTTCTAAAACCGGAATCAGCGTATTATAGTCTGTCCGGTCATTACTCACATATCCGTGGATAAGGAAGTAGTTCTCTACTGCGATCTGGACATTGTACGCCGGTTTTAACCGACCGTTCAGCATATGGTTCTCTTTCATCCGCATGAACGTTGCTTCCAGGTCTGTTTTGGAATAGCTGTTGCGGTCTTTCCCCATGATCTCAAAACATTCCTTATATTCCATCAGGCGGCTTCCGCATTCTTCCAGTTCCTCGTAAAGCTTTTGGATTTCCGGCTTATGCTTTCCTTTCCCATAAACGAACCCAATCCCTTCTCCTTCGGCTATCCGTATCAGGTTCTTCTGCAGCTTCAGGATCTCAAGCGGGGAGCAATGATTAATCTCAATGACGGTGTTATTGGAGATCTTCTTATGTTTTGTAAGTTTCCGGTTCCTGTTTTCTTCGATGACCTTCCTGACTTTATCCATTCCTTCAATCACAAACATCCGGGCATCCCCCAGGTCGTATTTGGGCCCATACCCGTTCTCGTGCAGAAACGTATTATACTTTGCATAAAGGGCATCTATAGTGTCCAGCAGGCCGGCAAGATGATAGTTGAGGCTGCCCCGCCAGACGAACGTATATCTGTTTGCGTTTGCTTCGATCTTTGTCCCATCGATGTAGAGTTCTTTCAGTGTGATAAGCCCTTCCTTCTCCAGGCGACGCATGAACTGGTAATTCAGTTCATGCAGGACTTCTCCCGTCAGCTTTTTCCCTTTAAAATCGTAAAAAGTATCCCTTTGGGGTTTCTGCCCTTTGGTCAGCCAGATAAAAGCAAGATCTCTCTGACATAAATCTACAATACGGTCAACAGCCCTGACTCCTCGCATGTTAGCGTAGGTAACAACAGCATACAGCATGATTGGGTTATACCCGGTTCTTCCCTTATTCGAATAACAGGCCAGCAGTCCCGAAAAATCTAATTCCTCCATCACTTTTTTCAGGGTATAGACAGGATCGTCGTCGGGTAAACTCAATTCGAAGAAACTGAAGTTAATTTTCTGATGCCCAATTTCAAAAAAGTCGTTATAATAATCTTGTTTTTGCATAGTTCCATTATAACATGGAATGGAGAGAAAGATGGTTGTCGTTAGCCATCTTTTTCTCTTTTTGAGAAATAAATTCAGGGGCAGACAAGACTCATGCGAGTCATGTCTGCCCCTGTTTAGAACTGTCTATTTCCAGACAGCCCCTTTTATTGTGCCTTTAAAAGATCGTCTATCAAGAAAAGAAAATGTTGTTGCTGTTCAGGTGTAAGCTTCGATATCTTTTCAAAAAGTTCGTTAGTTGTTGTCGGATTTTCTAATGTCATATCAAAAAAATCTTTAGGATGTATATCTAAAAAATCACATATGTAAAAAAACACATTCATGGAGGGAAGAGATTTCTGATTCTCTATTTTGTTAATATAGCTCTCGCATTGACCGAGAGAAAGACTCATGTCGCGCGCGGAAACACCCTTCTGCGTACGGAGTTCATTTAAACGTTGGGAAAAGAAATTTAAATAGTCCATATAATACCTCCTTATGGAATTATATTCCATTTTTTGGATAAAACGGGGAATACAAAGAACTATTATGCGAATAGTAGGGAATAAAAATCGCAATAGAAAAAATATGTGCGAATAGAAAAAAACTATAAATACAATTTAATATTAATAAAAACAATTGGAAAGGAAATATAGTCGAGAGTATACTTAAGAATAAAGAATTTAATTCTATATTAAATAAAAATAGAGGAATATATTCTTTCGAAGAGGAAATTCATAACATGTTAAGAAGAGAAAAATATGTATAGATGCGAAACATTATTTCCCATAAAAGTGATAAAAGATTTCGATTTATACAAAAGAGGTAAAGACATTGATTGAGGTAAAAAATTTAAATAAATCCTTCAAAGGGATTTCTGTTTTAAAAAATATAAATCTAACGATACAAGATAATGAAATATATGGATTGGTTGGTCCAAGCGGAGTCGGAAAATCAACTCTTTTGAATTGTTTAACAGGTCTTGAAATATATCAATCGGGGAGTATTGCAATTGATGGTATCAAATTAGAAACTTTATCTGAACTTAAACTGAGACAGTTTCGTAAAAATATGGGAATGATATTTCAAAATTTTTCTTTGATTGGCAGAAAAGATGCTTTTCATAATATTGCGCTTCCTATGGAGTGTTGGAAATATCCTAAAAATGAGATTAAAAATCGCGTAGAAGAGTTAGCAGAACTTACTGGTATTCAAGACAAATTAAAATGTAGACCATCCGAATTGAGTGGAGGTCAAAAACAAAGAGTGGCTATTGCTAGAGCGTTGGTAATGAATCCTAAGTATTTATTATGTGACGAATGCACATCTGCGTTAGACCCCAAATCAACAGTAGCAATTTTGGGACTTTTAAAAAATCTACAACAAAAATTTAAAATAACAATTATTGTTGTTACACATGAAATGGATGTTATACAGAATCTTTGTGAGAGAATGGCTATTTTGGATAAAGGAGAAGTTTCTTTGACTGGAAATGTAAAAGAAATTTTTGAAAATAAACCCAAGGAATTAAAAGAATTAATTGGAGAAGATAATCAAAGAATTTCAATTACATTAGATATAGAAGATTTTGTAGGAGTTCAAAAATATTTAAATGAAACTAATACTCAATATAAAGTGTCGGGAGGTTTTTAAATGATAGGAATTACGAGGGAGCTAGAAAATACAAACCTGATGCGTTATATGTCATCTGTTATTATACCATCGATTGGAGATACTTTAATAATGGTATTGGTATCAGCTATATTTTCAATTTTTTTTGGTATTTTTTTAGGAATTATTCTTGTGATGACTGATAAAAATGGCTTATCACCGCACCCAATTATTCACGGTGTTTTAGCTAAAATAACAGATATTATTCGTTCTTTTCCGATGATGATTTTAATAGTTGCAATTGCACCTATTACAAGATTTTTTATCGGAACTAAAATAGGTGTACAAGCAGCCATTTTTGCAATTGTAATTGGAAGTACTCCATTTGCAACAAGAATGACAGAAAATTCGTTAAATACTGTTGATTCGCAACTTATTAAGATGGCTCGTTCAATTGGTGCATCTAAACTTCAAATTATATTTAAAGTAATGCTTGTGGAAGCATTACCAACGTTAGTATCTAATTTTACGATTATGATGATTAATATGCTGAATACTTCAGCGATGGCAGGAGCAGTTGGGGCTGGTGGACTTGGAGCAGTTGCTTTGACCTATGGCTATCAAAGATTTGATTATTTGATTATGTACTTTATTGTAATTATATTGATATTTCTTGTTATGCTTATACAGGGGATAGGCAACAAGTTATATAAATTAACTAAATAATTTTATAAAACGGAGGATTAAAAATGAAAAGAAGATTATTAGGAGTGTTGCTTGCAGTGGCAATGGTAGGCACATTAGCAGCGGGATGTGGAAGTAAGTCCACGGAAAGTGAAAAGAAAACGGAAGACAAAAAGGTTATTAAAATAGCAGGGACTGCTGTTTCAGAAGTTTTTTATGAAGCGTTTAAAGACAAGTATGAAGCAGAAGGGTACAAGACAGAATTTGTATCATTTGATTCTAACCCTGTTTGCTTAGAGGCTTGTGCCAGCGGGGAAACGGATGTGTCGCTTGGTCAGCAGAAGAAATTTGCTTTAAGCTATAATGAAAGTAATGGAGCAGATTTGGATATGGTAAAGCCATATGGAATGTATACTGGTATCGGTTTATATTCTGAAAAATATAAATCAGTAGATGAGATACCAGAAGGATCACAGATTGCAGTCATGAACGATGCTACAAATGAAGACGTTTCTTTAAAAATTTTGGAAGAGGCAGGACTTATAAAATTAGCTGATGATGTAGACCTTGCTACTGTTGCAGATATTGTTGATAATCCAAAGAATCTTGAAATTGTAGAAATGGAACAGGCTCAGACGGTTACGGCTCTTGAGGATATGGCAGCAGCATGTTGCTGGTTTACACATATGTCTGCTGCGGGAAAAGATCCTTCTTCCTATATAGTACGGGATAATGTAATGGTAAATTATCCAATGGGTGTAATAACAAAGGGTGATGATGTTCAATCTGACTGGGCAGTAGCAATGGCAGAATGCTTGCGTGATTCAGATGTACAGAAAAAAATTAATGAAACATATCCGAATGTATTTGAATTCTATACAAGTGATGATCAGGTTAAGGAATAATGAAAAATAAATGGAAACATACAGTGGATAAACTGTATTGTGCATTGGAGTTGGAGCGAAAAGTAGTTGGAATAAATTTTTTGGCAACTGAAGATGATTATGATAAAGCAGACGGAATAGCTTTAAAAAAAACAATTAATTATTGTCAGATGATTGCTGCAGCTACAAAAGGCAACATGATTAAAGCAAAAAAATCAGATTTTAAATGTCAAAGTGGACCGAGAGTATTGGGAATGGATGTAGATGATTCTAGAAATGATCATGGTGAGAATTGGGCTCGTTTGAAACTGTATAATAGTTCAAAACTTTCTAGTGAAGTGAGGGAACAATTAAGTTATATGGAAAAGGGATATATTGGAGTTTCTGTTGCCCCAATTGAGCAATTAAATGATTTTCCAGATGTTACTATTATTGTTACAAATCCATATAATGCTATGAGAATTATACAAGGATATGCATATTTTTATGGGATGCCAAAGGCAATTCGAATGATTGGAAATCAAGCACTTTGTCTTGAAAGTACAGCAAGGCCATATGTGGCAAAAGATATGAATGTATCAATGCTATGTATTGGGACCAGACATCGCGCTGGATGGAAAGATGATGAAATGGCAATTGGAATTCCAAGAGAACAAATTTCGAATGTTATTGAAGGTTTGTTGGCAACGCTTAATCAGATGGAAAGTGATTGTAATAAAAAGAATATAGAAGAAAAATTAAAAGAAAAAAATATTTCGTTTGATATTCGATATGGATGTAATTATTACATGGATTGTAAATAAAAGTGAAGACATGTAAGAGAGAATAAAAAATAAAGTGATTAAGTATGAAAAATGGGAGATGCTAGAGATGGCAACTCCCATTTTGAAGTGGTATATTATGTAATTATGGATATTGCGAATACATTTTTATTCCCAATTTGACGGCTGTACCGGGTATTTCGCACATTTTCTTGCTGCGCGCATGTAGGCATCAATGTTTTCCAAGGATGTCTGTACGGGGATGTCACAGCCTGGGGCAATGGTAAATCCACATGGATTATCCCAGCATTTGCGGAAGCACTCGATGACAGCTTGCTCTATAGATTCTGGAGTTCCCTGCAGAATGTCAACTGGAGAGACATTTCCCATAATAGAAAGCTTGTCGCCGACTAGTTCTTTGGCAACAGCAATATCTACTGCGCTGTCGATGCTGACTCCGCGAATTCCCATCTCAGGGAAAGTTTCAAGAAGTCTTGTTGTATCACCGCAGATGTGGAAACCAGCGCCGTGGCTGCCCCATTCTTTCCATTTATCCATAACTTTTTTGTAATATGGAATGACAAATTCGCGGAACTGCTTTGGAGACAGAAGGGAAGCAGTAGGCTCAGCCAGGCCGATTCCAATCTGATTTTCTACAAATTTGCGGCCAACTTCGATAGTAATGTCAGCGGCAAAGTCTAAAAATTTGTGAAGCCCTTCTGGGTCTTTTCTCATGGATTTGAGAATTTTCTCTGTTCCGGCAAGGTTTGCGGCAGTCGTAAATGGTCCCATGAACCCGACTCCTGTGAAAATCTCATCATTTAATTCGTCTTGGATAATCTGAACTGCCTCATAGGTAGTCTGTGCATTTGTATCATTTTCAAAACGAATTTTCTCAAGATCCAGTTGATTGATATCGGAAAAATCTTTCACGATATATTTTTTGATGATAGGAATTCCGGATGGATCATAGGTGGATTCGGCGCCGAATGCAACTGGAATACCATCCAGACGATAGTTTACACTTAATCCATCCTGACCGAAACGCTTATAGCTTTCAATGAGCCAGTGGGCGCGAGATTTTGATTCTGCAAAAGCTTCTTGATAAGATACTCCGAAGTTCATACCGATGTATGGGGAAAATAATTTGATAGGCATACGGTCTACCGGTTTTCCGGAAAATAAGGCGAATGCCCGTTCTTTAGGGGTCATTTGGTCATCTTTGTGCATGAAAAATACCTCTTTATTAATTTGCTTTGGATGTCAAAACATATAAATCTTAATTAAACTATACGCCAGTTAACTGGATAGAACAAGGAATGAGTGAGAAAAAGAAGATTGGAAAATATGATATATGAGGGGAAACATAGAAGAAAAATATAAATAAGATCGAGATATATTATTTGATAAAAAATATGGTATACTGAACCATATAGCCTCCGGCAGGGCGCACATTGTCCGGTGGACAATGGTTTTGCGCCGACCGAAACGGAGTGTAGACTTGCAGAGGTGCGCAGTAGAAGTATGTCGTGCAATTGCATGACGCGCACCTCGCAGCAAGAATGTGTTCGGCATTCTTGAATAACAGGATAAGAGGGACAAGGATGAAGATTGAGAAAAATGTGAAAGATCAGATGACACCAATTGAACGAAAGAAGGCAATTCAAAATGGTGAGAGGGCAGACCGAGTGATGGCGATGCCATTTACCAGCGAGTTTAAGTGCTATCTGAGTGGAATCAGTGTTCGTGATTTTTGGTTCGATGTAAAAAAAATGGCACAGGCAGAGAGAATTGTATTTAATCGTTACGGCTATGACCGAATTGTGATCGGACCGAATACAAGAGGAATCGTGGAAGCGCTGGGAGGGAAATTTATCTATCCGGAAAATGGAGTTCCATATGCCGATGCCCCAATGATATCTGATTATAAAAAGCTTGATGAGATGGAGCCGGTCGAGGCAAAGCGAGATCCTCGAATTGCAGTATTTATAGAAGAAGCGAAAATATTGAGCGAAGAGGCGCAGGGAATTGTACCGATTGAGGCAAGCATTGGCGGACCATTTACAATTACTTCTTCGCTTCGAGGGGTGGAAAAATTGCTTAGAGATTGCCGGAAATATGGAGAGGAAGTTCATCGGCTGATGAGAATTGCAACAGATAGTCAGAAAAGCTGTATTGATATGGCAACTCAATATGGACTTGGAATTGCCATGGCAGATCCGGTCGCAAATCCAGCATTGATTGGACCGAAAATGTATGAAAAATTCGTTTTCCCATATACAAAAGAGCTGAGCGATTATGCATATGAAAAGACAGGACATAAAGTATCTCTTCATATGTGTGGAGACACAAGGAGTATTTGGAAATATCTTGGACAATATCAGTTAAATGAATTAAGCCTTGATAATATTATAGATATTAAGCAGGCGGCAGACGAGATTGGCAGTGAAGTACCGATTGCAGGAAATGTAGATCCAGTGAGCATTGTCATGAAAGGAACGAAAGAAGAAATTTTTGCGGATGTGAAACGATGTGTAGAAATTGGAAGTAAGGCAAAGAAGGGATACACACTTGCAACGGGATGTGATATCCCAGAGACAACAGATCCACAGAAGATAGACTGGTTCATGGATGCAGCAAGAGCATGCGGGGAATATAGGGGATAAAATTATTCGTTTTTGCAATAGGCACTATATATTCATAAAAATAAAAATTTAAACAAATGATTATAGATAAAACAAATATAAAGTGATTATATATTAAGAATATCAATTTGGTGTGAAGACGAGAGATATGCTATTCTGTATATGTAGTTATGAAATATTTTCAAAAGAAAACGGGAGGAAAACACAAAATGAAAAAGAAAATTGTAAGCATGTTATTGGTTGCAGCTATGGTTGCATCAATGGCTGTTGGCTGTGGATCAAAGAATGATTCCGGAAATAGCGACACAAAGTCTGATAAAGGAGAATCCATTACATTTATGGCGCCTGATTGGGCGATTCCATCTGATGATCAACTGGATGAATTTACAAAAGAGACTGGAATTGAGGTTGAAGTATCTGAAGTGGGCTGGGATGATATCCGTGAAAAACTGGCTACAGCTGCAACAGGAAATAAAAATGTTGCTGATGTAGTAGAAGTGGACTGGTCCTGGGTAGGAGAATTCAAGGCAGCTGGCTGGTTAGAGCCACTGAAGATTTCAGATGCAGATAAGGAAGATTTTCTTACATTAGATACATTTACAGTAGATGATGAAATTTTAGCACTTCCGTATTCCAATGATTATCGTATCGCATATTATAACAAAGACCAGTTTGCTAAAGCCGGAATAAATGAAGCACCAAAAACATATGCAGAAGTTTTGGAAGATGCAAAAGCATTAAAAGCATCTGGTGTTGATTATCCGCTTGCAATGTCTATGAATGCAGAAGAGAAAGCTGCAACAGGATTAATGTGGACAGCATTCCAAATGGACGGAGTTGTATGGAATGATGATGGAACATTTAATAAAGATGCCATTATGGATGCATTAAATTATTATCAGGAAGTTTTAGATGCTGATTTGGTTGCCCCAGAGGACAAGACAGCTTCTGGTATGGAGGCTTATATGAGAATTTGCAGTGGTACAGCAAGTTTTCTTGTAGGACCAACAATGTTTGTATCTAAGACACAAAATCCGGATGATTCAGCGGTAGTGGGACAGGTTGAACCGATTCTTGCTCCAGGTAAAGACGGAACAGCGAAAAAAACAATGGCTCTTCCAGAGGCACTTGGTGTTACTTCTACATCTGAGAATAAAGAAGCTGCTCAAAAATTTGTTGAATGGTATACATCTGCTGATATGCAGAAAGAATTAAATGAAACACTTGGAAGCCTTCCAACACGTAGTTCAGTATTAAAAGAACTGGTTGATGATGGAACAATTGCAAATGCAGGAGCCATGTTAGAAGCATCTGAGTTAATTGTATCTCCATTCCCGAATGGAGTACCAGCTTATTACGCAGAAATGAGCAGTGCAATGTATAACGCAATTAATAAGATGGCGCTTGGAGAATTGACACCGGAGAAAGCCTATGAAGAGATGTCTTCAGCATTAGATAAACTGCTTAAAGAACAATAAAATATAGGAAATACACATATGAAAAAAAAGATTTTACCATATCTTTTACTTGCACCCATGATTTTGATCATGGGTGTATTAGTATTTTATCCCATTATTACAACTTTTGCGTATAGTTTGAAAAGATGGAAACTTACGGAGCCGGGAAACATTCATTATATTGGATTTAAAAATTATATAGATATTTTACAGTCGGATACATTTAAATATAGTATGCAAAATACTTTATTTATTTTAGTGTTTGTAATTGTTTTTACAACGATAATTGGATATTTAGTTTCAGTATATTTGAATTTGGAATGTAAATGTGCTGGAATGTTACTTGCAATAGCAATTCTGCCATGGGCATTACCACCATTTGTAAATGGTATTTTATGGAAATTTGTATTTTTTTCAGGATATGGATTTTTAAATAAAATACTGATTGGTCTGGGGCTGGTAAGTAAACCGGTTCAATTTCTTGGTTCGCGCTGGCTGTTATTACTGGTTGTTTCGATTGTAGTTGTATGGCGTAGTGTGCCGTTTATGGCATTGGTATGCCTGGCTGGACGCCAGTCAATTCCGGATGCTATTTATGAAGCGGCGAAAATGGATGGAGGAACGCCAAGGAAGGTATTCTGGCATATTACAATGCCACTTATGAAACCATTTTTGGCATTGGGAATTACTTCAACATCAGTAACTGCAATAAATGTTTTTGATGAAATTGTAGCACTTTCAGGCTATGGAGATTTGGGGAAAAATATATTAATGGAGAGTTATTTGACTACATTTTCATTTTTGGATTTTGGAAAAGGCAGCGCAATGACGTATATTGTCTTATTTTTTGCATTACTTTTAGGAATATTCTATCTCCGGAATTTGAACAAGGAGGTGGATTATTAATGAAGTATGTGAAGAAAGCAGGATATATTATTGCAACGATATTTTTTTTAGTTTTCACATTAGGACCATTTGTTTGGACTTTTGTTATGGCGATTACACCGAAAGCAGAAATGTTCTCAAATGTAGTTAGTTTATTACCGAGTCATATTACATGGAGTAATTTTCAGAATTTGTTTTCTGGCGGACGAAGAAGTGTTGCATACTTTACAGGTTTAAAAAATTCTCTTCGAGCAGTGATTGTGACGATCTGTATCGGTATGCCAATTGCTTTGGTGAGTGCATATACATTAAGCAGAATAGAGTTTCCGGGAAGGAAAATTATCAAAAATGCCTTACTTATTACGATGGTCATTCCGGTAATGGCAACTATTATTCCTCTGTATAAAATGTTTTCGGCAGGGCATATGCTGGATAATACATTTTGGCTGAGTATGGTTTATGTAAGTTCGTATCTGCCGATGGCAACGTGGATGATTATAAATTATTTTTCGACAATTCCAAAAGAGCTGGAAGAGGCGGCACACATTGATGGCTGCAGTCGAGGAAAAGCATTTTTTAAAATTATATTGCCATTGTCATATCCGATTATTTTGTCAGTGTCACTGATTATGTTCCTGAATACATGGAGCCAGTTTCAGATTCCGCTTATATTAGCTTCATCTATGGATACAAAACCTATGGCGATTGTTGTATCTGAATTTGTGACAAAAGACAGTGTAGAATATGGATTAATTGCAACAGCAGGTATTGTATCGTTGATACCACCTGCAGTAACAGCAATTATTTTCAGAAAGTATTTAATTTCTGGCATGGTAGGAGGTTCTGTAAAAGGATAATTATGACGATACAGGAAGTGATGCTGCGAATAGAAATACCAGAGGAAGTGCGGGAAAATATAGGAAAGTACAGTTTGTCTGAGAAGGAGTTTTATGAATGGAAACATTTATTTGAAAATGATTTTGAAATATTTTTAAATAAATGGCGAGAAACTCAAAAACATTTTCAATGGGTTTTATGGTTCTATCTGAAGCTGGCATGTGAAGTCCATGAAAAGTATAAGGAGAAAGATATCAGCGAAGAGATATTTCATGATACGTTTTCTGATATCACGATTTGGTGTAAAGAATGTTATCGGAAATACAAAGTATATGGACTGGAAGAAGTGGAATGGGTTGCAAAGTCTATTCGAATGGAGTTGTTCCGTCTGGGAAGACTTCAGTTTGAACCACTTATTTTGGATCAGAAGTTGGCACAGAAATACCATTTGCCGAGTGGAGAAAAAGTGTTGAATGTTCATATACCGGCTGGAGAAAAACTGGATTACTGTGAATGTCAAAAATCTTTTGAATCAGCTAAGAAATTTTTTAGTAACGAAGATGTGATATTTATTTGCGATTCATGGCTTTTAAGTCCGGAACTGAGAGAGATATTACCAGAGACAAGTAATATTATTCGTTTTCAGAAAATGTATCATATTGTAGAGGTACATTATGATTTCCCACAGGCAGAAGAAAGAGTATTTGGGGAAATTCGAGAGAACAAAGATGCATATCTGGAAGAAAATAGTCTTCAGCGAGGATTGAAGCAATATCTTCTGGCCGGTAAAAAAGTTGGAATAGGCAGGGGAATAATCATAAATGAAAGATAAAGGCTTGTTGATTGATAATGAAAAAATTTCAGAAAACATATAGAAAATGCAAGTGCTTTTTTGATAAACAACCAAGTTATTTGCAAAAAAATCTGTAAAAAAATCATTTATTTAATTTTTAAATAAATAGAAAACATTTATTTAAAAATTAAATTTGAGGCAAGTAAAAATAATATGTATAATCTATAAGTGATGATTTATAAAAATATAAGTACGATTCATGGAGGAGAAGCACGAAAATGAAAAAGAAAATTATAAGTGTGCTGTTAGTTGCTGCTATGGCTGTATCTATGGTTGCAGGCTGTGGAAGCAAGAACGACAGCAAAAAATCTGACAGCAAATCTGGCGAGAAGACATTAGAAGTATGGGTACCGCCACTTGACGATGCTACAGAGAAGAACTGGGGAGATCTTTTAAAAGACTGGGAGAAAGAAAATGATTGTAAAGTAAATCTTACAGTTATCCCATGGGACAAGTACGAAGAGACTTATACAACAGCTCTGAACTCAGGAGAAGGTCCGGACGTTGGATATATGTACAACGAGATGTTTCCAACATACATCGATGCAGGTGCAGTAGAGGATATGTCTTCTTACGTTACAGATGAAGATAAGAAAGAGTACAAATATCTTTCTAATGGTAATATGATGGATGGACAGTATGGCTGGCCATTAGTAACGGGAGTTCCATTCGTGTTATACTACAATGAAGATATTTTAAATGCACTTGGAGAGAAAGCACCTGAGACATGGGATGACTTTGCAAGAATCTGTCAGGAAGCTACAAAAGATACTGACGGAGATGGAAAAGTTGACCAGTATGGTTTTGCTTGTGGAATGAATACAAGTGATATCGGAGCAATGCAGATTCTGAATGCATACTACTACAGCGCATTATGGCAGAACGGTGGACAGGTTTATAATGATGACCTGAAATCTGTAAGCTTTGCTGACGAGGCTGGAAAAGAAGCAGTTACATGGTTAAAAGGACTTACATCTTACATGAATGAGGACTTTATGTCACTGTCATGGTCTGATGCATTCTCAAATGTATTCGGTGCCGGAAAAGCAGCATTCGGAATTACACGTTCTTCACAGACAGATGGAACAACATTTGCAGAAACATATCCGGATCTGAACTGGAATTTTGTTACTTCACTGAAGAACAAAGACTTTGGAACATTTGGAGCAACAGATTGTCTGACACTGATGTCTGCATGTGAGGATAAAGACCTTGCTATGGACTTCATCAAATATGTAACAGGTTCTGAGTTCATGACAGCATATCATGCAAAATGCCCGGGAGCTGCACTTACAGAGAGTGAGCCATATGTAGGTGATGAGAAGATGGAGAAAATCTATACAGAGGATAAAGACAAATGGCATGGAATTCAGGTTGGTCCTTGTGGAACACAGATCCTGAACCAGCTTGCAGCTGATTTCCAGGGAATTATGAGCGGAGAGACAAGCGTTGATAAAGGTCTGAAAGAGGCTGAAGATTATGCAAACGGACTGTTAGATGAATATTGGGCAAATAAATAAAAGATAAATGCATAATAGTCGATGCCTGCAAGTTTTGCAGGCATCTTTTTGCACTATTGATGATTGCGCAATAAGATGAAAGGACGATTATGAATAAAAAGAAAATAGCAAATCTGGCACCATATGGTTATATTACGCCGATTACAGTCATCCTGATCGGCTTTGTTATTGTGTCAGTCATCATATCAATTGTACTTAGTTTTACAAGATATAATATCATGACACCACCAACATTTTATGGATTGAAGAACTATGAGCGGCTGGTAACAGATACAAAATTTATGAAAGCACTTTTTAACACATTAAAATTAATGGTTATGATCGTGCCGTTACAAATGATTTTATCTCTCATAGTTTCTGTATTTTTGGTTAGTCATCGCCATATGTTAATTGGCAAGATTGCAAATAGTGTTATTTTCATTCCGGTACTTTGTTCCAATGCGGCAACAGGTGTTATCTGGAGAGAATTGCTGAACGGAAAAATTCCGGCAGTAGAAACATTTTTTGGCTTGTTTGGGATCAAGGCATCTATGTTACTTGGAAATGCTAAGACAGCGCTGGCGGTTGTTGCAGCAGTGGCCATTTGGAAAATGTTAGGGTATTATGTAGTTATTTATTCTTCAGGGTTACTTGGAATTTCAGAGTCATTTTATGAAGCTGCAAAAGTAGACGGTGCAGGAACGGTGACAAGATTTTTTCGGATAACATTGCCAATGTTGAAACCGACGATTATATTAGCAGTGTTCTTATCAATTACCTCATCATTGCAGTGCTTTGATTTGATTTACACAATGACGGGTGGCGGACCGAATAATGCATCTACAACATTGGTGATTTATGCATATTCATTGTGCTTTGCAGGTTCCAGCTCTGCGGGATATGCAATGGCAGTTTCCAATATATTATTTGTTGTAATTCTGGTTATAGCAATGTTGCAGCGTGGAATGATGAAGCGTGAGGCATCAGAGATATAGAAAGGGGGAAATATAGGATGAAAAAAGTAATTAATAAGATCTTCATATATATATTTATGTTGATTATTATATTTATCAGTGTGATTCCATTTGTTTATATGGTAATGATGTCTTTTAAATCAACAACGAATGCTTATGATTTTGATTTTTCATTGGAAAAGCTGACACTGATGCAGTATCAGAAAATATTTTCCCTGGCTAATTTTCCAAATTACGTATTTAACAGCGTGTTTGTTGCAGTTGTTGGTGTAATTCTTACGGTAACAGTATGTTCACTGGCGGGGTATGCATTTGCAAAGATGGATTTTAAAGGAAATGATAAGTTGTTCATCTTTTTGATCATGACAATGGTCGTTCCGTCAGAGGTTATTATTATTCCGTTATTTTTGATTATTAAGAATCTGGGGTGGTTAAATACTTTTAAAGCGCTGATCTTGCCATTGCCGACAGCGTTTGGTGTGTTTATTATGCGGCAGGCCATTCTGGATATTCCGGATGACCTGATCAATGCGGCTAAAATAGATGGCTGTGGACGTTTGCGTATTTTCTTTAAAGTGGTATTGCCGATGGTGAAATCATCGATTATAGCCCTGTCTATTTTTACATTTGTCGGAGCATGGAACAACTTTTTATGGCCGATGGTGTCTTGTTCAAAACAGGAAATGAAGACGTTGCCATTGGCACTTGGTATGATGAAGACATTGTATAATACAGATGTAGGTCTGACTATGGCATGTGCAGTTATCAATTTCCTGCCACCATTTATTTTCTATGTATTTATGCAGAGTAAATTCAAAGAAGGAATGACGTTGAGTGGAATCAAAGGATAGAGGGGAAAATAAAATATGAGTATTTTTGACCAGAAAGTAATTAAATATGAAATGAAACCACTGAGTTCTCTGGAAAAGGTATTCCCAGATGAGACTCCGGTATACCGCATGGAATGTCAGATGTTAAGTGGTCTGTGGGGAGAGACGGTATCATTTCAGGTGGCATATACCGGTGATTTTGTAATGCGTGAGCGATTAGATGTGCGCGTAGTTTCTGAGCTTGCAGAGCATGTTCATGTGAGGACGGTGGAGATGGTTCCGGTCGGACGTGCGACCAATGGAATTGTAGATGATAATTATCTGAAGACGATTTCTGGATTGTATCCGGATCTTCTTAAAGATTTAAAGGACGGAAAAGTGATTGTCTATTCACGCCAGTGGCGCAGCCTTTGGGTGGATGTGGATATTACAAATGAGATTCCGGCGGGAGAGTATGAGATAGAGCTTCAGTTTATCAAAGAAGGTGAAGTTGTATGTAGTGCAAAACAGAAAGTGACAGTTATCGGAACGGAACTTCCGAAACTGGATATTATGCACACAGAATGGATGCATGCAGATTGCCTGGCGGATTATTATCATGTAGAAGTGTTTTCAGAGGAACACTGGAAGCTTCTGGGAAATTACTTCCAGGAATATGTAAAACGTGATTGTAATATGATGCTGACCCCGTTATTCACTTCACCGCTTGATACTGCAATTGGACTTGAGAGAACGACTTGTCAGTTGATTGACGTAGAAGTAAAAGATGGAGAGTATGTATTTGGATTTGAGAAGCTGAAGCGCTGGATCGATCTCTGTAAGAAATGTGGAATCGAGTATTTTGAAATGTCACATTTGTTCTCGCAATGGGGAGCAAAATATGCACCGAAGGTTGTTGCAACTGTCAATGGAAAGAAAGAGAAGATTTTTGGCTGGCATACACCGGCGGTCGGGGAATATACAAAATTCCTTGAGAGTTTTCTCCCACAGTTGACAGCAAAGATAAGAAAATGGGAAATTGCAGATGTGACTTATTTTCACATTTCAGATGAGCCAAGAGAAGAACATTTGGAGTCTTATAAGGCTGCAAAAGAATCCCTTGGAAATATGCTGGACGGATTTCACACATTTGATGCATTATCCAGTTATGAAATTTACCGTCACGGTCTAATTGACAAGCCGGTTCCGGGAAATAATGAAATTGAAGAGTTTCTTGCAAATGGTCTGACGGATATGTGGACTTATTACTGTACAGGACAGTTTTATGAAGTAAGTAACCGTTTTATGTCCATGCCGTCTGCGAGAAATCGTATTTACGGTGTGCAGCTGTATAAATATAAAATTATTGGAGTATTACATTGGGGATATAATTTTTATAACAGCCAGTATTCCATTGAACACATTAATCCATATGAAGTGACAGATGCGGCCGGAGCATTTCCGTCAGGAGATCCATTCCTTGTATATCCAGGTGAAAATGGACAGCCGGAAGAGTCGCTTCGTATGATGGTACATGACGAAGCTATGACAGATCTGCGAGCACTGAAATTACTGGAATCTTTGACAAGTAGAGAGCATGTCATGGAGTTGATTGAAGGAAACCTTCCGGAGCCATTGACATTCAAGCGCTATCCAAAATCCGATATGTATCTGATTCAGTTAAGAGACAGGGTGAATCGTGAGATTAAGGAACTCACGGCTGAACGGAAATAAACTGGAAATAAACAGAGTGTCACTTGGTGAGAGATGGACGTGATTAGAGAGACAGATGTGATTAGAGAGACAGATGTGATTAGAGAGACAGATGTGATTAGAGAGACGGATGTGATTAGAGAGACAGATAAGACGCAGCTACCGAAACAAGCAAGTTGAAGCTGTCGAAATAATCAAGTTGAAGCTGCCAAAATGGGAATATAAATTGTTTATAGAGAACATTTATATGAATAAAAAAGCAACAATTTGTTGCAAAATGTCAAAAGATTCCAAAAACATGATATAATAAATCACCAACGTAAAGGGTGATTGAATCACAATCACAAACGGTAATTCAACCGAGAAAAAAGAGAGAAGTTGTTCATTCAAAATCTTCTCTCTTTTTTATGGCATTTATTAACGCGCAGGATTACAACGCGCAGCATTATGTAGTATACATCTTGACAAAGTGCATGGGATAGATTAAAATTATGAGCAAATTGATATACTTTTTGGCGATGAATGGAATTAGTACATGTAAGCTGGCTCAGAGAGGACATTATATGGTGTGAGGTGTCTGCTATGAACTGCATGGAACCGGTCCTGGAGCCTCTGCATGAAAATGCAGCGTCTGACCAGCGTTAATGGAGAATGGAGAGAACTGTGCTGTCTGATATTTGCAACATAGCTACAGTTAATTTAGGGTGGTACCGCCGGAGCTTTCGGTCCCTGATATGGGGAGATGAAGAGTCGGCGGTTTTTTGTATAATAGATAATTACATTTTTATTAAATTATATGAAAAGTTCCCGGCAGAAAAAGTAACTCCTCGGAAATAAAACATTTCCTGTAAAGATACATTTTTGAAATGGAAATGAACAGAATTTTACAGAAATAAAAGAACAAGAAAAAGGAGAATTGTGATGGCAAAGGATAAGAAATTAGTAAAAAATATCACATCACGTGATGAAGATTTCGCACAGTGGTATACAGACGTTGTGCGAGAAGCACAGTTATGTGATTATTCAAGCGTAAAAGGATGCTTGAACTACCTTCCAAATGGATTTGCAATCTGGGAGCTTATAAAAGCTGACCTTGACAGAAGATTTAAAGAGACAGGTGTAGAAAATGTATATCTTCCATGCCTGATTCCAGAAGCACTTCTTGAGAAAGAAGCAGATCATATCGAAGGATTTGCACCAGAAGTAGCATGGGTAACACACGGTGGAATGGAGAGACTCCAGGAGAGATTTTGCGTAAGACCTACATCTGAGACATTGTTCTGTGACTTATGGGCAAGAACAGTACAGTCTTACAGAGATTTACCAAAAGTATGGAACCAGTGGTGTTCCGTACTTCGCTGGGAGAAGACAACGAGACCGTTCCTTCGTTCCAGAGAATTCTTATGGCAGGAAGGCCACACGATTCATGCAACATATGAAGAGGCTGAACAAAGAACAATCCAGATGTGGCAGATTTACAAAGACTTCTACAAAGAGACAATGGCTGTACCATTTGTAGCAGGTAGAAAAGCAGAGCATGAGAAATTTGCAGGAGCTCAGGATACTTATACAGTAGAAGCACTGATGCACGACGGAAAAGCACTGCAGTCCGCAACAAGCCATTTCTTTGGAAGCGGATTTCCGGAGGCATTTGGAATTCAGTATATCGACAAAGACAATCAGCTTAAGAATGTTTACGAGACATCATGGGGATTGTCCACAAGAAGTATCGGAGCGCTTATCATGGTTCACGGTGACGATGACGGACTTGTTATCCCACCGCACCTTGCACCAGTTGAGTGTCGCGTAATTCCAATTGCTCAGCACAAAGAAGGAGTACTGGAAAAAGCAAATGAATTGCTTGATGAGCTGAAAAAAGCCGGATACAGAGTGAAGATTGATGATTCAGAGAAGAGTCCGGGATGGAAATTCTCAGAGCAGGAGATTCTCGGAATCCCAACACGTATTGAAATCGGACCAAAAGACATTGAAAATAATCAGGTTGTAGTAGTACGTCGAGATACCCGCGAGAAGATTGTTGTGTCCTTAGATGAAATAACAACAAAACTTCGTGAGATTCTTGAAACAATCCAGCAGGATATGTACAATAAGGCAGAAGAGTTCCTGAAAGCACACATCGATACAGCAGTAACGATGGACGAGATGAAAGAAAAATTCGCAGCAAACCGCGGATTCGTAAAAGCATGTTGGTGTGGAGATCCAGTATGTGAAGGCGAAGTGAAATATGAGACAGGCGGAGCTGCTACAAGATGTTTGATCGAAGATGAACCGATGATCTCTGATAAATGTATTTATTGCGGAAAACCAGCAAAACATATGGCATATTGGGGAAAATCTTACTAGAAAGAAACACAATTCAATTGGGGACGGAGGTTTTTTAAAAAACCTCCGTCCCCAATTGAATTTTATGGTATTGTGTTCGTAAATTTCTTGCATTATAGAAACAAATGTGTTAATTTAATTCTACAACGCAATTCTTGTTATTCATGATATTTCTACATTATTATCAGTATTTGGCGTGTCGCCGAGAATTGCCAACATTTATAGAAGAAAAGTAGATAGGGAGGAGGATGCCTATGCCGAGAAGAGCAAGGCGTGAAAGTGCAACGGGTTTTTATCATATTGTATCCAGAGGTTTGGATCGGGAAAATATTTTCGGTGAAAAACGCGAAAAAACCAGGTTTTTGAATTTGCTTAAAGACAATTTAAAAGATTGTAATATTGAAATCTATGCATATTGTGTTATGTCAAATCATTTTCACCTTTTAGCAAAAGCTGAGAAAGAAATTATGCCAATATTTATGGCAAAAGTGCTGGGAAGATATGCGAAATATTATAATTATAAGCATAATCGTACTGGTTATGTATTTGAAAATCGATATAATACGCAGTGTATAGAAGATGAAAGGTATTTTTGGAGCTGCTTGCGTTATATTCATATGAATCCAGTAAAAGCAAAAATATGTAATAACATAATGCAATATGAACATAGCAGTATGAGGGAATATACTGGGAAAAGAAAGAATAGAGAAGTATTATGTGAAAAAGCATTAAAGTTATATGAGGAAAAATTTAAAGATGGGACATCAATTGGAACTTTTCATCAGGAAAAGGATGAAAATGTGTTTTTAGATACAGAAGAGGAAGAGTATAGGCAGTATGTAGAATTGGCGTGGGAAATACTTTGGAACATGCAAGAACAAAGACAACTTCAAGGATTGGAGATTTTACAGTTCGTAGAAAGTAGAGTGCAATTCGAAAATGCAGTAAAAGAAAAGCTAGGAGTCTCGAAAAGTTATGTAAAGAGGATTAGAAAACAAATTGAAGGTGAACTTTACACAATTCAAAAGGGGACAGGATAAGATTCAATTGGGGACGGAGTTTTTTTGAAAAAAACACGTCCCCAATTGAAAGTGTGTTATAATAATACAGATTAATAAGGAGGCATATGAGAATGGAAAACCGGAAAATTGTATTACCTGAGAATGTGAAAAAGATTATAGAGACGCTTCAGACACATGGTTATGAGGCTTATGCGGTCGGAGGATGTGTACGGGATTCCGTATTGGGACGAATTCCTCAAGATTGGGATATTACAACTTCTGCGATGCCTCAGGAAACAAAAACATTGTTTGATAAGACATTTGATACAGGGATTGAGCATGGAACAATTACAGTTTTGCTCGATCATGAAGGATACGAGGTGACGACCTATCGAATTGATGGGAAATATGAAGATAACAGACATCCGAAGGAGGTTACATTTACTAGGTCGTTAAAAGAGGATCTTCTCCGTCGAGATTTTACAATCAATGCGATGGCATATAATGATGCAGATGGACTTGTAGATATTTTTGGCGGAATGGAAGATTTGAAAAAAGGAGTTATTCGCTGTGTGGGAGATGCAACGGCAAGATTTTCGGAAGATGCTTTGCGTATATTAAGAGGAATACGGTTTGCGGCACAGCTTGGATTTGAAATTGATGACGAGGCGAGAATGGCTATGAAAGAGCTGGCTCCAACGCTTCGAAAAATTAGTGCAGAGCGAATTCAGGTGGAACTGGTAAAAACGTTAGTTTCTGATAGACCGGATATGTTACGGACAGCTTATGAGCTTGGAATTACAAAGCAGTTTTTGCCGGAATTTGATCTTCTTATGAAGACGGAACAGGAGACGCCACACCATATGTACAATGTAGGGGAGCATACATTACATGCATTAATGAGGGTGCGTCCGGATAGAATATTACGTATTACAATGTTGCTTCATGACATGGGAAAACCTGAGTACAAGACTATGGATGAGACGGGACAGGCACATTTTAAAAAACATGCAATTGGTAGTGAGCATATTGCCAAAGAAATTTTAAAAAGATTAAAATTTGATAATGAGACAATCCGAATTGTCACAAGGCTGGTGCTTTGTCATGATTATCGTATGCCGGCAGAAGCGAAAAATGTAAGGAAAGCCATGAATAAAATTGGTGAAGACATTTTTGAATATTATATGGAAGTGAGACGTGCGGATGTGTTAGCACAGAGTACATATTTGCGGGAACGAAAACTAAAAAATCTAGATGATATAGAAACACTGTATGCAAAAATTAAAGAGGCGAAGCAATGTGTTTCATTGAAAGAACTGGCTGTAAGTGGTAGCGATTTGATAGCTATTGGAATTAAGCCAGGAAAAGAAATTGGTGAAATATTGAATCGATTACTGGAAATGGTTATAGAAGATCCAGAATTGAATCAGAAAGAAATTTTATTGAAAAAAGCTACAATTTAAAAAGGGACAGGTTGAAGTTCAAATGGGGACGGGGTTCTTTTGAAAAAACCCCGTCCCCATTTGCATATTTTCGCAATTGTTTTCATAGGATAGAGAGAATATGTAGTAGAGTGCAGGGGGCTGAATATGCAAGATTATGAACGGGATAATATATTAGAACAATATGAAATTGCCGTAAATAGCACCCGGAAGACCAGGGGTGCTATTTTATGCAGCACAGATAAGGGTGTGTTTTTAATGAGAGAGGTAGGGGTATCTGAAAAGAGGCTTCCTGCGCTTATCGAATTGTATGAGTATTTTATGGATTATGATTATCAAACTATAGATATGCCAGTGAAAAACCGGGAAGGAGATTATGTAACAAAGGGGGTTGATGGAAGTATTTACATGCTTAGACGAATGCCGCCGGGGCGGGAATGCGATGTAAGAAGAGCGGCAGAACTTTTTGAGGCAGCAGGTAATTTGGCGAAGATACATTTGTTGATGAGAAAAAAAATAATGGAAAATGTGTCGGAAGCGGAGAATTTGGAGGAGGGGTATATAAGACATAATCGAGAATTACGTAAAGTGCGGGCATACATCAGAAATGTTTCTCCGAAAGGGGAGTTTGAATATTTGTTCCTGGAGTATTTTGATCAGATGGAAGCATGGGCAGACGCAGCGGTTAAAAGCCTGAAAGCTTCGGGATATAAACAGCTTTATCAACAAAGTATTGATGCAGGATATATGGTACATGGTGAATACAATTACCACAATATTTTGTTTGATGCGACTTCTGAAAAAGATAATTATGGGCATAGAAAGTTAAATGTTTACACGGTGAATTTTGATCATTTTAAAAAGAATGTTCAAGTAGAGGATTTGTATTATTTCTTAAGAAAGGCAATGGAAAAACAAGGTTTCAAAGAATGGATCAGCGATGGAATACTCAATGCATATTCAGCAATTATACCGTTGGGGAAAAATGAATTGGAGTATTTGAAAAATAGATTGATGTATCCAGAAAAATTTTTTAAAGTTGCAAATTCATATTATCATTCAAATAAAGCATGGATATCAATAAAAAATGTTGAAAAAATGCAGATGGCAGTCAGACAAATGAAGGAAAAAGAACATTTTTTAAATCACTTTTTTGATGCTCGGATTTAAATCTTAAAAATGCCTAAAAAGCCTATAAATACGCGGTAAAAAGGGTAAATATCCTTGACAAATATAGGGAAAACAGGTATAACAATATCTAGAGGCAGGGTGCCTAGATAAACAGGAGGAGGAAATTATCCATGAACAAAACAGAATTAGTAGCAGCTATTGCTGACAAAGCAGAGATTTCTAAGAAAGATTCTGAAAAAGCTTTAAAAGCTTTTGTTGATGTAGTTACAGAAGAACTTAAGAAAGGTCATAAGATTCAGTTAGTTGGATTCGGAACATTCGAGACAAGCGAGAGAGCTGCAAGAGAGGGAAGAAATCCGTCTACAGGGGAGACAATGAAGATTGAAGCTTGCAAAGCACCTAAGTTCAAAGCTGGTAAAGCATTAAAAGACGCTGTTAACGAGTAATGGATTAGTTCTAGATAAGTGTACGGGCGGGGAGTTGTTGGCTCCTCGTTCTTTTTGGTATATGGAAATTGTGTGTAAGAAGCATACAATTTAATTGGGGACGGGGTTTTTTTGAAAAAACCCCGTCCCCAATTGGAAGAAAATGGAGAAATATTATGAGATTAGATAAATTTTTGAAGGTGTCGCGTTTAATCAAGCGCAGAACGGTTGCAAATGAAGCTTGTGATGCTGGGCGAGTGCTGGTCAATGGTAGTGTTGCGAAGGCTTCGGTCAAGGTTAAAGTCGGAGATATTATTGAAATTCAGTTTGGTACAAGAACTGTGAAAGTCGAAGTCCTGGATATTCAGGAGACGACGAAGAAGGAAGAGGCGAAAGACTTGTTCAAATATCTGTAATAAATGCAGGGTACCTTTCATATGATTACTAAGAAAGGTTGTGATGTGCATGGATGAGAGAAATGTATCAAAACCAGCTATGCGGGGGCATAAACTGGTTTTGAATAACCGGACCGCAAGTCTGGTGACGGGTGTGAAGGATGTATTATCTTTTGATTTGAATGAAGTTCTACTGGAAACGGAGCAGGGAATGTTGATGGTGAAGGGGACGGACCTTCATGTAAACCGGCTGAGTCTGGAAAAAGGAGAAGTGGATCTGTCCGGAAATATTGACAGTATTGCTTATTCGGATGTGCATGCAGAACAAAAACAGGGAGAGAATTTCTTTGCACGTTTGTTTCGTTAATGTGTGCGGAAAGTTGCAGGAAAGTCAATGATTGGGATTGAAAAAGAATTATTAATTTTTCTGACTGCATTTTCATCTGGATTATTTTTAAGAGGAACATACAGATGCCTGGAATGCTTCCGGGATATTGTGAAACATTCGTTTCTCGCAGTCGGAATAGAGGACTTGTTTTACTGGATTTTTGTGGAAATGTATCTGTTTGTGCAAATTTACCACACTAGTAGTGGTAGTGTGCGCTGGTATTATATACTAGGTGTTGTAGTTGGAGCGTGCTTGATGTCATGGCTTTTGCATAAAGTTAAAAAAGTGTGTAAAAAAATCTACACCCGTAAAACTTGATAAATTTCAGGGAAAAAGTTATTATTATAAAAAAGTATAAATCGGTGTGGGAACCGAAGACAAGGGTGAGTATTAATATGAAAGATACGAGGCGTAATAGCCGTAAGAGAAGGTCCAGGAGGCGGACAAATCAACACAAGTTGAGTGTGCTTGTAATTACAGGTGTAATTTTTTTGATGACAGCACTTGTAGTGGTCGGTGGAATTTCTCTTCGGGCGAAGGAGAAAAGTTATTTGGCTCAGGAGACGGAGCTTAAGAAACAGATAGATGAAGAGAAAGCCAGATCACAGGAGATAGACGATATGGAAGCATACGTTGGAACTGACGAGTATGTGGAAGAGATTGCGAAGGAAAAGCTTGGTCTGGTGAATGAAAATGAGATCATATTAAAAGCAAAGTAACGAATGAAAAAGCTTTGGGCGAAAGCCCGAAGCTTTTTTGTATAATAGGATTAGGGTGTCAAAAGACACGTTAATTAATATATGATTTTATTTGTACCTTGAAAATTTAACACGAATTGCGTTTGAGTTTTGCCTTAGACTTGTGGACTAACGATATTGAAGATGACTTCCACCTCTATAGGTGGTGAGAAACAAGCTGGTATCAGTGGCGGGAGTCAATCCCCCAGCTGATATAGCCTCCGGCAGGGCGCACATTGTCCGGTGGACAATGGTTTTGCGCCGACCGAAACGGAGTGNTCCCCCAGCTGATATAGCCTCCGGCAGGGCGCACATTGTCCGGTGGACAATGGTTTTGCGCCGACCGAAACGGAGTGTAGACTTGCAGAGGTGCGCAGTAGAAGTATGTCATGCAATTGCATGACGCGCACCTCGCAACAAGAATGCCGAGGCATTCTTGAAAAAAAGCGGAGCAGGAATACGAAAGCTGAGATAGAAGAATTAGTAAGGGGAGATTTTTATGCAGGAATTGAAAGAGCGGGGAGCACAGATTTTCACGAATCCGTATGTGATTCAAGTAGACAAGTTTGCGGGATCTTTAAAGAAGCTGTCAGATACATTTTCAAAGCTGGAGGATTATCGCGCTACATTTACAAATGAGGAAAATGACGACATTTTTGAGCGTGTGACTCAGAAGGTGTGCCGGGAGTGCGAAAATCGAGAAAAATGTCTGGGGGAGAGACGGCAGCAAACGTATCATATGATGCGGGAAATTCTGTGTGCGGTTCAGGACTACGGTGCCGAGCTAAATGTGGAATTAAAACGCAGGCTTATGAAGCAGTGCCTTTTGGCACCGAGATTTTTGAGAGAGACACTGGAAAATTATGAAAATGTGAGACAGAAGTTGATATGGAATAATAAAATGGTACAGAACCGGGAGGGCTTTGCTGCGCAGTTAAATGACCTGGCGAAGACTTTGTGCTATACGACTCACGAGCTGGATGCCGGGATATTTGAAGATGAGCATTTGAAAAAGAAAATCCGAAATCAGTTAAAAAAGTCCGGAATCAAGATTTTGTCCTCGGTTTTTTATATGACCGCCCAGGGGAAATATGAGATACATTTGACGTTAAAGGCGTCCAAGGGGCATATTGTCGCTATGAAAGAACTGGCGTCAGAAGTTGGGAAAATGGCAGGCCGGATCATGGTTCCCGGGAGGGGAGAACGCCCAATTATCGGGGACGAGTACTGCACAGTTGCCTGTGTGGAAGGAGCAAGATTTCACACGATCCAGGGTGTGGCCAAAATAGGAAAAGGCAGCGAGAAAATTTCCGGAGATACATTTTTGACCTCGGACTTGCCGGGAGGAAGAAAAGGTGTGGCACTGTCAGACGGCATGGGTTCAGGTGAGCGCGCATTTCGGGAGAGTACGATGGTAGTGGAAATGTTAGAAGAGCTTTTAAACGCTGGATTCCCGGTAAAAACGGCAGTTCAGATTATGAATACAGCCCTCGTGACCGGTCGGGAAGAAGTAATGTTTTCCACGATTGATGTGGCGATTATTGATCTGTACGATGCAAGCTGTGAGATAGTAAAAGCAGGAGCAGCCACTACATATATAAAACGAAAAGATGAGGTGGAGGAAGTGCATTCTATTTCCCTTCCGATTGGTGCGCTGGCAAGGCTTGATATAGAACCGGAGCGGCGACAACTTGAAGATGGAGACTTTCTTATTATGGTGACAGACGGTGTATTGGACACCTTGCCGACGGGGAAACAGGACAGCCTCATGGAAGAATTCATTTGTCAGGTGGAGTCCCAGAATCCGGGAGAAATGGCACATCACATTTTGAACCGGGTCATGGAATATGCAGGCGCAGCGCCTCTTGATGATATGACAATTCTTGTGACAGGAATCTGGAAGCTTTAGAATATCATTGTAGTTGAAGTATTTGCCTCTAAGAATAAAAAAGGAATATGGTCTATATGTAAATAGTGAAATAGAGAAAATATATGGAAAACTTGCAATTTGCGGGCAAATTTTATATATTGATATCAGAGATCAAAGCCATTCTTGAATAACAAATAAGCGAGGAAATGTTTGGGCAGATGATTAGAGAGCCGTCCTAACAGGATAAAGCAGATGTATCAGAGAGTAAAAGCTTATGTAGAAGAACAGCATATGCTGGAGAAAAAGGACAGAGTAATTGTAGGCGTATCGGGAGGTGCAGATTCCGTATGCCTGCTTTTTGTGCTTACAAAGCTTCGGGATGAACGACAAAAAAGCGGAAATGGAACGTTGGAAATTACGGCGGTGCATGTACATCATGGCCTTCGCGGAGACAGTGCTGACACAGACGAGCGTTATGTGCGGAAAATTTGTGATGCGTGGAATGTTCCGCTTGTTGTTTATCATAAGAATATAAGAGAACTTGCAAAATGCTGGAATATGTCTGAAGAGGAAGCGGGCAGAAAGGCCAGGAGAGAGGCATTTCTGGAAGTAAGAAACCAGTATAGTGATGTTCCATGTGACAATGTTCAATATGGTGATATCCAGTCTCACCATGCTGAGTGTGCCAATGGCAGACAAGAGAACGCGCAAGGTTTTGGAAAAATTGCGCTGGCACACCACAGAAATGATGAGGCCGAGACCGTGTTATTTCATTTGTGCCGGGGAACAGATGTCCGGGGACTTGGCGGGATTGCGCCGGTGTCCGGATTTTGGATTCGTCCACTTCTTAATATAGGAAGAAATGAGATTGAATCATATCTAGAAAAAGTGGGAATATCTTATTGTACAGACGAGACGAATGCAGAAAATGTTTATGCAAGAAATAAGCTTCGTAATCAGGTTATTCCACAACTGGAGGAAATAAATGAACAGGCAGTCTGGCACATTTCCAGAACAGCTCAGAGCGTGCGTGAACTTTGGAGTTATGTGGATATGCAGATTGAGGAGTATAAGAAAAAAGTGTTGCAGATAGAACCACAATCATGTCGGAAAGAAACAAATCTTGCTACAGGAGCTATTAGTCTGATTCTGAATAAAAATGAATATGACAAAGTCCCGGTACCGTTAAAAAGTTATGTGATCCACCGGATCATCTGTGAAGCTGCGGGGCACGAGAAGGATATCAGTGCAGTACATGTACAGGCGGTAGAGGAGCTTTTGAACCGGCAGGTGGGTCGGAAAATAGATTTGCCTTATGCTGTGACTGCGAGCCGCATTTATGGAGGAGTGAAGTTTGAAAAGAAACCAGTCATTTCTACAAAAATGATTGATCCAAACCATTTAAATGATGAAAATATAGAAGATCCAGAGGCTTTGTTTCAGTTCCGCATTTTCGAAAGACCGCCTGGAATGAAAGCATTTCCTGAAAAAACCTACACGAAATGGTTCGATTATGATATAATTAATAACACTGTGGAAATCAGACACAGACAGGCCGGAGATGTCCTTGCAATTAATAAAAATGGAGGAACGCAAAGGCTGAAAAAGTATTTTATTAATGAGAAAATTTCGCAGGAAGAGCGGGAGAAGGTCTGGCTGGTGGCAGATGGGCACGATATTATGTGGGTGGTCGGTCACAGACAGAGCCAGCGTTATCAGATTACAGAATCTACAAAAAAGATTTTAGAAATTCACTTTTGCAAAGGAGAAAATTATGGCAGAGACAGTAAGAGTATTAGTTGAGGAAGAAGAAGTTGATAAGAGGATCCGTGATCTTGGAGAGCAGATCAGTAAAGATTATGAAGGAAAAGAAGTGCATCTCATCTGTGTATTAAAAGGTGGCGTATTCTTTATGTGCGAACTGGCAAAGAGAATTACCGTGCCGGTGTCCATGGACTTTATGAGTGTCAGCAGTTATGGTGACGGAACAGCTTCAAGCGGTGTAGTTAAGATTGCAAAAGACCTTGATGAGACACTGGAAGGAAAAGATGTTCTGATCGTAGAAGATATCATTGATTCAGGAAGAACGCTTTCTTATCTGATTGAAATTCTTAAAAAACGTGGACCAAAGAGCCTGAGACTTTGTACATTATTAGATAAACCGGAAAGACGTGTCAAAGACGTGAAGGTTGATTATGTTGGATTTAACATTCCAGATGAATTTGTTGTGGGCTACGGTCTGGATTATGCCCAGAAATATAGAAATCTTCCATACATCGGAGTTGTAGAAGGTGTGGAGTAGAAGGGAGCAAAAAGCTTGGACACTAGAAAAAATAAAGGAATCAGCGGAGCCGGTCTTTTAGTTCTTGTTGTATTTCTGTTTGCAGTGCTCTGGTTTACGAACATGTTCGAGAACCAGAGTGACAGACTTACCTGGAGTGAGTTTCAGACACTGGTTACAGGAGACAATGTAGACAGCATTTCTGTGATTCAGAATAAAAATGTGCCGACCGGGCATGTGGAAATCAAACTGAAGAAGAAAGATAAAGACGGTAAGCAGGTGCGGTATCTGTATGTTTCAGATATTAATGAAGTGCAGGATTATCTGAAAGAGAATAAGCTGGACTATGATATGGCAGATGTTCCGCAGGACACATTATTTTCAACAACAATTCTGCCGGTGCTTCTTACACTTGCAGGTGTGATGTTCATTTTTATGATGATGAACCGTCAGGGAGGAAATGCCGGAAGCAAAGCCATGAGCTTTGGAAAGAGCCGTGCAAAGTTAAGCACAGACAGCGACAAGAAGGTTACATTTGATCATGTTGCAGGACTGAAAGAAGAGAAAGAGGAGCTGGAGGAGATCGTTGATTTCCTGAAAGAACCTAAGAAATATATCCAGGTTGGAGCGCGTATCCCGAAAGGAGTTCTCCTTGTGGGACCTCCGGGAACCGGAAAGACACTACTGGCCAAGGCAGTAGCCGGAGAGGCAGGAGTTCCGTTCTTTACTATTTCCGGATCTGATTTTGTGGAAATGTTTGTCGGAGTCGGAGCTTCCAGAGTCCGTGACTTATTCGAAGAGGCTAAGAAAAATGCACCGTGCATCATTTTTATCGATGAGATTGATGCAGTCGCAAGACGAAGAGGAACCGGTATGGGCGGCGGTCATGATGAGCGTGAGCAGACATTGAACCAGTTACTTGTTGAGATGGACGGATTCGGTGTCAATGAAGGGATCATTGTCATGGCAGCAACGAACCGTGTCGACATTCTGGATCCTGCAATCCTTCGTCCGGGACGTTTTGACCGTAAAGTCGTAGTCGGAAGACCGGATGTACAGGGAAGAGAAGAAATTTTAAAAGTTCACGCAAAGGGAAAACCGCTCAGTGAGGAGATCGATCTGAAACAGATCGCGCAGACAACTGCAGGATTTGCAGGAGCAGATCTTGAGAACTTATTAAATGAAGCGGCAATTCTGGCAGCAAAAGCAGGACGCCTCTTCTTAAAGCAGGAAGACATCCAGAAAGCATTTATCAAAGTCGGAATCGGAGCAGAGAAAAAGAGCCGTATTATTTCTGAAAAAGAAAGAAGAATCACAGCTTTCCACGAGGCTGGTCATGCAATTTTGTTCCATGTCCTTCCAGACGTGGGACCGGTGTACAGTGTATCTATCATTCCGACCGGAAGTGCCGGCGGATATACGATGCCGCTTCCGGAGCAGGACGAAATGTTCAATACAAAAGGCAAGATGCTGCAGGATATCACAGTGGCACTTGGCGGCCGTGTTGCGGAAGAAATCATTTTTGATGATATTACGACAGGAGCTTCTCAGGACATTAAACAGGCGACTGGTATTGCGAAATCCATGGTAACGAAGTTCGGTATGTCTGAGAAAGTCGGACTGATCAATTACGACGATGACAGCGATGAAGTTTTCATCGGAAGAGATCTTGCCCATGCTTCCAGGGGTTACGGTGAGAATGTTGCCGGTGTGATCGACCAGGAAGTAAAACGAATCATAGATGAGTGCTATGCAAAAGCGAAGAGTATTATTCATGAGTACGATCATGTACTTCATGCATGTGCAGAACTGCTTTTGGAAAAAGAAAAGATTTCCAGAGAAGAGTTTGAAGCGTTGTTTGGAGATGAAGCATAGATGAATAAGAAAGCATTATTTTGCGACGGTACTTCGCAGTATGTGAATCCGTCCGAACCGGAGCGCAACGAAGAAGTTGCGTTCCGGTTCCGTACCGCTAAGGACGATGCAGAACATGTCTGCCTTGTTCACGAGAAAATCCGGTATGAGATGGAGAAGACACAGACGGGCGAAGTATTTGACTATTATGAGATAAAAAGACAGCTGGGCGAGGAGCCGTTCCGGTATTATTTTGAGATCCGAAGCGGCAGTGAAGTATGCTATTATAACCGGTGCGGAGTGTCAGAGCGAGTGGTGTCAGACTATGATTATGTAGTCTGTCCGGGCTTTCGTACACCGAAGTGGGCGAAAGGCGCAGTCATGTATCAGATATTTACAGATCGTTTCTGCAACGGTGACCCTGACAATGATGTGGAAGACCGGGAATATTACTATATCGGAGACTACAGTAGAAAAGTTACAGACTGGAACCGCTATCCGGCAGCCATGGATGTGCGGGAATTCTATGGTGGAGATTTAAAAGGAGTCTGGGATAAACTGGACTATTTACAGGATCTTGGAGTAGAAGTGTTATACTTTAATCCAATTTTTGTATCTCCTTCCAATCACAAATATGACATTCAAGATTATGATTACATTGATCCTCATTATGGAGTGATTGTTGAAGACGGCGGAAATATACTGGCAGAGGGCGATCATGAAAATGCCAATGCCACGAAATATCAAAAACGAGTGACGGCCAAAAAGAATCTGGAGGCCAGCAATGAATTTTTTGTTCAGTTTGTGGAAGAGGTGCATCGGCGCGGCATGAAGGTGATTCTGGATGGAGTGTTCAATCACTGCGGATCCTTCAATAAATGGCTGGACAGAGAGCGCATTTACGAGAAACAGGAAGGGTATGCGCCAGGAGCATATGTCAGCGCAGACAGCCCGTATCGCAGCTATTTCCGGTTCTTTCAGGAAGAGCGGGAACGCTGGCCATACAATGGTTCATATGACGGATGGTGGGGACATGATACTCTGCCGAAGCTGAATTACGAAGATTCACCGGAGTTGGAAGCTTATATTTTTGAGATTGCGAAGAAATGGGTGTCACCGCCGTACAATGCGGATGGATGGCGTTTGGATGTGGCAGCGGATCTTGGAAGAAGTAACGAGTACAATCACGAATTCTGGAAAAAGTTCCGTAAAGTTGTAAAAGAAGCAAATCCGGAAGCACTGATCCTGGCGGAGCATTACGGAGATCCAAGCGAGTGGCTGGAAGGTGATGAGTGGGATACCATCATGAACTACGACGCATTTATGGAGCCTGTCACCTGGTTTTTGACTGGGATGGAGAAGCACAGTGACGAGGCAAGAGAAGACTTAAGAGGCAACGCCGACGCATTTGTAAATGCGATATGTCATCACATGAGCAATATGATGACGCCGTCCCTGCAGGTTTCCATGAATGAATTGTCGAATCATGACCATTCCAGATTCCTGACGAGAACGAATCACAGAGTCGGCCGTGTGCAGGAACTGGGGGCAGAAGCAGCCAATGAAAATGTCAATGTGGCAGTTATGCGTGAGGCGGTCGTTATGCAGATGACGTGGCCGGGCGCACCAACTGTTTATTATGGCGACGAGGCCGGCGTGTGCGGATTTACGGATCCAGACAACCGACGTACGTATCCGTGGGGGCATGAAGATCAGGAGCTGATTGCATTTCACAGAGAAATGATCCGGATCCACAAGCGATACCCGGTGTTCAGGGAAGGTTCTGTTCAGATGCTTGAGTGGCGGGAAAATGTATTGGCTTATGCAAGAACAGATCAGAACCAGCGGATTGTTGTAATCATTAATAACAGTGATGCTCTGGAGGAAGTAACGGTTCCTGTATGGCAGGCAGAAATCCCGATGCGTGGACGTATGAGAAGGCTGATGTATTCTTATCATGAGGGCTACACAACTGAGTACGAAGAGTATATAGTAGAAGATGGAGAGATAGTTGTAAACATGGGTGCGTACTCCGCACTTGTTTTGAAGGAGATGGACGTTAATTATGGATAGGTTAGACGTAAAACTTTGGGCGCTTGCAGAAAAAGGACAGATTGTTCCGGACCGGTCACTTCTTAAGACACCGGAGCAGATTGCCGAAATCAGAAAGAGCGCTGACCTCAACACAGCAGTACTGGATCATGTGGCTGCACATATTAAAGCTGGTATGAGCACAGCGCAGATCGATAAGCTTGTATATGATTTCACGACAGAACACGGAGGAATTCCGGCACCGCTTGGATATGAAGGATTTCCAAAGAGTGTGTGCACATCGATCAATAATGTTGTATGCCACGGAATCCCAAGTGAGAATGAAATCCTTGTAGAAGGGGATATTATCAATGTAGACGTATCAACCATTTTAAATGGATATTATTCAGATGCTTCTCGTATGTTCAAGATTGGAAATGTGTCCGAAAGAGCAGAACGGATCGTGCGTGTAACACAGGAGTGTGTAGAGCGTGGCCTAAAGGCAGCAAAGCCATGGGGGCATTTGGGAGATATTGCATACGCGATCAACACGCATGCAAAGAAAAATGGATATTCTGTTGTAGAGGAAATTGGAGGACATGGAATTGGTCTTGAATTCCATGAAGAGCCATTTGTAAGTTATGTAACACCAAAAGGCAGTGAAATGGTGCTTGTTCCTGGTATGATGTTCACAATCGAGCCGATGATCAACGAGGGAGCACCGGAGTTCTATGTAGATGAGGATAACGGCTGGACCGTATATACAGATGATGACGGATTGTCAGCCCAGGTAGAGTACATGGTACTTGTAAAAGAAAAGAGTGTAGAAGTACTGACGAAATAATAGATAGCAAAGCTGTTTGATACTGGTTACAGCAACTGCTGCTGTGAGCAGATATGATTCCATAGACAGGAATTATTAGATGACTTTAAGATAATGACACGAGATGCAGGAGGAAAAACAGATGCTTAGAATTGGAATGTTGACAAGTGGTGGAGACTGTCAGGCACTGAATGCAGCAATGCGCGGCGTGGTGAAAGGACTGTTTCAGGCACGTAAAGACGTGGAGATTTATGGATTTGAAGAGGGATATAAAGGGTTGATCTACTCGAGCTTCAGAATGCTTAAAGCTGAAGATTTCTCAGGAATTTTAACAGTCGGAGGAACAATCCTTGGAACTTCAAGACAGCCGTTCAAACTAATGCGTGTACCGGATGAAAATGGGCTGGACAAAGTAGAAGCTATGAAGCACACTTATCACAAGTTAAGTCTGGATTGTCTTGTGATCCTTGGTGGAAATGGGACTCATAAGACAGCAAACCTTCTGCGTGAGGAAGGCTTAAATGTTGTGACGCTTCCGAAGACGATCGACAACGATCTGTGGGGAACAGATATGACATTTGGATTCCACAGTGCGGTTGAAGTCGCAACAGATACGATCGATCGTATCCATACAACAGCAACTTCCCACAACCGTGTATTTATTATTGAGATCATGGGACATAAAGTCGGCTGGGTAACGCTGCACGCAGGAATTGCAGGCGGTGCCGACATTATTCTGCTTCCGGAGATTCCTTATGACATGGATGTGATTGCAGAGGCAATAGACAAGCGTGCCAAATCAGGTAAAAAGTTTACCATTATCGCAGTGGCAGAAGGAGCTATCTCCAAGGAAGACGCGAAGCTTTCCAAGAAAGAATTAAAGGACAAACAGGCAAAGAAGAAATATCCTTCTGTAGCTTATGAGATGGCAGAAAAAGTTCAGAAGAGAACTCAGCAGGAAGTGCGTATCGCAATTCCAGGACACACCCAAAGAGGTGGATCCCCGTGTCCATTTGACCGTGTATTGTCAACAAGACTCGGTGCAGAAGCTGCCCGCGCGATCTTAGATGAAAATTATGGTTGTATGATGTCCGTAAAGAATGATAAGATTGTTCGTGTTCCGCTTAGTGAAGTAGCAGGAAAGTTAAAATATGTTGATCCGAAGTCTGAGATCATCAGACAGGCAAAGATCACCGGAATTAGTTTTGGAGATGAATAATAACCATGTCATATATGGCTTTATACCGGAAATTCCGGCCAAATGAATTTGAAGATGTAAAGGGACAGGATGCAATTGTGCGGACGCTTAAGAATCAGATCGAAGCAGATCGTATCGGACACGCATACCTGTTCTGTGGAACAAGGGGAACCGGAAAAACAACGGTTGCTAAGATATTTGCAAAAGCAGTTAACTGTGAACACCCGGTAGACGGAAGCCCGTGTGGAGAGTGTGCAGTTTGTAAGGCGATTGCCGCAGGCAATTCCATGAATGTGATTGAAATCGATGCGGCTTCCAACAATGGTGTCGATAACATTCGTGAAATCCGGGAAGAGGTCGCCTACCGTCCAACAGAAGGACGTTATAAAGTGTATATCATTGATGAGGTGCATATGCTGTCTATCGGGGCCTTTAATGCACTTTTGAAGACGCTGGAAGAGCCGCCGGAGTATGTCATATTTATACTGGCGACTACAGAGGCGCATAAGATTCCAGTCACGATTTTAAGCCGGTGTCAGAGATATGATTTTAAACGAATTTCCATCGAGACTATTTCAGCAAGATTGAAGGAATTGATTAATAAAGAAGGATGGGATGTAGAAGAAAAGGCAGTCCGATATATTGCACGTATGGGAGACGGTTCTATGCGTGATGCATTAAGTCTCTTGGATCAGTGTGCTGCATTTTACATCGGACAAAAGCTGACATACGACCATGTGCTGGAAGTACTGGGGGCGGTGGACACGGAAGTATTCAGCCGGCTGCTTCGTAAGATTTTGGACAGAAATGTACACAGTGTCGTTGAGATTGTAGATGAGCTGGTCATGCAGGGAAGAGAACTGTCGCAGCTCTCAGCAGATTTTACGTGGTATCTCAGAAACCTTCTGCTTGTCAGAAGCTCTGATGATATGGAAGATGTGTTAGATGTATCCAGTGAGAATCTGGCACGGCTGAAAGAAGAGGCTCAGATGATTGAGGATGATGCATTGATCCGGTATATTCGCGTATTTTCAGATTTGACCAGTCAGTTAAAATATTCAACCCAGAAGAGGGTCATGCTGGAGGTAGCACTGATTAAATTGTGTCGTCCGGCAATGGAGACAAATCCAGATACATTGCTTGACCGCCTGCGGGCAATAGAGGAAAAGCTGGAAAACGGTGATTTTATGGAAAATGCGGCGAGAGAACGTATTGTCTATGTAAATGAACCGGAAGGAGCAGAACAGGAACCGAAGAAAAAGCCGGAACTTCCGGAAGCTCTGAATGAAGATGTAAAACAAGTGGCAAAAGATTTCCGTAAACTCACATCGGATGCATCGCCAATGCTGCGGAATTATCTGAAGCAGGCAAGACTAAGTGCAGGAGAAGGAAACAGACTTCTGATCGTATTGCCGGATGCAGTAGGAGCCGGGGTAGTAGGAACAGAAGAACATAAAGAAGAAATCAGAAATCTGATCGAGAGTAAAATCGGAAAAAAACTGGACATCGATGTCCGTCAGGTAGAAGAAGGACGGAGATTTGAGGACAGTTTTGTAGATATAGAAAAACTAATCAATATGGATATTGTAGTGGAGGATGATTAATTATGGCAAAAAGAGGTGGATTTCCAGGAGGCGGAATGCCGGGGAACATGGCAAACTTAATGAAGCAGGCTCAAAAGATGCAGCGTCAGATGGAAGAGCAGGCAAAAGAAATGGAGACAAAAGAATTTACAGCAACTGCCGGTGGCGGAGCTGTAGAAGTCACAGTATCAGGATCCAAAAAACTTGTAAAAGTAAAACTGGATGAAGAAGTTGTAGATCCAGATGATGTAGAAATGTTAGAAGATCTCCTTGTGGCAGCAGTGAACGAGGCACTTGACAAAGTAGATGAAGCATCTGCAGCAAGTATGTCCAAATTCACAGGAGGCATGAATGGATTACTATAGTAACCAGATCAGCAAATTGATTGACGAGCTGTCCAGATTGCCGGGCATTGGTGCGAAGTCAGCATCCAGACTGGCATTTCATCTGATACATATGCCGAAAGAAGAAGTGAAACGTCTGGCAGACACTATGGTCGAGGCAAGAGAAAATGTACGTTACTGCAAAGAATGCTGCACCCTGACGGATCAGGAACTCTGCCCAATCTGTAGTAATTTAAACCGCGATCATAAGACAATTATGGTTGTAGAGAATACAAGAGACCTGGCAGCTTACGAAAAGACAGGAAAATACAACGGCGTCTACCATGTACTTCACGGCGCAATCTCCCCGATGCTTGGCATCGGTCCGGGAGACATCAAGCTGAAAGAACTGATCCGGCGCCTGGAAGGCGATGTAGAAGAAGTCATCATTGCGACAAATTCAAGCCTGGAAGGCGAGACGACCGCGATGTATATCAGCAAGCTGATAAAACCAACCGGAGTCAAAGTCAGCCGCATTGCCAGCGGCGTGCCGGTAGGCGGAGATCTGGAGTATATTGATGAAGTAACATTATTGCGCGCATTAGAAGGACGCACACAATTGTGAAAAGTGCTAAAAAAGAAAATTGGGGACGGGGTTTTTCTAAAAAAACCCCGTCCCCAATTTTTTCAACTACCGCGTATTTTCGCCTTTTTTCTCCTCTCACACCTGTCCCAAATTGATTTGTGCAGTTTTACAGCTTGACAAAATATATCTTGATATATACAGGTAACTGGTCTATAATTTGCTTAGGTGGGCAGTAAGAATGAACAATGAGTTCATAGATTAAAGGAGGAACAGAAAAAATGAAATTTTTCATCGACACAGCTAAGGTAGAGGACATCAAAAAGGCAAACGACATGGGAGTTATCTGCGGAGTAACAACAAATCCATCCCTGATCGCAAAAGAGGGAAGAGTATTTGAAGAAGTTATTGCAGAGATTGCATCTATCGTTGATGGACCAATCAGCGGTGAGGTTAAGGCTACAACTGTTGATGCTGAGGGAATGATCGAGGAAGGAAGAGCAATCGCAAAGATTCATCCGAACATGGTAGTTAAGATTCCGATGACAGTAGAGGGACTTAAGGCAGTTAAAGTTCTTACAGCTGAGGGAATCAAGACAAATGTTACACTTGTATTCTCTGCTAATCAGGCACTTCTTGCTGCAAGAGCAGGTGCTACATATGTATCACCATTCTTAGGACGTCTGGATGATATCTCTACAAGAGGAACAGATCTTATTGCAGAGATCGCAGAGATGTTCGCAGTTGCAGGTATTGAGACAGAAATCATCGCAGCAAGTGTACGTAACCCAATGCACGTTACAGAGTGTGCGCTTGCCGGAGCAGATATTGCTACAGTACCTTACAAGGTAATCGAGCAGATGACACATCATCCATTAACAGATCAGGGAATCGCAAAATTCCAGGCTGATTACAAAGCTGTATTTGGCGAGTAAGATATATATCGGGTTCAGAAAACTGTAAAGATAAACAAATAACATGTGAAAAAGTGCGTTTCTTAAGTCAGAATCGCACTTTTTTTGAAAGGAAAATTAGAATGTATAAGAAATATGTTGTTGTGGAAGGAAATGCCTATTCCAGAGGAGTACAGATTGGAAAAGAACTAAAGAATCAAATCAGTATTAATTATCAGAATCAGACGAAATATTATAGAGATAAAGAAGACTTTAACTACCGAAAATGGGGAGATATAGCGAAACGTTATATACCTGCTATGGAAAAGTGGACTCCGGAGGTAGTAGATGAGATAAGAGGAATGGCAGAAGGTGCGCAGATGGAACTGGAACAGATTCTAGCATTGACAACTGCATATGAAAAATCTTTTTCCAGAGATATGATTAGTGAAAAATGTACATCATTTTTATTGGCGCCGAAAGCAACATATGCGCAAAAGGTAATTGTAGGTCAAACAAACGAAGAATGTATATTGGAATGGATGAATGAACTGGATACAGTGATTCATCATATAGATAACGGAAAAGAGTCTCTTATCTATACCCATCCGGGAGTTCCTGCATATACAGGTATCAATAATCAGGGTTTAGCAGTGTTATGGGAGTATGTTGACAATGGAAGAACTGGAGATGGAGTACCTACTAATGCAATCATACGCCATTTGCTCGAGTGTGCAAATGTGGAGGAAGCCGTTGAATTTTTAAAAAAGGTTCCGCACGATGTGCCAAATGAATTTGGTCTTGCAGATAAAAGTGGAAAAATTGTAAGTGTAGAATGCTTTCCGAATAAAGTATATATAGGATGGGATGAACAATATCTGGTCCATACAAATCACATTGTTTTTGGAAAAGAGGAAACAGACTATACTCGTTCGATAGCAACAAAGACGCAGTATGCAGAAATGGAAAATCAGATAAAGAAAAATCTTGGTGATATAGATATTGAAATGGCTCAGAATTTCCTGAGGAGTCATGAAAATTTCCCAAATAGTATCTGTGCACATCCTTCACCGGAAAGACCATGGAACAGAGTCCTGGCAGCAGTCGTGCATGATCTTACTTGTGGAGAAATGCATGTGGCATTTGGAAATCCATGCGAGACAGAGTATAAAAAATATAGATTCAGAAAATATTTGATGAGTAGTAGATAAATGGGAAGTGGTGCGCATGAGAGAAAATCGCAGAGCAATTATGTCAAAGCGAATGATAAAAACTACTTTGACGGAGATGTTGATGCAAGAACCGTTGGAGTCAGTTTCAGTAACAAGATTATGTAAGACTGCGGATATAAACCGATCGACATTTTATGCACATTATATTGATATTTTTGATGTAATGGAAGATATGGAGGATGATTATGCTGAAAAAATAAGCCTTTTTCGATTGGGAAATGCAACAGGCATTGTGCTTGAACAAGTCAGAGATTTAGTATCTTATGTAGATAAGCATCAGGAAAGCTATCTGGTATTACTGAAAAATGGATACTTAAAAGAGAAGTGCATTAAAGAATGGACAAAAATGTTTGTAGATGCCGACGGAGAAGAGCTGAATTGTGAAAAGCAAAATCTGATAGTAAGATGTATGGTAAGTGAAGTGCTGGAAGTGTTGAGAAGGTGGATTACCGGAGAGATTACAATTCCATATCAGGAAATAATTGTGCTATTGTTTGAAATTATTGAAGGAATGGACAATATTAGAAAAAAGTATACGAACTCGACAAAAATATAGTTTTTGTCGGGTTCGTATCTTTTTCGGAATTTCTGTTTGTTGACGGTAAGACAAAGAAATTTTATAATTTTTGTATAGAAATAACCGGTTATAAATATCAAAAGAAAGATGGGAGAAAAAGATGAGCAAGAAAAAATTTAAAATGCCCAGTGCATTGATCTTATTGTTTATTGTATTGGTTTTTGTCGCGATATTAACTTGGTTCATTCCTACATCTGTTATAACAACAGATGAAAAGACAGGGGAAAATATAATTTGTTATAATGCATCATTTGATGAAAACGGAGATGTGGTAAGGGGGACAGGAACAGCTCCAGTTGGAATCTGGGATGTATTTATGGCACCGATTAAAGGATTTGCAGACGGAGCGGACGTTAACTTTTCAATTCTTATATCAGGTGCATTTCTGGCAATATTAAACTTTGCGGGAGCCATGGATGCTGGTGTGGGTGCTCTTTTACGAAAGTTTAGTGGTAAAAAATTAATTTTAATATTGTTGTTAGTATTTGCGTTGATGGGGACGGTATATGGATCATGGGAAGAACTCCCGCCATACGCATTGGTATTGATTCCACTGTGTGTTACGGCTGGATATGATGTTCTTACAGGTGTGTTTGTTTTATTTGGTGGAGCAGTAATTGGTAACATGGCGAGTGTAGTTAATCCATACTCAACAGGTGCAGCAGTTGCTGCAATTGGTAATCCGGATCTGTCGCTTGGAACCGGAATTGCAATGAGAATGTTGCTATTTGTTGTACTGTATATAGTTGGCGCATTTTTGATTATCCGTTATGCAGAAAAAGTGAAAAAGGACAAAACAAAATCAGCATTATATGGTTTAGATAATATAAATACATTATCAGCAAAATCAGATATTTCGCAATTCCCGGAACTGAATAAGAGGCGTGTGTGGTCATTGATAGTATTTGGAATCATGATTCTTGTAATTGTGCTTGGCTATATTCCATGGAGTTCCATGCCAGTTGGAGATCATACGATGTATGACGTAGTAAATGCCCCAGCTTCATGGTTGGGAGAACACATTCCATTTATTGGACATTTACTTGGCACAGCAGGATTTACATATCTTGGTGACTGGTATTTTGATGAATTTTCAATTGTATTTTTGATTGGTTCTGTGATTGTAGCAGTGATTAATAAAATGAGCCAGGATGAGTTCGTTTCAGAATTTGTAAGAGGCGCTTCCGAATTAATCAGCCTTACATTTGTAATTTCTGTATCCAGAGGTATTTCCCTGATTATGGGAGACAGCAGTTCAGGAATGAGTATTACATTTGTATATTGGATCAGGAATGCATTGGCAAATGTTCCAGCATGGGGATTTGCTATCGGAGCAATTATTGTATTTGTTATCGCTGCACTTTTCATTCAGAGTACAAGTGGAATGGCTGGAATGATGATGCCGATTCTTGGAGCAATTGCGATGGCATTATTTGCAGGTACTGCCATCGGTGCCGAGGGTGGACAGATGATGCTTGTGTCAGCATTTACTGTAGGTGTAAACTTTATGGCCAGTGGATTATATCCAGATGCAACTAAGATGGGAGTCCTGGAACTTACAAATGTTCCGTATCCGACATATTTGAAAGAAGTTTTAAAGATATTAATACCATTACTGGTCGTTGCAGCAATAATTATTATGATTTCACCTTATCTTGGATTAGTAAAATAATAGAAAGTGTAATAGAAAGTGGAGAAAAAGAGAATGTATCAAAGATATATAAAAGTTAACGGTACCGCACGGGAACGGGGATATCAGTCCGGAGTGCTGTTGAAAGAACAGATTATTACGAATTATAAAAATCAGACAGAGTATTATAAAAACAAAGAACAGTTTGATTATAAGAAGTGGGAAAAGATGGCAGAACGGTATGTTCCAATGATTGAAAAATGGGCACCGGAAGTACTTGAAGAAATGCATGGACTGGCTGAAGGGGCAGAAATGGAATTTGAACAGATACTTGCACTGACAACTGCTTATGAGAAATCTTTTGCAAGGGATCAGGTGAGTGACAAATGTACAGCGTTTATGGCATCATCTCGTGCGACAAAAGATGGCAAAGTGATTGTTGGACAGACAAATGATGAATGTTTTACAGAATGGTTATATCAATTAGATGCAGTAGTGCATCATCAGGAAGAAGAAAGGGAGGTGCTTATTTATACGCATCCTGGAATTCCGGCATATATGGGAATTAACAATGATGGTCTGTGCGTAATGTGGACTTATATTGATAATGGAGTTACAGGAAATGGAGTTCCGACAAATGTTATTATACGACATCTATTAGAGCTGAAGACGGTTGGTGAGGCAGTTAAGTACTTGCAAGAGGTGCCGCATGATATTCCAAATCAGTTCAGTGTGGCAGATTGTAGTGGGAAAATAGCTTGTGTGGAGTGTTTCCCGAACAGAGTGTATGTGAAAGAGGACGATGTGTATCTGGTACACACAAATCATAATTTGTTTGCGGAACAGGAGGAAGAGTATACTTGTTCTCTGACTACGATAGACCGTTATGAGGTGATGGATAAACAGGTAAAAGAAAGTATTGGGAAAATAGATATAGAACTTGCAAAAGAATTTTTTAAAAGTCATGAGAGATTTCCTAATTGTATTTGTTCGCATCCGTATCCTGAAAAACCATGGAACAAAACACTGGCAACGATGGTGTTTGATCTGACTGAAGGAGAAATGTACATTGCATTTGGAAATGCATGTGAAACTCCTTTTAACAGTTACAAATTTGAACATTATTATAGAAAATAGAAAAAGGTAATACAGGGAGGGGCATCGCACGAACTAAGCCAGTGCAATGTCCTTCCCTTTTTTTGCATAATAGAGATTTACAGGGGAAATGCAGAGTGCTATGATGAGGATAAACAGGAGGCATATACATGTCAAAAAATAAATATACCGCTAAACGAGAATTTTACAAGTCAATACAGGACCTGGCGGAGCATCCGGTCGTGCTGGAAATGAAAAAATATCCGCAGCATGGGAAAACAAACTGCTATAAACATTGTCTCAGGGTGGCTTATTGCAATTACTGTCTCTGTAAAATGTTTCATCTGGATGCGAGATCTGCGGCGCGGGCAGGTATGATCCATGATTTGTTCCTTTATGACTGGCACACGCATGCTGCCCAGACGGGGGAACGGTTTCATGGTCTGAAGCATCCGGAAAAAGCATACCGAAATGCGAAGAAATATTTCCCATTAAATCAGATTGAAGTGGATATTATCCGGACACACATGTGGCCGGTGACATTTCGGACATTTCCGAGAACGAGAGAAGGCTGGGTTACGACCCTTACTGACAAGTATTGCAGTCTTCTGGAGACAGGACGTCGAAAGTAGGGGCGTGATGCCGTAAAGTTTCCGGGACAGGTCTCACCGATTGATAAATTATGCATATTTTCTGTGTTATCATTAACACCGCCATAGAGGCAAATATGTTTAATGAGGTGAGAGTATATGGAACGGCAGCTTCCGAAAAATGTAAGACAGATTGGAAATGTCTGTGATGAGCCAAAGATTTATGTGGAGGATTATGTAGACACATTTCTTGGGCAATTGCAGGAAAAAGCAATGGAGAAACCTGTAGCAGCGGCACTGGTCGGGGAGATCACAAAATGTGAGGACAAGGTGGTTGTGTATATATCAGGAGCGATCCAGGCAGAAGATGTAGAAGTTGAAGGAACAAATTTAAAGATTTCCGAAGAAATTTGGGAAAAAATAGAGAAGGAACAAAAAGAGTATTTCAAAGATCAGAAATTAATTGGCTGGTGCCTTTTGGAGACAGGACATCCAATGAGCATGAATCGTGGAGCGCAGGAGCTGCACCGGAAAATGTATGATCAGGAAAATACGATTTTTATATGGAAAGATGCTTCATCAAGTGACGAGATGTATTTTGCTTATAAATATAATGAGCTGATGCAGATCGGCGGTCATTACATTTATTATGAAAAAAATCCACAAATGCAGAATTACATGATTAACACACGCAGGCAGAATGGCGTGACACCCAGTGAAATGGTTGAGGATCGAGCTACAAAGGATTTTCGTAGTGCGGTGAGGCAGAGAATGGAGATTAAGGAGCAGAGTCAGAGTTCAAAATTATTATATGCGACCAGTGCGCTTCTTGTGGTGGTGGTACTGGCAATAGGTGTCTCAATGATGAATAATTTTGAACGCATGGAATCTGTACAGCAGTCACTTGAGCAGCTCGCAAGTGCGAAAGGAACAGAGGCAAAGGTGGATGATAATGCTCAGGTGAACGACCAGCGTGTGAATGGAGAAAATGAAAATCAAATTAATGCGCAGTCTGAAGGGCAAAATCAAGAGGAAACAAAGGGAAATCAGAATAGTGAGACGGTTGCAGCCAGCGGTTCCGTAAAAGCTTCCAGTGATACAAAAAAATCAAACGACGCAAAATCAGAAGGAACGGTTCCGGAAGTGTCGACCGTACAGGAACAACTCAGTCAGTCGGACTATTATACTGTGAAAAAAGGAGATACATTGGCAAGCATCAGTAAGAAGACATATGGGGATACCGGCCATGTAGAGGCAATTTGTAAAATGAACGGGCTGTCAGACGGGAACCTGATTTTCATCGGGCAAAAGCTATTGTTACCATAGCTCGGAGTGTGGTACAATAGGGAGAAATAATAAATATGAAGGGAATCTGAATATTGAATCGAAAGAATAAAGATCTGCGGGTGGTGCGGGACTCGGAAGATGTGGACAAACTGGTCAGGCGGATCATGGACAATACAGAAGATGAAGAAACACAGATGGCGCAACTGGAGGAACAGGTGAAGGCGCATAAAAAGAAGATCAGAATAAGAATTCTGATAGTATTCATTTTGATTGTGGCAGCGTCCGTAGGAATCTATTTATTTATACATTTACAGACGTATACGAATGTGCGGGTGGCGAACACTTATCCGGAGGCAGGAAGTACGGACAGCAATTACAAGGAATTTTCGGAAGGTGTAATTCGTTACAGTAGAGATGGAATGGCATATTTGAGTCGGCAGGGGGAAGAGAAATGGAACCAGGCTTATCAGATCAAGACTCCGACTGTTGTAGCAGGAGATGATTGTGCAATAATTTTTGACAAAGGCGGTAATGACGTTGTCATTTTTCAAAATGACGGTGTAAAGGGCGAGATCCATACAACGCTTCCGATAGAAAAAGCGACAGTATCCAGTCAGGGAATTGTGTGTGCGGTGTTGAAAGACAGTTCATCACCCAAAATCGTCTGTTATGATACTGCAGGAAATATCCTGGTGGAGCATAAGACATCGCTGACCGGAACAGGATACCCGATGGATGTTGCTATTTCACCAGATGCAGAAGTGATGCAGGTCGCATATTTGTATACGCAGGACGGCAGTGTGACATCAAGGGTAGTTTACTATAATTTTGGCAGTGCAGGGGAACAGGAGACGGATCATCAGGTTACACAGGAAGAATATAAAGGAACACTGATGGCAGAAGGATTTTTTATGAACCAGAAGATTTCAGCAGTAGTCGGAGATAATATGCTGACAATATATCAAGGCGAAAGTGTTCCGAAAGAGACCAGTCAGATTAAGATAGACAAAGAGATAAAAAGCGTATTTCACGATAACAAATATATTGGTCTGGTCTTGAAAAATGAAGGAAAAGGCGGTTATGAACTCCGGCTTTACAATACGTCGGGAAAGCAGACATTGTCAAAAGATTTTACCGGGGATTATGGAAATGTAAAATTAAGCGGCGGCCAGGTGATTATGTATGATGGAAATAACTGCAGTATTTTCCTGAAAAGCGGAATACAGAAATTTGAAGGAGAGATAGAAACGAATATTCGTGAAATTTTTCCAACTATGGGAGTTAATAAATACATTGTGATAAATGCAAACGGCATGGAGAATGTCCGTCTTGTAAAATAAGGAGAAGGTATGGAGTGGAATTGGTTAACGATAGCAGTAGCAGGAGTATTTCTACTGGGATTTTTGATTGGAATCTACCGGGGAGCGATTCGTATCGCTGTGTCACTTGCGACTACGATTTTAACAATTGTCATTGTAGTTGCAGCATTACCTTATGTTTCATCGGCAATAGAAAAGCATACGCCGATTGATGAAATGATTAAAAGCCAGGTAACGAACACGATGGCGAAAGCGGCAGCTTCCCAGTTGACTGGAGGCAGTGATGACAATGGTTCAACGGGAATTTCAGCAGAAAGTGTACGAAAAGCATTGAAGGCAGCAGGGATTAGTGAAGAAGAATTGCAATCTTACGGTGTGTCGGTAGATGATATTGTAAATGGAAAGATTACAGGAGAGCAATTGGCGCAGTATGGAATTTCTAGCAGTATTTTAGACGGTGTAAATAATGACGAAGTCAGCGAAGAAGTCAAAAATGCAATTGAGGGGGCAGATATTCCAAGAGATCTTCAGGTAGCAGCTATAGAAAAAGCAGATCTTCCAGCAGTATTTAAGACACAGTTGTCTACCAATAATAACAGTGAAATTTATTCACAACTGGGAGTACAGACATTTGCACAGTATGTAGGAGAATTCCTGTCAAAACTAATTATTCATATTATTGCATTCCTGGGAACATTTTTGATTGTGACCATTATATTGCGTGCACTTGTATTTGCACTTGATATTGTGGCAGAATTACCTGTGCTGGGATTCATTAACCGGCTTGCGGGCGGAGTTGTTGGACTTGGCTGTGCACTTATCATTGTATGGGTGGCATTTATTATTATCACAATGCTCTATATGACAAGCATTGGAAAAGAAGCCTATGAGCTGATTCAGAACAATGATATAATAAAAATGATATATGATTATAATCCGATTATGCAATTAGCAGTGAAATTTTAAAGCTTTGACACGTAGTATTTTAGTGAAATGCTACGTGTCAAACTGCGTTTAATGGAAACTCTTCTTGCAAAATAAGATATTTTAATTGCAATTTTGGGTTTTAATTTTTGGGGATGTAATTCGAACTGCAAATATGAACAAGTGAAGCGAAATGCGATAACTAAAATTGTGTAAATTGTGTAAATAAAATAAATAATAAAAACAATATTGACAATTCTGGACGGGCATGATATATTATACAAGCTGTCGCGTGAGACAAGACTGGAAAGTGCTTAAGAGCTCATGGGAACGCAAAAAAATAAATGAAATTTCCTGTTGACAAATGTTGATAGAAATGATATTCTAGATAAGCTGTTTCGAACGACAGAGATGATCGAAGCGGACAGAGAAAAAGAAAAAGAAAAAAGTTGTTGACAAGCGATTGCGAATGTGATAATATAAATAAGCTGTCGCTGAGACGACAACAAGAAAAAGATCCTTGATAATTAAATAATAGACAACAACCCTGAAGATTCTTTAAGAGAAAATTCAGAACGGACATTGAATAACAATGTCGACCTTAAAACAGTAAAAGGGATAAGAAAGCTAGTAGTTTTCTTGACCTGGAACGAACTTTGATTTTAAATCCGAGTCAAATCGGAATTAAGATTTTTAAACGAGAGTTTGATCCTGGCTCAGGATGAACGCTGGCGGCGTGCTTAACACATGCAAGTCGAGCGAAGCGCTTAAGTTCGATTCTTCGGATGAAGGCTTTTGTGACTGAGCGGCGGACGGGTGAGTAACGCGTGGGTAACCTGCCTCATACAGGGGGATAACAGTTAGAAATGGCTGCTAATACCGCATAAGACCACAGTACTGCATGGTACAGTGGTAAAAACTCCGGTGGTATGAGATGGACCCGCGTCTGATTAGGTAGTTGGTGAGGTAACGGCCCACCAAGCCGACGATCAGTAGCCGACCTGAGAGGGTGACCGGCCACATTGGGACTGAGACACGGCCCAGACTCCTACGGGAGGCAGCAGTGGGGAATATTGCACAATGGGCGAAAGCCTGATGCAGCGACGCCGCGTGAAGGATGAAGTATTTCGGTATGTAAACTTCTATCAGCAGGGAAGAAAATGACGGTACCTGACTAAGAAGCCCCGGCTAACTACGTGCCAGCAGCCGCGGTAATACGTAGGGGGCAAGCGTTATCCGGATTTACTGGGTGTAAAGGGAGCGTAGACGGCTGTGCAAGTCTGAAGTGAAAGGCATGGGCTCAACCTGTGGACTGCTTTGGAAACTGTGCAGCTAGAGTGTCGGAGAGGTAAGTGGAATTCCTAGTGTAGCGGTGAAATGCGTAGATATTAGGAGGAACACCAGTGGCGAAGGCGGCTTACTGGACGATGACTGACGTTGAGGCTCGAAAGCGTGGGGAGCAAACAGGATTAGATACCCTGGTAGTCCACGCCGTAAACGATGACTGCTAGGTGTCGGGTAGCAAAGCTATTCGGTGCCGCAGCTAACGCAATAAGCAGTCCACCTGGGGAGTACGTTCGCAAGAATGAAACTCAAAGGAATTGACGGGGACCCGCACAAGCGGTGGAGCATGTGGTTTAATTCGAAGCAACGCGAAGAACCTTACCTGATCTTGACATCCCGATGACCGCTTCGTAATGGAAGCTTTTCTTCGGAACATCGGTGACAGGTGGTGCATGGTTGTCGTCAGCTCGTGTCGTGAGATGTTGGGTTAAGTCCCGCAACGAGCGCAACCCTTATCTTCAGTAGCCAGCATTTAGGGTGGGCACTCTGGAGAGACTGCCAGGGATAACCTGGAGGAAGGTGGGGATGACGTCAAATCATCATGCCCCTTATGACCAGGGCTACACACGTGCTACAATGGCGTAAACAAAGGGAAGCAGAGCCGCGAGGCCGAGCAAATCTCAAAAATAACGTCTCAGTTCGGATTGTAGTCTGCAACTCGACTACATGAAGCTGGAATCGCTAGTAATCGCAGATCAGAATGCTGCGGTGAATACGTTCCCGGGTCTTGTACACACCGCCCGTCACACCATGGGAGTCAGTAACGCCCGAAGTCAGTGACCCAACCGAAAGGAGGGAGCTGCCGAAGGTGGGACCGATAACTGGGGTGAAGTCGTAACAAGGTAGCCGTATCGGAAGGTGCGGCTGGATCACCTCCTTTCTAAGGAAGATGGATAAAGTAGGCTGCAAAGCAGCCGAATCAATCCAACTAAAACGGAAGATGGATAAAGTAGGCTGCAAAGCAGCCGAATCAATCCAACTAAAACGGAAAAAGTAAGGGCTGTTGTCTGTTATTTAGTCATCAAGGACTGAGCGCGGAATTGGACGCGCGAAGGACATAATGACAAGTTATCAGTTCCGTAAAAAGAACGAATAACATTTCCGGTGGCGATGCGCTTAGGGGTAACACCCGTTCCCATCCCGAACACGATGGTTAAGACCTAAGCGGCCGATGGTACTTTACTGGAGACGGTACGGGAGAGTAGGTGGCTGCCGGATTGAAAAAATAAACTGGTTTTACCAGTGATCAGAGAGCTGAAGAGATTCAACTTCCTGATGGCTGATAAAACAGTCAAATGCTTACATTGCACCTCAAGAACTTCGTTCTTTCGGTCGCGTGCAGGCACGCTATGAAACAGAATATTTCACAGCTTATGAATGCAAGCATTCAACGCAGAAAATATTCGTTTCGCAATGTACCTTGAAAACCGCATATAAGAAATATAGATAAGATATTAAATATCTAATCAAGACATCCGAGGTAATTGTTATAAACAGAGTAATAATTACTACACAATTCGAAGAAAACGAATCCAAAAAATTGACCTAGAAGCCAACGCATGCAACGCTATGCATGTGTCGATGAAGAAAGCAACCCGTAGGCGGCGATGTCAAACCGGTTAGCTCACAAGCTTTGCTTGTTTCGCTATCCTTTGCTTCGCAAATGATTGCAGAACTTCAGACGGTTCCAGATGAATGCAAGCATTCCTCTGAGAACAGTCAGAACTTCCGCACCGCTTTCGACATCTATTGGTTATGCTAATAAGAGCGTATGGTGGATGCCTTGGCACTAAGAGCCGATGAAAGACGTGATAAGCTGCGAAAAGCTTCGGGGAGGAGCAAATATCCTATGATCCGGAGATCTCTGAATGGGGAAACCCACCTGAGCAAACCTCAGGTATCCTAACGCCAATACATAACGTTAGGAGGGGAACCCGGTGAACTGAAACATCTAAGTAGCCGGAGGAAGAGAAAACAACATGTGATTCTGGAAGTAGCGGCGAGCGAAACCGGAAGAGCCCAAACCGGAGTGCGTGCACTCCGGGGTTCGGACCGCGGAATTGATCCAAAAGACTTAACAGAACGGCCTGGGAAGGCCGGCCAGAGAGGGTGAAAGCCCCGTAAGTGAAAGGTCGATTGGCATGGCGGAATCCAGAGTAGGTCGAGACACGTGGAACCTTGACTGAATATGCGGGGACCACCCCGTAAGGCTAAATACTCCTTAGTGACCGATAGCGCATAGTACTGTGAAGGAAAGGTGAAAAGGACCCCGGGAGGGGAGTGAAAAAGAACCTGAAACCATATGTTTACAAGCTGTGGAACCACTTTAAATGTGGAACCGCGTACTTTTTGTAGAACGGTCCGGCGAGTTACGCTGGCTGGCGAGGTTAAGTCCTTAAGGGATGGAGCCGAAGGGAAACCAAGTCTGAATAGGGCGAAGAGTCAGTCGGAGTAGACCCGAAACCGGGTGACCTATCCATGTCCAGGATGAAGTTGCCGTAAAAGGCAATGGAGGTCCGAACCCACATCCGTTGAAAAGGGTGGGGATGAGGTGTGGATAGGGGAGAAATTCCAATCGAACCCGGAGATAGCTGGTTCTCCTCGAAATAGCTTTAGGGCTAGCCTCATACAAGTCTTGCGGAGGTAGAGCACTGAATTTCCTAGGGGGCGTCAAAGCTTACCGAAGAATATCAAACTCCGAATGCCGCGTAGATGGTGTATGGGAGTCAGACTGCACGAGATAAGTTGGGTAGTCAAAAGGGAAAGAGCCCAGACCTGCAGCTAAGGTCCCAAAATGTGTGTTAAGTGGAAAAGGATGTGGGATTTCGAAGACAACTAGGATGTTGGCTCAGAAGCAGCCATACATTCAAAGAGTGCGTAATAGCTCACTAGTCGAGAGGTCCTGCGCCGAAAATGTCCGGGGCTGAAACACACTGCCGAAGCTCAGGAATGTACTTGTACATTGGTAGAGGAGCATTGTATACGGGAAGAAGCAGTACCGATAAGGAGCTGTGGACTGTATAGAAGAGAGAATGCCGGAATGAGTAGCGAGAGGAAGGTGAGAATCCTTCCGGCCGAATATCTAAGGTTTCCAGAGTAAAGCTGATCTGCTCTGGGTAAGTCGGGGCCTAAGGCCAGGTCGAAAGACGTAACCGATGGACAACAGGTTGAAATTCCTGTACCGCGATATAACAGAACTGTGGGGACACGTGTGGAGAGCACAAGCCGGGAATGGAAAGCCCGGCGCAAGCGAGGTAGGAGTCGTACTGGCAAATCCGTACGGCAATCCGAAGACGTGATGCGTACCGAATTAAGAGTAGGGAAGAGTGTGAGCCATGCGTCAAGAAAAGCCGCTATTGTTTGTATCGCGCCCGTACCGTAAACCGACACAGGTGGATGAGGAGAGAATCCTAAGGCCGACGGGAGAAGCATTGTTAAGGAACTCGGCAAAATGACTCCGTAACTTCGGGCGAAGGAGTGCCACTGAGAGGTGGCCGCAGAGAATTGGCCCAAGCAACTGTTTAGCAAAAACACAGGTCTATGCAAAACCGAAAGGTGAAGTATATGGGCTGACGCCTGCCCGGTGCTGGAAGGTTAAGGGGAGAGGTTAGCGCAAGCGAAGCTTTGAACTTAAGCCCCAGTAAACGGCGGCCGTAACTATAACGGTCCTAAGGTAGCGAAATTCCTTGTCGGGTAAGTTCCGACCCGCACGAAAGGCGTAATGATTTGGGCACTGTCTCAACAATGCACCCGGTGAAATTGAAATACCAGTGAAGATGCTGGTTACCTGCGCCAGGACGGAAAGACCCCATGGAGCTTTACTCCAGCTTGATACTGGGATTCGGTATTGCATGTACAGGATAGGTGGGAGGCTTTGAAGCGGTGACGCCAGTTGCCGTGGAGCTGCTGTTGGGATACCACCCTTGCAGTACTGGGTTTCTAACCAGCGGCCTTTATCAGGTCGGGGGACAATGTCAGGTGGGGAGTTTGACTGGGGCGGTCGCCTCCGAAAGGGGATCGGAGGCGCTCAAAGGTTCCCTCAGAATGGTCGGAAACCATTCGAAGAGTGCAAAGGCAGAAGGGAGCTTGACTGCGACACCGACGGGTGGAGCAGGTACGAAAGTAGGACTTAGTGATCCGGTGGTATAAAGTGGGATTGCCATCGCTCAACGGATAAAAGCTACCCTGGGGATAACAGGCTTATCACTCCCAAGAGTTCACATCGACGGAGTGGTTTGGCACCTCGATGTCGGCTCATCGCATCCTGGGGCTGAAGTAGGTCCCAAGGGTTGGGCTGTTCGCCCATTAAAGCGGTACGCGAGCTGGGTTCAGAACGTCGTGAGACAGTTCGGTCCCTATCCGGCGTGGGCGTAGGATATTTGAGAGGAGCTGTCCTTAGTACGAGAGGACCGGGATGGACTGGCCGCTGGTTGATCTGTTGTTCCGCCAGGAGCATAGCAGAGTAGCCAAGCCGGGACGGGATAAACGCTGAAGGCATCTAAGCGTGAAGCCCCCCTCAAGATGAGATATCCCAACGAAAGTTGTAAGACCCCTTGAAGACGACGAGGTAGATAGGACAGAGGTGGAAGTGTGGTAACACATGGAGCTGACTGTTACTAATAGGTCGAGGGCATAACCAAGTAAGGTGGATAGGTAAAGATGTTAAAAAGTTTCTTATATGCAGTTTTGAAGATATATGAAAAACCCTTGTAATTTTTGTTACTTGGGTTTATTATATATTTGTTATTCCTCGATAGCTCAGTGGTAGAGCATTCGGCTGTTAACCGAAGGGTCGTAGGTTCGAACCCTACTCGGGGAGTTAGTTAACCTGTAAGTATTATGCTTACAGGTTTTTTTAGTTCTTAATACTGCACTGATAAAAATTTATTTTATAAATTCAAATTTTCAATATAAGAGGACATTTTCTTATTAAAATGCTATTATAGTTAAAGAAATTTCGACAAAACAAAAGAAGAATGTTTTTGCCGACACAGAAAGATGAAAGGAATAGGAGAGGCAGGCATTATGGAAGAATTAATTTATGTGGACAGACGAAATTCAAATTGCAATAAATGGGACGGTCAGACAGCAATGTTCGGCGAGGAAGGTCTGCATGCCATGTGGGTCGCAGATATGGATTTTAAAATTCCACAGTGTGTACAGAAAGCTCTGCATGAGTACGTGGATTTTGGAGCAATAGGATACTACCGGATTCCAGATGGTTACTACGACGCATTTATCAACTGGGAAAAGAAACATTTTAATTTCGAAGTAAAGCGAGAGTGGCTTCGTTTTGCACCGGGAGTTGTAGCAGCGTTCAACTGGATGATCCAGATGCTGACAAAAAAAGGGGATGCAGTGATTGTCATGACTCCGGTGTACTATCCATTTCTGCAGGCGGTGACCAACAATGAGCGTAAGTTGAGTACTTCTGATCTAGTTAATGAAAATGGAAATTATACGATTAATTTCGATGATTTTGAAAAGAAAATCGTGGATAACGATGTAAAAGCATTTATCTTATGCTCACCGCACAATCCGGTAGGAAGGGTCTGGAGAAAAGAAGAACTAAAGGAAATGCTTGAAATTTGTCATAGACATCATGTGTATGTAATTTCTGATGAGATTCATCAGGATTTTGTATTTGGGGATAAGAAGCAGACACCATCCTATCTTATGACAGAACATTGGAATGAAATCCTTACAATCACTGCACCATCCAAGACATTTAATCTGGCAGGAGGACAGAATTCATTTGTGATAATTGCAGATGAAAATCTTCGGGCAAAATGGGATGATTTTGCCAAAAGAATCCGTCTGATGACAGGAAATGCATTTGGATTTGTAGCGGCAGAAGCGGCATATAAGGGTGGTCAGGAATGGCTGGATAAAGTGAAGAAGCAGATTGTAGATAATGATCAGTATCTGAGAGAACTTTTCAAAGAGAATCTTCCGAAGGTGGTAGTAACTCCACTGGAGGCAACATATCTGGTATGGATTGATTTAAGAGCGTACATAAAACCGGAAGATACGAAAGAGTTTATCCAGAAAAAATGCCGTCTTGCGGTAGATTTCGGAGACTGGTTCGGGGGAGACAGATTCAATGGATTTATCCGTATGAATCTTGCTACTTCCAGAGAAAATGTGGAAATCGGTGTGAAACGTATTATTGATGGAATATTAGGAGAAAAGTAGAAAAAAGTATAGAGTGGCAAGCTTATAGATGAAAACTATAGGCTTGCTGTTTTATTTTGAAAATCAATTTGAATAATAAAAAAGATTGATTTATTATACAATTGTATGTACAAAATAGATCAATAAAAAGAAATTATTGCTATAAAAAGAAAGGCAATTATACATGAGCGGCATTCAGATTAAGGATTTATCATTTGCCTATGAAGCAGGTGGAAAATTAATTTTAAAAGACATTAATACAGAAATCGGAGAAGGAGAATTTGTCTGTATCCTTGGGCAGTCTGGCTGTGGTAAGAGTACACTGCTTCGGCTCCTGGCAGGTCTTGAAACAGCAACTACAGGAGAGATTCTGAGTGATGATGTAGCTATCGGGGAACCAAGTCTTAATAAAGGTGTTGTATTTCAGGATTATGGATTGTTTCCGTGGATGTCAGCAGGCGAGAACATTCTTCTGGCATTGAAGCAAAGATATCCTAAGAGAGATAAAAAAGAATTAAAAGAAATAGCCGTAAATATGATAAAAGCTGTCGGGCTGGATGAAAGCATATACAAAAAGCTTCCGAAAGAATTATCAGGTGGTATGAAGCAGAGATGTGCAATCGCACAAGCATTCAGTCTTGATCCGCCGATTCTTTTGATGGATGAGCCGTTTGGTGCTCTGGATGCGGTAACGCGTGCAAGACTTCAGAATCTGGTACGGGAACTCTGGACACGGGATGAAAAGAAGAAAACCGTGTTTTTTGTTACCCATGATGTGGATGAGGCACTTCTTCTGGCAAACCGGATTCTTGTTTTGGGACAGTCACCAAGTCATATTATTTATGATGTTAAGATTACAGAAGAACTGCATCCGACGCGTGACACATTATTTGAGAATATTGATATGATGAAGCTTCGTATTACATTGATTAATCAGATAAATAAAGATGTCACGACACATATTTAAAATGGAAAGCCATGCAAATAGTGGGATTGATATGTGATATATACAGGCAGGCCCGTTATATATAGTGTTATCCATATACTGACGGAATTGCTGCCTGTCAGGAAATGGTTAATGCAGAGATTCTAGTATAAGTAGTAAAAACAGAAAAGGAGAAGGGTATGAAAAAGAGAGTTTTAGCACTTATGTTAGTGCTCGGTATGACGCTTAGTCTTGCAGCATGTGGAAGCAGTAATGACAAAAAGTCTGACGACACAAAAACAGAGACAACTGACAAAGATAGCAAGGAGAAAATGACAACTGTAAAGTGGAATTATGGTTCAAGTGGTAACGTCCTTGTAACAATTGCAGAAGAAGAAGGATATTTTGAGGATGAAGGAATCGAGATTGAGCCGGTAGAGGCAACTCAGAATATGGATGCAATGGCTCTTCTTGCAGCAGGCAAGGTTGATGTCGTATCAAATGCGGGTACATCTAATCCGCTTCAGCAGATAGCACAAGGTGTAGATCTTACAATTTTTGGCGGACATATGGTAGAAGGATGTATGCCGGTTGTTGCAAAAGCTGGAACAGAGTGGAAAGGTATTGAATCATTTATTGGACAGTCCGTTGCAGTAAATCCAAGTTATTTCGCATTTACAGGTGCAGTTATGGATCTTGGATATGATAATCCGTTAGATGTAGTTGACTGGAAAGTATATTCAAGCTATGATGACGCATTAGCTGCTGTTCAGAACGGAGAAGTAAAATATGCGCTTATGGGAACACAGAACAACTATGGTGTGAAACAGCTTGTAGACTCAGGTGACATCGAAATCGTAAGCTATCAGAGTGAAATCATGGAGAACTATTCTTGCTGCCGTATGGTTGGACAGACAAAATGGGTAAATGACAATCCTGATACAGTCAAAGCAATTATCCGTGCATTACTCCGTGCACAGTCCTGGTATGAGGCAAATAAAGAAGAAGCAGTTTCTCTTCATGCAAAACGTATCGGTCAGGAAGATGACTATGTGGCAGCTTACATGATGGACGACAAACATTATTTTGTAAATGTAGATCCTCTTAAGAACAGTGTGGTACGTGCATGGAACATTCTTGAAAAAACAGGATACCTCGGTGATGACTGCAAGATTGATATTGAAGATCATATCAACACAGAGCTTTATGAAGAAGCACTTGCTGAGGCAACAAAATCTTATGGTGATGAGGCACCGGATTTCTATGAGGCACAGCAGAAATTCTTTGACGAAAACGATAAATAGCAGATTTTAGGAGATGGGTAAATGAAAACAATTAAGGGCTTTGTGAAAAAATACTGGATTACAGTATTGATATTTGCAGGATTAGTACTGTTATATCATTATGTGGCAGATGTGAAAATGCTGAATCCATATTTGTTTCCAACAACGGAAAAGATTGCAGCAGCCTTTGAGTCGAATAAAGAAGTAATGCTTACAAATATGCTTGCTTCTTTCAAATTACTCATCCCATCAGTATTTCTTTCTTTAGTGATCGCAGTTATATTTGGTACAATCATGGGATTAAATAAGAAAATCAGGGAAGCGCTGCATCCGGTTATTTATGCCTTTAGCGTAATCCCGTCAATCTTATTGTCGCCGTTTGTACTGTTGTTGTCACCAACATTATTATCAGCTTCCATATTTTTGGTTGTATATAATATTGTCTGGGCAACATTATTTGCTACAATCACAGGAATCATGACCATTGATAAGCGCTATTTGGACAAGGCAGCTACATTGGAACTGACAGGTATAAAGCGGTTCATGAAAGTAATTCTGCCGGCAGCAAGTCCATCTATTCTGGCCGGTTTTGTAAATTCACTGAGAAGTTCTTTTGTAATGCTTGTATTTGCCGAAATGTATGGTGGCGGTTCAGGCATGGGCTATTTTGTAAAAAAGAATTCTGAACTTGGTGTATTTGCCAATACCTGGGTTGGATTTATCTTTATGGTAGTTGTGTTAGTAGTTGTAATGCAGATATTTGAAAAGGTGAAAGAACAGCTGCTTAAATGGACAATTGATTAAAATTAAATGAAGATGAAAATATAGGGAAGTTGTGGTACATGGATGTGCATCACAGCTTCCCTTTTTTAACAAAAGCTTAATGCGTTTCATAAGTTTTAGTGCAACATATGGAGGCCGCCGATGACAGCGTAAACTTTCTGATTCCCCAGTGCCATTTGCACTTCTTTTACAATATTGACGATTCCGCCATGGGAGCAGCTGTTGAGTAAAATCAGTCCTTTTGGAGTTTCGAATCCGCCGGCGTCCAGAAGATATTTCATGCCGTTATATTCGATATAAACGGACAGACCGTGCTCAGCACATAAGGAGCATTTGGATGTGTTTTCGATTAAAACAATAACTTTCATAATGTAACCTCTTACATCATTTTCTCTGTGATTATCTGAGCTGTTTTTTGTTTATTATCTAATGCTTTTTTACCAAGTGTCTTGTACACTTCAGCATATAGAAGGTCTATTAAGAAAAGCTGGGCTGTTTTAGTAGCAATAGATCCTCCTTCCATTGGTCCTTCATTAGCACCACATAATAGAACAACGGTAGAATATTGTGCGGCAGGAGTTTTTGCAAATTTAGTAATAAAAACAACTGTTGCTCCGGAAGAGTAACAGATTTTGGCAATTTCAATACAATCTTTTGTGATGCCGGAATTGCAGAAAATAATTGCTAGATCATCATTTCCTAATAAAGCTGCTTGTGTTAACTGAATATGAGCATCAGCATTATAGATTACATTAGGCATGATTTTCATAAATTTATTCTTAAATTCATTTGCACTTGTACCAGAACCACCAAAGCCAAAGAGATTAATAGTTTTTGAATTAAGAATATAATCAACAACTTCAGGAATTGCATTAAAATTCAGTGTTCTGCAGGTAGTTTCTAATGCTGTTATATAAGCTTGCATAACATTATAAGCAGTGTCCTGACAATTGGTAGTATTGGAAATATTAATTGTATCTTTTGGCGTAGAGACTCCATTAGAAGAAGTGCTTACTGCCAGTGAAAGTTTAAAATCTTGATAGCCTTTTAACTCTAAAGTGCGACAGAAACGGAATACACTCGTTTCACCTACACCGCAATGCTTAGATAAGTCGGTAATTGTAGATGCCAGTGCTTCTTGCGGGGAGGATAAAACGAAGTCGGCAACTTTTTTTTCGGCTTTTGTCATTTGAGAATAATATAAAGTGATTTTGTTCATTAGATTATTGGTTGCCATGTAACACCTCCTATTATTAATGTTTATAGTATAAATTTTAACAAAAAAACAAAACTTGTCAATTAGATTGAAAAAAAACATGTTTTTTATACAAAATAAAATAAAAATTATTTTTGCCATATTGCACAAAAATAGTTTTGGCCGCAATAAAGCAATTGACAAATATATATGTAAGTGTTATTTTATGAAAAAGAAAACATTTTTTATTTCTGAAAAATAAAAAAAATTTCCAAAAAGAAAGGAGAACGTTAATGAAAAAGAAAATTGTAAGTGCATTGCTGTGTGTGGCAATATTATCCACAATGTTAGTTGGTTGTGGAGGATCAGGAGGAAAGAGCAGTAAGGCAGATGGAGATAAGCCATATTCTGGTGAAAAGCTAACAGTACTGTACATGTCAGGTGTATATGCTGAAGCGGCAGAAAGCATGGTAGATGAATTTGAGGAGAAAACTGGTGCAACAGTAGAAGTTGTTGATTTCCCTTATACTACATTGCATGAAAAGACACTCTTAGATTTAACTAGTGGCACGGGTTCTTATGATGTTATTGATGTTGCAAGTCAGTGGGATGGAGAATTTGCTCCATACTTGACAGATCTTTCCGATTTTATGGACAAGGATAATTATAAGACGGATGAGTTTATTGAGAAGGTTCTAGAGAATAGTGGAGAGTGGCAGGGAGTTCAGACAGGTATTCCGAATGCAAGTACACCACAGTTATTTGCCTACAGAACAGATTTACTACCAAATGGACTTCCAGATACATGGAAAGAATACAGAGAAGTTGCAAAAGAACTGACAGATAAAGATAAAGGAATGTATGGAATTTCTGTATCAGCCACAACAGGACAACTTGGTGGCGTATTTGATTATATTTTATGGTCCATGGGTGGTGCCTGGGCTGATGAGGACTGGAATGTAACAATTGATTCTCAGGAAACAAGAGATGCATTAAACCACCTGAAAGAGATTCAGGATTATGCAGATCCATCTATTCTGTCTTGGGGAACAGAAGAATCCATCAAAGCATTCCTTGATGGAAATGCAGCAATTTGTGAAACATGGCCTACACTTGGATTGGTTCAGGCAGCAGATGATGAATCACAGTCTAAAGTTGCTGGAAAATGGGCTTTAAGTACAATTCCATATGATAAAACAGGAACTACATTATTAAGTGCATGGGATGTATCTATACCAGCAGCATCTAAGAATCAGGAGCTTGCATGGGAATGGGTTAAGATGTATACGAGTGCAGAAAAGCAGAATCAGTTCTATGATGACTTTGGTATTCTTTCACCGAGAAAAGCATTTTGGGAGAGGGATGGAATTAAAGGAACATATATGGATACTGTTCGTGAGGCTCTTGATACAGCAAATATTTGGTGGAGAATTCCAGCATCTACAGAAGTTGATTCTATGCTCAATACAGTAGTTAGTCAGTATATGACAGGTGAGATTGATCTTGAAACAGCTGTTAGTAAGATGAAAAAAGGAATAGAAGAAGCATTGAAAAATGCACCGCCTGAAGAAGGAACTAAAAACTATAACATGTAAAACATCACAGGGCACTGGCCGTTTTCGTGCTGGTGTCCTGTCCTTTTGAACAAGTTACTATTTTCGTATGGAGGTGTGATGCGAAATGAGCAAGAAAAATAATACGCAAGGGATGCTAAAAAAGAGTAAGAGTGATAAAGTGGCTTCATGGTGCTTTATGTTACCAACGATGATTTTTTTAGGAATCACGGCGTTACTGCCTCTTCTATATTCTTTATATTTAAGTTTTTTTAAATTGAAATTAAATTTACCAAATGCAACTCCCGAATTTGTAGGACTTCAGAATTATATTAAGATGCTTACGGATGAGACTGTGAGAACCAGTACATTGAATACATTGTTTTTTGCAATTATTTCTGTAGCATTAGAAGTTATTGTAGGGCTTTTTGTTGCAATGGCACTGTGCTCAGATAAAATGTGGGCAAAAATTGCAACATCTATATTTTTGATTCCAACCATAATGGCACCTGTAGCAATCGGTACTTTATGGAGAATGATGTTGGATTCTACGACTGGTATTATCAATTATTTCCTAAGTTTCTTTGGAATTCCGAGTATTACATGGCTTAGTAGCCCGAAAACAGCTATGTTTGCAGTTATTTTAGTAAATGTGTGGCAGCTTGCACCATGGGTTACAATTATTTGTGCAGCAGGTCTGAAAGCTTTGCCACAGGATTGTTTGGAAGCAGCATGTGTTGACGGGGCATCTAATGGAGTGATTTTCAGAAAAATCATTATACCTATGGTTGCACCTTTACTTACTATTGTTGTTATGCTTCGATTTGTAGATGCATTCAAAGTATTTGATACAGTTTATGTTATGACCAATGGAGGCCCTGGTACAGCTACAGAGATGTTGCCAAACTACATATATAAACAGGGACTGCGATTTTTTGATGCCGGATATTCAGCGGCACTGGCAATTGGATTTGTTGTCGTTATGACGGTTGTAACTATAGGATTTTTGAAATTAAGAACAAAATTGGAGGCGTAGAATATGAAGAGAAAAAAGCATAATGTGCCTACCGTTGATAATATTATTGGTAATTTTGCGGGAAGACCCGTCAGAGTAATTATTGTAGCTGTTTCATTAATTGCTATTATATTTCCGTTATACTGGCTTTTGACTAGTTCAGTGAAGATCGAAGCAGAATATTTGTCTAATCCACCAGTAATATTTCCATCTAAATTCACGGCAGCAAGTTATCAGGAAATTTTTGGAAAAGATCAGTTGTGGTTGAATTTTTTTAATACAGTCATAGTTGCAGGAGCCTCTACCATTATTTCGGTTATATTTGGAAGTATGGCTGCATATGCAGTTGCAAGAGGAAGCCTTGGAAAGCGAGCACGCAAATATTTTGGATTGTGGTTTATGGTTCAGAAGATGTATCCAGCAATTGCCACTGCAATTCCAGTATACCTCGTAATGAGAACAATGCATCTGATTGATACAAAGACAGCGCTGATAATTATGAACACAAGCTTTAACCTTCCACTTGTAATTTGGTTGATGATGGGATTCTTCGAGCAGCTCCCGAAGGAACTGGAGGAATCAGCAATGTTGGATGGTTGTGGATTTACAAAAAGATTTTTTAAGATTATCTTCCCATTGACAAAACCTGGAATGATTGCGTCTGCAATACTTGCGTTTGTTGGGGCATGGAATGAGTTCTTATTTGCATGTATATTAAGTGTCAATAAGTCTAAGACATTGCCGGTTGTAATTGCGGGATTTATTACAGACCGCGGTTTGGAATGGGGACCAATGGCGGCGACAGCAGTTATTACATTAGTGCCAGTACTGATTCTTGTATGGGCACTGCAAAAACACTTTGTTCAGGGACTGGCAATGGGTGCGGTCAAAGGTTAAGTTGAAGTGGAGGAAAATAAGGACATGAAAAAAAGGATTGTGTGTTATGGAGATTCTAATACATGGGGATATGATGCAATCACAAATGGAAGATTTTCGGATGAGGTACGTTGGACAGGAAAACTGCAGAAAAAATTAGGAACAGAATATACAATCATTGAAGAAGGGCTGTGTGGAAGAACAGCAGTTTTTGAAGATCCATTAAATGAAGGCTTAAATGGTCTCCCATATCTGTATCCATGTTTGATGTCTCATGGACCTATTGATTATCTTGTAATTATGTTGGGAACGAACGACTGTAAGGAAAGATTCAGCGCAACACCAAAGAATATTGCAGATGGAATCAAACGTCTCATAATTAAGGCAAAACATACAGAAGATGCTTGGAGAGATACGCCAAAGATATTAGTTGTAGCACCAGCTCCAATTGAGAAAGAATGCGAGCAGTCGCATGTTGCAGGAGAGATGGGAATATGTGCTGACAAATCGAAAGAGTTGGCTGTAGAATATCAGATTTGTGCTAAGCAGTATGGCTGTGACTTTTTAGATGCAGCACCATTTGTGAAAATGAATGAAATTGATTTTATGCATTTAGATGCAAAGAGTCACGAGAGACTTGCAGAACAAATTGCACAAGTGATTCGAAAGAAGGTATGAAAGTGAATAATAAAATAGAAACTGTACATAAAAAATTAATCGTATCATGCCAGGCACTGCCGGAAGAACCACTACATTCTTCCTTTATTATGGGACGGATGGCATTGGCCGCAAAAGAAGGTGGAGCAGCAGGAATACGTGCGAATACAAAAGAAGATATTGCAGAAATCAGAAAAAATGTCGACTTGCCGATTATCGGAATTGTTAAGAGAGATTATCCAGATTGTAAAGTATACATTACACCAACGATGAAAGAAATTGATGAGTTGATGGAAGTAAAGCCAGAAATTATAGCAATTGATGCAACAAAAGATCTTAGACCTAATGGGGTTGCACTAGACGAGTTTTATGCGCATATTCGTGAAAAATATCCGAATCAACTGTTAATGGCAGATTGCTCTACCTATGAAGAGGCAAAACATGCAGATGAGCTTGGATTTGATTTTATTGGTACAACGCTTGTAGGATATACAGAACAAAGTAAAGATATGAAAATTGAGCAAAATGATTTTGAATTGATTAAAAAAATTGTAAAAAATGTGAAACACAATGTTATTGCAGAGGGAAATATTAATACACCGGAAAAAGTAAAAAGAGTTATGCAATTAGGGGTTTTTAGTATTGTAGTTGGTTCAGCAATTACAAGACCACAGTTGATTACAAAAACATTTGTAGATGTATTAAAGTAAGACAGGAGACATTATGAGTCGGTACATATGTGTAGATATAGGTGGTACATCCATTAAGCATGGAGTTTTGAATGAAAATGCTATCATAGAAGAGAGCAATCAGACAAAAACAGAGGCATGGCTTGGTGGAGCAGAAGTTCTAGATAAAATAAAGGCAATCGGAAAGCAGTATATGGAACAATATGAGAATATAGAAGGGATTTGTATATCTACTGCTGGAATGGTAGACCCGGAAGAGGGGAAAATTGTTTTTGCAGGAGAGCTGATGCCGGACTATACTGGAACTTGTATAAAAAAGGAACTAGAAAAAACACTAGGAATACCTTGTGAAGTAGAGAATGATGTGAATTGTGCCGGTCTGGCAGAATATATTTCCGGGGCAGCAAAAGAGAGTCACATTATGTTCTGTGCGACTGTTGGAACGGGGATTGGCGGCTGTGCGATTGTAGATGGAAGTGTTTTTCATGGAGCAAGCAACAGTGCCTGTGAGATTGGTTATATTCCAATGGAAGATAGTGATTTCCAAACATTGGGAGCAAGCAGTATTTTAATCAAAAAAGTTGCAGGAAAAAAGAGGGAGCCATTAGACATGTGGGATGGAAAAAAAATATTTGAACTGGCAGAAAAAGGCGATGAGGTTTGCATTTCAGCTATTAAAGAAATGTGTGATGTACTTGGCAAAGGTCTGGCAACAATCTGTTATGTACTGAACCCAGATACAATTGTACTTGGTGGAGGCGTTATGGCTCAGAAAAAAATTCTTGAAAATGAAATCATAGATTCATTGAAGCGGTATTTAAAACCGATTCTGGCAGAACATTTACAAGTATGCTTTGCAGAATATGGAAATGAAGCGGGTATGGTAGGAGCGTTGTATAATTTCCAGAATAAGTGTGGGAGGAAATAGCGCATGAAAATTTTAAAAACCCAAAATTACCAGGATATGAGTAGAAAAGCTGCAAATATTATTTCAGCGCAAATTATATTGAATTCAGAATCTGTTCTTGGTTTAGCAACTGGTTCATCTCCAATTGGAGTTTATGAACAGCTCATCGATTGGAATCATAAAGGAGATGTAGATTTTAGTTCGATTAAAACAGTGAATTTAGATGAGTATCAAGGACTGGATAAAACTGATAAACAAAGTTATTATTATTTTATGCACAAGAGATTGTTTGAACATGTGAATATTCGATTGGAAAATACACATATACCGGATGGTATGGAAAAGGATGCTAGAAAAGAATGTGCACATTATGAAGATGTAATAAAATCTCTTGGAGGCGTTGACTTGCAACTTCTGGGTCTTGGACATAATGGACATATAGGATTTAATGAACCAGCAGATGTATTTGAGGAAGTTACTCATTGCGTTGAATTGACACAGAATACAATTGATGTAAATAAACGTTTCTTTTCATCGGAAGAAGCAGTTCCTAAAAAGGCTTATACGATGGGAATCGGAACAATCATGAGAGCAAAACAGATTGTTTTAATTGTCAGTGGTGAGGATAAGGCGGATATTTTAAAGAAAGTGATTGAAGGACCAGTAACGCCAAAGGTTCCGGCTTCTATTTTAAAATTCCATCCATATGTAACGATAGTTGCAGACAAGGCAGCACTTTCGTTATGCAATAAGCAATATTGAAAACAGATGTTGTAAATGTTATAGTATAGAAAATACGAAAGTATATACAGTTAAATCAAGACATAGAGATATTTTAATCTAAGGGAGTTATTTACTATGATCATAGATAATGTGAAAGTTTACACGGAAGAGAAGACATTTGTAAAAGGTGGAATTATGCTTGACGGGGACAAGATCCAGAGAGTATATGCAGAAGAGGAAAAGACACAGTTTGGTGAGAAAGAGGTATTGGACGGTGAAGGTGCATATGCAATTCCGGGCTTGATCGACCTTCATTTTCATGGCTGCAAAGGAGATGACTTTTGTGATGGAAATGAAGAGGCGATTGAGAGGATCGCACAGTATGAGGCCTCCATTGGTGTGACCGCTATTGCTCCGGCGACCATGACACTTCCGGTGGAAGAACTAAAACAGATCTTAAGTGTTGCAGCAAAATATAAGAAAAACGGGACAAGCCCCAAAGCAGCAGATCTTGTGGGAATTAACATGGAAGGTCCGTTTATCAGCAAAGTAAAAAAAGGGGCACAAGATGAGAGAAATATTATTCCGTGTAATGTAGAAATTGCAGGGCAGTTTCTGGAAGCTTCCGATGGACTGGTGAAATTTATTGGGATTGCTCCGGAAGATAATGAAGATTATCTGAAATTTATCGAGGAAATGAAAGAGAAAGTTAACATTTCTCTGGCTCATACGAATGCAGATTATGATACAGCGAAGAAAGCATTTGACGCGGGAGCAAACCATGCAGTACATCTCTATAACGCGATGCCGGCATTTAATCACCGCGCACCGGGAGTGGTTGGTGCTGTTTATGACGGTAAGCATGTGATGGCAGAGATCATCTGTGATGGGATTCATATTCATCCGGCTATGGTCAGAGCAACTTTTGAGATGATGGGGGCTGACCGTATGATTCTGATCAGTGACAGCATGCGTGCGACCGGGATGCCGGACGGACAGTATACACTTGGCGGATTGGATGTTAAGGTCGTAGGAAAACGTGCGACATTAGTATCTGATGGTGCAATAGCTGGTTCAGCAACGAACCTCGCGGATTGTATGAGAACAGTTGTAAAAGAAATGCAGATTCCGCTTGAGACAGCTATTGCCTGTGCAACTATTAATCCGGCGAAGAGTCTTGGAATTGATGATCAGTATGGTTCAATTAAGGCAGGTAAGAAGGCAGATATTGTACTTCTGAAGGATAATCTGGATCTGCAGGCAGTCATAAAAGATGGTGTAAGACTGTAAATATGATGCTAGGATTGTGGGAGTGCAAAGCACGGAACAATCCGTAGGCATCATAGTTGGGGCTTTTGCCCCAACTCATAAATATAAATGTAGGAAAGTTCGCCAGTTTGTGAGAGTACAAAAATGGCGGACTTTTTCTGTTGCCAAGCATACGACAAAAAGGTCCGGTGGACCTTTTTTAGTAGATTTTTTCAGTTCGTGAAAGTTTGTTAATATGTTGCAAAGTCCATAGTATAAACTTATAATAACAGATAGTAGACACCTCTCACCTTGTACACACTCCATGAGAAGGTTCGGAAATTTATGTTGGAAATGTTTCTGCGAAGCAGATTAAATTGTGCGCGCAAGATTCGCAGGCGACTCTTGAAAAAAGGTGAAATGGGAGCGCAGGAGGAAGTATCATATGAAAAAGAGAATAGTTGCAACATTATTGACATTGATGTTACTGGCATCGCTTGCAACAGGTTGTGGTAAAAATACGGCTAAGGCAGTGAAATTAGACCCGGATAATCCAGTATCATTGAAGATATGGCATTATTATAATGGAACACAGCAGGCAACTTTTGAAGATTTGCTGGAAGAATTTAATGCTACTGTAGGACATGAAGATGGGATTTATGTAGAAGCATATAGTTATGGATCGGTTTCAGATCTGGAGCAGGCAATCACAAGTGCGATAAAGGCAGAAGTAGGAGCAGAGAATTTACCGGATATATTTTCTTCCTATGCAGATACGGCCTATGCGGTGCAACAGGAAGGAAAGCTTGCTGATTTGTCAGAGTATTTTACGGAAGAAGAAAAGTCCAAGTATGTAGATGAGTATCTTGAAGAGGGATATTTGGAAGATGATCAGTCGTTATATCTTCTTCCGGTAGCAAAGTCTACGGAGATATTAATGCTTAATAAGACAGACTGGGAGCCATTTTCGGAAGCAACAGGAGCAAAACTTGATGATCTGAAGACGACAGAAGGAATCACAGAAGTTGCTGAAAAATATTATGAGTGGACGGATAGTCAGACACCGGATGTACCAGATGACGGAAAAGCATTTTATGGAAGAGATTCCATGTCTAATTATTTTATCATTGGCATGAAGCAGATGGGAAAAGAGATTTTCGAAGTGAATGATGGAAAAGTGACGGTGAATACAGATAAAGAACTGATCCATCGGCTATGGGAGAACTATTACGTACCATATATGAAAGGATATTTTTCATCTTATGGGAAATTTGCCTCAGATGATGTAAAAACCGGCGATATTTTAGCGTATACTGGTTCGACAGCTTCTGCATTTTATTTCCCGGATAAGGTGGAGAAAGAAGATGACAGTTATCCAATTGAATATGTTGTACAGGAGTCTCCGATCATGGAGGGCGGCGAAAACTACAGAGTACAGCAGGGCGCAGGAATGGCTGTTGCGAAATCAGAGGAAGAGCATGAATATGCATCTACCGTATTTTTGAAATGGTTTACGCAGAAAGAGCAGAATTTAAAATTTGTATGTGAATCTGCATATATGCCAGTTTTAAAAGAATCTAATAATATAAAAGCCTTGGAGCAGATTATCAAAGAAGAGAAGATCGATATGAATCACAAGGCATATGATTGTCTGAAAACAGTGTTGAGAGATTTTGATAATACGAAGTTTTACACGACAAAAAGCTTTGAAAATGGATACAGCATGCGTAAGATTATGGATTATAATTTAAAGGATCGTGTGACGGCAGATAAAACAGCAATGGATGAAGCAATTGCGGCAGGAGCTTCCAGGGAAGAAGAGCTTGAAAAATATATATCCGAAGAATCTTTTGAAAGTTGGTATAAAGAATTTTACGAGGCACTTTCTCAGGTGCAAAGCAAGTAAAAGTTGAAGTGCAGAAACGAATAAAACGAACAGGAAAGTGCATACAGGAAAGTATGTACAGGTAATGTAGGCGTGAAAAAGAAAAAAGCGTTATTGAAAATTATTTTAATACCGGTATTAGTGATTGTACTCATTCAGGGGACAGTTCCTTTTATGACACTTGTTTTTAGCGGGATAAAAGAAAATCTGGAGAATAATACAATCCAGATGGATGAGCATATGATTGAAAAAAGTCAGGTCGTACTTCAAAATGACATGATTGAAAAATGGAGAGCGGTCTATAAGGAAAGTGATGAGCTGGACGAAAAGCTATCAGAAATCTTAAAGATAAACGGAATATCGGTACAGGAATTTCTTGGTTCGGAAGAACTTCAAAAGAGTTATTTAAGCAAGGTTTTTCCCGGACTGGTGGAGTCACTTCAATATGGTACAGCTTCCGGAATCTATCTGATCATGGCGAATGAACAGCCAACAGATCAGGCGGCAAAATATCAGGGATTTTTTGTCAGAGATTCTGATCCTCAGACACGAATTTCGTCAAATACAGATCTTCTTTTAGAGAGAGGAAATAAACAACTGGCACACAGTCTTTCAATTTCGCTGGATAATGCATGGTCAACAGATTTTGAATTTCAAGGAAATGAAGTACGTGCCTCCGATAATTTTTTCTATAAACCGTATCTTGCAGCACTTGAATACAAAGACAGCAATATGGTCGATCTTGGGTATTGGGCAGAACCGTTCATTCTGGAAGATAATTATATGGACAATCATGAAATGATTACGTATTCTGTTCCATTGCTGCATAATGGAGAGATTTATGGAATTCTGGGTGTAGAAATTTCCTTAAAATATTTGGAGCGGTATTTTAATGTAAAAGATCTGGACAACTCTTTAAACGCCGGTTATGCGCTGATGGAAGATCAGGGGGACGGTCAGTATAAAGTGATTCTTGGAAAAGGAACGTTATATGATGTGGCTGCCCGGACAGGAGAGACATTAAAGCTGAAAGAAAGCAACAAAACACAATTATATCAGGTTGCAGGTGCAACAGTTGGGAAACAGAATGTTTATGCAATTGTAAAACCACTGAGCCTGTATAGCAATAATGTGCCATATGAAGATACGAATTGGTGCTTATGTGGACTTGTCACGGAAAAATCCATATATGGTCTGGGAAATAGTGTCTACAAGATTATACTGGCAGCTATAGTGGGAAGTACAATGCTGGCAGCTTTCTGTGTATATTTTCTGGTTACTTATGTTACTAAACCAGTAAATCGTCTGGTAGAAGGTGTGCGCGGAGGTGTGGAGGGAATCCATGCATTTGCCCCAGCGAACATTGCGGAAATTGATGAATTGCATGATGTGATCGAGAATCTGACCGATGCCCAACAGCAGGCAGAAGAACAGCTTCTGGAAGAAAAAGAACGTTACAGGATTGCGGTTGAGACATCTGAAGATATATTCTTTACGTTCTGGAAGAAAAAAAAGAAACTGGAGATTGTCAATAGTATCGAGCATGATGGAATTTGGGATTGTAAGGAGCATCCGGAATTTGTAGAAAATGGTTATATTTATCCGGACGACATAAAAAAGGTTCATACAGTATTTCAAAATCTGAAGGATAAAGTTTTTCTTGAATTTCGGTTTCGGCGCACAAAAGAGGAGCCATATTACTGGGTTCAACTGACTGGAAGTATCTTTCGGGATGAGAATGGAGAGTATGACAGGCTTGTTTGCTGCATACACAATATTCATCAGCAAAAGATGTTAGAAGAAGCGCAGCGGACACAACAGCAATTCGATTCAACGACAACATTTTATCGATGGTCTTATGGCATCAAAGCCATTGCGAAGGCAAGAAAAGAATATCCGCAAAGTGTGCTGGCAGTTACAAATATTGAAAAATTTTCTGCGATTAACGAGAAATATGGACTTGTATATGGAGATCTTGTATTAGAGATGGTTGCACATCTTTTGAAAGACGAATGCAAAAAAATCACGAATTGCGATAGTATCGGAGTACGGGGAGGTGCGGATCAGCTACTGATCTGGGTTCCGTGCATTACGGCAGATCAGATGGAGGATTTGATGAAATGTGTGAGAGAAAAGGTCGCACACATTGTAGATGAAAACTATCTGGTACTTAATTTCCAATGTGGAATAAGAATTTGTGAAGAGGACCAGGAGCTTTCAGATACAATCCGTCAGGCATTTGTTGCATTAGAGGCAGTGCAGTCGGGAAGAGAGAATATCCTGTGTTATGAAAATCTTTCGGAATTTGAGAAGAAACTTCATATCAGAAAACTGAAAAAAACAGAACCATTTGAAAAGCTCAAGCAGATGAGCCTGCCGTCTTTAGCATTGAATTTATTTGACCGGAGTGGTGAGATGAAGGTGTCCATGGATATGCTGGCACTGAAGATCCAGGAAATATATCATATGGAGAATCTGATCATCACAAGATTTTACAGGGATACGCTTGTGAATCTGTATGGATATAATTGGAAAGAAAAAGATAACAGCTGGGATGGAATTCTGCGCTGTACTGGTTCTGACTATAAGCGGTATGTAGAAACGAAAATAGTACAGAAGCTTATGCCTGTTACAAAGAGGGAACAAAACGATGTGACGATTTGTCGATTTTTGCCGTCAAAAGATAGTTGGATATTTCATATGGCAGATGAAGGCTGTTATTCCGGAAGTATTATATTTGTCGGGATAGATAATGAAATTATGAAAGAAGGACATAATCAGAAACGACTGGAAGAAGTATGTACCATTATCCAGAACCGGATGAATCTGGAAAGACACGATCTGTCTGCACAGGCGAAATCAGAGTTCCTTGCCCGTATGTCTCATGAGATACGTACACCGATGAACGGAATTATCGGAATGACGGAAATCGCACTTCAGAATGAACAGACAGAAGAAAAACGAATAGACTGTCTGAAGAAAATTCAAAGCTCTTCGGGATATTTATTAAATATTTTGAATGATATTCTGGATATGTCTAAGATTGAAAGTGGAAAGATGCAGCTTGTCTATGGCAGATATAATCTCAAAAAGTTGCTGGATAATGTTGAGGCATTGATGGAATCTCGAATGTCAGAACGTCAGATTTGTTTTACGAAGCAGATCAATCTTATTCATGAATGGTTTTACTGTGATGAACTGCGTATCAATCAGGTGCTTTTGAATTTACTGAGCAATGCAGTGAAATATACGCATAAAGGTGGAAATGTATGTCTGACTGTAAAAGAAATCTGCGATGAGAAGGAAAAAGCCAGCCTCTACTTTTCAGTGAAGGATGATGGAATTGGCATCGAGGAAGAAAAGCAAAAACTCATTTTCCAGAATTTTGAGCAGGCAGATGAATCTGAGATAGCAAGAAGGCAGGGAACAGGATTAGGTCTGGCAATCAGCCGCAGACTGCTCCATATGATGGATTCCGAGATTAATCTGGAAAGCGAATTACATAAAGGAAGCAATTTCAGCTTTACACTGAAGTTAAAATATCTAGAGAACGTAGAGGAAGTAAAAGATTCGTCAGAAAAGTCATTGAATCTGAAAGAAAAGCATATTCTGATCGTGGAAGATAATGAATTGAATATGGAGATTATCCATACCATTCTGGATAAGTACGAAGCCAAGATCGAGGAAGCATATGACGGGCAGCAGGCTCTGGAAAAAATACGTCAAAGCAAGGAAGGAGAATATGATCTTATTCTTATGGACATTATGATGCCAGTCATGGATGGACTGGAGGCAGCCAGAGAAATTCGAAAGCTTCCACGTAATGACTGCAAAACACTTCCAATCGTTGCGATGAGTGCAAATGCGTTTGATGAAGATGTTAAAAAGTCTTTGGCTAGTGGTATGGACGCTCATTTGTCTAAGCCAATTAATATGGAACAGTTGGAAAAGACACTTGCCAGATTTGTGAAAGGACCATGCTAAGCATGGTCCTTAAAACACATTACAGAGGCATAGAACATACCGTTGTTGGCTTCAAACTTGCAAACACCGCCATATTTTTCGGCAATACTTTTGATGGATTCAGTTCCAAGACCAAGGCCCTCATGTTTGGAGGAAACGAAATGTCTTTCTTGATCGATATCCAGGGAACCGGAAAATGTATTATCGATTGTGACACATAAAGAATGATCGTCTGTTTTAGCGCGGACGATTATTTTTTTGTCTTCACCAGATTGTGCATTGCAGGCATCTATAGCATTTTCCAGAAGATTTCCAAATAGAATGGATAAATCTGTCTCTGAAATAGAAATATGTTTTGGAACCGAAGCGGAAACAGAGTAAGTGATCCCAAATGTACGTGCCTGCTCGGAAAAATATGAAAGAATTGCATTGACGGCAGAATTTTCACAGAAAAAAATATGTTCGTCAGGAATACCTGCAGTTTTTCATATTGGAGAGTCTGGGTGGACAGCTGATGGTTTCTAGTCTGTAATTCTATAATTTTCTGCTGTTCCAGTACAAGCTTAGATACAACTGAGTAAATCAGAAATGCACCGGCGGTGATGAAGAATAAAAACACAACATTGCCTGGACGCATTGCTGATTCCAGACTGGAGCGGCTGGCATTTCCGTAGATTGTATAATTCCACATCAGATAAAATGTACAAGGGATGATCCAAAGATAATGCCATTCCATTCCGGAAGATTTCTGTTCTACCGCAGGTTTATATATTTTTTTATTGTAAAAAAATAGCGAAACACACAAAATAATTTCTACCAGAAAGAACACGAATGAAAATGACCAGCGATAGGACTGGCGGGCTAGTTCCGGGAAAAGGTATCCTTCGATACATTTGGAGGAGATGACAGCCAGACATCAATAAAAGCGACTCGCATATGCCCAGCTCCTGATGGATATGTTTTTGTTGTTTTTATCATAGCAAAATCCGATAAAAAACGCAAACCATGTGTTATAGAATAACGCGCAGAATAAAGTAAGTATCTGTCACCGAAAACTGGCAGCTTCCATTCAGTTTTTCAGCAACATACCAGATACTTTTTGTTCCAAACCCGTGTCCGGCTTCGGAAGTATATGGAAGTCCATTCATAAATTCTGGCTTATCAGCATAAGTATTTTTCAGAAGAATCAGTAGTTTTTCTTCATTCAGACGCATATCCAGTTTAATTTCACGTCTCGCTTCTGGAAGTTTCAGGACTGCATGGATCGCATTTTCCAAAGCATTGGAAAGAATTGCAGTCATATCCACATCAGAGACTGCAAGAGTCTCCGGAAGTTGGATAGAGTATTCAAAATGAATATAGTTATGTTCCAGTTCACTCTCATGAGAAGATAGAATTAAGTTTATAATTTCATTTTTACAATATCGCTGTGTTACGGTTTTGTCAGAAGTATGGATGACTTCATTAATATATTCCAATGCTTTTTCATTGTCGTTATTTTCAATATAAGAAGAAATGCTTAATAAAAAATGTCTCATATCATGGCGCAGAATAGAGACAGCGTGTTCGGAGCGGCGAATCGCGTCCAGTTCCTTTTCAGACTGGATCCGCTTCATCTCCATAATCTGGTTGCGCTGTTCTGCTTCTTTATTGGCTTCGTATTCCTTGAAATAAAGAAACAAAAACATCAGATAAGTGATGCAGAGCACGAATCCAAGAAATTCGCCAACTACCTTTGAGCCGGAATAAAGAAGTAAAGTATATTTACTTGTCATATAATCAAAAATGTAATAGACAAAAGGCATAAATCCGAGGATAGCCAGTGAACGAGCCGGCTTCTGCAGAAGCTGTGCAGTAATGTCGGAAACGTAATGGACAAGCAGGATAAATACGATAATGGTCACACAGATACGGACACTGTAATAGATCCATTCCTGACTGGTCAATGTCATTGCTGCAATTCCGGTCCAGTTACTGATCTGGCAGCAGAGGTATGCAGTCAGAACAGCCAAAATGGAGTTGGCCATTTTATATTTGTAATAAAAAGTAAGAAACAATACAAGCGGAATGTGAATAATGAAAGGATAGACCTGTTCCGTGAAACTGGTTCCATGCAATACAAAAAAAAGCACATAAAAAACACCTGTAATACACGAAAAAGTTAACAAGGCAAGGATATTCTTCCGGTTCATGCGGATGCCGAGAAATGCAGCAGATGCGTAGACACCGAACAATAATGTAGTTGTGTTATGAATCAGGCTTAAAATATTTACAAGCATCGTAGTTTCCTCTTTTGTTCGAAAATATGTGGATAAAATCCAGATCCGGTGTACAAATCGTGGAAAACATATCCATATATCAGGAGTCCTGGAACATCTGGGCAAAATAGGCCTCTTTGAAAGCTTTTGCGTAGCCTCTGGAAACCGGAATGTTCCGCCCGGATTTCGTAGTAATCTCAGCTGCGGTAAAATGATCTACATTTTGCAGATATACAAGGTAGCTTCGATGACATTTGAAAAATCCATCCTGCGAAGAGAAACGCTCCTCAAAGGAATGAAATGGTTCTGCGGACTCTATGATATTGCCGGAGCGCAGATGAAAGAAAACTCTCTTATTCTGAGCTTCTGCGTATTCAATTTCATGAAAATACAGTTTCTGATAACCGGTGACAGTTTTGATCACCATGTTCTTTGGTTCTTCTGCAAATGATTGGGCACATTCGTCCAAAAGTTCCTTGAGCTTATCATAGGCAATTGGTTTCAGCACATATCCCTGAGCTTTGACCTCATAAGACTCTAAGGCAAATTCCGGTGATGAAGTCAGAAAGATGATTTTAACGGACTTATCGCGCTGGCGAAGTCCCCTGGCGGCATCCATACCATTTAAAAGAGGCATGATAATGTCCAAAAAAATAATATCCAGCCGTTCTTCTGTATTGGCAGCGACTAGCTTATCACCGTTATTAAAAGTGTATATCTTTACCGGAATCCGGCGTTCATCGGACCATTTCCGAATTAATTTTTCAGCACAGATCAGGAATATCTTGCTGTCATCACAGATGCCTATTTTCAGCATATTCTCACCCCAGTTCATTTTTCTATAAATATATTTTAATATAGAAACACTTTTCTTTCAATAAAATCAAATTGCAGTTCGCGCCGTATAAATGACAACTCGCGCCGGAGACAAAAATAGGACAGGAAAATGGGTATAATGTTAGGTGGGATTAGGATAATTAATTTAATAAAACAGGAATGCATAATATACGCCCCGTAAAATATTCACATTTTGCGAGGCGTTTTTCCTTAAGAAAAACATAAGTATTTTCTTGTTGAGAAGATAGGAATGTTATGATATGATAAGTCCACTCAAACATTCGAAATAGTGATCATGATATTTTAAGAAGCAGTTCTGCTTCGATCAAAAACGGACAGAATCGTCCGGAATTCCATGTTTGAAAAAGTAACTGTAGATGAGTATAATAAAAGGAGAAGCGTATGGTAAAAAACGAAAATTTCATAATGCAGGCGAAGGAAAGCAAGACATTGCAGGAACTGAATCTTACAGACGATTTCTTGTTTGATGTGGCAACGGAAGAACTTGAAAATTGTAAGGCAATTATCGAACTGACTACAGGACTCAGGCTTAAGAGTTTGAAGTGGAAATCTGGACAGAAAGTAATTCACAATCTTCCGGGAAAGCGTGGAGTTAGACTGGATTTCATTGCAGAATCGGAAGATGGAAGGATATTTGATGTAGAAATGCAGAATCGTAATGAAGGGAATATTCCGAAGCGGACCAGATTCTATCAAGCACTGATAGATGCACCGATACTCAAAAGTGGAGAGCGAGGATTTGATAAGATGAATCCACTCTACATTATTATCATTTGTAATTATGATCCATATGGAAAGAAGAAATATTGCTATACATTTGATAATCAGTGCAAAGAAGTTCCAGGACTGCGCTTAGGAGATGAAGTAACAAAACTGCTTTTGAGCACAAAAGGTGAGAATAAGGAAGAAGTGTCGAAGGAGTTGGTTGATTTTCTTCACTATGTAACGGAAAGTAATGAAAATGGACTTTCAGATGAATGTGATGAGAGGCTGAAACGTCTGCATGAGAGCATACGAGAAATCAAAGCCAGTGTGGATATGGAGGTAGAGTATATGAAGATGGAAGAAAGAGAACGGATTATACGAGACGAGGGAAAACAGATTGGAATTATTAATGGAAAAATAGAATCTGTTTTGGAATTACTTGAGGATAAAGGAGAAGTTCCGGAAAAGGTGAAGGCAGAAATTTTCGCAGAAACGGATCCGGAAGTATTGAAGAAGTGGCTGCGTTTGGCAGCAAAATCGGAAACGATAGAGGAATTTTGTAAAGAGATAGATCATTAAATGGAACTGTAAAATGCATAATATACGCCCCGTAAAATATTCACATTTTGCGAGGCGTTTTTGTATGAGATAATAATCAGAACAGCTACAGTTTCAAGGAATGGTATGTCAGATATCAAATATCCACGTCTTCAGTATCGGATTCAGCTAATGTCCCACGTACAGTTGGTTCTATGGTATTGACCATTAAATGTTCCAGGAACTGCATTCCGCTTCCTTCGAGAAAGCGCCCGTAAAGTGGAAGCTTCGTCATCTCCCCTGTGATGGAAGACAGACCTTCTAAAATAAGCTCTTTCCCGGGAGACTCGGACCAATGTGCCATTAATTCGTTGCTTTTGAAATGTAAATAAAGCTTTCGGCGCATGGCTTCTTCCAGATAGACCATATCAAGAACAAGAACCGGAGCGTGATCTGCATCAGTAGTATACTCACATTTTACAGCTACAAGGTAAGTTTCTCCATGAAGTGTAATTAGGTTATCGATATAACGATCAAAACTTGCGGTCAGCGTACAATTTTCTTCTCCTTCCAGAAAGTGAATATAAAATTTGTCTGGACAGTTGATTTTGTCATATTGAAAAGAAATCTGTCTGATTCCGTTTGTCAGATTATTATGGAATACCTGAATAATCAGCGGAAACAGGCCAACACTTGCGGGATTTATATTGTAGCATTTTCCGTCTAAATCCTTTAGCAACCGGACATATTTGGGATATATTGCATGGCTTCTGGAATATCCGTTTTTCTTTGCCCAGCCGCCGCGCCGGATCTGCGGCATGCAGGAAGGCCCATGGGAAAGTGAGTGAACCAGGTGTGTCAGTTTGTGATACTCGGCAGGATTTTCAGGGAGAGCATATTCAGATGCCTGATATTCCTGTGGAAATGCATCACGTATCAGATCTAGCATGACGTTATTCTGGAAGAGTTCATTGTTTCCAGCGCAGGTGACAATGACCATGTCAAGGTCAGGATATACGATCACATTTTGCCCGAGCATACCATTGAATTCGAAACTGTTCAGACGATTCTCCATCCAGATCTGGTATCCGTATCCGTAAGTTCCTTCGATACTGTCAACCTGTTTTGTGGTCGATTCGCGGATCCAGTCGGCCGGAATAATCTGCTTTTCGTGCCACATGCCGTGGTTTAGATAGAGCTGCCCTAATTTTGCCATGTCTTCCGGACAAATAAAAAGTCCCCAGCCGCCTTTTGTGATGCCTTTTGGGCAGGTCTCCCAGAGATACCGGGTGATGCCAAGAGGCTCAAATAGACGTGGCCGCAAGTATTCCTCCAGCGTCATCTCAGTTTTTGCGTTGACAATTGCAGAAAGGACATAAGTATTCAGACTGTTATACTGAAATTCTGTGCCAGGTTTTCCCGTTACAGGTGCATTTAAATAACTTTCCATCCAGTCATTACCAGAGACAATCCCAGATTCGTTAAATGTTACACCACTTGTCATTGTCAGAAGATGCCGTACTGTGATTTCCGGTCGGAAGATTTTGAACAGTGGATTGACTTTTCCGGGAAAGATATTGTATATGTTTTCATCTAAAGAAAGCTTCCCCTCATCGATCAGCAATCCGATTGCCATACCGGTAATACTCTTACACATGGAATGGGAAATGTGCCATATGCCGCTCCGGTAAGGCGCAAAGCTGCAGTCACAGATTACATTTCCATGTCGCAGTACAAGAAAGTGATGCATATCCGTGTATGGAGATGCAGATAAGTTACTTAGTAAATGTATCAGTTTCTCGGAAGAAACACCCTGGCTCTCCGGTGTAGCGCGCAGGAAAGCCTGTTCATACGGAAGGCTTTCCGGAAACGGGATTTTCTGTGGTGTGAAATCAACTTTACTAACTCCGTCGGTCTTGCCGAGAATCATATTTGTGATCATTTCAATCACAGCAAGCTGCTCTTTTGCCATGGCAGGTCACCTCCATATAAAAAAATAACATGCAGCAGAGCACATCCATCTCTGCTGCACAGTTTGCAAGTAAAGCTCTTGCTTATAGTATAACATTATTCTTCCCCGACTACCCAATCTTTTTTCAGATACCAGACAGCGCCTTGCCAGTAAGTCTCTTCCGGAAGTGGATCCGTAAAAAGATGCTGCCAGCTTTTCTTGATTTTCTGAGCCAGAAGCGGATAAAATGAGGACTTCATAATGTCCAGTGGCTCGCGGACGCCCTGACGCTTATATTCCTGCTCAAAGGCGGCGATTTCTTCATCAGTTCCAACATATTCCATGTTCAGAATTTTATTCCATGTTCTCCGGTCAAAAAGAATCAACTCGTCTTTGGAAATTTCCAGGTGCATACGCCGGCAGCCAGCATTTGGAACTGCCCATTTTTTATCACGGTACATCCAGATTGGTGATTCAGCTTCTTGTGGCTTTGGAATGATCTTTACAGCTTCCTGGCGGAAAAACTTGTAAGCAGTGTCAAAAATCCAGGCAGTGTCTTGATATTTCTTTGTGATATAAGCCTGTTTTACATAGTTTACGCCATCTTTATCTACAATATCCCAGACAAGGTCAGGCTGCGTGCAATACATCGTGATAGTGTCTGAGGCTGATGATATATTATTCTCCGTCATAAAAACGTACCTCCTTGATCCACTCTTTCTTTAACTTCCAGCAGGTTCCGACCATGAGGGACGGATCATCCGGCTGAATCGTAAAAATTCGATCCCAGCTTTTGATAATTTTTTGCCGAAGCAGCGGGTAGAAGTTTCCTTTACTGGTTGTAACTAATGAATCTTCGGAGGCGATTCCATATTTTTTTAACTCTTCCATGTGGGCCTTTTCATCGGCCTCATCCAGCGGCACATAGAAATAATTGACGCGGTAGCCCCATTTGTCAAAATTGCAGATCAAATATTCCCCCTCTGGGATCTCGACTTCGAATATGATTGCGTGTTCGGTTGGCTGTAACATCATATCCTCACTAACACTGAGCCAGATTGGATATTTCAGATCTTCTGGGATATCAATATATTTTCTTGCAGCTTTTGTGTACCATTCATACAATTTTAGATAGAATTCGGAAATGGTGTCATTTTTTGCCTCGATATATTCTTTCTTTACAATATATTGACCTGTTTTTTGAAGCTCATCCCAGACAGCTTCATGTTGTCTTGTCCAAAACCGCATAGAAAAAACCTCCGTTATGATAAGTATAAAAACAGTTTCCTCTCGGGATGCTTTCGTGCTATTGAGAAATGTTTTGAAAATACTTAATTGTTAATTCTATGGTAAAACATCTGAAAAAGGTTTGCAAGACAATAATAAGAATGCTTATTAAATTTGTGGGTTTCGATCATATAAAAAAGATATATGGAAATGTATATGAGAATATGTTTTTTGTGGCAGAATAAAAACTGCGTGGTATAATGAAAAATATATCAGGGAACGTTAGGAAGAAAAGATATGAGAGTACTATTAGTTGGGAATACCGGATACATAACAAAAGAATTTGTGCAGGAAGCTTTTCCCGAGAGCGAAGTATTTATAATGGGGAATTCGCTGCTAAAGACAGAGCGGAAAAAGCATTTGATCGTGCGTCCATTTCCAGAGCAAGATGAAGAGCTGGAAGATATTTTTCACACTTATGATTTTGAACTTATGGTTTATTTTTCTAATTATATTACATTTCATGGAACGATGGAAGGTGAAGCGGAGAAGCTTCGAAAAGTGTTAAGTTATTGTAAACGCAGTAAAGAGATACATGTAATCTATCTAACTGGTCCGGAGGCGGGGTATGCAGCTACGACCGGAAAGACACTTCTTGTCCGTGGAGCCGAGAATCTGTGTTGTCAGTATGGGAAAATGTACCAGATTCCGGTCAAAATCGTAAGAATTCCGTATCTGTATTCCGGAGTTTATAAGGAAGATTATTTTTATAAAGTGTTTGCAGCTATCCGTAGTGGGGAGCCGGTGGAGATTCAGGAATCACCTGATCAGCCACTCCAGTTTTTGAACTCCATGGATCTGGCAGAACTTTTGGAGAAAATGAGTGATAACTGGGACGAGGAATATCACTATCTGAATGTACCAAATGTATTTTCAAATACTTTTCGGGAGCTGGAACAGAAAATAAAAGAGATAGATGCAAGTGTACGGATCGAGAATAGAGGACTTCCCCCGGTTGAAAAAATTCCACCGGATGATAGAGTTGTACGTTTTAAGTATGGCTGGTTTCCAAAGATTTCACTTCTGGAGGATTTTTCCGACATCTATGATCAGTATCTGGACGCTATCGGAGAAAAGGAGCGGCGGATCGATCGCTGGAAAATCTGGCTTGATAAACACAGGCCAATAGTAAAAATAGTAGAACTGGTCGCTGGATTTTTCCTATTCGAATTTTTGAATCATCTTGCCGGAAATCAGGCGCAGTTTAAGATGATTGATCTGCGGCTTGTATTTATTGTGCTTTTTGGAAGCTTGTATGGAATTAACTACGGGATTGCGGCTGCAGCTCTTGAGACGGTTTCGCTTTTGGCAGCTTATGAAAGAGAAGGTGTAGGGTGGACAACATTGTTCTATGAACCGTCCAACTGGATCCCATTTATCTTTTATTTTGCAGTAGGAGCAATCTGTGGATATGTACGGATGAAAAATAAAGAAAATATAGAATTTGTTACGGATGAAAATAAACTGATCCAGGAAAAGTTTTTGTTCATGCGAGATATGTATCAGGATTCTATCTATGACAAGAGAACGTACAAGAAGCAGATTATGGGGAGCCGGGACAGCTTTGGAAAGATTTTTGATATTACAAGAAAGCTGGATACGGTGCTTCCACAGGAGCTTTTTATAGAAACGATACATGTGATGGAGGATATGCTGGAGAACCATGCAGTTGCTGTGTACTCCCTTGGAAAAAACAGTGAGTTTGGACGATTGGAGATTGCATCGAAAGAAATTAGAAGTGAGTTTCCCAATTCTATACGGATCAGTAAGTATCAGGCAGCTATTTCGGAGCTGGAAGATGGAAATGTGTGGGTAAATCGTGAGCTTCTCCCGGATTATCCGGCTTACATGGCAGGAATCAGGAAAAACAAAGAACTTGTGATGATTGTCTGTATTAAGGAAGTCCGCAGCGATCAGATGACGCTTTATTATATGAATCTGTTCAAAATCCTCTGCGGATTGGTGGAAGTGGCACTGCTTCGTGCACTGGAGTATCAGGAGGCAGCGAAGAATATGCAGTATGTGGAAGGGACACATATTTTGAAGACATCCTATTTTATGGAACGATTGGAAACATTTCATGCGATGCAAGATGAGATGGTGGCGTCCTATATTCTGTTGCGGCTGGAACATCCGGGCAAGTCAAAAGAGGAGGCAGATCAGATCCTGCAGCACCTGATCCGTGCGAATGACGTATGGGGGATTTCTGAAGAAGGAGAATTATACCTGATTCTGTCTCAGACGGACAAGGAATCACTTCCAATTGTAAGCGGGCGGCTTAAAAAAGCCGGAATCATCACCTATGAGACCGGTATCGCCCAGATTGCACGAGGTGGAGGAGAAGTATGATTCAGATTGTAGTTGGAATAGTACTGATTCTTTTGCACATCATCTGTTGTATTCTTGTATGGGTAGGAATCTGTACTCATATTATAAATGTAAAGAAATATCTCATGTTCCCGGTCGTTTTTGTTCCGGTGTGGGGAGTTTTGTGTGTGTTGATCCTGCATTTTCAAATCTGGATACAATCAGATCAGAGAAAAGAAGTAGGCGTAGAGAAGATGAAGGTAAATGAAGAAATTTACAAAAATATCTTTCAGTCCGGGACGGAACAGGAGGGAAATATTGTTCCGCTTGAGGAAGCGCTGATCGTAAATGAGCCGGAACTTCGAAGAGAGTTGATCATGAATGTTTTAAATGACAATCCAGAGGAGTATGTGGAGCTTTTGAAACAGGCGCGTATGAACGAAGACGTGGAGGTTGTACATTATGCCATCACTGCCATGGTAGAGCTGTCGAAAGAGTATGATTCAAAGCTTCAGGAGTTGGAGAGGCTTCATCAGATTTCGCCGGAAGATCCGGAAGTTATGGAGCAGTATTGCGAATTTATGGAGGAATATTTAAGCCAGGGACTTCTGGAAGAACAGATAGAACGAGTACAGAGGCAGCGATATGAACAGCTTCTGGAAAAGAAGTTAAAACATCAGGAAGATCTGCACACTTGCGTATGCAAGGTCAAGAATCTGATGAAGCTTGGAGATTTTGGAAAAGCACATGAGATTTTACAAATTATAGAGAAAAAATGGCACCGACACGAAGCGTATTGGATTTTGAAGGTTCAATATTGCGTAGAACAGAAGCAGGGAGAAGAACTGAAAAGAACACTAGATAAGATGAAGAAAGAGCACATTTATCTTTCTTCAAAAGGAAGGGAGGATCTGGCCCTTTGGATCGATTCATAAAGAGTATGAAAGCATTTCCATTTAAAGGAATGTTGGTAATATGGGGAATATTCATGTTGATGGGGGTTGTGCTTTTTGCGGAACGCTCTGGCATCCATTATGAAGGAAGCAAAAGCCAGAGTGCATATCTAAGTGAGAACCAGATTGTGACGGAAAAAGAAGCAGTAAAAGAATTAAAAAAGACTTGCCTGGTCATTATGGACAGCCAGCAGGAAAGCAGCCAGCTTGCGTGGGAACAATTTGAGCGGATTTTTCAGGATATGAAAGTAGGAACAGATGTGGCAGATCTTAAGACCGATACGCTTCCAAATCTGGATTCCTATGAGACAGTGGTCGTACTGATGAGTGACCTGGAGCCATTAAAGGAAGGTATTATTGAAATCAGCAACTGGGTGAAAAGCGGCGGAAGTGCCATGTTTGCCATGGCACTGCAAAAGGACACGTATGCGTCACTGATTGAGCAGAAATTGGGAATTATCTCTTCTGGATATGAAAATAGTTTTGTGGACAGCATTTATTTTGATTCGGATTTTTTGATTGGCGGAGGAAAAAACTATGCAATCACGGATGGATTTGATTCTGCGAGACAGCTTGAGTTAAGCGAGAAGGCACAGGTCTATGCGTGGGCAAAAGAGCCGGGAGGAATTCCTTTAATATGGGAAAATGCATACGGCGACGGAAAGTTTGTAGTAGATAATTTTGGGTTATATGAAAAAGCGGTAAGAGGCTTTTATGCAGCGTCTTACAGTCTCCTGACAGATATAGGAGTCTATCCGGTGATCAATGGATCGGCCTTTTATCTGGATGATTTTCCATCACCGGTACCAAGTGGTGACGGGACATATGTCAAACGAGATTATGGGACAAGTATTCAGGAATTTTATTCGAATATCTGGTGGCCGGATATGCTGAATCTTGCATCCCAATACGGACTTAAGTATACCGGAGTGATGATTGAGAACTATGAAGATAAAACTGACGGAGAGATCACGAAGCAGACGGACAATGAGCGTTTTCAATATTTTGGAAATATGGTACTTCATCAGGGTGGTGAATTAGGTTATCACGGTTACAACCATCAGCCATTGTGTCTGGGTGATACAGATTATGGAGATGTTCTTCCGTATAAAACATGGAAGAATGAAAAAGCAATGGAGTCTGCTATGTCAGAACTTATGCGGTTTGGTAAAAAAATGTTCCCGGGAACGCAGATGTCGGTCTATGTTCCTCCGTCAAATGTGTTGTCAGAGCAGGGGCGGAAGATGCTGGCGCAAAAGTTTCCGCAGATTAAGACGATAGCTAGTAATTATTTTGCCGGAGAATGTGCTTATACACAGGAATTTGAAGTGTCAGATGACGGTATCGTAGAACAGCCAAGAATCATTTCCGGAGCCATCCTTGATGATTATATGCAGATGGCAGCAGTGTCTGAATTAAATATGCATTTTGTGAACAGTCATTTTATGCATCCGGATGACTTGCTGGATGAAGACCGTGGGGCAAAGCTTGGCTGGGAAAAATTAAAGAACCGGTTGGAGGAGTATATGGACTGGCTCTATGATTCAGCACCAGAACTTCGTAATCTGACCGGATCAGAATTGTCCGGGGCGATTGAACGATATGGTGCACTGACGTATGAGAAAAATGTGACAGATAAAAGTGTGGAACTGAAGCTGGATCATTTTTATGATGAAGCATATCTGATGCTCCGGTTCAACGATGGGATACCGGGCAAAGTTACAGGTGGAGAACTGGAGCATGTAACAGGAAATCTTTATCTGCTGCATGCAGTGAATGATGAAGTTACGATTGAGAAGAAATAAGAGGACAGTACGTTGAGAATTTGTTTGATTTTGGAAGGATGTTATCCATATGTGCACGGAGGTGTATCCACATGGATGCATCAGTATATCAAAGAGATGAAAGAGCATGAATTTGTCTTGTGGGTCATTGGAGCACATGCCGAAGATAAAGGAAAGTTTGTGTATGAACTCCCGGAAAATGTGGTGGAAGTAAAGGAAGTATTCTTAGATGATGCTTTGCATGTGAAAGATACCGGGAAACTTCTACATATATTTACCAGGGAAGAACAAGACAGCCTTCGTGAGCTGATGGATTGTGGGAGACCGGACTGGGAAGTACTGTTTCGCTTGTATCACGATAAGAAGATCAATCCAATGTCATTTTTAAAAAGTGAAGAATTCCTGGAGATTCTGGAAAAAAGCTGTCAGGAGAAATATCCGTATACTGCGTTTGCAGATGCATTTCACACGATGCGGTCTATGCTGCTTCCGGTACTGTATCTTCTTGGAAGTGAAGTGCCACAGGCAGATGTCTACCATGCAATCTGTACTGGTTATGGCGGTATGCTGGCATGTCTTGGCGGCTATGTTTATCAGAAAAAAGTGCTTCTTACAGAGCATGGGATTTACACAAGAGAGCGTGAAGAAGAGATTATCCGGGCAAAATGGGTCATGGCTACATACAAGAAGCAGTGGATTTCATTTTTCTATATGCTGTCGGACATTATATACAGCCGGGCATTTCAGGTTACGGCGCTGTTTACGAATGCCATGCGGACACAGATACAGATGGGCTGTGATGAGAAGAAATGCAGAGTGATTGAAAATGGAATTAATTATGAGCGCCTGTCCCAGATTCCGCTGAAAGAAGAGGATGGTCAGGTAGATATTGGGGCAGTGGTCAGAATGGCACCGATTAAAGATATCAAGACAATGATCTATGCTTTTTTTGAACTATGTGCAAGGCGGAAAAATGTAAGATTACATATCATGGGTGGTGTGGATGATGAAGAATATGCCCAGGAATGTTACACGCTTGTGAAACAATTAAAGCTTGAAAATGTTATTTTTACAGGACGAGTTGATATTGTAAAATATATGGAAAAACTGGATTTTACGATTCTGACCAGTATCTCGGAAGGGCAGCCGTTGTCGGTTCTTGAATCCCTGGCGGCAAGAAGACCATGTGTAACAACGGATGTAGGATGCTGCAGAGAGCTTTTGGAAGGAAAAGAAGGAGATTTTTTTGGACCGGCAGGGTACTGTGTGCCGCCGATGTACCGGCAGGGACTCGCAGCTGCCATGGATAAGATGTGTGAATCCAGAAGCTTAAGACTTCGCATGGGAGTAAACGGACAGAACCGTGTAAATAAATATTACCGCCACGAACGAATGATGAAGGAATATAAAAAATTGTACGGGGAGGTGGAGACTGCTTATGGCTGGAATCGGATTTGAACTGAAAAAGCTGTTTAAAAAGAGTGGTCTTGCTGCAACCGCAAGAGCTTACGGATATGCCGGTATTATCTGCGCCGGACCGATGATTCTTGGAATCGTACTGCTTCTTGGAATCATGTTCCTGTGCAATCAGACGGGTGGAACGAGATTTGAGAGGGAACTGTTGATCTGCATGGTCACATACTCGTTACTGGCTTCCCTGACTGTGACAAGTTTTCTTTCTATGGTCGTGACCAGATTTCTGGCAGATATGTTATATGAAGAGAAGCTTGAGGCAATTCTTCCTTCTTTTTGGGGTTCTACTGGAATTATGTTAATAGCCGGAGGAATTCTGTACGGAATATTTTTAATCTTTTCCGGTGTGTGACTTGTGGATAAACTGTTGTGTTTTGGGTTGTTTGGTGAGTTGATCGTGACCTGGAATGCTATGAGTTACCTGACTGCGATCAAAGATTACAAAGGGATTCTACTGTCATTTAGTGCAGCACTTGTTGTTTCTTTTGTCGTTGGATTTTTATTGCTTATCGTCGGTATGCCACATATAGAAGCGTTGATGATTGCAGTCTGTGTCGGTTATGGGATCATGCTTCTGTGGGACGTGGTGCTTTTGTACCGGTATTTTCCATCAAGTGATGCCAGTGCATTTTTATTTCTGCGGTGGGTAGATGAATTTCAGCCACTGGCATTTACAGGATTATTTGTGAATCTGGGATTGTTTACCCACCTTGTGATTATGTGGGCAGGACCACTTGGGGTGCAGGTGAAAGGATTATTTTACGGAGCGCCGTACCATGATGTGCCGGCATTGATCGCATTTCTTACGATTCTGATCACGACAGTAAACTTTGTCGTTTCGGTAGAAGTGAATTTCTATCCAAAGTATCGTAATTATTACAGCCTGTTCAACGATAAAGGTGCAATTAAGGATATTATGCAGGCAGGAAATGAAATGCGGGAAGTGCTGAATATGGAGTTGAAGTACACGGCGGTAAAACAACTGCTGACAACGGCGCTTGCTATTTCCATCGGAGGAATTTTATTGAAATATCTGCCTCTCGGATTTAATGATCTGATGGAAGGGTATTTCCGGACCTTGTGTGTCGGCTATGGAATCTATGCAATTGCCAATACCATGCTTCTTTTATTATTATATTTTACGGATTATAAAGGGGCATTTGCAGCGTCCGCAGCATTTGCCGGGTGTACAACCGTATTTACCCTATTGTCACTACTGTTTTCACAGGTGTATTATGGATTTGGATTTTTGCTGGGAAGCGCAGTGTTTTTCCTGATTACTGCTTTGCGGCTCGGATATTTTACACAACGGCTTCCTTATTACATATTAAGTGTTCAGCCAATTGTAGAGGAAGATAAGTCAGGACGATTTACGCGATTGGGGACTTTTTTGGAAGAAAAACTAGAAGGAGGAGAAGACCCAGGTGAAAAGAAATAGACTCATATCGGCAGTATGTGTACTGTCGCTTGCTTTATCACTTTGTGCGGGCGGCTGTTCAGAGAAAAAAGAAGAAGCAACCTCTGACATTAAGACAGAAACGCAGACAGTGAAAAAGGCGGAGAAAGAAGATATTAACAGTGTGCATCTAAGGGATAAGGACACGCTGTATGCAGATGATGATGAGACCAGTGTAGTGACGATGTATCTTACTGTCTCCCGGGGAAATGCTTCAGAGAATACAGATCATTCCTGGAGTGAGATCAATAGCTATTCAGTAGAAGATTATGAAAATATGGGAGTGGACCGTTATCAGGTGGCAGGACTTTTACAAGTCGGGGATGAGAATGGACCGACCAGTGGAAATGTGGGATATGCAGAAGAAGTTCCCAATGCAACGGTTCAGATCCGCGGACAGACCTCCAGCAGTAATGCGCAGAAAAATTATAAGATTGAGTTAAAAAAGAATAAAGGAACGTGGCGTGGACAACGGGTCATCAACCTGAATAAGCATCAAGGAGAAGGAATGCGTTTCCGCAATAAGATGGCTTACGACTTGATTAAAGGCATTCCTCAGATGATGGGACTTCGCACGCAGTTCGTACATTTGTATGTCAAAGATAACACAGATGGAAGTTCCGATGTCTTTCAGGATTATGGCCTTTACACGCAGGTGGAACAGTTGAATAAGACAGCGCTTAAGACGCATGGTCTGGATTCAAAAGGTCAGCTTTATAAAGTCAATTTCTTTGAGTTTTACCGGGAAGAAGATGTGATCAAAACGACAGACGATCCAGGATATAACCAGGAAGCATTTGAAGAGCGGCTGGAGATTAAAGGTGATTCCGACCACACAAAGCTGATTCATATGCTGGATGCAGTAAATGATTATTCGATCCCTATTAATCAGGTGCTGGAACAGTATTTTGACGAGGAAAATATCGTATATTGGATGGCGTTCCAGATTCTGACTGGAAATGTGGATACTCAGAGCCGGAATATGTATCTGTACAGTCCTCAGAATTCAGATACATGGTATTTTATCGACTGGGACAATGATGGATTTTTCATGCGATCGGAATACGGGCTCCGCGGCTGGTCCGACCAGGGAAGCTGGGAGTGTGGAATCAGTAATTACTGGGGAAATGTACTGTTCCAGAGATGTCTGAAATCAGATTCATTTCGGAAAGAATTAGATAAGGCAATCATTGAGATGAAGGATTATCTCAGTGAAGAACGGTTGAGCACGATGATCAGCCAGTATGAAAATGTGGTGAGACCATATCTTTATTCCATGCCGGATCAAATGCATGCGCCTCTGACACAGGCCCAATATGATACGGTGGCAGCAGGAATTCCGGAAGAAGTGGAGAAGAACTATGAATTGTATTTGGAAAGTCTGGAAAAACCACAGCCATTCTACATTGGAACCCCGGCTATTCAGGATAATGCGCTGAATCTGAACTGGGATGTGTCCTATGATTTTGATGCTGAAGATATTACTTATACCGTAGAACTTGCGACAGACTACCAGTTCCAGAACGTGATCTTCCGGCAGGAAGGAGTGGCAGTTCCGGAAGTACAGACAGGTATTCCGGCAGCAGGCCAGTACTTTGTACGGGTACGTGCAACCGATTCATCTGGAAAGACACAGGACGCATTTGATTATTATACAACCGACAATGGCAAGAATTATGGTATGAAATGCTTCTATGTGACAGCAGACCAACGTATTGAGGAAGATATTTATGAAGAAAATTAAGAATATCAGTCATGCCAGGATTGCAGAACATATGAAGCAGTTAAAAAATGCTGAGATACCGGAGCATGCCGGAACGGCAGAACATTTTCGGAATGAGTGGAAATACTTGATCAGTACGAGTGAGAAGGAATTATTGGAACTTCGTATGAAACATTTACTGAAAAAAGATCCACATGCTTCAGATGGGGGCTATATGATCCGGAGCCTGTACTTTGATGATTATTGGAACAGTGCTTATGAGGAGAAAGAATCCGGCGTACTGATGCGTAAAAAGTACCGGATCCGAATCTATGATTACAGCGACCGTTCCATTAAGCTGGAGCGAAAAAAGAAATTTGGCAGTTACATTTACAAGGAAAGCGCACCACTTACGAGAGAAGAGGTGGAAAAAATCCTGGCGGGGGAATATGAATTTTTGCTGCACAGTCCATATTCTCTGTGCAGGGAGTTTTATATTGAATGTGTCAGTAATATGATGCGGCCTCGGACTATTGTAGATTATGACCGGGTGCCGTGGATCATGGATGCAGGAACGGTGAGGATTACGTTTGATTGCGACGTGCGGGCAGCTGTGGGAGGGTATGGTATATTCAATCCGACACTTGCTACACTGCCGGTTCTGGAGCCTGGAAAGCTTGTAATGGAAGTGAAATTTACAGAGCTGCTTCCGCAAATCATACGAGATCTTCTGCCACCGCAGTCAGCAGAGTTTACAGCAGTATCAAAATACGTATTGTGTTATGAAAAGACCCGGTATCTGAATGGATTTGAATATTGGGCAGAAAATTAAAATACAGGAGAAAAACGAATGAGTGTACAGGATGTAATAAAAAAATCAGTACTGGAATCCGGTGTATTCGATAAATTCGATGTTCCGGGAATGCTTACGGCACTTGCCATAGCGCTGCTCCTTGGCGGAGTAATCTACTTGGTCTATCGAAAATTTTACGTAGGAGTGATTTTTTCCAGAAGCTTTGCAATCACACTTGTAGGAATGACGGTTCTTACATGTATGGTCACACTGGCAATCAGTACGAATATTGTGATTTCCCTTGGTATGGTTGGTGCATTATCTATTGTACGTTTTCGTACAGCAGTCAAAGACCCGATGGATCTTCTTTATCTGTTCTGGGCGATAACGACAGGAATTACAGCCGGTGCAGGTATGTATGTGCTTGCGGTACTGGCGGCAGTGATCATGATTGTTATGATTTATTTATTTTATCACAGACAGCAGAGTGGAAAGATTTATATTGTAGTAATTCATTATACCGGAGATGATGCCGGAGATGAAATCATACGCAGCTTTGGAAAAATTCGTTATTTTATCAAATCAAAGACGATGCGGAAAGAAAAGACAGAGATGGCAGTTGAAGTATTCTGCAGGCAGAATCAGATGGACTTTACGGAAAAAATCCGTAAGATTGAAAATGTGGATGATGTAACGCTGATCCAGTATAATGGCGAATATCACGGATAAAGGTAACTAAAAAAGGTCCACCGGACCTTTTTGTCATATGCTTGGCAACGTAAGAAGCCCACGGGTCATGTGACCTGTGGGCTTCTTGCCGTTGTTTTTATAGTTATCTAAAGGAATGAGAGTTAAGTGCGTTTTGCACTTTATGAGGGGGAGATAGTTGATATTGATTGATGTCTCTCTCAACTATCTGTCATTAAGTATACAGAGGAAATGTGTCTAAAGTATGTGCGTGGCCTTAAAGAAATCGAAAATTTCTTAAGGAAATCTTATGGAAGTCTTATGGGCATATTTACATTGTTATACTACTGATTGCTTATATCAATCAAATGAAAAAGTAACCGCCCCCAGCCAAGGATACGGTTACAATAAAAAATCTTTGGACTAACCGCTTATCGGTAGCACCTTTCTAATTACAATATAGCAAAATAATTATTTAGTGTCAATATAAATTATTTGTATTTATAATATACAATAAGAATTATTGCGTGAAACATAGATTATAATGTTTCGTAGGAAACGAGTTCCTCCATTGTTATTCTGGCATCGTCGAAACGATTCGGGGCGCCGCCTTCGGTACTGTCATAGCCGATTACCAGAATATTGATCGGCTCCAGATTATCTGGAAGCTTGAACTCTTCTTTAATTACATCTGGCTTGAAGTAGCATACCCATACGCTGCCAAGACCAAGATCTGTTGCCTGAAGCATCATGTGGTCAGTCAGAATTGCAGCATCGATATCGCAGCTGTTTTTCTCATCGAATGGTCTTACCCACGCTTTATTGTGGTCAGCACATACAATAATAGCCAACGGAGCACCGTAGATATTTGCAGCTTTTCCGATCTTTTCAAAGCCATCCACGCTCTGGATAACAATCAGGTGAACAGGCTGTTTGTTGGCAGCTGTCGGCGCAACGTGGGCAGCTTTTAAGATTTTCTCAAGCTTTTCAGGCTCTACTTTCTGGTCTGTATATTTTCTTACAGAATAACGGTTCGTAATAATCTCTTCAAATTTCATAGTTAAAATCTCCTTCTAAAAATAAGCAGTTGTAACGCTTTTTGATATTCACTTGGTTTTTTTATTGTTGTATTTCACTTGTTTTTGTATTTACTTGATGTCGTTTCAGGTACCTTATGTTTTTATTATATTGCTTATTTTCGAATTGACAAGAACGCACTATTTTGTAATATACTATAGGAAAGGGAATATAATTTCTTCTCAGAAATATACTACCCATTTGGTAAGTATAAAAATGGAAAGGTTTTGAAAGGTTTATGAAAAAGAAGATAATGGTCGAGAAAAGTACCTGTTCTGTTGGCGCTACAATCCAATTGATAGGTGGAAAATATAAGGCAGTGATTCTATGGCATCTGATGGGACATACTTTGCGCTACAGCGAATTGCATAAATTAATAGCGGCAGCAACTGACAAGATGCTGGCGCAGCAGCTTCGGGAACTGGAGCGGGACGGACTTGTGCACAGAGAAGTCTATCCGGTGGTGCCGCCGAAGACAGAGTACTCACTGACAGCGTTCGGAGAAAGTATCGCACCTATTTTAGATGCTATGTGTACCTGGGGAAAAGAGCATCTGGAGCTGGTAGAGCTGGAGAAAAAAGTATAGAAAATAAGGATACTCTGATGATAAAGTATAGAAAATGGGAGGGAAATCTATGCAGCGGAAAATAATAGAATTCTTATCTACTGTCAGTGGAAAAATAACAATAATTGTTGTTATAGGCATTCTTGCCGTGGCAGGGATACAGACTGTAAGGAATCAGGCTGCAGAAAGTCAAGCGGAAACGGATATTGCGGATGATTCGGATGATTCAGATGAAAGTGTTCAAAAAGAAGTACCTGAAGCGGTGAAGCTTACTGGAAAAGAGTATATAGGAAATGAATTATATTATTACAGAGAAAAGCCAAAGGTACCGGTTGGCTGCATAGAGGCGGTTTTTTATGATTTGGACGAAGACGGGCAGGACGAGATTGTGTCCGTTGAAAATAAAGACACGGATTTTGATTTTGTCCCGACCCTTCACGTATATAAAGAAAAAGGGGATAAATGGAAAGAAGCAGCATCGACAGAAATTGACTTGTCGAAAATAATAGACGATGATTCATTTGCTCAAAAATACGTGAAATTATTTACATATGATAACCAAATTGCAGTTCAATACAAAACAGGAGTGAACGAATCTGTTGTGGATATATATTCATATTCTGATTCCGGGGAAATAAAATGTAAATTGGATGCAAATGTCCGGACAACAGATCTGCACCGTGACGGAGATATTTTTTGTGAGTTGTTTACGCAGAAAATCACAAAGGAATGGATAGATGAATATCAGTCTGGCTGGTCGGTAAAGAGTCATGATTGTTATGTTGTTAATTTTGTCAATTATTCTAATCTGAGCACATACCAGGCAGATGATTTTGGGTTTTCATATCCGTCTTATTACGATCAATATGTAGATTTTACGCCAAAAACGGAGGAAGACAGAGGAGAACAGTATTTAAGAATATGTGCGGATGTAAAAATGTTATCGCCTGTTGAGTATGGAGGAAAGAAAGTATCTGTATTCGATATAGCAGAAACAGCATATGAACCAAGAGATTATATGACTGACTATGAATATAGTGATTTTCCAACTTTGGAAATGTCGGAGGTCAAGCTTTTATGGAATAATGAAGAAAAATGTATCCAGTATACTATGGCTGGAGATGAAACTGCTGTTTTATATGAGGTTGCATCTGAAAATCGTAATTTGAAAAAATTCAGTGTTTATATGATGATGGTGAGTGATTCAGAAGAAGTATGTTACCATTTTAAGACTAATTTGGAAGGAACGACCTATCCTGTAGAAGCAGGAGAATAAAATTTATGTACAAATCATATACGCAAAAAAAGAAACCTTGTAATCAAGGTTTCTTTTTTAGAGGCGCCAACCAGATTTGAACTGGTGATAGAGGTGTTGCAGACCTTTGCCTTACCACTTGGCTATGGCGCCATATCGAATGCTTATTTAGAATAGCAAAGATTTCCGGTTTCGTCAACCCCAAAATGAAAAAATATTTCGAAAATTCGAATCAATTTGAAGTAGTCAGGATTATCATTAAAATTACCGGCAAAAAGACTTTCGAAAAATTTCATAATTTGACGTTATTGACAATGGCGTTACAGATAGTATAATTTGTAATATTGATGTCACGAGACAGTCTTTTGACATTATGGTTGGACTTTTCTCCAACGTTATTATTACGAATAAAAGGTGTGAAAATTATGGAAAAAGATAAAGATTTCCTAGGGACAGAACCGATTGGAAAGCTTCTGCTCCGGCTGGCAATCCCAACGCTGGCAGCGCAGCTTATTAACATGCTGTACAACGTGGTGGATCGAATTTACATCGGTCATATCCCGAAGGTAGGAGCTTTGGCTCTTACGGGTGTCGGCGTGTGTATGCCGCTTATTATGATCGTGTCAGCATTTGCAGTGCTGGTAGGAAATGGCGGTGCGCCGAGAGCTTCTATTTACATGGGACAGAATAATAAGGAAGATGCGGAGAAGACACTTGGTAATTGCTTTGCAACACAGATTTTGGTGGCAATCGTGCTGACAATTGTGCTGCTTCTTGGCAATCGCACATTTCTACTGGCATTTGGAGCCAGTGAGAATACGATTTCATATGCGGCAGCCTACATGAACATTTATGCAGTGGGAACGATTTTTGTGCAGTTGACACTTGGGTTAAATGCATTTATCACTGCGCAGGGATTTGCAAAGACAGGAATGTTATCTGTGCTGATTGGTGCAGTGATCAACATTGTGCTTGACCCGATTTTTATCTTTGGATTACATATGGGCGTGCGAGGCGCAGCGCTTGCAACAATCATATCACAGGCATGCTCCTGTATCTGGGTCGTCAGCTTTTTGTTTGGAAAGAAGACATTTTTAAAGATACAAAGAAAGAATATGAAGCTGGAAGCAAGAATTATATTACCAAGTCTTGCGTTGGGACTCGCAACATTTATTATGCAGGCGAGTGAAAGTATTATCACGGTGTGCTTCAACTCATCTTTGCTAAAATATGGCGGGGATATTGCAGTTGGAGCCATGACGATCCTGACCAGTGTAATGCAGTTTGCGATGCTGCCATTACAGGGACTTGGACAGGGAGCACAGCCGATACTCAGCTATAATTATGGAGCAAAAAATGTAGACCGCGTTCGGGGAACATTTCGCCTGCTGTTAAAGGTAAGCGTTGGATATGCAGTGATTCTGTGGTTATGTGTAGAACTTTTTCCACAGATTTTCGTCAGCATGTTCACATCAGACGCAGCACTGCTTGCATTTAGCAAGACAGCACTTCGTGTATATATGGCAGCAATGTTTATGTTTGGAATCCAGATCGCATGCCAGATGGGATTTACCTCTCTTGGCTGCGCGCCAGAATCCATTATTGTCGCAGTAATGAGGAAATTCGTACTGTTGATTCCATTAATTTATATTGTTCCACACATCTGGAGTGCAGATCGAACCATGGGAGTATATCTGGCAGAACCAATCGCCGATTTCTTCGCAGTAACATTCACCATGATCCTGTTCAGTAACCGGTTTAAGAAAGCATTGAAAAAAATAGAAAAGTAAAAAAAGGACACCCTAAATCAATAATGGGGACGTAGTACTTTGAACGTTCGACTTGAATACGTCCCCCATTATTATTCTATATGTAATGTCTGCCGTTCATTCCGCTTCCACCACAGCAGAGTCCGCTTCCACCGCAGCATAGGTTACAGACGAGGTTGGCGATACATAGTTTTACGCACCAGTCGCCGCTGCTTGAGAAGGTTGTCTGGTAAGGTTCTTGTTGCTGGCGGTACCAGTTTCCACCATTTTCCAGTCGTTGTACGAGGGTGGTGTACTGTATATTGTTCGGTTCCATACGAGCTGCTTCGCGTGCATGCTGTAGGGCAATGACGTTATTGCCGATACCGGAGTTAGCGATGGCACTGTAGTAATACCATTGCGCAGTCTTGTTATCAATTCCGTTTAGGACATTGATTGCTTCCTGGTAGCGGCCGTTATTAATGAAATTGGCAGCGGCCTGCATATGAAGGTCACCTTCGTTACTGGTTGCGCCGGATCGTCTCTGCTGATACTGACCGGAGTAACCGCGGAAGTTTCCGAATCCTCCAAAGTCAAATCCTCCAAAGTCAAATCCGCCGAAGTCAAATCCTCCAAAGTCACCGTAGCCGCCATTAGGATTATTTCCATCGTAACCGCCGGAAGAGCTTCCGTAACCATTTCCATAGGAACCGGTAGTACCGTATTCGCGTTCATGCATAATCTGCTGGTAAGCCTGCTGGACTTCTTTGAATTTGGCTTCTGCCTGATCTTTGTTCGGGTTATTGATATTTGCATCCGGGTGATATTTTCGGCTTAGTGCCCGGTATGCTTTTTTTATTTCGTCATCAGTAGCGCCGCGGGAAATGCCAAGGACGCTGTATGGATCATTCATGATTGTTCTCCTTATTCTGGTTTTCATATCGTTTGGACGTAACCATAGTATACCTGCACCACACCCCGGAATACAAGATGTTTCTTAAAATATCTGCGTGAAGCAGAATCGGAAGCTGTTCAAATTCTCTGGAACATTCGGCCATCATCATGGTCAGAAGAGTGCGGCATTCTGTGACGAACTGTTCTGGAGTTTTTTGCAAAAATGCTTCCTTTAGCGGATTGTAGCTGTTATTTCCAATATCCTTTTCTACATCTTCATAGGCGTCCATGAGGTAAATGAATTTGCCAAGGAAGAATCCGATTTTTCGAAGAGATAATTCCCATGCGTCTGGTTCCCAGGCAAAGATTTCAGCCATGATATCACCGAAAAGTCCTGCCATAAGGTCAAGATTTGTCTCACCTTTTTTTTCATATTGATTGATTTCTTCTAATTTTGAGTGGATTAGCCGGACTTTTTCCGGGTAATTACTTTCAATCTTTTTGATCTTCGGCTCCAGCGCTTTTGCAGCAATATATCCTTTTTTCTTTCGCTCATCGGTCCAGTCGTCCTTACATTTATAATAGGAAAGAATGAGATTCATGGAAGCTGCATAATCTGTATATTCGTTAATTTTTGTCGGATGTTTCTCAAGCGGGTGCGCAATGCAGCGAGTCTCACCGGCTATAGTCTTTGGTTCGTAAAGCCCGGTGAGCAGGACAATGAGAAATGTCATGTCGTAGGACAGTGTCAGTTGGCCACGCTTTCCGTAACATTCTTTCAGACGGCGACAAAGACCACAATAGTACGCCTGGTACACATCGTAGTCTTTGAATTTCATTTCAGCTTTGTTGATTGCAATATATCCAAACATAAAAAGCCCCTTTACTTAGCTCTTCTTGATAAATGTTGTGTTACATTTCGGACAGCGGATTTCAATACGGCCTTTGCCTTTTGGTACGCGTATTTTCTGTTTACAAGTCGGACATTTGTAAATGTGATGTGTCTTTCTCTGTGCCATTATACTTTTCTGTGAGGCGAAGAAATGTCGAACTTTCGCTGCTTTTGCCAGATAAGCCTGGTTCTCACAGGCACGTTTATAAGTTTGTCTTGAGAACATACGGAAATATGTGTAGATCAAAAGTGCCCAGCACAGCAGGGATAATACACTCCCCAGTCTTGCAGGTACAAAGTTCGCCAAAAGCATCAGTACTAAAGAGACTATAATTGTAAATTTCCCAAAGGAATCTAATCCATATCTTCCATACATAAAGCGTTGTAATTTTTCTTTCATCAGTATCGTCCTCCTATGTAAATATCATACGCGCAGGCAAAAGAAAGTCAATAAACTGCAAATTAAAAAATTATAAAATAATTGCAGCAGGTAACGCAGATGTGCTACTATAGAGGAATAAAAAAGGAGCAGCGTATGAGTAAGAATAGAAGAAGACCACATCGTGGCCGCAGAGAAAAGAAAAAGAAAGCCGGCATGTTATCCAATATCATCCTGATCGTGGCACTGGCTGTATTTTGCGTTTCAGCCTTTCAACTTGTGAAGATTGTCGGAGGTTATGCAAAAGGCCGTGATGAATATAAGAAGATTCAGAGCATTGCGATTAATAAAGAAGACAGTGAGCCGGAAAAAGGCTTTTCTGTTAATTTTGATGAATTAAAAGGAATCAATCCGGATACAGTCGGGTGGATCCGTTTTTACCCGGAGCCATCAATTATTAATTATCCGATTGTTCAGACAACAGATAATGAAAAATATTTACACAAAACATTTTCGGAAAATGATAATACACTTGGAACGATTTTTTTGAATGCGGACAATAATGCAAATTTCAATGATCGTAATTCAATCATATATGGGCATCGTATGAAGGACGGTTCTATGTTTCGAAAGTTAGATGAATATAAAGAGAAATCTTTCTGGGAAGCAAATCCGTATTTTTACATTTACACGCCGGACGGAAGAGAGATTGTATATCATATTTACAGTGCGGCGACAGTCAAGGATACAGACGATGTGTATCTGACAGGCTTCGAGAACGACGAAGCATATCAGTCTTACCTGGATATGACGAAGCGGATCGCGATTTATGATACGGGTGTGGAAGTGACGACTGCAGATTCCGTTGTGACACTATCAACATGTACAAGCGCCAGCGACGAGCACCGATTTGTAGTGATTGGAGTAAAAGAACAAGAAAATCAGATGGGACAGACAAAGTAATTTATTTAAGAAATGGCTGAACAGTATAATGGAACAGAAAATAGAAAAAGTTGAAGACCCGGCAGATTACAAGGGAGGGGACAGCATGGGATATAATTATGAAGTCGGCGATATAGTAACATTGAAAAAACCACATCCTTGTGGAAGCAAAGAGTGGGAGATATTACGTGTAGGTGCGGATTTCCGATTGAAATGTATGGGATGCGGACATCAGATTATGACAGCACGGAAACTGGTCGAAAAAAATACAAAAGATTTGAAGAAAAAGGCTTGAAATCGGGAATCTTATATGATATAGTAGATAACCGTGATACAATATTTTTCTGCCCATTTAAGGGTGGAATTCCTTGCTCCCACATAAGCGGGCGGGGGCCAAAAGACCAGAAGGAGGTGCAGGACGACATGAATAAGTATGAATTAGCTGTTGTTGTCAGTGCAAAAATCGAAGATGACGAGAGAGCTCAGGTTATCGAGAAAGTAAAGGCTTTAGTAGAGCGTTTCGGTGGCAAGATCTCTGACGTTGATGAGAGCGGTAAGAAGAGATTAGCTTACGAGATTCAGAAAATGAAAGAAGCATATTACTACTTCATCCACTTCGATGCTGAGGCTGATGTTCCAGGCGAGATCGAGCAGAGAATCCGCATTATGGACAATGTCATCAGATATTTATGCGTAAGACAGGAAGCATAATCAGGAAGAAGAGGTAATTATATGAATAAAGTTATTTTGATGGGACGCCTGACCAGAGATCCAGAAGTGAGATATTCACAGGGTGGAGAGAATTCTCTGGCAATTGCGAGATATACGTTGGCAGTAGACAGAAGATTCAAACGTAATGGTGATGATCAGACTGCTGACTTCATCGGTTGCGTTGCGTTTGGACGAAACGCTGAGTTCGCTGAGAAGTATTTCCGTCAGGGACTGAAGGTTGTTGTGACCGGACGTATCCAGACAGGAAGCTACACGAACAAAGATGGACAGAAGGTGTATACAACAGACGTTGTAGTGGAAGAACAGGAATTTGCTGAGAGCAAAGCTACAAGTGATGCCAATGCGGGAAGTTTTTCCCATGCAGGTGGTTTCCAGCAGGCACCGGCTCCGACGCCGGCAGCTGATGCAGGTGACGGCTTCATGAATATTCCGGATGGAATTGATGAAGAACTCCCATTTAACTAAGGTTCGTTGAATTTAGAAGATTCAAAGTATTAGGAGGCAAATAAAATGGCTTACGATAAAACAGCTCGTCCAGAGGGCGGATTCAAAAGAAGAAATCCAGGACGCAGAAGAAAAAAAGTATGCGTATTCTGTGGTAAAGAGAATAACGAGATCGATTACAAAGATGTAGCAAAGTTAAGAAAGTATGTTTCTGAGAGAGGAAAAATCCTTCCAAGAAGAATTACAGGAAACTGTGCAAAACATCAGAGAGCTCTTACAGTAGCAATCAAGAGAGCTCGTCACGTTGCATTAATGCCATACGTGCAGGATTAATCAGTAGTTAATATTTGCCGTCACATCCATAAGGATGTGGCGGTTTTTGCATAGTAGAGAATTTTTACTATGCAAAAAGTATTATACAAAAAGCTTCTGACAGAAATATATACAAATAGACGTGACTTCAAAAGTATGGTATGATTTCTGTAAGTGAGTATTGTTATGTCAAAAAGAATATCGTAATTACGAAAGTTCAAATAGGAGGTATGTAATAAATTATGAAGAAACCAGTATTAGTAATTATGGCGGCAGGAATGGGAAGCCGTTACGGTGGACTGAAACAGATTGATCCGGTGGATGCGAAAGGACGCATCATTATGGATTTTTCCATCTTTGATGCAAAACGCGCTGGATTTGAGAAGGTAATTTTTATCATTAAGAAAGAGCAGGAAGACTTATTCCGCGAGGCAGTTGGCGACCGCGTGTCAGAATACATGGAAGTGTCTTATGCATATCAGGAAATCAATAATATTCCGGCAGGTTTTCAGGTGCCGGAAGGACGTGTGAAACCATGGGGAACAGCACATGCAGTTTATAGCTGTAAGGACATGATCGATGGCCCGTTTGCAGTTATCAATGCAGACGATTATTATGGAAGAGAGGCGTTCCAGCTCATTTATGATTATCTGAATAGCCATGAAGACGATGATAAGTTCCGTTACACTATGGTAGGCTACAAGCTTTGCAACACTGTTACAGAAAATGGATATGTATCCCGTGGTGTGTGTGAGATGAACGAGGCTGGGGAACTGATCGGAATTCGTGAAAGAACACGTATTGAGCATCATGAGAACGGAATAGCATTTACAGAAGATGACGGTGCTACATGGACACATCTAGACGATGACACAACGGTTTCTATGAATATGTGGGGATTCTCAAAAAGTATTCTTGATGAGATTGAGAAAGGATTCCCGGTATTCCTTGAGAAGGGACTGAAAGAGAACCCTATGAAATGTGAATATTATCTGCCGGGAGTAGTCAGCGACCTGTTAGGAGAGAATCGTGCGACAGTTGCAGTTCTGAAATCAGCAGACAAATGGTATGGAGTTACATACAAAGAAGACAAACCGGTTGTTATGGAAGCAATCCGCAAGATGGAAGAAGAAGGACTGTACCCGGCTTAAAATATGTAAAGTTGCCGAAGCAATTGGGAAGTGCTATAATAAGACAAAAATGAAACTTCTTGATATCAGTTCAGAAAGCAGAAATTGATATTGAGTGGAAAAATCATTACAAAGTAATGGAAGGTAAGATATCAATTCTTATATGGAGGAGATTAAGATGGCAAAAATATTAATTACAGGTGGAGCAGGATATATTGGAAGTCATACTGCATTGGAACTTTTGAAGGAGGGTTACGAGGTAGTTGTATATGATAATCTCTGCAACTCCTCCCAGGAGTCTATGAAGCGCGTAGAAGAGCTTACAGGTAAGACAATCACGTTTTACGAGGGAGATATTCTGAACGCTGAAACTTTAAAAGCCATGTTTGAAAAAGAGCAGGTAGATGCAGTTATTCACTGTGCAGCGCTTAAAGCAGTCGGAGAATCTGTAAGAAAGCCTCTGGAATATTATCAAAATAATATTACAGGAACACTGACACTTATGAAAGTCATGCGCGAAGTTGGCGTGAAGAATATTGTATTTAGTTCTTCTGCAACTGTATATGGTAATCCGGAGACAATGCCGATCACAGAGGACTGCCCGAAAGGACAGTGTACGAATCCATATGGCTGGACAAAATCTATGATGGAGCAGATTATGACAGACGTTCAGGCTGCTGATCCGGAATGGAATGTAGTATTACTCCGTTACTTTAATCCGGTCGGAGCACATGAGAGCGGACGGATCGGGGAAGATCCGAAAGGAATCCCGAACAATCTGATGCCATACATTTCTCAGGTGGCAGTTGGAAAACTTGAAAAATTAGGAGTATTTGGTGATGATTATGATACACCGGACGGCACAGGAGTACGTGATTACATTCACGTTGTGGATCTGGCAGTTGGTCATGTAAAAGCAATCAAATACATTTTCTCGAATCCGGGACTGGATATCATCAATCTGGGAACAGGTGTTGGTTATTCTGTATTGGATATGGTAAAAGCATTTAGCAAGGCATGTGGAAAAGAAATTCCATATGAAATCAAACCGAGACGTGAAGGAGATATTGCAATGTGCTATGCGGATCCTTCGAAAGCTGCGAAAGTACTTGGCTGGAAGGCTGAGAGAGGTCTGGAACAGATGTGCGAAGATGCATGGCGCTGGCAGTCACAGAACCCGGAGGGTTATAGAGGATAAAGACTATGGATAAAGGCTTGAGCAAAAAGCGAGGGGCGCATATCAGCGGCAGACTGAAGAACTACATGCGTTGGCCGATCGCGATGGCGATCATGCTTCTCCTATTGAATTTGTGGATCTATTGCATTGATATCAAAGCTGGTACACTCATGTTGATATTTATGCTGATTTATATAGTCGGCATTGGGATTCTGTATGGATACAGCCGATCACTGATCATGAAAGATCTGATTGAATTTGCAGCTCAGTATGGTGTTGTACAGAATACGCTTTTAAAGGAATTGTCTGTTCCATATGCAATTCTTCTGGAGGACGGACAGCTTTTGTGGATGAATGATCAGTTTGAACGGTTGTTTGGAGATAAAGCGCAGAAAGATAAGTATTTGAGCAGATATATACCAGAGCTGAACCGGAGCATTTTCCCAAAAGAAGAAAATGACGTGGTAGAGATGGATGTCTACTATGAGGACCGTGAGTATAAGGCGGAATTAAGACGTGTGTCTGTGGAAGGATTCAGCGAGACAGAGCAACTCCTGGAATTGCCGGCAGAGCGAGAGTATTTTATTGCGGTTTACCTTCAGGATGTGACGGAACTGAACCGGTATATTAAGGAAAATGAAGAGCAGCGGCTGGTTGCAGGCTTGATCTATATTGATAATTATGATGAAGTCATGAATAGTGTAGAGGAAGTCAGACAGTCACTTTTAGTTGCGCTGGTGGATCGCAAGATCAACCAGTATATTGCAAAAGCAGACGGAATCGTAAAGAAAACCGAGACGGACAAATATTTTATTGCTTTGAAGAAGCAAGAGTTCAAGAGACTGGAGGATGACAAATTCTCTCTTCTTGAGGATGTAAAAACAGTCAATATCGGTAATCAGATTCCATTGACACTGAGTATTGGTCTGGGACTCAGTGCGGGTAATTATTCCCAAAGTTATAATTATGCCCGTGTTGCCATTGATCTGGCTCTTGCCAGAGGCGGCGATCAGGCTGTTATCAAAGACTGCCATGGTATTACATATTATGGCGGCAAGCGTGAGATGACTGCAAAGAACACGCGTGTCAAAGCCCGTGTTAAAGCAGAAGCATTGCGAGAGTATATTACAGTCAATGACAAGATATTTGTCATGGGACATACACTGACAGATGTAGATTCTTTTGGTGCAGCTATCGGTATCTGCAGAGCGGCAAATGCTCTTGGGAAAAAGGCAAATGTGGTGATCAATGAGGTGTCAGCATCTCTTAGACCGCTCTATAATATGTATATTGATAATCCGTCTTACCCGGACGATCTGTTCCTGACATCAGAACAGGCATTGAACCTGGCGGATGAGAATTCCATGGTCGTAGTTGTGGATACGAACCGCCCGAAGATGGTAGAATGTGAAGAACTTTTGTATCTGGCAAAGACGATTGTCGTACTGGATCATCACCGTCAGAGCAGTGATAGTATTGATAACGCATTATTGTCTTATATTGAACCTTATGCCTCGTCAGCATGTGAGATGGTATCTGAGATCCTGCAGTACATTGTAGATGATATTCAGATTCCGAATCTGGAGGCAAGCAGTATGTATGCCGGTATCATGATCGATACGAACAGTTTTATGAATCGTACCGGAGTGCGTACATTTGAAGCGGCAGCATTTCTCAGAAGATCCGGAGCAGATATCACGCTTGTGCGTAAGATGTTCAGGGATGACATGGAAGGATACCGCGCAAAAGCTGCAATTATCAGCAACGCAGAGGTATATCAGAAAAAATTTGCCATTGCGACAGGTACAGATCTTCAGGTGGAGAGTCCGACGATCATCGGAGCACAGGCGGCAAATGAACTTTTGGATATCAGTGAGATTAAAGCGTCCTTTGTATTGACAGAATATAATGGAAAGATTTATGTGAGTGCCCGTTCCATCGATGAAGTCAATGTTCAGGTCATTATGGAAAAGTTAGGAGGCGGCGGTCATATGAATGCTTCGGGAGCGCAGTTCAATCATACGGATATGGACGAGGCTGTTGCATGTCTGAAGCAGGTTCTGGATAATATGATAAAAGAAGGAGATATATAGACATGAAGGTTATTTTGAAAGAAGACGTAAAAGCCCTTGGAAAAAAAGGGGATGTAGTAGAGGTAAGTGACGGATACGCAAGAAATTTTATCCTGAAGACAGGAAAAGGTGTAGAAGCGAACGGTAAGAATTTAAATGATTTGAAACTTAAGAAGGCGAATGATGATAAAGTAGCACAGGAACACTATGAGGCTGCTGTAGAATTAGGAAAGAAGATCGAGGCAGGTAAGATCCAGGTTTCCATCAAAACCGGAGAAGGCGGAAAAGTATTTGGCTCTGTATCCTCCAAAGAAATTGCAGCAGAGGTAAAATCTCAGCTTGGGCTGGAAGTAGATAAAAAGAAAGTGCAGTTAAAAGATCCAATCAAATCTCTTGGAACACACAATGTGCCGATTAAATTACATCCAAAAGTAACTACAGAGCTGAAAGTTGTAGTTACAGAGGAAGCTTAGGAGGAAACCGTACATGGAAGAGGCACTCATTAAGCGGGTCATGCCCCACAGTGTCGAAGCGGAACAGTCAGTAGTCGGAGCGATGCTGATGGACAAGGATGCGATCACCACTGCATCAGAGATCATCAGTGGTCAGGATTTTTATCAGACATCTTACGGAGTGGTATTTGATTCCATGGTGGAACTTTTTAACGAAGGAAAGCCGGTCGATCTGGTCACACTTCAGGAACGTCTGAAAGAAAAAGATGTACCGCCGGAGATTTCCAGTCTGGAATTTGTAAGGGATCTGGTCAATGCAGTACCGACCTCTGCAAATGTAAAATATTATGCGGAGATCGTGGCAGATAAGGCAATGATGCGAAAACTTATTAAGCTGACCGAGTCAATTGCAAATACTTGTTATGTCGGGAAAGAATCTCTTCCGGTAATTATGGAACAGACGGAGAAATCGGTATTTGAATTATTACAGCACCGCAATACCGGAGATTATGTTCCAATCAAAGATGTTGTATTAAATGCGCTGGAACGAATCGAGAAAGCTTCAAAGAATAAAGGAACTGTTACAGGAATCCCGACAGGATTTATTGATTTAGATTACAAATTATCCGGCCTTCAGCCGTCAGATCTTGTTCTTGTAGCGGCCCGTCCGTCTATGGGTAAGACAGCGTTCGTACTGAATATTGCCCAGTATGTTGCATTTAAGAAAAATAAAGGTGTTGCCATTTTCAGTCTTGAGATGTCAAAGGAACAGTTGGTGAACCGTATGTTTTCTCTGGAATCTCAGGTAGATGCACAGGCACTCAGGACCGGTAATCTAAAAGATTCTGAGTGGGAGAAGCTGATCGAAGGAGCCGGAATTATCGGAAAGTCACATCTTGTGATTGACGATACACCAGGTATTTCCGTATCCGAACTTCGTTCAAAATGTAGGAAATATAAACTGGAGCAGGATCTTCAGCTTGTCATCATTGACTACTTGCAGTTGATGAGTGGAAGTGTAGGTGGGAAATCCGAATCCAGACAGCAGGAGATTTCTGAAATCTCACGTTCACTAAAAGCTCTTGCAAGAGAGTTAAATGTACCGGTCATTGCATTATCACAGCTCAGCCGTGCGGTAGAGTCGAGACCGGATAAGCGTCCGATGCTTTCTGACCTCCGTGAGTCCGGAGCTATCGAGCAGGACGCCGACGTTGTAATGTTTATTTATCGTGATGAGTATTATAATAAAGATTCCGAATTTAAGAAACAGGCCGAGATTATTATAGCAAAACAGAGAAACGGTCCGGTAGGGACCGTTAATCTGGCTTGGCTTGGTGAATACACGAAGTTTGCAAATTTAAGCAGGCAGGAATAGCCGTTTTAATTTGCCGATTGGACCAGCTTCAGCTGCAGCTTTCCGATAGGATTGCTGTTGTCTGATGAGCTGGTCTATTTTTTTAAACTGTTCTTCCTCCTGCCGTTCCTTTGCATCCAACAGAAAAGACATTTCCCGACTGAACATCTGCATCAAGACTTCGTTATTGTTTTCCAGCATTCTTTTCATATGTAATTGCTCACGAGTGCGCCGGATATCAGGAATGACGGCTTTTAGTTCTTCAAAAGGGACTCCTTGTTCATAGAGTTCTTTAATACAGCCGTAAAGCCTGGCATCGTCCCGGGTCTCTTTTCTTAGTTGTTCCAGAGCATTGCCCATAATAAAACCCCCTTATTCAATTAAGATTTCTTTGCAAAAGGATAGATTTCCTTTGCCTGTCCCAAGAATAGCATATGAAAAGTGCAAAAAAAGTCAAAACGTGGGGCAAGAAAAAAGAATGTTCCTGAACCGGAACATTCTTTTTGTGTTAAATCTTATATGTGTGGAATCTTATGCCTCGGAAATTGCTCCTACTGGGCACTGTGCTGCACATGCACCACAGTCGATACAAGCATCAGCGTTGATCTCGTATTTGCCATCTCCTTCAGAAATAGCGCTTACTGGACATTCTGCTTCGCAGCTTCCACATGAAATACAATCGTCTCCAATTACGTGTGCCATGGGTAATTACCTCCTTTTTAATAAATATGTTGAATAGACGTAGACATTTTCGTCTGCTACTATCATAATACAAAAAAATCAATTATACAAGCAGTATATTGTGAAAAAAATAATCAATAAGACATGTGAGAGAAATATTTAAGAAATTCTTTAAAAAAAATTTCAAGCTTTTTTCATGAATATGGTGTATAGTGTTTAAGTAGAAAATAAGATGCATGACAATTGTTAAGGGGATTGGTATTATGAAGAAAAGATGCAAGATGATCATCGCACTGCTTAGTGCAGCTATGGTGCTGACTGCATGTGCGCAAAATACATCAGACACAGATAGCAATAAGGCAAATGATACAAAGACGCAGGATACTTCAAAAGATGCGGCACAAGATGATACGGAGACAGAAAAGACGAAGGAATATCAGGCAAAGCTGGACATGATCGAACCTTCTGCATACAGAGATGCCAGCGGATTATCGCTTGAAGAAGGCGCTTATATTTCCATTATTGGAAAAGGGACAAATGACGATTTCTGGGTGCAGGTAAAAAAAGGTGCCGAGCAGGCAGGTAAAGATATCAATGAGCAGCTTGGCTACAAAGGGAAAAAAGCAGTCAAGGTCGTGTATAGCGGTCCATCTGATAAGGGGAATGTGGATGAGCAGGTTAATATTCTGGATGAGGAGTTATCCCGTTATCCGGCAGCTTTGGCAATTTCTATTGCAGACGCCAAAGCATGCGAAGTGCAGTTCGATCAAGCCGGTTGGAATGGGACACCAATTGTAACGTTTGATTCAAGCAGTGATTATCCGGGAATCAGTGCATTTGTCTCAACAGATAACAGTTCAAGTGCAACAGAAGCAGCAAACCGACTGGCGGAGGCAATGGGGGAATCCGGAGAAGTCATGCTTTTTATGCAGGACTCGAAATCGCAGGTAGCCCAGACAAGGGAAAATGCATTTGTAAGCCAGATTCAGAGCACATATCCGAATATCACGATTGTAGAGACATACCATATGGATCAGATTGACACTTACAAAAACCAGATGATACAGGAGTTAGCAACGGACAAGCAGGCAGCGGATATTACGGAAGAGGAAGTGATTGATTATTTGTTTGAAAAACACCCGAATGTAAAGGGATGTTTTGCAAGTAACAGTGACGCTATGGAACTGGTGCTCGATGAGATGGAGAGAAAGAATGTATCACCATTCATAGTCGGATATGATGTGAATGATGATTCGATGGAAGCATTGAAAGCAGGAAAGATTGACGGACTTGTTGTACAGAATCCGTTCGGTATGGGGTATGCGGCAACGATTGCTTCTGCAAGAGCAGCGCTGAATATGGGAAATGAAGCATTTGTCAATACAGGATATGTGTGGGTAACAAAGCAGAATCTGAATGATGAAGCGGTTCAGAGTATCCTGAATTAAGAGGAAAATGATATGATTACGAGTACGTCGAATGCGAAAGTCAAACGGCTGGTGAATTTAAAAAAGAAGAAAAAGCTCAGAGATGAAGAAGGTGTCTTCCTTGTAGAAGGTATCCGCATGTTCCGGGAAGTGCCAAAAGACCGTCTGGTGGAAGTCTATGCATCGGAAGAGTTCTGGAATCGGGAGCGTAAGGCTGTAGAACAGGTATTGGCAGGAACGAAAGTGCAGCCGGAGATTCTGGCAGATTTTGTTTTTGAATATGTGTCTGACACGAAGACGCCGCAGGGGATTCTTTGCCTGGTGCGTCAGAAACAATACAGCATCACTGAGATTGTGAAGGAAAAAGGTGGGGAATTACCACTTCTTCTTGTATTGGATCAGATCCAGGATCCAGGAAATCTGGGAACCATTGTACGGACAGCAGAGGGCGCAGGAGTGACGGGGATTGTAATGAGTCAGGACTGTGTAGATATGTACAATCCGAAGGTAGTCCGTTCTACGATGGGGGCGGCTTATCGTGTACCATTCTGCTATGTGGATGATCTGGCAGAGGAAGTAAAGCAGATGAAAGAAGCAGGAATCTGCACTTATGCGGCCCATTTGGAAGGGGAAAATTCCTACGATGAAGAAGATTATCGCAAAGCCAGTGCATTTCTGATAGGAAATGAAGGAAATGGTCTCCGTGATGAGGTGGCAGATCAGGCACAGGTGTATATCCGTATTCCGATGAAGGGACAGGTAGAGTCTCTGAATGCGGCAGTGGCTACGGCAATTCTGACATTCGAGGCAGCAAGACAGAGACGATAAGATAAATAAATGATGAGAAAAAAGCAACGAATGCCGAGAGGGATTCGTTGCTTTATTATGCAAAGTATAGTAATATGATACTAAGCCGTTAAGCTGGGATTTTCCTCAAAATGACATGGAAAATGATATGGAAAAGGACAGCTTTGGAAAGCACAGAGTGATAGAAGGATTTGTGTCAGTACTATGTGCTGTGAATTTTGAATGAAGGAGGGTCAGATTATGCAGACGACGGTTATCTGGTTAAGCTTATTTGTACTGTTTCTGGTTATCGAGATCATTACGATGGGGCTTACGACTATCTGGTTCGCAGGAGGAGCGTTAGTTGCATTTCTTGTGGCAGTACTGGGGTTGGGACTAGGAGTGCAGATTATAATATTTGCAATTGTATCTTTGGCACTTCTGGCAGTGACAAGACCGCTTGCCATGAAGTACTTTAACCAGGAGAGACAAAAGACCGGAGCAGAGCTTCTGATCGGACAGAAAGCACTTGTAATTGAAGAGATTGACACACTTTCGTCAAAAGGACGTGTGGAGGTGCGCGGGCAGGAGTGGGCTGCGAAGACAGATGCCCCGGAAGGAAAGATCCCAAAGAATGCAATTGTAGTAGTTGAAGGTATTCAGGGAGTGAAACTGATTGTAAGTAATGGAGAGGAGACGAAGATATGATGGCAGCAGTAATGGGAACATTTTTAGTGATTATTTTAATTATTGTTATGGTATTACTGATTTCCTGTGTGAGGATCGTAAGACAGGCGCAGGCACTTGTGATTGAGAGACTGGGAGCATACCAGGCAACGTGGGGAACCGGACTTCACTTTAAACTTCCGATCGTGGATCGTGTTGCAAGAAGAGTGGATATGAAAGAGCAGGTTGTAGATTTTGCGCCACAGCCGGTTATCACAAAAGATAATGTAACAATGAGAATTGATACCGTTGTATTTTACCAGATTACAGATCCGAAGATGTTCTGTTATGGAGTGGCAAATCCGATCATGGCGATCGAGAACCTGACAGCGACAACTCTTCGTAATATTATCGGAGATCTGGAGCTGGATCAGACACTGACTTCCCGCGAAACGATTAATACGAAGATGCGGGCATCTCTGGATGTGGCAACAGATCCATGGGGAATCAAAGTGAACCGTGTAGAGCTTAAGAATATTATTCCTCCGGCAGCTATCCAAGATGCCATGGAAAAGCAGATGAAAGCAGAGCGCGAGAGACGTGAAGCAATCTTACGTGCGGAGGGAGAAAAAAAATCTACGATTCTTGTTGCAGAGGGACATAAAGAATCTGCAATTCTGGATGCTGAGGCTGAGAAGCAGGCTGCAATCTTACGTGCAGAGGCGCAGAAAGAGGCGATGATTCGTGAGGCAGAAGGTCAGGCTGAGGCAATTATGAAAGTACAGCAGGCAAATGCAGACGGTATCCGCTTCCTGAAAGAAGCAGGAGCAGACGAGGCAGTTCTTACAATGAAGAGCCTGGAAGCATTTGAAAAAGCTGCAGATGGAAAGGCTACAAAGATTATTATTCCATCTGAGATTCAGGGAATCGCAGGACTGGTGAAGAGCATCAAAGAAGTCGCAGTTGATGATACACAGAAATAATAAATATGACAGAATGACAGCAAGCCGGATAAGAGACGGCTTGTAAATATACAGAAAGAAGGACATAAGAGAGATGGATTTAAGGGGAAGAAATTTTCTGACACTGAAAGATTTTACACCAGAGGAGATCACATACATGCTGGATCTTGCGGCAGATCTCAAAGATAAGAAGAAAAAAGGTATTCCGGTCGATAAATACAGAGGCATGAATGTAGCGCTGATTTTTGAAAAGACAAGTACAAGAACACGTTGTGCATTTGAAGTGGCAGCACATGACATGGGCATGGGAACAACTTATCTTGATCCGACAGGATCACAGATCGGCAAGAAAGAAAGTATTGAAGACACAGCAAGAGTTCTCGGAAGAATGTTCGATGGAATTGAGTACCGTGGATTTGGTCAGGAGATTGTAGAAGACCTTGCAAAATATGCAGGAGTTCCAGTATGGAACGGACTGACAAATGAGTATCACCCGACACAGATGCTGGCAGATATGTTGACGATCCGTGAGCATTTCGGACATTTAAAAGGAATAAAACTGGTGTACATGGGTGATGCAAGATACAATATGGGTAACTCTCTTATGATCGCATGTGCGAAACTGGGAATGCATTTTGTAGCATGTACCTCTAAGAATTATTTCCCAAATGCAGAGCTTGTTGAAACTTGCCAGGGATATGCAAAGGAAAGCGGAGCAACCATCACTCTGACAGAAGATGTAGAGAGCGGAACAAAAGATGCAGATGTTATCTACACAGATGTATGGGTATCTATGGGAGAGCCTGACGAAGTCTGGGAGGAGCGTATCCGCGAGTTGTCACCATATAAAGTAACAAAGAAAGTTATGGAGAATGCAGGAGAGAAAGCAATCTTCCTTCACTGCCTGCCGGCATTCCATGATCTGAAGACAAAGATCGGAAAACAGATTTACGAGAAATATGGTCTGACAGATATGGAAGTTACAGACGAAGTATTCGAGTCTTCCCAGTCAAAAGTATTTGATGAGGCAGAGAACCGTATGCATACGATCAAAGCAGTTATGGTAGCGACACTCGGCGAGAGATAAGCATAAGATCAATGAAATGACAAGGCATTCGAGAAATGTCTGAATATAGAAAAAGATAAGAAGAGATAAAAGATGAAATCAGAAATATTACGCTTATTAAAAGAAAGTGATGATTACATCTCCGGGCAGCAGATGTGCGACAGATTCCATGTGTCCAGAACGGCTGTATGGAAAGCGATAGAACAATTAAAAAAAGAAGGTTACGAGATAGAGGCGGTGCGCAATAGAGGGTACCGCCTTCTCGAAAGTCCGGATATTATGTCGGAGGCGGAGATCCGAAGCCTTATGGATACAGAATGGGCAGGAAAGAATATCGTTTATTTTGATGAGATTGATTCTACGAATAATCGGGCAAAAGAGCTGGGTGAGAAAGACGGTGCTCATGGAACACTTTTTGTGGCAGATCGTCAGGTGGCTGGAAAAGGGAGAAGAGGCCGTGTGTGGGAATCCCCAAAAGGAATTAGCATTTATATGACAATTCTGCTCCGACCAGATCTGATACCGACAAAGGCACCGATGCTGACATTAGTTATGGCACAGAGTGTGGCAGAAGGTATCCGGGAAGTGACCGGCATGGAGATTGGAATCAAATGGCCGAACGATATTGTTATGAATAAAAAGAAAGTCTGTGGAATTTTGACAGAGATGAGCACGGAGATTGATTATATCAACTATGTGGTCATCGGTGTAGGAATCAATGTCAATCAGAAAGTATTTGACGAGGAACTGAAAGAGAAAGCCACCTCCCTTATGATTGAGACAGGGGCACCGGTAAAACGTTCCGCACTGATTGCAGCTGTCATGAAGCATTTTGAAATAAATTATGCACTTTTTATGGAAAATGGTGATTTGTCCGGATTACAGGAGAGTTATAATGAGATGCTTGTAAACCGGGGAAAAGAAGTACGGATTCTGGAGCCGGGAAATGAATATAATGCCCATGCATATGGAATCAACGAGACAGGAGAATTAATCGTACGCACACAAAAAGGCGAAGAAAAACATATATTTGCAGGAGAAGTATCTGTAAGAGGGATTTATGGGTACGTATAATCCCGGGACATAAGCTTGTGTGACGTGAGAAGCCTGACAGGATTTTGCCTGGTGTTACACGGCTTAGAAATTATAAAAAAGGAGTAGTTTATGTATCAGGATAAGGTCGTGCTTTGTGGCGCGAATTCATATGAAGAAAAATATTATCTGAACCCGGATTTTGACAGACTTCCGGATCATGTAAAGGATGAGCTGAAGATCATGTGCGTACTGTATGTAAATGATGTAGGCGGAATTCTGACACTCGTATTTGAAGAAGACGGAGAACTGTGTTTCGAAGTGACTTCCGAGGACTTTGATCCAACATTTGATGATATTGGAAGCCATCTGAAAATCAAGCAGATCCAGAGAGAAAAGCAGGATCTGTTAGAAGCACTGCAGTTGTATTACCGAGTATTTTTTCTGGGAGAGGAGATTGAATAGATGCTGTTAGTTATCGATGTTGGAAATACAAACATTACATTAGGAGTATTTAACGGTGAGAATTTGTCAGCAACATTTCGCATGACTACGAAGATACAGAGGACCTCTGATGAGTATGGAATTGCGCTAAATGAACTGATCTGGCATCAGGGATTTGAAAAGTCAGATATTGATGCCTGTATTGTAGCATCAGTTGTGCCGGACATTATGCATTCTCTTGGAAGTGCCATGATCAAATATTTCGGAATCAAGCCAATCGTAGTTTCCGCCGGAATCAAGACCGGGCTGAAGATAAAGACTGAAAATCCAAAACAGGTCGGAGCAGACCGTATTGTTGATGCAGTGGCAGCATATACACTTCACGGCGGACCAGTCATCGTGATTGATTATGGAACTGCTACAACTTACGATGTAGTAGGAGTGGATGGAACATTTGAGGCAGCAGTTATCGCTCCGGGAATCCGCACCTCTGCACAGGCAATGTGGAATCAGGCAGCAATGCTCCCGGCAGTCGAGATTAAGAAACCAGAATCAATTTTAGCAAAAGAGACCATTTCCTGTATGCAGGCCGGAATTGTATTCGGACAGATTGGGCAGACAGAGTATATCGTCAAGAAGATAAAAGAAGAGTCCGGATATGTAGATGCAAAAGTTGTAGCAAGCGGCGGTCTCGGTAAGATCATTACAAATGAGACAGATATCATCGACGTATACGATCCACAGCTTACATTAAAAGGATTACGGATGATTTACGAGAAGAATAAACGTTAAAATAATAACGGGGGACGTAGTAAAATGCCAAAGTACTACGTCCCAAATTAGTAAAAGGGTGTCCCTAATTAATAAAAGAGGTGTCTCAAATTGGAAATAGGAAATTTAGAATTAGAGAATCCGTACATTCTGGCTCCTATGGCAGGCGTGACAGACCTGCCTTTTCGTTTGCTCTGTAAAGAACAGGGGGCGGGGCTTTTATGTATGGAAATGATCAGTGCAAAAGCACTGCAATATAAGAACAAAAATACAAAAGTGCTACTTGCGATCCACCCGCAGGAGTATCCGGTATCATTACAGTTATTTGGTTCAGATCCTAAGATTATCAGCGAGCAGGCGAAGAGAATTGAAGACCTGCCGTTTCAGATTCTGGACATTAATATGGGGTGTCCGGTTCCAAAAGTCGTGAAGAATGGAGAGGGGTCTGCGCTCATGAAGAATCCGAAGCTGGTGTTTGAAATCGTATCACAGCTTGTGAAAGCGATTGAAAAACCAGTGACGGTTAAGATTCGAAAAGGTTTTGATGATGATCATATAAATGCGGTGGAAATCGCGAAGATTGCAGAGGAAGCTGGGGCATCAGCGGTTGCAGTTCATGGAAGAACAAGAGAACAGTATTATTCCGGCGAGGCGGATTGGGATATTATCCGTCAGGTGAAAGAGGCAGTGCATATTCCGGTTATTGGAAATGGAGATGTGACGTCTGCCGAAAAGGCAGCAAAAATGCGGAAGATCACAGGCTGTGACGGCGTGATGATAGGACGTGGTGTTCAGGGAAATCCATGGATTTTCCGAGAGCTGGCTGAGTATGACAGAACCGGAACAATTCCACCAAGACCGACACAAGAAGAAATTCGGAATATGATGCTTCGGCATGCAAGAATGCAGTTGGAATTCAAAGGAGAGTACCTTGGAATCCGAGAAATGCGTAAGCATGTGGCATGGTATGTAAAAGGAATGAAAGGTGCAGCGAAGTTCCGCGCACAGATCAATCAGGTAGAATCTTACGAAGAGCTGGAAGAATTGTTGAAGATGTTAATAAAATAGAAAGAATTTGTAATTGCAACATCATAAAAAGACTATAGACTGCGTATACTTTATCGTGCAAAATGATTGACAATAGTCGGCTGGTTTTGTATAATAATGAAATTGTGAAAGTATCTTTATTTTCAAGAAAGGGAGCAAAAGAATACCATGGAAGCAAAGAAGAAATTACTTACTTATGCAGGATTAAAAGCACTTGAAGAGGAGTTAGAGAATCTGAAAGTTGTTAAGCGTAAGGAAGTTGCTGCAAAGATAAAAGAAGCCAGAGAACAGGGAGATTTATCAGAGAATGCGGAGTATGATGCTGCAAAAGATGAGCAGCGTGATATTGAGGCTCGTATCGAGGAGCTGGAAGCAATTCTCAAGAACGCTGAAGTCGTTGTAGAAGATGAAGTTGATTTTGATAAGATTAACGTAGGATGTACAGTAAAGGCATATGACATCACATTTGACGAAGAAATCGAATTCAAATTGGTAGGTTCAACAGAGGCTAACAGTCTGGAAGGAAAGATTTCAAACGAGTCACCAGTTGGACATGCCCTGATCGGCAAGACGATTGGAGATGTTGTAGAAGTGGAGACACAGGCTGGAGTTATGCAGTACAAAGTACTGGATATTACACGTACAGTATAAGAAAAGGAAGAGAGGAGAATCGCAGTGGGAGATCAGCAGAAGAATACACAGGAACCTGACGTAAGTCAGCTTAGAAAGGTTCGTCGTGAGAAACTTGCAGATTTACAGGCAAACGGAAAGAATCCATTTGAGATCACAAAGTATGATGTGACTTGTCATGCAACAGATATTAAAGAAAATTTTGAGGAGATGGAAGGAAAACACGTATCCGTAGCAGGACGTGTGATGCAGAAGCGTGTTATGGGAAAAGCTTCTTTCTGTAACATTTTAGACCTCAGCGGAAATATTCAGTCTTATGTTGCAAGAGACAGTATCGGAGAAGAGTCATATAAGGATTTCAAGAAACTGGATATCGGAGATATCATTGGTATTGAAGGTGAAGTATTCAAGACTAAGACCGGTGAGATTTCTATCCATGCATCTGCAGTAAAACTTCTGTCTAAGAGTCTGCAGATTCTTCCAGAGAAGTTCCACGGACTGACAAACACAGATACACGTTACCGCCAGAGATATGTAGATCTGATTGTGAACCCGGAGGTTCGTGACACATTTATTAAACGTTCCAGAATTATCAGTGCAGTTCGCCGTTATCTGGACGGACAGGGATTTATGGAAGTTGAGACTCCGATGCTGGTTGCAAATGCCGGTGGAGCTGCAGCAAGACCTTTTGAGACTCATTTTAATGCACTGAATGAGGATTTGAAGCTTCGTATTTCTCTGGAGCTTTACTTAAAAAGACTGATTGTTGGTGGACTTGAGAGAGTTTACGAAATTGGACGTGTATTCCGTAACGAAGGTCTTGACACAAGACACAATCCAGAATTCACTCTGATGGAGTTATATCAGGCATATACAGATTACAACGGAATGATGGATCTGACAGAGAATCTGTACCGTCACGTTGCACAGGAAGTACTTGGAACAACGAAGATTGTTTACAAGGGAATCGAGATGGATCTCGGAGAACCATTCGAGCGTATCACGATGGTAGACGCAGTTAAAAAATATGCCGGAGTTGACTGGAATGAAGTTGAGACTCTGGAGCAGGCAAGAGAACTTGCAAAAGAGCATAATTTAGAATTCGAAGAGAGACATAAGAAAGGCGATATCCTGAACCTCTTCTTCGAGGAGTATGTAGAGGAGCATTTGCTCCAGCCTACATTCGTTATGGATCACCCGGTAGAGATTTCTCCACTTACAAAGAAGAAACCGGAAAATCCAAACTATGTAGAGAGATTTGAGTTCTTTATGAATGGCTGGGAGATGGCAAATGCTTACTCTGAGTTAAATGATCCAATTGATCAGAGAGAGCGTTTCGCTGCACAGGAAGAGGCATTTGCTGCCGGAGATGAGGAAGCAAACCATACAGATGAAGACTTCCTGAATGCACTGGAGATTGGTATGCCGCCTACAGGAGGCATCGGATTCGGTATCGACCGTATGTGTATGCTTCTGACAGGAGCTGAGGCTATCCGTGATGTGCTTCTGTTCCCGACAATGAAGAGCTTGGATAAATAAACCTAGTGTTTATGCGGGATTGAGGCATTTGAGTACGTCAAAGGACGCATTAAAAGACGTATTTTGGCATAGTCATTTACATCAGTATGAAAGAGTACACAATCTGAAAAGAGTAAGATTCAATCAAATATGAACTACTAAGAGGACATTTTCTAAAGAAATTTAGAAGATGTCCTCTTTTTTGCGTTATGGAGAAAATACGTCATTTGTTATGAAGTCAAAGTGAAAGGAGCACAGCAATGGATGAATCAAAGAAGAAAGATAGATATGAGGATGCAAAAAAGTTTGTAAGATATTCAGATGGTGCAAAGATGTACAGTATGGGAATGACAAAATTTCAAGAAGTGGCTAAGGATGCCAAGGCTTGTTATAAGATTGGTCAGCTTGTACTTGTTAATACAGAAATATTGGATAAGTATCTTGAAACTTTTCATATTACAGATTCTGAGTTTTATAAGTAGGTGATGTTATGGTAAATACATTGAGTGGTTCAGTTAGTGCCTATAGAAAAGAAACTGTAAAACCAAGATTTATTCGTATTGATGAAGTAATGGCTTTATTAGATGTAACACGAGATGAGGCAATGGATATAGCATTAGCTGCTGGAGCAAGATATCAGCTTGCAAAGATTATATTAGTACATAAGGAAAGGTTGATGAAATTTATGAAACATTTTGCAAGAGTGCCTAGTTCAAACAAAATCGTAGAAAAGAAGTTTGTAAGAATTGGGGAAGCTTCAATGACTTACAGCATAGGGCATCATAGATTTATTGAAATGGCTAGAGCAGCTGGAGCTGTATATAAGATAGGCGAAGCAAAAGGAAATACTATTCTGATTAATCTGGAGGTGTTTGATGAATATATGGAGCAATTCAGAGAACCGCCAACAGAAATGAAACATCCATTGCCAAATGTGAAAGGAGACTGATGAATGAGTTACTCATATAAGTGCTATTCAGATACAAAGGATTTTATGAAAAAATTTGTCAATGCAGAGGAAGGAGCGATTATTTATGGGATAAGTAAATCTAGAATCATAGTAATTGCGAGAGAGGCAGGAGCAGTCTATAAAGTCGGTAATTCAGCATTAATCAATACGGAATTATTTGAAAAATATCTTGAACGATTCAGAGAGCCGGCAAGAGAACTGCCTAAGCATACATGGAACAAATTAAAGGAAATGACAAATACACCAAAAACTGGTGAAAATTCGTAAAAATACACCAGTGGTGTCACTTCCGTAAAATTAAAGTGCATTGTAGAATATCAATTGTCCAAGAGAGATTGGACATAACAATTGAATAATCAGTTACAGATTTGCAAAGTAGTTTGCACTGCAGAGTATCTGTAGGTAGTAAATTTACGGGGCATGTACCTGGAAGATGAAAGTCACAGCTATCATATTAGTAGCCTGATGGATCGAAAGATGAAGGGTGAGAAGTTGGATGGAAATCTGGAAAAAGGATTCGGCATGTTGCGTAAGGATAATCAACCACAGAGGGCGAGAAGTTCGTCCTTATCCTCAAAAGGCTAAAAGAGGAGATAGTGCTTCTGATAATTCAGAAGGGCGTCGTGAAACACATTTTGTGGCTCGTCTGTAACTCCCGGAGGTGAGAACACCTCTTTGTACACGGGGCGATATAGGAGTCTAGAAGACTGGCGTGTACCTACATGCTTAGCATTAAGCATAGCCATGTAGACTATATCACTTCCAAATTCAAATTTTGTCTATATGGCAACTAATTTGAAGGAGGATAAAGTGATGATGGGATTTAGCATAGCATTTATAATTATTGTTCTTATCGTATTGTATTCATTAGCAAGGACAGCAGGTGAGTCGGACAGAATATTGGAAAATATAAGAGAGCAATCACTCCTTGGAAGGGAGGAGAACTCTGGTGGGAACAGTTGAAAAAAGAGATAAGCATAAGAAACGCAGGTTTGTATCTCCAGAAGAAAAGCTTGAAAGAGAATTAAAAGATTGTATGCATTGTAGATTCTTCTGGGGACATAACAACAGATGTGCCAATGGAACATGTTGTAAACCATCTAAGAAAAAAGAACAGAAACTTCCGACGGAATGTGTCGGATGTCCATATTATCAAGGGAATGGTTATTGTTTTCCTTGTATGCGAAAGCTGATAGGAAAGTAGGTGGTTAAGATGTTCAAGTGGCTGTTTAAGAAGAAAGGATGTGCAAAACATATGAATAACAAATTAGAAGTAATCGGCATTGATCATGGCTGGTCAATGATGAAAACAATCTCTCAGGTATTTGTCACAGGCGTTAAGGAGATTACAACTACTCCGGCACTTTTCGGTGATGTACTTGAGTATGAAGGAAAGTTTTACAAGGTCGGAACTGTAAGGCAGGAAGTAAAGGATACAAAGGTCGAAGATGACAGCTTTTATCTTCTCACTCTTGCAGCAGTTGCTAAGGAACTTAAAAGAAGAGGTCTTGCAGAGGCAAAGGTATTCCTTGCAGTAGGACTTCCACTTACAAGGTTTGGAGCAGAGAAGAATGATTTTATCAAGTACCTGACAAAGAATAAGCGTGTAAGCTTCAAATATGAGAATGAGTCCTATCATATTGAAATTGATGATGTGGCAGTATTTCCTCAGTGCTATGCAGCAGTAGTGGACAAGATTCCTACAATGGCAAAGAAAACGCTGATAGTAGATATCGGTAGCTGGACAATCGACATTATGCCGGTAATCAACAAGTCACCGGATGAATCAAAGTGTGTGACGATACCAAAAGGTCTTATTACCTGTATGCGTTCTATCAATGAACAGTGTGTAAGACAACTTAACGGAGAGGTAGACGAGTCAGAGATACAGAACATCATGCGATATGGCAGGTCAGATATTGATGATGAATACTTTGCCATTATTAAGGCAGAGATAGAGGATTTTGTTGATAAGGTATATAACTCAATCCGTGAGTTTGGGTATAACTTAAAGACTACACCGATTGTATTTGTCGGAGGCGGGGCAGTTGTGATGAAGAATTTTGGTAGTCATGATGCCAAGAACATTTCCTATAACCTTGATGTAAAGGCAAATGCAAGAGGATATGAGCAGCTTGCCACAATGGGACTTAAAAGCACTAAGCGATTATCATAAGGAGGCAGATGATGGGAAGAAGACTTGAATATGAAGTAAAAACTTCTGTCCGCCTCAACATGAGCAATCCTCAGCATGTGAAAATCAATGATGTGATTCAGAACCTTGATCCGAAGATTTTCAAATCTAAGAACCAGTTCATTATAGATGCGATTCAGTTTTACATTGATAATTATGGAAAAGAAACCTTTGTTATCAAGAAGAAGGAAAAAGAGAGGGCTGAATATATCCGGTCAGAAGATATTGATGACATTAAGGAAGAAGTCATTGAAGCAGCAACCAATGAGGCTAGAAAAGAGGTAATAAAGCTGTTAGGCGGAGTGATATCCGGGATGAATGTTGGTCAGCCGGTAATTATGCAGGCAGCCAATATTGAAGCACAAGAACCTACAGAAGATGTTATGGACGATGCAGATGTTGCAGGTCTTGCAATGGGATGGATGTCGAAAGGAGACTGATTATTATGAGAAGAGTTATGGGAGCCGTAGGAACAGTGATTTTAGAGATACTCAAGTGGATATTAAGGATAATTCTTGGAGCTTTGAAGCTGGTCTTAGGACTTGTCAGAATAATTCTTCTTCTATTCGCAATGGTGGCAAGGGTATTTCTTTCATTCGTAAGAATGGGCACATTCTGAGAGGAGGTGAGCGTATGCAGGTAAAGGGTTTATTCTTGAATTATAAGAAAAACAGAAGACTTATGCAGTATTTCTTTAAAATAAGAGAGCTGGTATAATGAAAGGAGTTTAAGATGCACAGAATACGGGACAGTCCTATGTGTCCCGTGCATTACAGATAAATAATTCACCGCAAGGGTGGATGGCACGGAACACAAAGCCCGTCCCTCTTGCGGAGAAGGGATGGGTGATTACTATGAAGAAGATAAGTATTATCTTATTATCCGCAGTACTGGTCTTTTCCATGGCTGCTTGTAATGGTGGTAAGGAAAAGGCTGATAATCAGACAGAGAAAAAGACGGAAAGCGTAAAGCCAACTGAAGAAGTAGCAATGGCAACGGAAACTGTCACACAGGTCACAACCGAAGCTGGAAGTGAAGAGACAGAGAAAGATATTGCCGAGGCTAAAGAATCAGAAGAGAACACTGATAAGGAAGATAACCGGTCCGTTGATAATGAAACTGCTTCAAAGCAGGAAGAAAAGTCAGAGCAGAATGACGAGCCGGAACAAAAAGCTCCTGCAAGTGGTAATAAGGAAGCTGGTGGAAATCAGAGTAATGCAGGTAATGGTGGTCAGACTACAGACAGTCCGAAAGACAATGTGAGCAACCCACAGCCTGCATCCGTGGCATACAGTCCACAGAATGTTGTGTCACTTGCAACAGCAAAGTGTCAGGCAGGAGGGATGATTACCACACAGCAGAATTTACAGAACCATTTGAATGATGGCAGTATCACGCAGGAAGAGTACAATGAGTATTATCCTTACGATGGTATGGAAGGCTCTTATTATAGTGTGTTTGTAGAGACAGACCTCAACAAAGCAAGTACCATTGATGGACAGCGGTTATCATCTGAGGATGCAATCGCAGAATATATTGCAAGTATGTTACTTTTGGAAGCAGATCCGGTATTCTACATCAGTTATGATGGAGTTTACACGACAGGCGGCACAGACTATTACGAGTTTCGATGTCACAGATAAATAAAAACGAATAGAAGCAGAAGGAAGAAAGATGTAAGCCATACACTTATGTCTTTCTTTTTTTTGTGCGTAAATTAAGGAGGAATGAGCACATGAAACAGAAACTAAAGCGTTTTATGGCAGGATTTATGGCTATGCTCACACTGGTTGGAACACTCTTTACGAATGGTACAACAGCATTTGCAGCCAGTCCGCAGGCAAATATTGCGTTCTGGAATGCGTCAGTCAAAAATTCCGGAGAAGTAAGTGAGCTGAAGCCCGGATATAATCATGGCAAGATCCTGTATTCAATTCTTGACGGCAATTCGGCATATTGTATGAATTTCGGATTAAGAGCAGATGGCGGTCAGCTTATGAACAGCTACGATGATGCGAGCACATCAATGTCAGCACAGCAGAGAAAGCTTTTAAGTTACTGCCTTTATTATGGGTTTAACAGTACACAAAAGGCGGCACCAAGCAACAGCCAGTGCGATGAGTATATCGCAACTCAGGCAATGGTATGGGTAATTGTAGCAGATATTTTTGGAACCGGAAGTGGTGATTCGGCAGCGAGAAAGCTCTGCAACACAGCACCTAGTCCTGATTCTTCATACAGCTATTATGAGAGACTCAGAGACAATATCAGCAGTTCCTACAATGCAACACTTCCAAGTTTTGCATCACGCAGAACCAGTGAGGCACCAACTTATGAGTTGAAGTGGAATGAGGGAAGTCAGAGATTTGAAACAACATTATCTGACAGCAATGGTGTTTTATCAGATTTTGATTTTGGCATCAGCGGATATTCTGTTGATAAGAATGGCAACAGTATTACAATCTCTTCAACGAGCGTGAATACTACAGCTACAACAGGAACATTCACATCCAATGCTGGCAAGGTTGAGACAACATCAAGCTGTGTATTCTGGCTTACAGGAAAGAGCGGATATCAGGAGTTTATTTCTGAAAGACCGACAGCAGATCCTATCAAAGCCTATATCAAGGTCAAGACAGAAAATATCGGATATGGAGAGCTTACAAAGACAGATGAGTCAAGCGGAGTGAAGCTTTCCGGTGCAGTCTATGGAATCTATTCTGACAGCGGATGCACAAACAGAGTACAGACCATGACAACAGATGGAAACGGATATGCAAAGTCAGCTGCACTTGTTGCAGGCACTTATTATGTAAAAGAGATTACCGCTCCAAAGGGATATGTCCTTTCCGGTAAGGTTCATACACTTACTGTAAAAGCAGGACAGACAACGGGAATCTCTGCAACAGATAAAGAGCAGCTTGGAGCAATCACAATCTACAAAGAGGGTGAGGTGCTTAGCTCATGGAATGGAAGCAATTTCACTTATGAGAAAAAGAAGCTTCCGGGAGCAACATTTAAGGTAACTGCCGGGGCAGATATTTACAAGGCAGATGGCACAAAGGTGTATAGTGCTGGTGATGTAGTGGCAGAGAGCCTTACAACTGGAACTGATGGACAGGTGGTATTATCCGACCTTCATCTTGGAACTTATGTGGTTACTGAGATTAAGAGTATTGACGGATATACAATCAATACCACACCTCAGACAGTAGCAGTTGAGTATAAGGATCAGACTGTGACGGTACAGTATGAATCAACTACGATTGAGAATACAAGACAGAAAGCGGATGTATCTGTCGTAAAGAAGGACTCTGACACAGAGAACCCTCTTGATGGCGGCAAGTACACACTTTATGCCGGAAATGACATCAAAAACTATGCCGGACAGGTTATTGTGACAAAGGGCACAGCTCTTGAGACAGTAACTACAGGCGAGGATGGAAGTGCAAGATACAGCGTGGATTTGCCAATCTCTAACGGATATTATGTCTCAGAGACACAGGCACCATATGCGTATATCAGAAACAGTAAAGATGTTTACAGCTTTAATTTCAATGTATTAGCTGAAACACAGACAAAGGCATCATTCAGCCACACATTTGTGAATGACAGAACGACAGCAAAGATTCATATCTACAAGGGAGACAAGGAATCAGGCAAGGCAGTTGCCCAGGGAGATGCAAGCCTTGAAGGTGCAGTTTATGGTCTTTATGCGAGAAACGATATCGTGCATCCGGACGGAGCAACAGGAGTCGTATTCAAGGCAGGAGACCTTGTAGCAACACTTACAACAGATAAAAATGGCGAAGCAGAGGTCAATAACCTTTACCTTGGAAACTATTATGTGAAAGAAATCACTCCATCAGAGGGGTATCTCTTAGACGAAGAGGAGCACGATGTAGTATGCGACTATGAGGGAGACCTTGTAGCAGAGGTATCAAGAAGCACAACCTCAGCAGAGCAGGTCATCAAGCAGCCATTCCAGCTTATCAAGGTATCTGACAATGGCGATGATACTGAAGCAGGCTTGTTGGCAGGTGCAGAGTTCACAGCATACTTAAAATCTTCTTTATCCATAAAGGCAGATGGAAGTTATGACTTTGATAAGGCTACTCCTGTGGTAATCGGGGAAAACGGAGCAACAACAATCACATCCGATGACAAGGGACATGCAGTTTCCATTGCAATTCCTTATGGAACTTATGTGGTAGTAGAGTCAAAGACTCCGCATAACATGAAGACAATCAAGCCATTTGAGGTGAAAATCAGCGAGAACCATCCTGACAAGCCTCAGACATGGAGAGTATTCCTTGACAGGGAGTTTACAGCAAAGCTTCGTGTAATCAAGAAGGATTCTGACACAAAGCAGACAGTACTTGTACCAAATGCTGAGTTTAAGATTTTCAATCTTGATAAGAACGAATATGTAACCCAGTACACAACTTATCCGTCAAAGGTAGAGCATACTTCATTCTTTACTGATGAGGACGGAGATTTAATCTTACCGGAGGCACTTAAAATCGGTAACTACCGCATTGAAGAGGTCAAAGCACCATTTGGATATGTTGTAAATGATAAGTATGTCAACATCTCTGTTGATACTGATACAGCATTTGAAACAGATGGTGATACAAATGATGCAATCATTACTGTGGAATATTCCGATGCCCCTGCAGTCGGAGAGCTGACTGTAGAAAAGAAGGGCGAGGTACTTGACGGATTCAAGGGTGGACTTCTTGCAAGCTCATATGAGAAAGAGTTTGTTTATAAGGAAGGCTCACTTGCCGGAGCAAAATTCAAAGTTTATGCTGCCGAGGATATTTACACAGCAGACAACCAGAAGGATGCAGACGGAAACCGCATTAAGTATTACAGCAAGGGAGACATTGTGACAACTCTTACAACTGGCAAGGATGGAAAGGCAACAGCTAAGAATCTTCCTCTTGGACAGTACAGAGTTGTGGAAGTGGAAGCTCCATACGGATATGTATTAAATCCGAATGAGCAGAAAGTGACATTCACATATGTGGATGATAAGACACCTGTTATCAAGGAAAGCCTTACTTTCTCAGATGACAGACAGAAGCTTGATATGTCAGTGACTAAGCTTGATTCAGAAGATAATACACCGATTGCAGGTGCAGTATTTGGTCTTTATGCAGACGAGGATATCAAGAATGTAGATGGCAAGGTAATTATCGAGAAAGGCACACTTCTTGAGAAGACAACATCTGATGAGAATGGAAAGATTGCTTTTGTTAAGGATTATCCATTTGCAAAATATGTTGCAAGGGAGCTTGTAAAGCCTGCCGGATATGTGACAAATGAGGAAGCAGTAAACTTTGATACAAAATATCAGGGACAGGATGTTAAGACTGCTGTATATAACAGCGAGTATAAGAACACTCCTACAACCTTTGAGTTTACAAAGACAGATATCACAAGTGGTGCAGAGCTTACAGGTGCAACACTTACTGTACTTGATAAGGATGGAAATGTGGTAGACACTTGGACATCTGATGCCAAGGAAGCACATGTAATCAAGAAACTTGTCGTAGGAGAGACTTACACACTTTGTGAGGAGTTTGCTCCATACGGATATCTGAAAGCAACCGATATTCAGTTTACTGTAGAGGATACAGGAGATGTGCAGCATGTAGAAATGAAGGATGAGGTTCCGACTGGTTCTATCGTGATCAACAAGGATGGCGAGTTTGTAACAGATACCACTCTTATGAAGGGACACTGGTATGATTTCATTTTCAATTACTTCAAGGACAGTCTTGCAGGAGTAACCTTTGATGTATATGCAAAAGAGGATATCGTGAGTGCAGACGGACTTGGAAGCATTTACCATAAAGCTGGGGAAAAGGTAGCAACTATCGTAACAAACGATAAGGGCATTGCCAGAATTGATGACCTTTCTCTTGGCAAGTATTATCTTGTAGAGACAAAGACATTAGATGGATTTGTACTTGATGATACACCGATTGACGCAGACCTTTCCTATATCGACCAGAATACAAAGGTTGTATTTGCAGGAATGGATGTGACAAATGAGCGTCAGAAAGTGCAGATTACTGTTACAAAGACTGATTCAGAGACAAAGAAAGAGCTTGAAGGTGCTGTATTTGGTTTGTTTGCGAAAGAAGATATCGTAAATAAGGATGGAAAGGTTATTGTCAAAGCAGATACACAGATTGAGAGAGGTGTTACTGGAAAGGATGGCAAAGTAACATTTACTTCTGACCTTCCACTTGGACAGTATTATGTCAAAGAACTTGAGGCACCAAAGGGCTATGTGAAGTCAGATAAGACATTTGATGTGGATGCTTCATATCAGGGAGATAAGGTAAAGGTTATCGAGTTTGAGGCAGCATTTGAAAATGCACCGATCAAGGTAGAAATTTCAAAGACTGATATCACAGGCAAGAAAGAATTGCCTGGAGCAAAGCTTTCAGTTATTGATGCTGATGGAAAGCTTGTTGAGAGCTGGACATCAGAGGCAGGAAAGACGCATATGATTGAGAGACTTCCTGTCGGAAAGTACACACTCAGAGAGGAATCTGCACCATATGGATATAAGATGGCAAGTGATGTAACCTTTGAAGTAAAGGAGACAGCAGAAATCCAGAAGGTATCCATGAAGGATGGGCAGGCAGTCGGAAAGATTGTCATTGAGAAAACTGATAAAGTAACCGGAAAGCCGATCGAGGGTGTTGTATTTGAAGTAAGAGATAAGGACGGAAAGGTGCTTGACACACTCACTACTGACAAGAATGGTCATGCAGAGAGCAAGGAGCTTCCTATCTGTACTTACAACGAGGATGGAACATTCAAGGAAGAGATCCATTATACAGTAGTAGAGACAAAAGCAGCTGACGGATATATCCTCGATGAGACAGCTCACGATGTAACTCTTCGATATGATGACAATGCACCGGATGTTGTTGTAACAACTCTTAAGCTTGTCAATGTACCGACAGAGCCTAAGCTTCCACAGACAGGCGACAATGCAAATCCGCTTCTTTATCTTGGAATTGGTGCACTTGCACTTATTACAGGTGTTGGAGTAGGACTTCGTGGAAGAAAGAAAAAGAATAAACAGTAACAATTAACCTTGCGGGGAATGTAAGCCAGTGACTTATGTTCCCTGCTTTTTTAGATTAAGGAGGAATCGTAATATGATGAATTACGAGATTTTTAAGGAAGTAGTAAAAGAAAAGTTTATGGATTATATGCCTGAGAAGTTCAAAGGAATGGAGCTTGTGGTAGAACCCGTGGAAAAGGTGAATGTGACTCTTGATGGCATCATCTTAAGAGAGGAAGGCAGGAATATTTCGCCTACGATTTATATCAATGACATGTATAAGAAGTATCAGAACTGTGGTGATCTTGAGGAAACACTTATGGCTGCATGTGACTTTATGGAAAGGGCATATGAGCAGGCTCCGGTTGTTGATGTGGACAGCATTATAAAGGATGCTAACGAGAAGATTGTATTCCAGCTCATCAATACAGAGCAGAATAAGACATTTTTGGAGCAGGTGCCGCACAGAGAGTTCCAGGATCTTTCTATTGTATATAAGGTAATTATCAGTGCCGATAAGGATGCGGTGCAGAGTTCTAAAATTACAAATGCATTTGCGAAAAGACTTGGGATGAGCGAGGAACAGCTCTTTAAGTGTGCTGCTGAAAACACAAGAAGAATCTTCCCACCTGTAGTACGAAGCATGAATGACATTATGAGAGAAATGTTCGCAAGGGATGGGATGCCACAGGAGATCGCAGAGATGATGATAGCTGAGATTCCACCGGAGCAGACGATGTGGGTGATTTCCAATGAAAAGGGTATCAATGGTGCAGCATCCATGCTTTATGAGAATGAGCTTCATGAGCTGGCAGAGAGTTTAGAGAGTGACCTTTATATTCTCCCTTCAAGTGTGCATGAGGTTATTGCTGTATCTTCAGATATGGGAAGCCCTGAGATGCTTGCACAGATGGTAGTTGAGGTAAATATGCAGGAGGTGTCTTTGGACGAAAGACTTTCCAATCAGGTATATCACTATGATAAGGATTTAAGAAAACTCACACTTGCAACTGATACACCAAACAAGAGACTTGATGGTATCGTTGCAGAACCTCCCCTTGTATATGATGCGAAGGAAAAGTCCAGATAGGAGGCAGTTATGGAGCAGGAACTTACAATGGAAGAACTCATTGCTCTCATAAACAGCCAGAAAGGTGACTTTGTTATCCGTGTCGAGTTTGGAGAGGAGGCGGTGTCTGATGCCAAAGAAGAATGACTTCAAGCTTGATGTGGTTTCGGTAAGACTTGTAAAGGATGCTCCGATTTATTCGGAGCACACCTTTAATAATCCAGCGGATATAGCTGCTGTCATGGGAGACTGTATGTGCCAGTTTGACAGGGAAGTAGTGTGCGTGGTCAATCTAAGGTCAGATTTAAAACCTATCAATGTGCATTTTGCAAGTGTTGGTTCTTTAAATGAGGCAATGGCACATCCGAGAGAACTGTTTAAATCAAGTATCTTAAGCAATGCTGCAAGCATGATGTTAATCCATTGTCATCCATCCGGAAACGTATTCCCAAGCAAGGCAGACACGATGATGACGGACCGCATGAACAAGCTGTGTGAGCTGATGGGAATACCTCTCATTGACCATATCATAGTCGGTGGAGACAATCGTGAATTTTTCAGTTTCAGGGAAAAAGGCATGATTGATAATCCGAAGATTACACTTAGCACTGATTATCGGACACTTGATATCAAGTCACCACTTGTAGCAGAGCAGGGAAAGGCAAGGTGAGAGCATGGATGGAAGATTTACTGATGAAGAGCTTGCCATAGCAAAGAGTGTTGACCTGTGTGCAGTCGCAGAAAGTCTTGGTTATACAGTAAAGAGGATTGGAAAATATCACACTTTAAAGGAGATGGATTCCATCCGTATCTATAACAGGAGTCATTGGTACAGGTGGTCAAGGCAGTTTGACAAAGGCAACAATGGCGGCTCACAGATAGATTTCTTACGGGTGTTCTGCGGAATGAGTGTAAAAGAGGCTGTTTCCTGGCTTTTAGATTTTGCAGGATACAGAAGAATCGAGAATCCTGTAAAGCAGCCACTTGTTCATCAGGTATCGCAGAAGCAGACAGAGGAGAGAAAGCCATTTGTCCTACCGGAACCGGCAGGAGACAATTCCTATCTTATTTCCTATCTGAACCAGGAGAGAGGAATCAGCAGGGCTGTCATAGAACTGTTTTTAAAAGAAGGACTGATTTATGAGAGCAGGCATTACCACAATGTTGTTTTTAAAGGAAATGATAAGAATGGAGTGACAAGATTTGCAAGTATGCGTGGAGTGTTTGATAAGCAGGGCAAGCCATTCAAGTGTGATGTCGCAGGAAATGATAAGAACTATGGATTTAATGTGGTAAATGTAAACAGTACAGAGCTTGTGGTATTTGAGGCTGCAATCGACCTTATGAGTTATGTGGATATCTTCACGGATTATGAATCAAATAAGCTGGCACTTGGGATGCTTGCAGATGCACCACTTGAAACATTTCTTCGGGAACATCCGCAGATAACTTCCATCCGGTTCTGCCTTGATGGAGATGAGCCGGGGAGAAAAGCAGCAGCTGAACTTATGAGAAAATATTATGAGCTTGGATATGAGGTAGAAGACTGTCCGCCTCCAGCCGGATATAAGGATTACAACGAGTGGCTTGTTGCGGCAAAGCTTAATCTGAATCAGATGAAACAGAGAGCAGATGAACCAGTCAGGGCATGAGAAATCGGATTTTGATGTGTGGGGGCAGAAAGCGCCCCCAAAACAGCAAAGTGGGGGCAGAAAGCGCCCCCAAAATGTCAAAGTGGGGGCGAAAAGCGCCCCCGCAATTCGGACACGACAAAATCCGGATGAAAGTCAGTATAAAAGTGGGGGCAGAAAGCGCCCCCAAAATAACAAAGTGGGGGCAGAAAGCGCCCCCAAAGTAGCAAAGTGGGGGCAAAAAGCGCCCCCACTTCCATAAACAGAGGGTTTTAGGGAGATTTTCTCCCTAACTAGATGGCATTAGGACAGAGATGTCTCTAATGCGTATCTAGCAGTCGCCGGGGACTAACTGGAGACTGGAGCTTTGGTGAATATTTACTAAACACGGATAAGGAGGTGCAAGGAAGCAATGGATGCAGAAGTTACGCTATTTTCAAAACCAGAAGAACTGATTGCCTGGGCAGACACATTTGATATCTTACTTAACCCTTCGATAGAAGATGCTGCAATATTGCTTAACTATATGGAAGGTCATGATTATGCTATTGGCATAGATTCTGATGGGAAGATGTACAGACAGGATGTAGCTGAGGAGAATGGTGAAATTGAACCATACCCGATAGATGATGTTATAGATACTGTTTGTGAATGGAACTATGAACTGATACTTGATGCTGATGCACACAGGAATGATCCAAAGGATTTTAAAGATTACAGTGAGTTTCAGGATAAGTATGACAGTTTGAAAGCAGATGAAAAGAGGCTGGACAGGTTGTTTGAAAAGACCTGTTATGCAAAGGAGATTGATGAAATGGCAGCTGCTTTGGTGGAATCATTCATTAGTCATCTAAGTAGCAGGGATGATTTGGAAAAAGCTGCGGTGACAGTTGCAGAAGGAATTAAGGATTATAGTACAGATAAGAGAGGAAGGTGAGTCTATGGCAGATAAAGTTCATTGTATTAGGAAAACACTAAGACTAATGCCAGAGGAAGCCAAGATGCTTGCAAAAAAGGCATGTGATAATGGAATGAATGAGGCTGAGTATATCCGTCTTCTTATCAGTCAGAAACCAAATGATTATCCGGAAGTAAGGAAGATTCTGAAGGAACTCATTAATGAAGTTAACAGAATTGGAATAAATATCAATCAGATAGTATTTAACAATAATGCCGGGCTGTATTCCAAGGAAGATAAGACACAGCTGATAGCTTATATGCGAAAACTGAATCAGAAGGTAGATGAGGCGGTGGTAAAGATTGGCAATCAGTAAAATCCTTAATATGAAGGATTGTGGTGGGCATTTTCACGGAAAACATCTGAAGAGATCTCTTGATTATGTGATGAATCCGGAGAAAACACAGGATGGAAGGCTTATAGGTGCAATCAACTGTCAGGTCGATTCTGCTTTTGAACAGATGAAAGCTACAAAACGGAAGTTTGGAAAAGTTGATAAAAGGCAGGGATATCATATCATTCTCTCATTTAAGGAAGATGAAGTGAATCCTGATACGGCATTTGAGATAACCCGCAGATTCGTGGAAGAGTATCTTGGAAAATCATATGAGGCAGTATATGTGGTGCATGATAATACAGCACATGTTCATTCACACATTGTATTTAACAGTGTGAGTTTTGTGGATGGGAAAAAGTACCGCTATGAAAAGGGAGACTGGGCAAAGTATATCCAGCCGATCACGAATAAGCTGTGTCAGGAATATGGTCTTTCAATCATTGATGTTGATGATGGCAGTAAGGAAAAAGAGCATGAAATCTATAAGGACTGGAGCGAATATCGTGAAGGCAGTTTTGTATGGGCAGATATGATTAAGAGAGACCTGGATTCCTGCATTCTGCAGGCTGGAAATTATGAGCAGTTTCTGGAGCTGTTATCTGACAAAGGATATGAGGTCAAGCAGGGAAAGTATCTGGCGGTAAAGCCACAAGGAATGACGAGATTTCGCAGATGTAAGACATTAGGGGACATGTATTCTGATGAGGCAATCCGAGAAAGAATAGAAAAAGAAGATATTTCATTTTACAGGGAACAGCAGAAAGAGGTACAACCGGTTCTGTGTAAGTGTAAGGTGAGAAGATACCGAAGGGCAAAGATGTCGGAGCTTCAAAAGAGATACTATGCAAAGCTATACAGGATAGGAAAGCTGAAAAAGAAGCCATACAGTCAGGTATGGAAGTATAAGGAAGATATCCGTAAGATGCATAAACTGCAGGAGGAGTATTTGTTCCTTGTAAATCATGACATTCATTCAGCAGAGGAGCTTGTCAGTGTAATCAGCTCATTGACAGATAAAAGAAAAGAAGTTTCAGCAGAGAAAAGCCGCATTTATAAAGCTAGGGAGAGAAGTCGAGAACTTTTTGATATAGCAGATGATATGAAAGAGTTAGAACCTGCTGAGAAGTCTTTCCTTCAGGGAGATGTATTTTTTACGGATGAACATCTGCAATGGGAAACTTTGAAACAGAAGCTTTTATCACAGGGATATAGCCTAGAAGAGGTGGAAGCACTGCGTAAACATTATAAAGAGGAGTATTCCAAAGCATGTGCAAAAGAAAGAGCAGTATTCAAAGAGTTGAATATTGGTAAATCTATATGGAAGAGTCTTATTCCAGACAGCGTATCAGATGGAAAAGATGCACAGTACAACAAAGAGACAATACGAGACAGGAAAGAGCAGCCAGAACGTTAGGCTGTTTTTTTAGTAGTTAGGAGGCATATATGGAAGAAAACAGAGAACCGCTTAGTGCGATAGCAATCGAGAAAAAATTGCAGCTTCTCCGAAATAAGCATTTTAGTGAAGATACGATTGCTCTTGTAAAAAGTGATTATGAATATGGACTGACAGAGGAGGAGATCAGCCTTTATCTCAATAAGTCATACGACATTGAACAGATGAAGATTTTATCGGAGTGTCTGCATAAGGATGTTCCAAAAGATGTGATTGATATTATCAAGAATACCAAGTATTCGGTTCATCAGATGCAGGTGTCTCTCGAATTTTATGAAAAGGGTGTACCTGTTCAGACAATTAAGGAGGTCATGGACAAAGGGGAAAAACCTATTACCATGCGCCGATTATATGAGGAAGTTCTGGAACAGCTGAATAAAGTCAAGGAACAGATTCCAGAAGAGTCTGAGTATGTGAAAGCACTCATTTCTCAGATGGATGAAGTGGTTGAAAAGATCAATCACCAGAATGAAAGGTATGATGCCCTGAATAAGAAGCTTTCTGAAATAGAGACTTCCAAAGATGATGAGGAAGTCAGGGAGCGTCTGGTCAAGGAGAACCAGGATAAGGATGCTCTTATCAACAGTCAGCAGAATGAACTGAATAAGGCAAGCAGTACGATTGCAAGACTCAGGGATGATATTGAGAAAAAGGATAAGGAGATGAAGCGTATGGGAGACAGAATAGAGTCATTGGAAGATAAGATCATAAGTGTTGCCACAGAGAATAAGAAAGAGGCAGAAAGTAAGGCAGAGCCGCAGGAAAGCCAGTCCATATCACAGGCAGATAAAAAGATGGTAGATACAGTTGCAGTTCCGCAGAATATGCAGGCTGTGGCAAATGGGATTCCGGTCTATTATCAGATTCCGGTAGTTGATGGTACTGGAAATGTGGTGCAGAGACTTCCGATTGAGAGAAGTGTGAGAAAGAGCAGCAACAGCGGAGTGGCGAGCCTTTTTGCAAGACTGTCATTTAAGAAAAAATCAAGAGCTGACATTGTAAAGCTGGTTGCATCGGGAGACCTTGTTCCGGCGCAGCTTGTGCAGATTAAGAGTGCAATAGAAAAGGGACTTACTGAGTCACAGCTTGTAGAGCTTATAAACAACAACATTTCAGCGGAAAAGATGAAGGAGATCATTGAGATTGCTGTGCTTGAAAACAGCATGGCAGATTAGGAGGAACTTATGAATTTAGCAGTAGTAAATGAAGCAGTAACAGAGATGAATGGTGTGGAGCATCAGTTTACGGAGGAAGAGAAAAACTTTGTAGTCCAGTTCGCATTCAGAAGCGGCAGCAAGGAAGATACGATTTCTCTAATTGAAGCTTTGGCACATTCAGCGGATAAGGCTGAGTCGGACGAGATTATGGTCACATACAGGTCTAAATATGATATGAAGCCTGCATGGGTGGAACAGGTGGAAAACCTGCTTGTGGCACTTGAAATGTACCGTATCGAGGAGGAGAAAGCAATCAATCATCTGGCAGATATTTTGACTGCTTATGGTATTGATGTATCTGCCGAGGAAATCCGTACTACAGAGACAGAAACACTTAAAACAACAGTCAGAGAGAAAGTGGAGGTGCGATAATGGCAGAAGAGATTCAGGAAGCGGTGCAGATCATCCGTGTAGCTTATGATGGCATTGAGATTGCCATGAAGGTAGGAAGCGGCGGCATTGCTGCCATGCAGAAGGCAATAGATTTCTTAAAAGGGATGCTTGATTATGAGAAGTCTCTTGGTAAGACATCTATGAGAAAGCTGCTCTTAAAGGGTGGCGATTTACAGGTATTGCAGTTTAATACCGAAGATATGAAAAAGGTCGAAAAGATGGCAAAGAAGTATGGAATCCTGTATTCGGTACTTCCGGATTGTAACAGGAAAGACGGATTGAGTGAGGTTATCTTCCATACTGAGGCAGTTCCCCGTGTAAATATGATGATACAGAAGCTCAAGTTTGGTAAGATTGCCACATTTGACGATTATCTGAAGAATGGAGATGAAAAGTCCCTTGGCAAGCTGATGGATTTTTTGAAGAAACAGCAGGGAAACGAGAAAAGCCACACGATAGAAGGGGATAAGATTAATTCCGCCATTGACGGACTGATTGAGAAAGTCGGAATGTTTGCAATGGAAAAGAAAGCTATCAGTGTGGATCAGGTCAAGGAGAATTTCAGCATCAATGGAGAGCAGGCTGAAAGTGTTATCAGACAGCTTGAGACAATCGGTGTGCTTGGCAGCAAGAATGAGGATGGCACCCATACAGTTATGATGGACAAGGATGCATTTATCAATCGTGTCAGAGGTTATCAGGACCTTGCTGAGAGAATGAGGGCGGTTGCGGCATCAAAGAATGCGAACTTATCAGATGTGACTATCAGCAAGAAGCTGATTATCGAAGAGAATGACCATGCTGTTAAGACCAGAGTTCCCGGCACATGGGGAGAAGAGGCAAAATATGTATGGCTCCGTAAGGAAAACATCATGGAGATTCATGGTGGAAAGACAATGCTTACCTTCTTAGATTCCACCAAGGATTATAAGCTTTACGATGAGCAGAATCGTGTGGTGACAACCCAGAAAGGAACCGAACTTTATACTCACTATGATAAGGTGGAGTCATCTGTCAGGGAGCGTTACGAGAAAGTGCAGAAGCAGCAGAAAAAGACAACACAGAAGAAAACTGTTACCACAAAGAAAGCGAGGTAGCAGCCTATGCAGACAACACAGAAAAAGCCTTCACTGATATTCATTCTTGTGGGTGCAGTGTTAGCCGGGTATCTTGGTTATCTGATAAATGGAGCGTGGATAGAGGGAATAGCATTTAATGAGTTTATGGATAGATTCAATGAAGTATGTGCTGTTCCCTTTGCCAACTATTACAATTCCAATACAGTAAAAGCAGTAGCCATTGCATTAGGTATCTATGCGATGGCTATTGTCATGTATTACACCAGTCAGAGAAACTATATGCCCGGCAAAGAATTTGGTACGGCAAGATTTGAAAATCCGAAGCAGGTCAATAAGATACTTGCAGATAAGGATGAAAACTTCAATCGGATACTCAGCCAGAATGTGAAGATGTCGCTGGATTTCAGGAGACTCAAGCTCAATGGAAATATCTTGATCTGTGGTGGTTCCGGAGCAGGAAAAACATTTTATGAAGTAAAGCCGAATCTTATGCAGATGCCACATAACTGTTCCTTTATCTGTACCGATCCAAAGGGTGAGATATTAAGAAGCTGTGGGCAGATGCTAAAGAATAACGGATACAATGTGAAAGTCATAAATCTATTAGAGATGGATAAATCAGACTGTTACAATCCATTTTCCTATATCAGAGAGGAAACAGATGTGGTCAAGCTGATTACAAACCTTATCAGCAATACGACACCAAAGGGAGCGACACCAAGTGATCCGTTCTGGGAAAAAGCGGAAGGATTGTTCTTGCAGGCTATCTTTTATTATGTGTGGCTGGAGGTACAGCCGGCAAAGAGAAACTTCGAGACAGTACTGAAGCTTCTTGGAGAGGCAGAGGTTACAGAGCAGGGAAAGGCATCAAAGCTGGATGTGCGTATGAAGTTTTTAGAGGAAAGTTCTCCGCTTGGAGCCAATCATCCGGCAGTAAAGCAGTACAACAAATGTATGAGAGGTGCAGGAGATACAGTCCGTTCCATCATAATCAGTGCTAACTCAAGACTTGCATTTCTTGAGAATAAGCAGGTATTACGACTACTCTCAAAAGATGAGCTTAATCTGTCCGATATCGGTATTGGAGTAAATGGGGATGGTGAGACAAAGACAGCACTGTTTTGTGTAATCCCGGATAGTGATAAATCCTATAACTTTATTATCGGTATGTTATATACGCAGATATTTCAGGAATTGTACTATCAGGCAGACTTTAACTGCGGAGGCAGACTGCCAATCCATGTGACATTTATGTTAGATGAATTTGCGAATGTCGCATTGCCAGATGACTTCTGTTCGCTGTTATCGACAATGCGAAGCCGTGAGATTTCAAGTATTATCATCATTCAGAACTTTGCCCAGTTAAAGGCACTTTTCAAAGATACCTGGGAGACAATTCCCGGCAACTGTGATACTTTCATCTATCTTGGTGGCAATGAGCAGAGTACGCACAAGTATGTGTCGGAGCTGCTTGGAAAAGGTACGATTGATAAGAAGTCAAGCGGAGAGACAAAGGGCAGACAGGGAAGCTCATCAAGGAATTATGATGTATTAGGAAGAGAACTGTTTACACCCGATGAGGTCAGAAAGCTGGATAACAAAAAGTGCATTATCTTTATCCGTGGATTTGATCCTATCATGGATAATAAGTTCATACCATTCAATCATCCGATGTTTAACCAGACAGCAGATGGCAAGGGAGAGCCTTATGTTCATCAGATAAGGGGAGCAGATAATCTCATCGGTCCACCATTTGAGATTCTTTCAGACAAGGCAGTTAAGTATTATGAAAAACTGAAGGATAAGGGCGAGAATGTGTATATAGACACTCTTACCTATGAGCAGTTTATGATGCTTGGTGATGCGGAATTAAGCAGAAGATTCTCCATGCAGGATGAAGCAGAGCAGAAAGCAAAGATAGACAGAGAACAGGCAAATGAGCTTGAGTATGTTGATGAATCACAGAAGTCTGATGCTGCTGACAGTGCCAATGCATCTAATGGAAGTACTGTTGCTAAGCCTGTAAGGAATCCTGAGAGGGAAAAGCCTAAGTGGGAAGATACTATCACAAACAGAATGCTGCACTGGTCATATACGCCGGAGCAGAAGGAAGAGGTGAAAAAAGCATTGGCTGCAGGAGTTCCGAAAGCAACGATTCTTACTTACTTCTATCCGGAGGTTACTGTGGAGAGGATGAGTTCATATCGGAAGAAGCAGTAAATGTTATCGCATAGGCACAGGGATTATGGTATACTGTGCCTATGTAAAAAAGAATGCTTTTTGCAAATCGGAATTGACCGAATAAGTTAATCGTGCCATATGGCTTGATTATAAATACAAAGATAAAAACGCAATGTACATTGAAAATGTACTAGAGCTGGTAGGTAGCCCAGCCGTCCTATGCAAATAGGGTAAGTAACCTGCCCCTCCGGGTTGTCCATTCTTTGTTCAATTCATTTTAGGAGGGATTCTTATGGACAAAGCAAGTGGAAAACTGACGGTATATTTTGAAGAACCATTTTGGGTAGGTGTATTTGAACGTATTGAAGATGGCAAACTATCTGTGGCGAAGGTAACATTTGGTGCAGAACCAAAAGATTACGAAGTGCAGGAATATATTCAAAAATACTATTTCAGTTTGAAATTCAGTCCGGCTGTTGAAACTGTTGTAAAGGATATAAAAAGAAATCCGAAACGGATGCAGCGAGAAGCGAAAAAGCAGACGATGGAAACAGGCATCGGCACAAAATCACAGCAGGCATTGAAATTACAGCAGGAACAGAACAAACAGGTGCGTAAAGAGAGAAGCCGCAAGAAAAAAGAGGCGGAAGAACAGCGAATGTTTGAGTTGAAACAGCAAAAGAAAAGAGAAAAGCATAAGGGGCATTAAAGTCCCTTGGGCTTTTGCTCAGAGTTCAGTGTGTCTGACTCACAACAATTTTATATCAAACCAATATAAGCACTTTAGCCAATCAGGTTAAGGTGCTTTTTGCGCCTTGAAAGGAGGTGGTTGAAGCACACCATATCGGGGAAAGCCCGATTTAATCATTACAACAGGCATTGCCTGATCATATAGAGTAACTTTTAACAGCCAGTTAGGGATTATCCCTGCTGGCTTATTTTTTTATCGAAAAGGAGATAAACGACATGAGAAAAGAAGCGATTATTACGACAAACAACAATCAGATGGAGGAGAAAGGCATGAAGAACAGATTCATTCACTTTAAAAAGAGATTCGTTCCGGCATTATCCGGAGCACTTATGGGAGTAATGCTTATGAGCACAACCTGTTTTGCGGCAGGAGATACTTCCGCAGTAACACAGCCGCTTGAGAACTTAAAGACACTTATCATTGCAGTCATTGGTGCGGTTGGTGTCATCATTCTTGCAAAGAATGTTATGGAGTTCGCACAAGCCTACCAGCAGCAGGATTCATCTACCATGAACTCTGCACTGAAAGGAATTGTAGCAGGTGTCATGATGGCTGGTATTTCAACAGTACTGACATTCTTAGGCTTCTAAGATGGGGGAAAAAGTTCCCCTTTTAGTAAAAGGAAAGAGGTGAATAACAAGTATGGATATTTTTAAGCTTGGAGACAAGATCCTTGCACTTCTTGAGGCGGTGTTTGGGTTTTGGAACAATCAGATATCCCTGGTCTTTGCAATGCTTGGACAGTCACCGGTCAGTTTCAAGGGCGGAGGTCCCTGGGCAGTTATTGAGGGTATTGAGCCGGTCTTTGTAGCGGTCGGCGCATCCCTCGTTGTGCTGTTCTTTGTTATCGGTTTCTGCTCGGAAAGTATAGATGTTAAAGATGAGATGAGGTTTGAATCAATCCTGCGTATGCTTATCCGACTGGGACTTGCAGAATGGTTTGTTGCAAATAATGTCACGATCATGAAAGCATTTTTTACTTCCATAGGAAATCTGGTGGGACTTATATCTGCCGGGACAACGACGCAGCTTGCCATCGACAGTACACAGGCAGATATCATTAAGGGACTCGGATTTGGTGAAAGTCTGGTAATGCTGATACTTACAGCTTTGCTTGCAATCATCATTATTATCTGTGGATTCTTTATCATTTACACAGTGTATTTCAGGTTCTTAAAGATACTGATTATTGTGCCGCTTGGTGCGATTGCCTGCTCCACGATGGCAGGAAACAGAATGGTCAGTCATACAATGGCTACCTACTGCAAATATTTTCTTTCATGTGTATTTGAGGCAGTAACGATGGCACTTGCGATTGTGATATGTAATGCATTTATCAATGCAGGGCTTCCGGCATTTACAGGAAGTTATGCTGACTGGGCACAGACACTTATATATCTGTGTGAAATGACATTTACGATAGCAATGACTGTTGGAAGCGTGAAGGGTGCACAGACACTTACAAGCAAGGCATTCGGATTATAGAAGGAGGCAGAAATGGATAATGAAATGAAACAGGTTACTTATAATTCAAGTATAACCGGAGAAACGCAGGTGACATTTGATATCCAGCAGTATATGAATAACAGGGCAATGTTTATTGGTCTTATGTGTAACGAGGATGGACATGAGGAGCCTTTTGGGGATGTGACTGTGAATTTGCCGGTTGCAGCACCTAATTACTGCGGATATCTGAATGTGAATGACATGCCGGATATTGAAAAGTTTATTACAGACAATGACATTGGAGAGTTTACAGGATTCACGCAAAGGAGCGGTTTTTGCGAATATCCACTTTATCTGTTCAATGTAGATAAGCTTAGGGAACTGTGTCCGGATGGAATGGATAAGTATGAGGCGAATATTGGAATGACAAGAAAGCCGGAGACAAAGGATTTATCAAGATAGGAGGCAGGGGCAATGGTAATCGAAGTAAACAAGGACATTGACCGCTATCAAGAATCGGTTGCGATGGGACTTACTGCAAGGCAGCTTATATTTTCCATTGCAAGCGTAGTGGTCGGTGGCGGTATTGTCCTTCTTCTTTACAAGTATATCGGTCTTACGGGTTCTGCTTATGTGGCAATTCCCTGTGTGGCACCGATTGCTCTTGGCGGATTCTATTCCTTTAACGGGATGAATTTCTACGAGTATATGGGAAAGAAACTGCATTTTATGTTTGGCAACAGGGCGCTTACCTATGTATCAACAGAGGGAGAGCCTGCAATAAAACAGTTAGAAGCAGAACAGAATGAACAGGTAAAGAAGAAAGGCAGAAAGGCTGAACCGGAGACTGTAACAGCTGATTCGGCTGTAAAGAAGCAGGAGGAGTTTGAAGCAATGAAGAAAAAGACGAGAAACATGCTGCTTGGACTTGTCGCAGTCGTTGTGGCGGCAGCAGCAGGCATTGCAGCATATAAGGCAATGCATTAGAAACGAATAGTATCTGACCGCAAGGTCGGGAACACAGCCCGCAGGGTGAAGTTCCCGGCGGGCTTTCATTATAAGAAAGCGAGGTTAGAGACATGGGTTTATTTACAGACGGATTTAAGTTATTAAAGAAGGCGAGTGAGCCTTTGTATAAGACACCTAAATCCATTCAGGAAACCATAGAGATTATGGCGGTGGCTGAAAACGGCATTTTTGAAGTAAGCAAAAATAAGTATTCCAAATGCTACCGCTTTCAGGACATCAATTACACGACAGCAACCGAGGATGAGCAGATTGGTATTTTCGAGAGATACTGTAAGTTCTTAAATTCGCTGGACTGTAATTATAAGATTACGATCAACAATAAGAACAAAAACATGGATGAACTCCGTGACAAGGTTCTGATTGCTGAGAAAAATGATGGCTTCAATAATTATAGAAGTATCTACAATGACATCATTGAGGAGAAGATTATTGAGGGCAGACAGGGGATTGAGCAGGAGAGATACCTGACGATCACGATAGAGAGAAAGAACTTTGAGGAGGCAAAGGCACAGTTTGCAACCCTTGAGGCAACGATACACAAGGCTTTCATTGAGCTTGGTGCGGAGATTGTACCGCTTAATGGAAATGAGAGACTGAAAGTGCTCTATGACTATTATCATCTTGGAGATGAGGGCAGCTTTGATTTTGATATCAAAAAGGCAAAGAAGGTCGGGGCAGATTTTAGAAATGATCTGTGCAATGGGATGGTGAAATATTTCCCAGACCATTTTGAGGATGAGAGTAAATTCTGCAAGGCACTTTTCATCAAAAAGTATCCGAGCAGTTTATCAGACAGATTCATCAATGAGATTACTTCACTTCCGGTTCATTCCATCACGAGCATTGATGTGGTGCCTGTTCCCAAGGATTTGACCACAAAGGTGCTTCAGAAGAAATACCTTGGCATTGAGTCGGATATCATTAAGCAGCAGAGAGTCCGTAATAAGAATAACGATTTTTCTACGGAAATCTCATATGCCAAGAGAACGGAGAAAAAGGAGATTGAGGAAATCATGGATGATGTCCGTGAGAATGACCAGTGCCTTTTCTTCGTGGGAGTAACTATTATTCTTATGGCAGAAAGCAAGAAGGAGCTTGAGAGTGTATGTGAGACTGTGGAGACTATCGGAAAACGTAACAGCTGCACGATTGATACACACTACTTAAAGCAGAGGGAAGCACTCAACACAGCACTTCCGATTGGAGTAAGACAGGTGGAGACAATGCGTACCCTACTTACCCAGTCACTTGCAGTGCTTATGCCATTCAATGTGCAGGAGCTTAATGACAGCACCGGAAACTATTATGGTATTAACCAGATCAGTAAGAATGTGAATATCGGCAACAGAAAGAAGCTCATTAACGGAAATGGCTTCGTATTCGGAGTGCCGGGTTCCGGTAAATCCTTTTTCTGCAAGATGGAGATGGGCAGCGTATTCTTGTCGGGAGATGATGAAATAATCGTCATAGATCCAATGAACGAATACTTTGATATTGCTGAGACTTATGGCGGAACAGTGGTAAATATGTCCACCTACACGGATAACTATGTGAATCCGCTGGAGATGGATGTATGGAGCCTTGATCCGAATGATTCCAAGGGAATGGTAAGAGAAAAGGGCGAGTTCATGCTTGGTCTTTGTGAGCAGTGCATCGGTGACAGCTTAAATTCAAGACAGAAGTCAATCATTGACCGCTGTGTGAGAAAACTGTATATCGACATTGCAAGGAGCAAAGAGAAGTATATCCCGGTAATGAGTGATTTTTACGATATTCTCATGGCACAGCCGGAGGACGAGGCAAAAGACATTGCATTGTCTTTGGAACTTTTTGTAAATGGTTCGCTTAACATCTTCAACCACCAGACAAATGTGGATGTGGATAACAGATTTACAGTCTATGGCATCAGGGACTTAGGTACAGAGCTTAGTCCTATCACAATGCTTGTAATGATGGAGTCCATTCAGAACAGGATTGTTGAGAATGGCAAGAGAGGCAAGGCAACATGGCTCTATATTGATGAGTTTCACGTCTTACTAAATTCCGAGTATTCTGCAAAATATCTGCAGCAGCTCTGGAAGAAAGTAAGAAAGCAGGGAGGTCTTTGTACAGGTATCACGCAGAATGTAGTAGATCTGTTGCAGAACTATACAGCAACAACAATGCTTGCAAACTCTGAGTTTGTGGCACTTTTAAAGCAGGCAAACACGGACAGTTCCAAGATGGCAGAGGTTATCGGAGTATCAGAGGCACAGCTTAGATTCGTAACCAATACCGCATCGGGAATGGGACTTATCAAGTGTGGCTCTGTGGTGATTCCGTTTGATAATCAGATTAGTAAGGATACAGACCTTTACAGACTGTATAACACCAATATTCATGAGAAGATTGCAGAACAGAAGAAGCGTGAAATGCAGAACAATGTCGAATAATGCTGATAGAGGTCGCAATTTGCGACCTCAAAGCATAGCCATCCTGGAAGCTGGGTGGCTGTTTTGCATTTTGAGTGAAAGAAGGTGAGAACATTGAAGATAAAGAAAGTGGATGACAAACCAATGGTCATTCACACCAAGGAGAAAGCCAAGATTCATGCCCACGAGCCAAAGGGTGCCAAGATTAAAGGCAGCAATATCTATACAGTAGAGAGAGGACCGAAAGTGCATGATGCTAAAGCCAATGAAATGGATAAAAAAGCATCTGCAAAATTGATGCTTCAGAAAAGTACTGATGGAAAGAGTACTTATAGAAAGAGTACCATTCATCAGTCGGAGGCTAAGGATAAAGGTCTTTCTAAGTTTAAGCGTAACATCAGAGAATCAGGAACTTCAATCAAGACCAAGAATACCAATCTTCACATTGCAGGAAGAACTGGAGCACTTGCAGCCGGGGCAGTAACAGAGCAGGTGGAAGGCGGGCATGAGGTATCGCAGGCAGCATATCTTGCATATGAAGCAAGCCGCCCTGTTACCGGAACTGCTTCTAAGGGCGCAGCACTTTTCAGGAAAAAGGCGGCAGCCGAGGCAAAGAAGCGTATCAAGAAGGTAGAGGCAGGAAAGAAGCTGGCAAAAAAGACAGCAAAGAAAGCTGCCAAAGATACAGCCAAGGCGGTAGCTAAAGAGACGGCAAAAGAAACAGCCAAGACTACTGCCAAGGTTGTAACAAAAACTGCAACAAAGGCAGCTGCTACAGCGGCAGGAACAGCGGTTGCACCGGGAGTTGGCACTGCAATCGGCATGGCAGCCGGATATGCTGCAGGTGTGTCCATAGAGGTCAAGGATGAAAAGATGACCAACCGGAGCAGGAAGATAAAATTCTTTCTGGATAAGATGAAAGCACAGGAGAATCAGACAGACAGCGTGGCAAAGCTGGTAAAGGATCTGATTGTGCGAAAAGCGATTACCTGGGTAAAGGCAGCGGCACCGATTGTCGGACTGGTGCTGTTGTTACTTGTTCTTGTAGTTGCCACGATTGTTGTTCCGGTTATTGCGGCGATAGCAATCCTTTACAATTCTCCATTTGCTTTATTTCTGCCACCACTTGAATCAGGAGATACCGTGCAGACAGTAACGAGTGCTTATGTGCAGGAGTTTAACCGGGATGTGAATACGAAAGTGAATGAGCATACCGGATATGACCTTGGAGAGCTTGTATATGTGGATTATGAAGGTATGGAAGAAAACCCAAGCAATTACTATGACATCATGGCAGTCTATATGGTCAAGCATGGTGTCGGAGATACAGCAACAGTCATGAATGATACTTCAAAAGGCTGGCTGCAGGCAGTTGTAAATGATATGTGTTCATACACCACAAGCACCGGAACAAAGGATGTGGAAGAAGCGGATGCAGACGGCAATGTAACTACTGTCACAAAGTCGGTTCTGTATGTGAATGTCACACTAAAATCGTACAGGGATATGATTTCGGTCTATGGATTTAATTCTGATCAGGTGGAAATGCTTGAGCAGATCATGAGTCCGGAGTTTATGGGACAGCTTGGATATGCCGGAAGCGGAAGTGGCGGTGGAGGCGGAAGTCCGGGGGTAAGCTCCATGACTGAGGATGAAATCAATGCCATCCTAAACGAAAATACAGACAGCAGGCAGAAAACAGTCTGCTCCTATGCACTACACAGAGTTGGCTTCCCTTATAGTCAGGATTTAAGAGACAGCGGTAACTATTATGACTGCAGCTCCTTAGCCTATTATTCGTGGAAGGATGCAGGCGTGGATATTAGTTACGGCGGTGCAACCACAGCGGCAGCGGAGGCACAGGGACTGGATGAAGCCGGAAAGACAGTCTCCTTTGATGAGTTACAGCCGGGAGACCTTATCTTCTACAGTTTTACAAGCAACGGAAGATATAAGAACATCAGCCATGTGGCAGTATATGTCGGAAATGGCAAAGTGGTAGAGGCACTTAATGAAAGTCTTGGTGTGGTCTACAGGGATGTGGCAAGCACAGGAAAGATTGTTGTGATAGGAAGACCATAACAGGAAATTTGCAGAGAGAGAATAGTCCCTCTCTGAGACTGGAGGTAAGAATGGATTTAAAAGATATGATACTGGTAACAGAAAACGACAGGGGAACAGAGACAAATATGCTGATGACTCTGGATGATTATAAGAGTTTTATAGCAATTGATGATATGTCAGAGCTTGCAGAAAATTTGTTGCAGCTTGGAAGGACACTTGGTGAAGCAGATAACTTCACAGAGTATTACAGGGCAGCAAATGTAACTGTATCTGCGAGATTCTGTCTGGATGATATTCAGCTGGGACATTTTCTTCAGGGATTTTATAATGATTCCAAAGAATTTCGGTTTGATAAAGAAGTCAGTTCTTATGAATGTGTTGCAAAGCTTAAGGAGATTGGAATGACCGATAAGGGCTGGGTGGATGATTTTAACCTGCATTATGAAATGGAGAACCGTTCATTTGAAAGGGGACAGACATTTCATAACTTTAATGACCATGATTACATGGTGCTTGAAGCATTATCACCAAGAAATCTTGTGGTGATGGATATGAAGTCAGGTTCTCTTACAATCGCCCTTGGTGCGACAGAGTATAAGCGTTATCCCAAGGATGAGAAGCCTACAAAGGACAATACCACAATCGGGGTATCGTGGGAGCATGGCATTTATCTAGGTTCCACACTCTCAACTACGAATTTCAAGGCATACAAGAGGGAGTATGGCACACCGGAAAAGATAGAGGATATCTATGATTACAGGGCAAAGCTAAAGCAGAAGTTCTATTTTTATCAGGATATGTCAAAGGATGATGATGTACCAAAGAAGCTGCAGAATGATTTCCTTCACCAGATGTATGAGGATTTCGGAACGATTGAAGAGGACTGTTTTTACGACAGGCTGGAAGATGGAAAGTACGATGAGGGCTTTAAGGAAAGACAGGTAAAGGAAGAAAAGAGCCGGTGATGAGATTTTTACAGGAGGCGATATCATATGGAACAGGAATTTGATGTTGAGATAAAAGAAGTGCTTTCACGAGTACAGAAAGTAAAGGCAGAGTCGCTTGACGATGCCATCAATAAGGCAATGGATATGTATTATGCAGAGCAGATAGTCCTTGGAGCAGAGGACATGAAGGGAGTTGATTTTGCGCCTATCAGCGAAGGTCAGCTCCCTTCTTCATTAAAAGAAAACGGAGGAAAAGCAAGATGAAAAGTGATTCAACAACAGTAATTAAGAACATGGAGTTTTTAGTAAAGGAACTTCATAAGGAGTGGGACAGATCGGGTGCTTCTAAGGCATCCGTTATTATTTCCCTTGAGGAAGTAGATGGTATCAATGATAAGTTAAAAGAGATTATCTATCAGACACAGAAGTCAGTCGATGAGGATGAGCTGACCTTTAAACAGAGCATTGCAAAGTCCAAGGAGTGCTATGTGCTTCTTCGTGTGGTGCGTAAGATTGCAAAGAAAAAGGATAAATGCGAAAAACAGGCAATCGACAATGAATTTGCAATCGAGCTGGATAAGGATGAGTTAAAGCTCTTTAAGGGATTGTTTGCAGAGATGTTTAAGTAGAGGAGGACAAAGGTATGGGCGTTGATATGAAGGTCAAAGCGATATACGATTCTGAAATTGGTAACATCACCAGATCAGAAAAGAACTGGAAGGATGTGTTAAAGGTCGCAGGTCAGTTATACCGCTATGAATTTGACAATATCGTTATGATAACAGCTCAGAGACCTCCGGAAAAAAGCACACTCATGGCAGATTATGATACCTGGAAAAAGGTGGGAAGATATGTAAAGCGTGGTGCGAAAGGCTGCGCCATCTTCCCGTCAAGGGCACTGAATCCACGCATGAGGTATATATTTGATATCAGTGATACCGGAGGGAAGAATGTTAAGCTGACATGGGACCTTGAGGGAGAAAATCTTAAAGATTATGTGGATTTTCTCGTATCAGAAGGTCAGATTGAGCAGTACGATAACAGCAACAGGGAGTCTCTAAAAAATATATTAAAACAGTTTACAGGAACAGATGTTTGGCTTATAATAAAAGAAGAGTTCGGAGACCGAATGACCGAGCTCATGCAGCTATCAGGTAGTGTGATAAAGGAAGAAAGTAAGAAACGCAATGGCTTACAGCAGGAAATGGACATGGAGCAGCTTGTATATGCAAGTGTCATGTATGCTGTAGGGACGAGATGCGGATTTGACTTATCTGTGCAAGAACAGGATTTCAGTCAGATCGTAAATATCAAAGACGAAGAGATCATTTACCGTCTTGGTTCCATTGTATGCGATGTCTCCTGTAGTGTTCTTAGAGAATTTAGTCGTAACTTAAAGGCAATCGAGAGCGAAAGGAGAATTGGATATGTTAGAAGAAATGACTTACAAGGAAGTGGACGGACTGCTTTATCCGCAGATAGAGATGCCGGACGAGACGGAGGATCTCACGAAGCTGGGCAAATACGGAAGGATGGCGATGAACTATCTCAAAGAGAACGAGCCGGCAAGATACAAGACGCTGATGAGATTCGGGAAGATGTACGAGAAGATGTCAGCGGTAGAGGAGGAAGCGAATCAGCTGTACGACCAGTTAGAGATGCAGTATCTGGCGAAGCACAAGCCACAGGATCCGTCATCGACAATGGAGATGTGGAAGATAAGAGAGCAGGCGAAGATGCAGGCAGAGGAAGTGGTACTGAATCAGATAGTGATGCGATTCCACTAGAATCAGATGATACAGAACTGAATAGGGAACTTGATGAAATCAATTCATTGGGTGTCAGTAAGGAAGCCGAATATACACAGGCTTCCTTTTTTTTCGACCAGAACGGGCAGGCAAGCATTGGCACCATTCATACTGAGGACGAAAACAATAATCAATTTATGCGTCAGTTCGAGCAGGACAGAAAAGTTGCATTAGCAGGTAAATACAATTACCTGAATCCCAAAAAGTCTGCAACAGTACCAGGTGAGTATATCAAACAGGTGCTTATGAGAGGTACAGGTTTTATCGGTGGTAAGGGCAGGGTATGCAAGATTTTTGAAACAGAGATTGATGCAGGAACCAGAGTAAAGCGTATCAAAGCAGAATATGGTCAGGGAGGTGCAGGCTGGCCGGTTGACGGACTGGGACTGCACGGATATGACACATTTCATGGGAACGGACTGCGTTTTCAGTGGCGAGATGAGGATGGAGAGGTTGAAGGATATGTTTCATGGAAAGATATCGAAAAAGAGCTTGGTGTCCTTATTCTTACAGGGGAATACCAGCCTGAGACACCTCGTATTGATGAACTTGCGATGGACGGACTCCGTGAGGATGATGAGGTCATTGATGCCGAATACCGGGAAGTGGAACCGGAAGAGGCAGAATCAGAGATTGATGATTATGCAATACCGGATGAGCCGGAGAGCTATGCTTCTAACAGAGATTATGTTAGTGCAAAAGGCATGACACCACAGGAAACTGCCGATGAAGACCGCATGATAACACAGGCAGAATATGGTGCAGAGATAGAAGCTGAAACATCAGAAAAAGATCCGTCAGAGCTTCAGTATATTACACCGATTGATTATGCCAAGCGTATTGCAGAGCTTGATGAAGACTTGCGTGATGCGGCGGAGATTCTGGTGACAGATTGTAGCTGCTACACTCCATTTAGGGCATTCCTTATGGATGTGGTGCAGTCTGATTTTGCATTTATGCCAAATAAACTTGACCTTATCAGGGATATTGCATTAGGGACAGATAATGCAGAAAGAAAGGCATATTCCAACAATAAGTATGGTCTTGTGGAGTACTCAATCAGAAGCGGATATGTGAAGATCAGCTATAAGAACAGGAATGGTGTGCGTAAAGAAGGTGCTCTCGATTGGCGTGAGTTATATGAAATCTTATCTTATATGGTAAAACAGCCATTTTACTGCGGAGAAGACCAGAAGAAGTATTATCAGGAGACAAAGCAGAAGGCTGACAGGGATAAGATGAATCCGGTCTATAAGAGATTCTTTGATATCGAGGATAGTGTAAAAGCCAATCGTCTTGAAACCAGGGAAAGAGCAATAGCGAATGGCTGGGAAACCAAGATTGATGAGAATGGACATGTGGTTTCAGATGATGCAGTATCAGTATCTGTGGATGATATTCAGGCTGATACAGAATCACAGGAAACTGTAGATTTTACACCAAAGCAGGAACCAGTACAGCAAGTAGAAAGTCTTGAAAATGAGAAGAATGTTGCCGGGCAGACGAAACACAATTTCCACTATAACCTCTGGGAAATGGAAAAAGGCGGTCCCAAGACCAGATACCAGTGGAATATGGATGCGATCCGTACTTTAAAGCAGATTGAATCAGAAAACAGGCTTGCCACACCGGAGGAACAGAAAGTTCTGTCGAAGTTTGTCGGATGGGGCGGATTGTCACATGCATTTGATGAGGAAAACGCAGGCTGGAGCAAAGAATATGCAGAGCTGAAAGAACTTTTATCTGATGAGGAATACAGTGCTGCAAGGGCAACAGTAAACAATGCCTTTTACACTTCACCGGAGATTGCCATGTGCATAAATTCGGCACTTGTCCAGTTTGGTTTCAGAGGTGGAAATGTGTTAGAGCCATCTATGGGTATAGGTAACTTCTTTGGAAGTATGCCGGCACCTATGCAGAGAAGCAAGCTGTATGGGGTGGAGCTTGACAGCATTTCGGGAAGAATTGCAAAGCAGCTTTATCAGAATGCAAATATTAGCATTACAGGATTTGAGAATACCACATATCCGGATAACTTTTTTGATGTGGTTGTCGGAAATGTGCCATTTGGAGATTATAAGGTATTTGATCCAAAGTACAACAAGTATAACTTCCGTATTCATGATTATTTTCTGGCAAAAGCACTTGATCAGGTAAGACCGGGAGGCATGGTTGCAGTAATCACCACAAAGGGAACTCTTGATAAAACCAATCCTACTATCCGAAAGTATCTGGCTGAAAGGGCAGAGCTTGTGGGAGCAGTAAGACTTCCGAATACTGCATTTAAAGACAATGCAGGAACAGAAGTTACAGCAGATATCCTGTTTTTGCAGAAGAGGGAGAGAAAGATTGACATTGAGCCGGACTGGGTACACCTTGGTGTAACTGAGAATGGCATTGCAGTCAACTCTTATTTTGCAGAGCATCCGGAAATGATGCTTGGGGCTATGAAGTATGATACAAGGATTTACGGACAGGACAGCAGATATACAGTCTGTGTGAATGATGATGAGAACTTCAATATGTATGAAGCACTAAACAAAGCTATCGGTAATATCAAAGCACAGATGACAGATTTTGAGAGAGTGGCAGATGAGGCGGAGCAGACGGAGGAAGTTATCCCGGCTGATCCGGATGTGAGAAACTACACTTACACATTTTTTGAAGGAAAGCTCTATTATAGGGAAAATTCCGAGATGGTAAGAAAAGAGGTATCACAGACTGCCGAGGAGAGAATCAGAAGTCTTGACGAAATCAGACAGATAACAAGAGAGCTGATTGATATCCAGATGGATGGCTGCAGCGAGGAGGAGCTTTCTGATAAGCAGAGACTTCTTAATGTAAAATATGATGCCTTCGTAAAGCAGTATGGAGCCATTACTTCAAAAGCAAACAGAATAGCATTCAGGGATGACAGCGATTATCCACTTCTTTGCAGTCTTGAGGAAGTAAATGAAGACGGAGAGGTGAAAAAAGCGGATATGTTTTATAAGCAGACGATTAAGGCAAAGACTGTCATAGACAGGGTTGAGACTGCTGTGGAAGCATTAAATGTATCCGTCAATGAATTTGGATATGTAAATCTTGCATATATGCTTTCTATCTATGAGCCGGATATTACAAATGCAAAGGAAGAGCTTGCAGAAAAGTCCGGACAGACAGCTGATGAGATAACGCTAAGTGATGATGCATTAGCAGAGCTTAGAAGGGCAGTCCTTGTGGAAGAGCTGGACGGACTGGTTTTCCTAAATCCAGACCGCTACAACGAGAACAATCCCGACATCGGCTGGGAGACAGCAGACGAGTATCTTTCGGGAAATGTGAGAGACAAACTTCGTGTAGCAAAGGCTATGGCGGCTGATACAGACAATCCGCAGGCAGAAAGATTTGCAGGAAATGTGGCAGCACTTGAAAAGGTGCAGCCGGAATGGATTGAAGCCTCGGATATTGATGTAAAGATTGGTACGACATGGATTGAGCCGCTTGATTATGAGCAGTTTATTTATGAGCTTCTTAATACCCCAAGACGGGCAAGAGCAGTCAGAAGCCAGTATTACAATACAGGAATTCAGGTACACTTAAATAAGATGAGCATGGAATGGTTCATCGAGAATAAAAGCATGGATAAGCATTCAGTGGCAGCTACTAAGACTTATGGTACAAGCCGCATGGATGCTTATTCTATTTTTGAGGATACGCTGAACCTTAAAACTGTAACAGTCAGGGACAGGATTGATGACGGAGATGGCAAATATCATTACGAAGTAAATAAGAATGAGACAATGCTTGCAAGGGAAAAACAGAACATGATCAAGGAGAAGTTCAAGGAGTGGCTGTTTGCAGAGCCGGAGCGTAGACAGAAATATGTGGAGTATTACAACGAGACATTCAATAACATCCGCCTGCGTGAATATGACGGAAGCCACTTACAGTTTCCGGGAATGAATCCGGCGATTGAGCTAAAGCCTCACCAGAAGAATGCGGTGGCAAGAATCCTTCTTGGAGGAAACACCCTGTTGGCACACTGCGTTGGTGCCGGAAAGTCCTTTGAGATGATGGCTGCCTGCATGGAGCAGAAGAGACTCGGACTTGCCAATAAGACGATCATGGTTGTTCCAAAGCCGCTTATCGGGCAGACTGCATCAGAGTTTTTAAGGCTGTATCCGTCAGCAAATATTTTAGTTGCCACAGAGCGTGATTTTGAAAAGAGCCGCAGAAAGCAGTTTGTATCAAGGATTGCAACAGGTGACTATGACTGTATTATCATGTCCCACTCGCAGTTTGAGAAAATCCCAATCTCCGCAGAGAGAAAGGAAAGAATGCTTAACGAGCAGATAGATGAAATCAGCTATGCGATTGATGAGATGAAGGAGCGTAATGGAGAGCGATGGACTGTAAAACAGATGGAAAGCCAGAAGAAAAAGCTGGAGGAACAGCTGAAATCTCTATCTGATGAGAGCAGAAAGGATGACCTTATTACTTTTGAGGAGCTTGGTGTGGATTCTATCATGGTAGACGAGGCACATAATTTTAAGAACCTTGCGATTTTTTCCAAGATGAATAATGTGTCAGGTATCAGCAGCAGTGGAGCTAAGAAGTCAACGGATATGCAGCTTAAATGCCAGTATTTGTCTGAGATAAATGATGGCAGAGGCATTGTGTTTGCGACAGGTACACCGATATCCAATACCATGTGTGAGATGTATGTCATGCAGCTTTACTTACAGAAAGCGGCACTTGAAGAGATGGGGATTTATCACTTTGATTCATGGGCAGCGAACTTTGGTGAAGTGACAACCGCACTGGAGCTTACTGTAGAGGGAAGCGGTTTCCGTTTTAAAAGCAGATTCAATAAGTTTACGAATCTGCCGGAGCTTATGAATATCTTCCGTGAGGTAGCAGATGTGCAGACCGCAGACATGCTTGACCTTGATGTGCCGGCACTTCGTGGTGGGAAGCCTATCATCGTGGAGTCGGAGCCTGACTGGTATGTAAAGCAGGTCATGGAAGATTTTGTTGTGAGGGCAGAGCGTATCAGAGGAGGTGGAGTAGATCCAAGCGTGGACAACTTCCTAAAGATTACCCATGAGGCAAGATTACTCGGAACAGATGCAAGGCTGATTGATAAGGACGCACCAAGTAATCCTGACGGAAAGCTCAATAAGGTAGCAGAAAATGTGTGGAAAGAATATGAGAAAGGAAATGCTGATGGTCATATAGGCTGCCAGCTTATTTTTTCGGACATCGGCACACCGGGACCGGATAAGGACTTCACCATCTATGATTATCTGAAAGAAACTCTTATCCAATATGGTATTCCGGCAGAGGAGATAGCTTTTATCCATGATGCTAAGACTGACGCACAGAGGGATGCACTTTTTAAGGAGATGAGGACAGGTAGAAAGAAGGTTCTTATTGGTTCAACGGACAAGTGTGGAACAGGTGTAAATGTGCAGACACACCTTGTTGCAATGCATCATGTGGACTGCCCTTGGAAGCCAAGTTCCATTGAACAGAGGGAAGGACGAGGCATCAGACAGGGCAACGAAAATGAAGAGGTTGCAATCTACAGATATGTCACCAAAGGAACCTTTGATGCATACAACTGGTCGCTCATCGAAAATAAGCAGCGATTCATCAGTCAGGTCATGACAAGCAAGGCAGTAAGCCGAAGCTGTGAGGACATCGACGAGGCAACACTTTCCTATGCAGAGATTAAGGCAGTCGCCACAGGCAATCCTCTTATTCGTGAGAAGATGGAGATTGACAATGATGTCCAAAGATTAAAGCTCTTAAAGGCATCCTATGACAACCAGAGATATGGCTTGCAGGATAACTTTATGATTAAGTACCCAAAGCTGATTAAGACAGCAACTGAAAAGCTTGCCAATGTCCGTGAGGATGTAAAGGCAAGGGATAAAGAGCTGATTGATAATCCGGAATTTGCCATTACTATAGGCAAAGCAACTTACACTGAGCGTGTGGATGGCGGAACGATGATGCTTGAAGCAATCAGCAAATGCAAGACCGGAGAGACAACTGCAATCGGTAAATTCCACGGATTTGAGCTGCTTGTGGAAAAGAACTTCCTTGGCATCAATTATATGGTGCTTCGTGGAAAGACCGAGTACAAGGCAGAGCTTTCCACAAGTCCTGTCGGCAGTATGGTGAAGCTGGAAAACCTGTTCAACGGACTCCATGAGAACATTGATTTCCTGGAAAAGAAGATTGAGCAGTACCAGAATAACCTTGAAGCATCAAAGACTGAGTATGACAAGCCATTTGCGTACAGCAAGGAACTGGAAGAAAAGCTGGCAAGGCAGTGTGAACTGAATGCCCAGCTTGACCTTGAGAACGCAAAGGCTGTGGATGCAGACCTGAGCGGACCGGAGGAAGAAAGAGAAGCAGATGACAGAATGGAATCTGCAGCAATTGTAGCAGAGGATAAAGGCGCTTATCCATCCGACAGAGAGGGCAGAACACGATAGGAGAGTGAATAATATGAGCATAAGAAAAGTGGTCGCAGGACTACTGATTACAGCAGGGATTGCCATTATGGCAGTCCCTTTTTTCTGGCGGGCAACCGGAGAAAAACAGACAGAACAGCTCATAAGTGAATTTGAGCAGACATTGGAGGATGATTACGATGAAGAAACAGATGTGGAGGAAGAGCAAACCTCCATTAGTAAAGAGGATGAAGCCATTCTTAAAGAAGGCGGTGTTATCGGTATCATTGAGATACCGGGTTTAGATATCAGGTATCCGGTAATGGAAGGAACCACAAGTAAAGTGCTTAATGCCGGGATTGGTCATATAGAAGAAACAGCAGGAATCGGTGAGAGTGGTAACTGTGTGTTATGCGGTCACAACGGCAGCAGATATGGCACATTTTTTACACCACTAAATCAGATATCCATAGGAGATGAAGTGATGATAACCGACAAAAATGGACTGAAGCACATCTATGAGGTAACAGAGACAGAGGTAGTAAATCCGTATGATAACAGCATCAAGACACAGGGCGATGAAAAAGAACTAACTCTTTTTACCTGTTCCCGGAAAGGAACCATGCGTTTTGTTGTCAAGTGCATTTATAAGGAGGCGGTGATGGATGAATAAGAGATACCGGTTAGGTGAGATAGAAGAGGCAGTAGCAGAAATGGAAGAGCTAATCGACATCGAGGATGATATTGCGGAAATTGATGATGACTTTCAGATAGTCGTAAGCGGCTGGTCTGTGTATGTCGAAAGCCTGAATCTGACGCTTAGACAGGGAATAGCCTGTGTATGGGATGAGGAGGAAGGATTATTTATGCCTGATTTTGATGTAACCATCGTGTATGAGGGGAACATTGAAACGGGCTACTCCAGAAGCGATGCTTCTGTCGTTAATGAGTCAGGTGAAAGTATGCAAGCATCCTTTCCTGCTGACTCATTATATTATGAGCAGGACGGAATGATCGTTACACTTGGCAACTGGTTAAATGGCAGATTGTCTTGTGAACAGATAGAACAGCTTTGGTGTGAGCTTATCATACCAAAGCAAAACAAAGAACAAAAAGAAAGCGAGGAATAGCATATGAAGTATTCAATTAAGGTAAACGAAGTAAGGGCAAAAGAGGGCAGCAATATCAAAGGATTTGCAACAGTAGTATTCGGTGATTCATTTAAGATTACCAATATTGCAATCCTTGAGAATAAAGACAAGGGAGAGCTTTTTGTATCAATGCCTAGATACCGCTCCAATGAGCGTGATGAAAGCAATGGTGTGATCTATAAGGATGTGTGCAATCCTATCACAGCAGAGTTTCGTGAGGAACTCTATACCAATATCCTTGATGCCTATGCAAGAATCAAGGAACCGGAGAAAGAGGAGACACAGAAGCAGGACAGAACACAGGAAATGCCGGAGTTTTCCGTAACTGTGACACCTTATGAGAGGGAAGGCAGTAACATCAAGGGACTTGCCCGTATTTACTTTGAAAACAGTTTCATTGTAAATAATATTAATATCGTGCAGGGCAAAGAGAAAATCTTTGTATCAATGCCTTCTTATAAAACAAAGCAGGTGGACGAGCAGGGCAAGCCAATCTACCAGGATGTCTGCTATCCGGTTACAAAGGATTTCAGGGAAAAACTCTATAATGAGATTATCTCGGAATATGAGAAAGCAAAGGATAAGAGCAATGAAAAAGCCAGGGAGAGTGCTGAGAAACATCATGGCAATCCCGATAAAGAGAAGGACAAAGAGGCAACACCCTTTCGATAATTAGCAATCGGAGAACAGGGGCGGCCAAGGCTGCCCCATTTACAGAATGGAGGAAACAGAATGGATATAGAAGCAGGAAAAACACTTACTAACGAGGAGGTCATAAGAGAACTTCTCGAATTATTAAAGAAAAATGCCATGAAAGAGCAGGCAAACGATGTATTTGAGATATGCAGCTATGTGGATGGACTGGAGAAAAAGATTGATTCCATGACAGAAGAACTTACCAGTATGCAGAACCAGATCAAAGAAATGCAGGAACTTTATTTTGTGTTGTTTATATGCCATTGTTTTATGTTGCAAAAGGTTTGTTTTTCCCTTTGCGACATCGCAAGGGACAGGGCAGACCTTTTGCAACACGGATTTCTATTGAAAGAGAGGTGGCTTTATGGATTTTGGGTATGTAAGAGTTTCTGCTAAAGAGCAGAACCCGGCAAGGCAGGTGAAAATTCTGATGAAGCTAGGGATTGAGGAGAGAAATATCTATGTGGAGAAAAATTCAGGGCATCATTTCAACCGGGAAACATATGATATGCTGGTCAAACACATCATGCCATAAGTCATGTCAGCAGAAAACTTGATGTCCGGTTTGGAAAGGTGTCTAGAAATCTTATTGGAAAAAGTTAAAATTTCTCGTTTCAAAGTATAAGTATTTGATGTAGAATAAGTCATAGGGAATCCTTTCTCTTTTTGTTTAGTGGATTATTGTTGTGGTGACTTTATTTTACATCAAAAAGGAATGAGATTCCTTATATTTTGGACATTTTTTGATAGTTTATAGAGATATATAAAATAACATGCCGTTGTGGATAAAACTGCGGAAACTCAAGCATTAAAAAATATTGACAAACATATTGAAGATATATATAATAAGGTTATCAAAAGGGTTAGTTATCACTAACTTTGGTTCGGGAGGAAAATGTATGCAAAAAAATCACCTGAACCTCCTCTTCAAAGAAATGGGAGCGTTCAAAGTCACTATGGTTCTCAGCATTATTGTCGCAGCAATTAGTTCGTATGTAAGTCTTAAAGCCTTTGAATATATATATAAGGCTTCCGAAGAAGTGATTCTGCACATATCTGATGTTTCACAGATTAATACTGAGCTTATCAAAAACGCAGGAACACACATATTATTTTGTGTTTCGGGAGCTTATGGGTTGTATGGGATTGCACTGTTATTCTCACATATAACGGCATTTAATACGGCGGCAATTCTTAAGCGCAAACTACTGAAACATATCGGTACAGTACATTTAGGTTTTTTTGATGCCCATCCAAGTGGTGAATTAAGAAAGCTTATAGAGAAAAATACCGATGCAACAGAAACACTGATTGCACATCAGATTCCTAACACGGCACAATCAATTGCATTACCGGTGTTTCTGGGAATTTATATGTTCAGATATAACTTTTGGATGTCACTTGCCTGCATTATCCCGGTAATAGTCGGATTCATATTAATGATGTCTATCATGATGAGCGGTGGAAGTGATTTCGTTCACACATATCAAAAAGCATCTGCTGACATGTCTGCTGCGTGTGTTGAATATGTTCGTGGTATTCCCGTAATGAAAACTTTTGGTCAGACGGCTGACTCGTTCAAAAGATACAAGGTCGCTGTAGATGGATTCACAGACTATGTGCTCAAATTTGCAATGTCTATGATGAATGCTGACAGTTCATATAATACAGCTATCAACAGTACATTTATAACATTGATTCCCGTAGGGCTGCTTTTATTCAAAAAGTCTTCGGGCTCAACTGATGTTATTCTTGATTTCATATTCTTTGCATCTATGATACCGGTGGCTGTGACTATCCTTAAAAGGATTATGAGTAATTCGTCAGAAACAATAATCGTTGATGAGGCTATGGAAGCATTGGAGAAGATATTCAATGAAGAATCGCAGGAGTTTAGGGGAGATATGGTGCCTTCTACATATGATATAAGCCTCAAAAATGTTAGCTTCAGATACAGTGAAGACACAAAATGGGTACTTGAGAATGTATCTCTTGAAATTCCGGCAAAAAGTAATGTTGCTTTTGTTGGTATGTCGGGAAGCGGAAAGAGTACCATTGCCAATCTTATCGGCAGGTTCTGGGAAGTTAATGAAGGTTCAATTGAGATTGGAGGATGCAAAGTGAGTGATATACCTAAGAAGGGTCTTGATGAAATCATGAGTGTTGTATTTCAGGAAAGTACTCTGCTTAAGAAGACACTTGCAGAAAATGTAGCGTTATATAAGCCGGATGCGTCTAGAGAAGAAATACTTAACGTTCTTCATTATGCTCAGTGCGATGACATTTTAGAGAGATTGCCGGATGGTATTGACACGGTCTATGGTTCTAAAGGAACTTATTTTTCTGGAGGAGAAATACAGCGTATCGCTATAGCAAGAGCTATCTTAAAGGATGCGCCGATAGTAATTCTTGATGAGGCGACTGCGTTTGCAGATGCAGAAAATGAATATCTTATAAGGAAAGCGTTGGAAAAACTTTTGGCAGACAAGACTGTTATTATGATTGCTCACAGAATGCAGACGGTAAGAAATGCGGATATCATCTGTGTTATGCAGGAGGGTAAAATAATAGAAAAAGGTAATAATGATGAATTAATGACCTTAAACGGAAGTTATAAGAATATGGTAGATGAATATGATAAGGCAATCAAATGGAGAATAGGGCGAAAGGAGGTATCAAATGCTTAAAAAGATATTTCATTTAACTGATAGGGGAGTAAAAGCGTTACATAAAGCATCTCTTTGGATGACGCTTTTTGAACTCGCCTGCTCATGCTCGGTAATACCTATCGCATATGCCTTATATGAAATGATTCAAGTATATACAGGAAAGCTGCATGAAACCACAGGTATATATATATATATTATTGTATCAATCGTAATAGTTATACTTTGTTTTCTTCTTTATAAGAAAATGTATAGTGTTAAATACATATCTGCGTGTAAAGAAAATAATCATCTCAGGATGAGTGTTGCAGATAAGCTTAGACGTATACCGGAGGCTTTCTTGAGTAAAAGAGATTTGAGCGACCTGACATCGACGATCATGGATGATATTGGAACCATAGAAGGGGTTCTGACAAACTCCATAGCAGAGACTGTTGGTGGAATCGCATCAGGTCTTATTATGATCATTGCGCTTTTCTTTGTAAATGCCAAGCTTGCGCTTTGTCTGGCAAGCTGTCTTCCGATTGCGGCTATAGCCATGAGTCTTAGCCATGTAGTATCGGGAAAAACACATGAGAAGAATAGATATCTGAAGCTTGATATTTCGGAGGGCGTTCAGGAATATCTGGAAAATATAAAGAGTCTAAGAGGATCGGATACAATGGCTGTATATCAGAAAAATATGAATTACAGAATTAACAGGATCATACCTAGACTTGTGTTATTTGAATTTCTGTCAGGTATGTGTATATCGGTAGCGTATAATGTTATGCGACTTGGTATAGGTTTTGTAACCATACTTGGAGCCAAGATGCTTATTAGTGGGGAGATCACACCTTTTGTTTTTTTGTTATTTTTGTTGATGTCAGTAAGGGTATATGAGCCGTTATCGCAGGCACTGGAGACGGCGGGCGCACTTATTGCTTCGAGTGTTGCGGCGGGGAGAAATGATGAGATTCTCACTTGTCCTAAGATGACCGGTAAGTCTGAGGCGGATCCTAAGGGATATGATATTGAGTTTAAGGATGTTGATTTTGGTTATGACGAAAAGAAGGTTCTGAACAAGGTGTCATTTACTGCGAAACAGGATGAATATACAGCTTTAGTCGGACCTTCTGGAAGTGGCAAGAGTACGGTGGTCAAACTTGCAGCCAGATTCTGGGATATCAACAGTGGAAAGATCACGGTTGGTAAAGAGGACATTTCTAAGGTTGAGCCAGAAGCTTTGTTTAAGATGTTTTCCATAGTATTTCAGGATGTGACATTATTCCGGGATACCATATATAACAATATTCTCATAGGTAATAAAAATGCTACCAGAGAGATGGTCCTTAAAGCTGCAGAAGATGCACAGTGTATGTCATTTATAGAAAAGCTTCCGGATGGAATTGATACTGTAATAGGTGAAAACGGTCATACCTTATCTGGAGGTGAAAGACAGAGGTTATCCATTGCAAGAGCGTTTTTAAAGGATGCGCCTATTGTTCTGCTAGATGAAAGTACAGCTTCGCTTGATCCGGAGACTGAGACGAGTATTCAGCTGGCACTAGAGAGATTAACTAAGGGAAAGACGGTGCTTATGATAGCCCATAGACTTAGGACTGTTGAAAATTGTGACAGGATTGTTGTATTAGAGGACGGTAAGGTCGTGGGTAATGGTAAGCATGAGGAGCTTATTAAGAAATGTTCATGTTATAAGAAGATGTATAATTATCAGAAAGAGGAGGTGTAGTCTTATGATGATAAGCCATATATTGTATAAAGTAGATGACCTTGAAAAAGGAGTTAAGCTGTTTAAAGATAAAGGTTTCGAGGTTGAGTATGGAAGTGAAAAGAATCCACATAATGCTCTGGTGTACTTTAATGACGGCTCTTATGTTGAAATTCTTAAGAGTATGGGATTTACTAAACCTCTTGCGTCTATTTTGAGGAGGATTGGTTACAGGGAATTCGTGGATGGTATGCTTGACCAGGAGAAAGGTCCTGAGGGGTATATGAGGATTGCTTTTGAAAATGATGACACGGAGTTTGTGAAAGAAAAGAGAGTGCTTCAAAAACTTGGAAAGAAAACCGTGTGTGTTCCCGTAAGTAGAAAAGACTTAAAAGGTGATCTGTTGAAATGCAAATGTTTATTTCCGTACGATGGAAGTTTCCCTTTCATAAAATCCCGATTCGAGAATTTTACGAATAGAAACATAAAACATCCGAATGGAGCGGTAGGTTTTGGCAAGGTTGAATATCATACATCTGCAGAAGTTATTGACTATATAGGTAAACTTGGCGGGTGCAGCAACTTAGATCTGCACGAGGGAGAATCTCGTATAGAAGTAAGTTTTGTATATGAATAATGTTAAAAATAATTAATAAAGAAACGAGGTATATAAAATGAATGATAACACGAGGAATAGTAATAAGCTGACGGGAAAGGATCTTATGAATATAGGTATTTTTACAGCATTGTTTCTGGTTGTGGAAATAATCGTTGCCTGTGTATTAGGAGTATTTCCAATGGGATTTGTTCTGATTTCTATTGTTGAAGCCATAATTCTGGGAATTCCTATGATGCTTTATTTCACGCGTATTAAGAAGTTCGGAATGATTCTGATAACGGTTGTGGTTAATGGAATTATTATGATTGTTACAGGTATGGGTCTTGATGCATTAAGATATGGTATTTTTATCGGACTTATTGCCGAGCTTGTTATGAAGTGGGGCAATTACAACAGCACAATCAAGGCTATAATCGCATATGCAGTATTCAGCCTTATTGCAGTGACTAACTATATTCACTGGCTGTATGCAAGTGAAGAGTGGCTTGCAGGTCAGTCTGCAGCCTATGGACAGGATTTTACCGATGGAATAACTGGTTATTTTTCAATGTCATGGTTCTTTCCTGCTATAGTCATTGCAACATTTGTAGCTGGTATCATAGGGGGCTTCATGGGTAAAAAGGTTCTCAAGAAGCATTTTGTTAAGAGTGGATTATTATAATGGATACAGTTATAAGAAATGAAAAAGCAGGTAAGGCACAGCTTTATCTGGATCCAAGAACCAAACTGTTGTTATGCGTGACGGTTTCTATAGTTATGTTTGCGAAGGATAACACAGGAATATTCAGATACATTATTCCGTTTATGGTTGTTATTCCGCTGCTTTTTGTAGCTATAGCAAAGAGTCCGTGTATGGCTATAGGTTATGGAATTATGTATATAATAGCACTTAAGGTTCCGGTAATGTTGGTGCCTTATCTGCCGAAGGCCGTAAATGTTTTGTTTACGGGAGTTATCGTGGCGATGACCAAGCTTATACCGGGAATGTCTATGTTTATATTTCTTATTTCGACGACGAGTGTAAGTGAATTTATCGCTGCAATGGAGAAGATGAAGGTGCCTAAGATTTTTATTGTGCCGACATCTGTAATGTTTAGATTCTTTCCGACCATTATTGAAGAATACGGGAACATCAAAGATGCTATGAGTCTCAGGGAGGTAGGGAACTTCAGAAATCCGGTACAGATGCTTGAGTATAGGATGGTTCCGTTGCTTATTTCTCTTACTTCCATTGGCAATGAACTGTCTATATCAGCTCTTACGAGGGGGCTTGATGCACCCGGAAAAAGAACCAATATGTGTGCGATAGGATTCTGTATCCAGGATTATATTGCGATATTTATATCAGTAGCGTTGCTAATACTTATGGTGATTGCGCTGATCTGGGGAATATAGAAGAGGTATAAAAGTGATAAAAACCGAAAATGTTTTTTATAAATATGAAAATACAATTGAGGGAGATGCTCTTACTGATATTTCCGTAGAAATCCCCAAGGGACAGGTGGTGCTTCTTTGCGGTGAGTCTGGAAGTGGCAAGACTACTTACACCAGAGTTGTAAATGGACTTTTGTCTAGTTATTATGAGGGGAAACTCAGTGGCGATATAGAAGTGTGTGGAAAAGATGTTATGCATACACCGCTTCATGAACTTGCAAAGGATATAGGTTCGGTATTTCAAAATCCCAAATCTCAGTTCTATACACTTATTACAGATACTGAAATAGTATTCGGATGTGAAAACCTGGGGATAGCTAAGGATGAAGTGCTTAGAAGATTCGACCGGGTTGTTGGAGATTTTAATATTGAAGATCTGCTTGGAAGGAATCTTTTTTCACTTTCAGGCGGAGAAAAACAGAAGATAGCCTGTGCTTGTGTTGCAACCTTAAATCCTAAAATAATAATAATGGATGAACCATCTTCAAATCTTGACATCAAATCCATAGCAGAGCTTGGAAGAATCATCAGAAAATGGAAGCAGAAAGGCTGCACGATAATAGTTGCTGAACATAGACTGAGTTGGTTAAAGGACATCGTTGATCGCGTCATTTACTTTAAGGATGGAAGGATAGCGGAGGATTCGGGCAGTGATCTTTTCTGGAAACATTCTACAGACGAATTACACGAGATGGGGCTTAGAGCACCGGCCGAATTCAAACCGCTATACACTAATGAGCTTAGTAATGAAATAGCCATAGATATCAAGAGATTATCCTTGAAAAAGAAGAAGAAAACAATTCTTGATGTCAAGGATTTAAGAATACTTAAGGGCGCCGTGGTAGCTATACTGGGTAATTGCGGTGCGGGAAAATCTACGTTTGCAAGATGCTTCTGTGGGTTGGAGAAAAAGGCCCTAGAAGAAGTATATATAAATGGCAGGCTGTGCAAACGTAAGGACAGGTTAAAGAAAAGCTATATGGTAATGCAGGATGTAAATCATCAGCTTTTTACCAGCAGCGTTGAAGAAGAAATTTTGCTGGGGGTTAAAAGTGAAGATGAGCACAAAAGAGAAGAAATTCTTAACAGTCTTATTAAACAGATGGACATAGAAGACTATAAAGAGGCGCATCCCATGTCGCTTTCGGGTGGACAGAAACAGAGAGTTGCCATAGCCGGTGCCCTTGCATCGAATAAGGATATTATGTTTTTTGATGAGCCTACAAGCGGACTTGATTATAAGCATATGAAAGAGGTTTCTGAGTGTATTAAGCAATTGTCGACATTGGGAAAAACGCAGTTTGTAATAACCCATGACCCGGAGCTTGTAGCGGGATGTTGTGATTACTTCATTTTCATAGAGGATGGTCTTTTGAAAAAGCACGGGGAATGGAATCAGGAAAATATTGATTTTGTAGCCGGATTCTTTAGTCGGCAGTAATCGTTATTGTAGTGATACGGAGGATAATGTTGGAAGACGTAAAGATTATAAAAAACCTTACTGATTATGAGGAGGGAAAGACTATATTCTTAGCCTTTCCTTATGCCGGCGGAGGTGCTTCTTTTTATTACAGCTGGCAAAAGCTTTTGCAGGATGTCTGCCAGGTATGGGCAGTTCAGCTACCCGGAAGAGAGGAACGAATGGGCGATGGGTACTATACGGATATTAAAGAAGTAGCTGAGCTTGTTGTACAGCAGATTAAAAATGTAAAATGTCCGATTGTTATATATGGGCATAGTATGGGAACGAAAATTGCTTATGAGGTGGAACGCAGATTAGAGGTACTGCATAAAGATGTAAAGCTTATTATAGTTTCCGGATGTGGGATACCTACGGAAGAAGAACCGGAATTTATTGCACATCTACCGGATGATGTGTTTATTGAAAAGGTTGTGGGATATAACGGAATTCCGACAGAACTGGCAGAAGACAAAGAAATAGTCAAATTCTTTTTACCGACCTTGAGGGCGGATTTTGTGTTGAGCGAATCCTATAAATGTGAAGAGCTTAACAGGGGTAATGTTCCCGTCAGGGCGATGGGAGGAACAGAAGATACCGAGGCTGATGAAAATGCAATTAAAAAATGGAAGAAGCTTAATCCGGAGAACTTCGAATACAAAATGTATGAAGGTTCCCATTTCTTTATAAAAGAAAAGCAGCACATGGTGGTAGATCAGATTATAGACTGGATTATAGAGATAGGCGATTAAAGGATAAAATTATGAGTGTTTGTATAGGAATACTTGGAGCGACGGGTAAAGTGGGACATGTGGCGGCGAAGTATCTGGAACCTGATTTTCAGGTGCTTAAAGCGGCAAGAAGTAATATAGGGGGCAATAATTCTTATAGAGTAGATGCAGATAAAGATGAGGAATTGATTGATTTTGCAAAGAAGTGCGATGTTGTTATAAATGCAGTCGGACCTTCTTATGAAAAGTCAGAAAGGATAATGAAGGCAGTTAACAACTGCAATGTGTCATGTATTGATTTGTTTGGAACCAAGCTTATAGAAAGCGGCAGTTCGGATAATGGTGCATCCGGTGATATATTAAATATAATCGGTGCAGGGTGTGAGCCGGGAATTACAGGGGCGATACTTGACAGACTTGCTAAGAATTACGAGGATGGTGACCAACTTCTCCTTATAAAGGGCGGTGAAGAAACAGGTGGTGTGGCAGCCCTTAAAGATATCATACTGAGTTCTCTATCAGGTTATATTATGCCTAATAAGGTGTTGAAAGATGGACGGCTGAAAGAACGGAAAATGTATGGTGAGATTAAAGAAGAAGTAGAAGGGTTCGGAGCTTATGTATATAAGGATATCATAATGGATCAGGAGGGTCTTTCGGTCTGTAATAAATATGGCGTTAAAGACTTTGAACAATATAAGTCATATGCAGATATTGCAAGCAAAAATCTAATCACTGAAGGCTGTGTCAGATATGCAGTCGCAGTGGATTTGGAAAGTCGAAACAGAATCTGTGAGGACATTTATAATCAACAGGTAAACATTATTAGAGGCAGAAAACAGTGGGTATCTATAAATGCCGTTTTAAAAAAAAGAAATTCTTATAATTCAATAATTATTAGAGGAAAGGATAGTTCTTATCTATCCGGGTTAACAGCTGCGATAGCAGCGAAATCCTTATTAAATTCCAATAAGAATAGAGTTAAAGGTATGGTCTGGGCATATGATTTTGTGGACTCGGAGTATTTATTCGAGTGTCTGAAAAAGGCAGGAGTCAGTATAACAGAAAACACAGAAACTACAGATAATCAAGTGGAATATGGTGAGATATAGGACAATATGAAGTGACCTCGCATTTGTAGCAACGTGGATTTACCTGCATACTAAGTTTTGGAAAAAATGGTAACAGGGATTACCGCATACAGAAGGAGACCACTTATATGAAAAGAATACTACGAATAGGAATGGATGTCAATAGCACAAACTATACTTTATGCGCCATTGAGCCAAGATTTGATGGAGACGACATTATTTATGCAAATGTCAAGGTAACGCCGGAAGCGGAAAACATTGTACAGTTTATTGAGAATCTTAAGAAAAAGATAAATGATGACTGCGACATTCTTTGCGGCTATGAGGCGGGCTGCCTGGGATTTTCTTTGTATCATGCATTAGTGAAAAAAGGAATCCGGTGCACCATCCTTGCCCCGACAACCATGCTGACACAACAGGGAAACGGATCAAAACGGATAAGAGGGATGCGCTGATGATTGCGCAGTGTCTTGCCTATGGCGGTTATCATGCGGGGCATATTCCGACAGATAAGGATGACGATGTAAAACTCTATCTGCGTATGAGGGATGACCATAAGCTGGATTTAAAGAAGATAAAACAAAGGATCTGTGCGTTCTGTTTAAGCCAGGGGTTCCATTATGATAAGGGGAGATGGACACAGGCACATTTAAAATAGCTGAAATCACTTGGACTGAGTGAACTGGACAGGGAAACGCTGGATGAATATCTGATTACCTATGAATATCAGACAAACCGGATAGAAGCTTTTGATAAGCGAATAGAGGAACTGGCATCTGAAACAGAGTATGTGGAAAAAGTGAAAAAGCTGGTGTGCTTTCTCGGAGTGAAAACCCATACGGCGTTATCTTGTCTGGTTGAGACCGGGGATTTCCAGAGATTTGCAAAAGCAAATATCTATTCCGCCTATCTGGGACTGGTGCCTGGGGAAGATTCGAGCAGCGACAACATCAACAGACTCTCCATCACAAAAGCCGGGAACAGCCATGTAAGGAAACTGCTGATCGAGGCATCCAAAGGTATCTGCAAGGGAGCGGTAGGGCATAAGTCGAAAGATTTAAAAGCAAGGCAGAGCGGGAATCCGCCGGAGGTAATCGCATATGCAGATAAGGCAAATGAAAGATTGAGAAGGAAGTATTACAAAATGATAAGACATGGCAAGAAAAAGACCGGGGCGGTAACCGCCGTTGCGAGAGAACTTGCGTGCTTTATATGGGGCATGATGACAGACAACACCGGCGTGGCGTGATATCAGGCTGCCATCCGCCCGTCAAGGGTAAATAAACTGCTGCGCAGCCCTTGACAGCCGGCTGTCATCCTGATGGATGGAAATCAAGCTGATTAAGCAGGCACAGCTGCATAATCAGCAGCAACTATTAACGAAACACTGGAGATATCTTGGAGAAGTCTTTTGGGACTTCAAGGTTCAGGTTATCTGCGACACCTCCTTGTTGGCAGTGCAAAAGCATTGATCCACGATTTAGGACAGCAGAACCCACGGCGGACCATTGACCTGTAGGTAACCAATCCACGAATAACGGAGTGGCCAAATGCCGGGAACTGTTAAACAAAAGGCTTCTCCAAGATATCTTCAGGACGCAAATGTGAGTTTTGTCAGAGAAAAAGTTTGTTTTTTAAATTGCCTCTTGACAAAAGTCACTTCATAACGGAGGTTTTAGTAAATGAGACAGAAAATTGAGCGATTACAGGATAGAGGTATTGTTCTTTGGGCAGAAAAAGGAAAACTTAAATTCCGGGCCAAGGAAGGAACCATGACATCTGAAATAATGTCATGGTTGAAGAATAATAAGCAAGATGTGATTGATTATCTTGCGAGTAATTATATGGTTGACCACGATGAGGAAAACAGATACGAGCCTTTTTCGTTAACCGGCATACAGAATGCATATTTGGTCGGGCGTAATTCGGAGTATGAGTTAGGAGGAACAGGATGTCATAGTTACACGGAGTTTAAGTTCGATAATATTGACTGTGCAAGATTGGAAAAGGCGTGGCATGAGCTTATTTTAAAACACGATATGCTAAGAGCTGTATTTTCATTTGAAGGCTATCAGAAGATTTTGGAAAAGCCGGCTATGCCCGGACTTGTTGTCAATGATTTGTCTGCAAATGCTACTGGAATAGATTCTTCTGAATTTAAAGAGATCAGAAAAAGCATGGAAGACAAGAACTATGAAATAGGCAGCTGGCCGATGCATCAGTTTGCGGTTACAAAATTTGCGGATTATGATATTGTACATTTTTCTATAGATATGCTTATAGCTGATTTTGTGAGTGTTAATATTATGATGTCCGATCTGATAAAGCTATATGAAGGGGAACAGTTAAGTGTATCACAAAATAGTCTTACATTTAGAGATGTTGTTCTTGAAGATGTGAAGAATGCGAGTTTGATCAGGAAGACAGGTAAATATTCTATTGATGAGGAATACTGGAAAAATCGTGTGAAGGAAATGCCGGCGGAGCCTGTTCTTCCGGTGAAAAATGAAGTGTCAGAAAAGACAAGCTTTACCAGACGCATCTTTACATTGAGTCCTGATAAATGGGATAGATTGAAGACTGTGGCTAAGAACAATGAGATCACTTCTTCTGTTGTGATCATGACACTTTATATAGAGACAATATCCAGATGGTCATACGGCAGCAGTTTTTGTATTAATCTTACACTTAATGACAGAGACAGAGAATATCTTAGTGAGAACGCTATTGTTGGCGACTTTACTACTATAGATGTGTTCGAGGCTAGAGATACTAACGAAAAATTCATTGACAGAGCTAAGAGAAATCAGCTGCAGTTGGTTAAAGACTTAGAGCACAAGAGCTTTAGTGGGATTGAAGTGTTAAAGGAATTAGGCAGAGACAAGGGAGAAAAGATTGTTATTCCTGTTGTCTATACAAGTACCTTGGGCTCGAAAGAGGATGACATCATTTCTGAAAAGTCGGAGCTTATCTATGGCGTAAGCCGTACACCCCAGGTATGGATTGATTGTCAGGTGGTTGAATCGGCAGGACGTCTGGTAGTCAACTGGGATGTGAGAGATGGTGTATTTGAAAAAGAGATCATTGAAAGTATGTTTGCTGCATTTACCGAAGCGGTTGAATATGTTGCGGATAATGAAAAGAGTTTGAATCAGTCAGAAGTCATAAAGTTTCCAGAAAAATATGTTGCAGAAAGAAAGGCATTAAATGATACAGATAAAGACATAGCCAAGTCTTATATGTATGATGGATTTTTATCTCAGGTTAAAAATGCTCCGGAAAGAAGAGCTCTTGTGGCTTCAGATGTAGAGTACAACTATCGGGATCTGGCAGGTTATGTGCAGGATATAAGAAATAAGCTGAAGGATGCAGGAATTAAGGCTCATGATAAAGTTGCCCTTATAGAAGATAAAAGTGTATATCAGATTGCAGCAGTGCTTGCAATCATTTTAGAAGGTGGAGTATATGTTCCTATAGCAGTAAATCAGCCGGATAGCAGAAAGCTTGCTATCGTACAGGATGCAGAGGTGTTATGTATCGTAGGAAGAGATGACCTTGCAGAAGCCGGAGTGTCGCTTATTGATCTGTCAGATGTTAAAAAGGCAGAGGAATTCGATTTTGAACCGGCAATGATCGAATATACTGATCCTGCCTATATCATTTTCACATCCGGCAGTACGGGAAGACCGAAGGGTGTAGTTATTTCGCATAAGGCAGCGATGAATACAATAAATGATGTTAACGACAGATTCGATATTACAGGTGATGATGTGATTCTCGGAGTTTCAAGCTTAACGTTTGATCTATCTGTATACGACATATTCGGAGGGTTTGCAGTCGGAGCAACACTGGTGTTACCGGATCCCGGCAAAGAAAAGAGTCCGGCTCACTGGAGCGAGCTTTTTCAAAAATATAAGATAAGTGTATGGAATTCGGTTCCGGCTATTCTTTCACTATATATGGATTACAGATCATTAGAGGGACTTGAGAAGAATTCCTCAATGAAATGTATAATGCTTTCAGGAGATTTAATACCAAGAACATTTCCGAAGGAGATAAAAGAGGCATTTACTAATGCCACTGTGTATAGCCTTGGTGGTGCGACAGAAGCGGCTATCTGGTCTATTTATTACCCTATTACAGATTACGACCGGGATAAGAACATACCTTATGGCATGCCGCTTTCAAATCAGTATTTTTACATATTAGATTCTAATGACAGAGTATGCCCGGACGGTGTTACAGGGGAGATCTGTATAGCAGGCGATGGTCTTGCGGATGGTTACTATGGAGATAAGGAGCTTACAGATCAGAAATTCTATGTAAATGATTCGCTTAACAGGCGTATATACAGAACCGGTGATCTTGGATTCTATGGCGAGGGTGGAATCATTGAATTTGTCGGACGTAAGGATTATCAGGTAAAGGTAAATGGACACAGAATAGAGCTTGGGGAGATTGAGAGTGTTCTGCTTGATCATCCTATGGTGGATCGCGCTGTGGCAACTGTGTTTGAGGATGATGATCAAAAGAAGAGCCTTGAAGCATTTGTTGTATTAAAACATGGTGACAACATAGATACAGATTACAGAAATAAAGCTGCCCTGTTGGGTGAAGAGGTTGGAATTGCCGCTGATGCTGCACTTGGAAACAGAACCAAGAAAGCCATTCTTGACTGGAAGAAGTGTTCAGAGAGAAATGCTGTTGTTGATATGTTGTGGGTGTTCAGATCGTCGGGGGTATTGGGAAATGTGGATGAAAAATACACATATGAACAGATACTGGATAAGATTCGTCCTGACAGTGATTATGAGCATATCGTTAAGCGCTGGTTAAATGTGCTGATTACTGAGGATATTCTTGCATACCAGAATGACTGTTATGCTCTTACAAGTAAGGGTGAAGCTATGATCGACAGAGATATGGCATGGACAGAGTTTGCGCAGTTAGAGGAAGATGTGGATTACAGCCATAAGCTGTTCGAGTATCAGAGAAAGTCCTCTGATCTTCTGGTAGAGCAGATAAGAGGAAATGTAAGAGGTCTTGATCTTTTCTTTCCGGGTGGTAGTACTGATGTAGCGAAAGCGGCTTATCAGGATAATGTTGTTAATAATATGCTTAATCAGGCTGTGAAAAAAGCTTTGGTAGGAATCGTTAAGTTGAAGGAAGAAAGACTTGATCGCAGGATTAATATTCTTGAAATCGGAGCGGGTGTAGGCGGTACGTCAGATGTTATTATTCCTGAGTTAAAGGAATTTGATGTATCCTACTGTTTTACAGATGTATCTAATTTCTTTATTACTAAGGCGAAAGAAAGATATAAGGATTATGACTTTGTATCATATGGTCTTTTTGATATAAATAATAGCTTTGAGAACAGAGGTGTTATTGCACAGGCTTATGATATTGTTCTGTGTGCAAATGTACTACACAATGCCAAGAACTGTCCGGAGGTTCTGGAAGAAATCAAGAAGATTATGACGCCAAAGGGTGCACTTATAATTATCGATACCACTGCAGATTCTTATTCGTTGCTTACATCGTTGGAGCTTAAAGGAGGACTTAATAATTTTGAGGATGTAAGAAAAGAAAGAGAGCAGACATTCTTTGTGGAAGAGGATTGGGTAAGAATGTTTGCGGATGCGGATTTTGATACGGTAATAACCTATCCTGCTAAAAATGATGAATTTAGCGATATCGGACAGAAGGTATTTGTAAATATGGTAAATATTTCTGAGGTTGAACTGGATGTTGATGATATCAAGAACCATTTGAAGAAGAAATTGCTTTCGTATATGGTGCCTGGTAAGATCAAGATTTTGAAGGAGCTACCCTTAAGTGCTAACGGAAAAATAGATAGAAAGAAATTAAAACAAATAGAATATGTTACTAAAAAAGGTGATGGTGGTCCGGAAGAAGGAAATATGACTCCTCTTCAGAAGTGCATTGCTGAAATATGGATGGAAGTGCTTAATATTCAGTCTGTAGCTGTAGATGATAATTTCTATTCCGTTGGAGGAGATTCTCTGTTGATAGCCCAGATCGTCTCTAAGCTGCGTGATAAGATTCCGGAATTTGAGAAGATGAGATGGGATGACCTGATGAGAGATATATTAAAAGAGCCGACTATCATAGGTCTCAGCCGGTTAGTAGAAGAAGACGGTGATAAGATATCGGATAAAAAGACAGACGAAGAAAAGGATATATATCATGACAGCCGCTGTATGCACACGTATCAGAAGGGAAATGGAAAACGTGTTACTGCATTTTTCCATGCAGGTACAGGACGTATCAAGGACTATGCAATGATCGCCCCAGAGCTTTGTAATGCGGATAAAGACAGAACAGTTGTAGGTTTTACCTACGGTGATGAAGAATTATATCTTCAGGTTCCGGCAGATAAGCTGATCGATGTGAGAGCGAACGTATATGCCAACCGTCTCGAAGAGCTTCACGCTGACAGCTATCAGTTAGTTGGATATTGCGTTGGCGGTTTTGTGGCGATGGAGACTGCTAAGGCGATGATGGAAAGGGGCTTGGAGGTTGAGCCGGTTCTGGCTATAAGTTCACATTTATGTCTTCACAGTATAGAAAATCAGCTCCTTTTTGAGAGTGCATATGGAGTAATCTTAGGTGCGGATATATTTAAGGCAGGTTACAGAGGTAATCCTGAAATTATAAGATGTGCGCTTGAACATATCTTGCAGGGTGAAGATAGAGATGTGACTAATGCTGAATTGTGCACGCTTGACGGTGATTATGACGAGTTGGGAAAAGCATTTACTGCTCTTACCACTCTCACTCATGAAAAAAGAATGGAAAACATATATAATAGCATAGATAATCCTGATTTTGCTGGAGAACAGAGTACCATGATAATGCTCAATATTTTATATGATGTGTTTGAACACACATATAAGGCAATGATCAAATATAAGCCGGATTTTTTCAGTGGCGATTTGATTGCATTATTACCTGACACTGATTTGATGACAACATATCCTGTTATGAGAGAGGATACAGACTGGGATGAATTTGTGCTAGGTGATTGCAAAAAGTATGTTGTACATGGTGATCATAATACATGTATTGATTCAGATAATTACAAACAGATTATGAAATATTTGATATAGGAGGAGTCATGGATATTATAGAAACTTTAAAAATGTATGAAGATCAAGGGTATCTGGATAAGGAAACAATCCACGGAGCGATAATGGAAAGTGCAAAGAAATATCCGGACAAAGATGCTGTTATTGATTTTGAGGGAACATATACATATAGGCAGTTAGATGATTACTCTAATTATTTGGCAGATTACTTTATTAAAGAAGGATTGAAAAAAGATGACACGGTGTTACTTCAGTTACCTAATATAAGACTATATGTGGCGGTGCTATTAGGTCTTCTTAAAGCGGGCATAAAACCTGTTTTAATGTTGCCAACTCACAGAGAGAAAGAATTGGAATCTGTTGGAAATACCATACATTCTAAGGCTTATATTGGCTGTGTGGAATTTCTGGGAGGTGAGTATGTTTCAATGGCATATAAATTGTTTAAGGAAGGCAGATTAAATGTTGAAAAGATATTCGCTGATACAACATTTACGGGTGATGACGGCTATGAGGCTGAAGTACTTCCCGGATTTGGTGATAAGGTTATTGGAACTGAGTATAATGATTATGTGAATAACTATAGAGACACGGCGCTTTATTTATTATCAGGAGGTACAACTAATCTTCCAAAGCTTATTCCAAGAATTCATGAGGCTTATGTTTATAATGCGAGAGCAACCTGTAAGGTGACCGATATTACCGACAAGTCGGTGTACTTAGCAGTTTTATCGACTTCTCATGATTATCCTTTGACAAGCCCGGGGATACTCGGATGTCTATACAGCGGTGGAACTATCGTCTTATGTCATACTGCAGGATTTGATGAGGCATTTGATATGATCGAGCGTTATAAGGTTACATTTACTTCGATCGTTCCTGCAATAGCTTTAATATGGGCAGAGGTTTTAGACTGGTACGAAGCAGATTTTTCATCTCTTGAGAGAATCTCTCTGGGAGCGGCTAAGCTTGATAGAGAGCTGGCATTAAAGCTGATAGATAAGCTTGATATAAAGCTTCATCAGGCGTATGGACTTGGTGAGGGTATAACATGCTATACATCGATAGATGATCCTTTAGATGTGATACTTGAGACACAAGGGAAACCGGTATCTAAGGGGGATAGCGTGAAGATAGTCGATGCCAACGGCAATGAGCTTTCACCGTATGAGCAGGGAGAGCTACTGGAAAAAGGACCCTATACTTTTATGGGATACTATGGAAATGAAGCTCTCAACGAGAACTTATTTACGGAAGACGGATATTTGCATACAGGTGATAAAGCTTATCTTGATGCCGATGGAAATGTAGTCATCTGTGGAAGGGTAAAAGAACAGATCAATAGAGCCGGAGAGAATGTATCGCCAGTTGAAGTGGAAACTATTCTTAGAAAACATCCGGATATTAAGGATGCTACTGTATTTGGACGCCCCGACGAGCGTCTTGGAGAACGCACCACAGCTATGATAATAAGTGATAATCCGGAACTTACCAATACCGATATAGTTCAGTTTTTTATTAAAGAAGGTATTGCTCAGTATAAGATTCCTGATGAAATTCATTTTACGGAAAAATTCTTATATACAAATGTAGGAAAGGTTGATAAGAAGAACTTAAGAAGGCTTCTGGAGGAAAGCGAGCAGGATGAACAAAGAAGAAATAAAAGAAAAACTGATTAGTCAGATCAAGGATACTAATTATAACGTTACAGCAAAGCAGTTAAATACCATGAATCTGTATGAATTAAATATAGATTCCTTAAGTATAATGAGGATCATCTCTTACTGGATGAAAAATGGTTATAAGGTGAATTTTGCGCAGTTTATGAAAGCTCCCTTTATCAATAGCTGGGCAGAAATAATCATTAATGCTGAAATTAAGGAAAACAAAGCTGTCACCCAAGCTAAGGGAAATGAAAATCTGATAAGTGATAAGGAGCCTTTTGATCTCACAGATGTTCAGTATGCGTACTGGGTAGGAAGGAATGAAAGCCAGTATCTGGGAGGAGTGGGCTGTCACGGTTATATGGAGGTCAGATGCTTTCGGGTTGATGTAGATAGACTGGAAGCGTCATGGGGAGCAGTACAAAATACCCATGCCATGTTAAGGGCCAGATATACTGATGATGGAAAACAATGTATATGTGAGAAACCATATTCTACAAAGGTTTTAGTAGATGACTTAAGAGGATTATCAGAAGCTGAAAAAGAGACATACATTCTGGAGAAAAGAGAAAAACTTTCTCATAGATTATTAAAGATCAGCGAAGGGCAGGTGGCTGCATTACAGCTCACAAGACTTACGGACACAGATTATATTATGCATTTCGATATAGATCTGCTTATCTGTGATGTTTTGAGTTTCAAGATAATCTTAAGGGATCTGGCCGTATATTATAAGAAAGGAACGTTACCGGATTTAAGCTGGTGGAATTTTGCGCAGTATCTTAAAGATCATAAGTTAAATACAGCAAAACTAAGAGAAGAAGATGAGGCGTTCTGGCTGAGCAAAATAGATAGCATGCCAAATGGTCCCAAGTTAATGCTCAGACCCGGCGTAGAAAAAATTAAATATCCAAGATTTAAGAGGCGCAGTGTTCATTATAGTGCCGCTGATTGGGAAAGCATCAAAAATGAAGCTGCCAGAAACAGACTCACGGTGGCAATGATACTTCTTACGGCATATGCGAGAACAATCGCTAACTGGAGTGAAAATAAGAAATTCTTATTAAATCTGCCACTGTTTAGTCGTGATGATTTTGAAGGCATAGATCAGGTTGTAGCTGATTTTACGAATATTGTATTGGTAGAAATGGACTTCACAGTGAAGAGAACATTTATTGAAGATGCATTGTTTATTCAGAAGAGATTTTTGGAAAATGCTGCACATACATGTGCTTCAGGCGTATGGGTAACACGCCAGTTACAAAAAAGAAGGGGGAATGATGCCAGGATACCTGTAGTGTTCTCATGCAATCTGGGTGAACCTCTTGTATCAGAGGAATTTGTTGAGGAATTTGGTCCGCTTGATTATATGATCTCACAGACTCCTCAGGTGTGGATTGATTTTCAAGCGTTTGATGAAGATGGAGGTCTTACTTTACTCTGGGATGGAATAGAGGAGATATTTAGAGATGGAATGCTTAATGAGATGTTTGACTTCTTTAAGAAAGAACTGGATATTGTAATCTCCGGAATAGAAGCTGTAGATAAACGGGTTTTATCAGTTTTGGAAGAGAAACAGGTCAAAAATCTGGAAGAAAGCAAAGCATTCAAAGCGGCAGAAGAGACATTACATGAAAAGATTCTTAAACAGGCAGAGATATCCCCTGACAAGATTGCTGTCAAGAATGTAGATACAGGCAAGGAAGTAACTTATAGCGAATTAAGGAAAAGGGCTTTATCCATTGTAACAGGGCTTAAGGCATGCAGAGAAGAAGGAGATCTTATTGCACTTTTTCTGCCAAGAAGCGAGAGTGAGGTAATAGCAGCACTTGGCGTATTAAGCAGTGGCAGAGGATATATACCTATCCATGTGGATCAGGCAGAGAAACGCCTTTATGACATGTTAAGTTCTGATAGAATATTAGCAGTTATAACCGATGTCAAACATATGTCACTAGCTACAAAATATAATAAGCAGGTCTTTTGCTATGAAGAGCTTCTTAAGAATGAGCCATCTGAGAAAGTGATAGATGTTGCATATGATGCTACAGCATACGTCATATATACATCCGGAACGACGGGAAAACCAAAGGGTGTTGAAATAGCACATAATGCAGCGGTTAATACCATTAATGAGGTAAACAGGATATGCAATGTGTCCGATAAAGACAGCATTTTAAATGTCTCGTCTTATGATTTTGATTTATCAGTGTATGACTTCTGGGGATTATTACGGGAAGGCGGCAGACTGTTGGTTCTCAGTCAAAAGTCCTGGAGAGATGCAGAGAGATGGCTAGAAGTGATCAAGGATGAGAAGGTGACATTGTGGAATTCTGTTCCAATGCTTTTCAAGATGCTCCTGGTGGAGGCTGAAGAAAAGAATGAGAAACTGGAAGATATGAGGGTGTCTATGCTTTCCGGTGACTGGATAGACATGGATATTCCTAAGCGATTTGCTGCCATTTCCTGTGATTCTTATATTATGGCTATGGGTGGGGCTACAGAAGCCTCTATCTGGTCCAACTATAAGATCGTTAAAGGGGATGTTGACAAAGACTGGATCTCAATTCCTTATGGAAAGGCACTTCCGCAACAGATATATAGAGTGGTAGATGAGGCAGGTAATGATTGTCCGTGCTATGTTCCGGGAGAATTATGGATTGGCGGTGCAGGTGTTGCCCAAGGATATCTGGGAGACGAAGAACTTACAGATAAAAAGTTCATATCTGATGAATATGGTAAATGGTACAGAACCGGTGATATGGGGTGCTTCTGGAATGATGGAACAATCGAATTCCTGGGAAGACAGGACAGGCAAGTAAAATTTAGAGGACATAGGATTGAACTGGGTGAGATTGAAAATGCTATAGATAAGGTGGAAGTGATTGATAAGAGCTATGTTGATATCATCAACCTTAAAGACACCAAAGCTCTTGTGGCTTATGTTGCTTTAAATGACAAGAAAGCACCGGATATTATTCACGAAATAGCAGGTATAGTAAGAAAGGATGTTTCCGAAAAGGATTATATAGACATACTGAACAGGGATAACGATGATGCTGTAAAAGATGACCAGAGAATGTATTATCAGTATGTTGCACAGAAATTAAAGGAAATACGCAAGAGGATAGATATAGATAAAGTATCAGAGGAGTATCTGCCCTTATTGCACTCATGGGATGAGATTAAGTGTGAAAATGCTGATGATATAAAGGTACCTGAGAAGATTGAGAAATTCGTGTCTGTATTTACTAACAATATAAATGACATTTTGGAAGGTAATATAAGTGTCGGTGATCTGGTTCTTTTAGACGACTTTGTGGAAGTGGAGGAAGTGTTGACTTATGATAAGCAGAGTCAGATACTCTCTGATCTTCTACTTAGAAGCCTGAGCAATTTCACTGCTTTAGATGATAATAATGTTGAAATCCTTATTATAGATTCCGGCTCAAAGGAATTTATTAATGCAGTTAAGGCTACATTTAATAATGTCAATTGTACAGTTATGGTTTCTTCGGATTATTACGTTAACAGGTTAAAGGATAAGTTAAATGATTCTGTAAATGTTATAAGGATGGGTTTGGACACTGTTCATTATGAGCTTATGAAGAGATATGACATCATTATCTGTAATCAGTCGCTTCATAGATTCGCAAATGTTAATGTTGCGTTACAGAATCTTGAGTGTATGCTTAAGGAAGGCGGATATCTCTACTTTGCCGAAAGCTCAAGAATGACAGCGTTAGCTAATATAACAACAGTATTTCTTAGAAAAGAATATACCGACTTAAGAAAAGATTCTCTCAGCATGCTTATAGATCACAAAAGCTGGAAAGAAATATTAAACACCACAAGTTTAAGTATAGTGGAGGAAATAGGTGATGATATTACATATGGCGGATTCAGTTATTTCGGATTGATCAATAACGGTAATAGCAGTGTCACTGTTAAGAATTCCTCTTTTATCAGTGAGCATATAAGAAATATGGTTCCTGAATATATGATCCCTAAGCACTATATATTTCTAAGCAGAGTCCCGATGTCTGCCAACGGTAAGATTGACAGAAAAGCTTTACTTGCTATGCGGAACGATGCGGACAATGAGGAAGCAGATGATGAGGTTAAATATACTAAGACAGAGGAAAGGCTGAGTGAAATATGGAGAGGAATCCTGAAAGTTAAACCTCGTCCAGATGATAACTATTTTATGTTAGGCGGAGATTCACTGCTTGCAACCGTACTTAAAAATGAGATTAAGAAAGAGTTGGAAAATGAAATATCACTTGAAACCATTTTCTTAAAGCCTGTATTAAAGGAGATGGCGAAAGAATTGGATATGAGTGCGTCTGTTATTAAAGATACAGAAAAGCTACCTGTTCTTATAAAAGATGATACACCTTATGAACCATTCGAACTTACTGATATGCAGCAGTCTTATCTGATTGGACGAAGCGGGGCATTTAAGCTTGGAGATTACAGCAGCCACTGTTACTTTGAAATGGATTGTGACATACTTGATCGTGACAGGCTTGAAAACAGCTGGAATGAAGTTATCAAAATTCATGATATGATGCGTGCAGTGGTATGTGATGATAACCTGCATCAGAGAGTGCTCGAGGAAGTCCCTCATTATGAGATTAAGAAAATTGATTTGACAGAGTTAAGTGGCGATGCTTTAGAAGAGTCATTACTGAAGATAAGACATGAGCTCGAACATCAGACCTTTGATTTATACAAGTGGCCTGCATACGATATCCGATATGCAGAGTTTGGCTCAAGATCACGTATTTTTATAAGCTTTGATAACTTATTCTTTGACGGATGGAGCATGTTCTATATATTCCGACAGTGGAAAGCGCTTTATGAAGATCCTGATGTACGGATTGATAAAGCAGATATAACATTTAAAGAATATGTATTAAGTCTTAATGAGAATCGTAAAGGCGAAAGCTATGAAAAGGATCTGGAGTACTGGAAAAATAAACTGGATAATATAAGCGGGGCTCCGGAGCTTCCCGTGAATAAAGAATCTAGCGTTGGCACCTTCAAGAGATTTTCAACTCATTTAAAACCAGAGAAATGGGAGGCTTTGAAGAACAAAATAAGAAATTATAGTCTTACGGAACCTGTATTTTTAATGAGTTTGTATGCAGAAGTTATAGCCAGATATAGCAGGGATAAGAAATTCAGTATCAATCTTACCAGATTTAACAGAATTCCATTTTCTGAAAAGGTCGATCAGGTAGTTGGTGACTTTACAACACTTACAATACTGAGCCTTGATCTTACGACCGGACAAAGCTTTGAGGAAAGAGCAAAAGAAATTCAGAAGGTGCTGTGGTCCGATATATCACATTCATCGGTAAGTGGAGTTCACGTGGAACGCATGCTTAATAAAAACAAGCAGTCGGATGTGGTGATGCCGGTTGTATTTACAAGTGGAATTGGACTTACAGAAGACAGAACAACAGGTGAAAATTCATATCTTGGAAAGTTAGGCTATGGTCTTTCACAGACGCCGCAGGTATGGCTTGACATGCAGGTCTATAATGATGCGACCGGACTATACGTTTCTCTTGATGCAGTCGAGGAACTCTTCCCGCAGAATATGGTTGCAGATATGTTTAGCGAGTATGAGAGGCTTCTAAATGTACTTTCCAAGGATGAAACTTTATGGAATAAGGAAACTGGAAGTATTGTCGAGAGCAGTGATCGTTCCATGATAGAGGCAATTAATGCTACCCAGTGCAGATTAGATAAAAGAACTCTGGTTGATGGAATTAAAGATATAGCCGTACAAAGTCCTGAGAAAGTAGCAGTTGTTCATAAGGGAACAACCTATTCATATCAATATGTGTATGATAAGGCAAAGATTATTGCGCAGAACCTTGTGAAGGAGGGAGTAGGGGCGAATACTCCTGTGGCCATACTTATGCATAAGTCACCGGAGCAGATTATTGCAGCTCTTGGAATAATGATGGCGAAGGGTGCATATCTGCCTCTTAACGCATATCATCCTGTATCAAGAAATAAGAGAATACTTGAACTTGCAAATGTAAAACTTATCATGACAGGAGCTGGATCTGAAAGTGATGAATATGCTTCGGACTTCGACATAATAAATATAAATCAGCTTGATACAGTTGATGTTGAACTTCCGATGATAAGTGAAGATACTTTGGCATATATCATTTATACTTCAGGTACTACGGGAGAGCCTAAGGGTGTAGCCATTACACATGGTGGGGCTATGAACACTATTATAGACATTAATAATAGGATTAAAGCTGAAGAAAATGATGCAACTATTGCCTTATCACAGATGAATTTTGATCTTAGTGTATATGATATATTTGGGATGCTTGAAGTTGGAGGATGTATTGTAATACCCGAGGCAGATAGAGCAATAGAGCCTTCTTACATAGCTAAACTTTGTAAGGATGAAAAGGTTACTATATGGAATTCTGTTCCGGCTTATATTCAGATGGTATTAGAGTATGGTAATAGTAATGATGTTATAATACCCGATATAAGACATATCCTTCTTAGCGGAGACTGGATTCCGGTAGATATTAAGGAACAGGCAAAGAACGTTATGACTTCGGCGGTGGTTCATGGACTGGGTGGAGCGACAGAGGCTTCGATATGGTCTAACTGGCATACAGTAACAGATGAAGACAGTAAGAGGACAAGTATTCCCTATGGTGTTCCGCTTGCAAATCAGACTATGTATATTCTCAATAAGAGTATGGAACCTGTACCCTATAATGTTCCCGGTGATCTGTACATTGGAGGAAAGGGTCTTGCATTGGGATACTGGAATAATGAGGAACTTACTAAAAAGAGCTTTATAGATAATGCATATCAAGGAATGAGAATATATAAAACAGGTGATCTTGCAATGTATTCGCCGGAAGGCTTTATTGTATTTTTAGGTCGTGAGGATGGACAGGTTAAGATTGGCGGATACAGAATAGAGATAGGAGAGATTGAGTCGGCAATAAGAAGAGTGACAAGATCGGATAATGCCGTAGTTGTTAATAATAATCAGCTTCATGCATTCATATGTACATGTGAGGATCTGTCACAGCTTAAAGCGGGTTTAAGAGAGATACTTCCGGAGTATATGATACCTGAATATATGCATAGCATCAGCGGTATTCCTTTAAGTCCTAATGGAAAGGTTGATAGAAAGACATTAACGGGATTATGCGATAAGAAGGAAGAAAACCGGGCGCAGGTGTCACCTTCTTCTGACTATGAGATTAAGATAGCAGATATTTGGAAAAATTGTTTACAGATTGATGAAATCTATGTAGATGATAATTTCTTCCAGTTAGGAGGCGATTCTTTAAAAGCCGTCATGATCATTAATGAGATAAAGAAAGAATTCTATGTAGAACTCAGTATAACAAGCATTTTTGAATGTCCAACCATAGGGGGACTTTCGGAAATACTTGAGGATCAGATCGGTGGTATGCAGGAAGGAGAAATCTAGTGAGTAAAATTAGAACTGTGGTATGTGGTACATCCTTTGGAAGATTCTACATAGAGGGAATAAAAAGTCTTAATGACCAATACGAGCTTGTGGGGATTCTGTCTACAGGAAGCAGGCAGTCTAAGCGTATAGCAGAAAAAGAAAATATTAAACTTTATACGGATGTAAATGAGATTAACAGGGAAGAGGTCGATCTTGCATGTGTAGTTATCCGTTCTAATATAGTCGGTGGCAAAGGCTCAGAGATAGCAGAAGCATTTTTGGAAAAGGGAATACATGTTGTTCAGGAGCAACCGATACATTTTGAGGACATGAAAAAATGTTACATGCTTTCTAAAAAGAATAACTGCAAGTATTTTGTGGAAATGTTTTATTCAAATGTTTCTACACCGGCAAAATTCATTTCCATTGCAAAAAAGCTGTGTGAAAAAACAAAACCTATATATTTAGATGTCTCATGCAGCTTACAGGTATTACTTCCGACCATAGATATTGTCGGGAGGATACTTGGCGGTTTTAGTCCATGGGAAATGAAGGAAGATAGTCTTAAGGATATAGGGATGTTCAGTCAGATAAGCGGCTTTGTAAAAGGAGTTCCATGTGAGATTAAGGTGCAAAATGAATTAAATGCAGATGATCCTGACAATTACGTGCATTTGTTACAGCGAATGACACTATATACCGAGTCGGGAAGCTTGTCTATGACAGAGGCACATGGAGAGATTATATGGAATCCGTGCTATCTTGTGCCAAGAGATGCAGAGGGGGTTCTGGATCCGTATCAGGATGAAACCGTTCTTAAAACCGTACTAAATGATTCGTATGGTTATCAGAATAGAATTAATATACAGAATCTGTTTGAAAAAGAGTGGTCGGAAGCTATTAGTACATATCTTACAGATATATATGAAAATGTTTCAGAAAATACGGAAAACAAGGCTATACAACAGCATAATCTTATGTGTGCCAAGTATTGGAATGAAGTTGGAAGGCTGATTGGAAAAAGCAGACCTGCGAAGGAAAGTAAAATCATCCAATTGTCATTAGATGATCTGGTATAGTTTGAGGTAATGGTATGAAGACCAGTTTTTTATGTGTAGGAATTATAGCCGGTATTATTGTATTTTTGATGCTTTTATGCTGGCTGATGGGATTTGGAATCCTATATGTTGTTTTCAGATTAAAGATTAAAAAGAAAAAAGAGCAAAATGATTACAGCTTTGTTGATGATAATGACCTTGTGCTTGTAAAGTCAAGTTTTGATTCGGATGGCAGAAAACTAAAGACTTATCTGTTTACCAAGACAGAAAGAGAAAAGTCGAAGCTGGTGATTTTGGCAAAAGGAAGCGGACTTTTTTGTCCGGACTATAAGGAGCTTATTGTTAAGCTGGTCCTCAATGGTTATGATGTGTTCTCTTTTGATGTAACAGATAAGATAGATGAGGAGGATGTATGTGATATTCCGAAGGGATACCAACAGTGGATAATAGATCTGGAAAACGCCTTAGGGTATCTAAAGGCTGAAAGAATACTTACAGCATATGATGATATTTCCTGGATCGGGCACAGTGCGGGGGGATATGGAGCAGCATATATGCTCAAGAATAAGGAGTTTCGTCCGTCAAGATTAGTTGCTGCTGCAACGCTTAATTCACCTACGGGATATGCACAGATGTATTATAGCAAATTGCCATGTTTTATTACGAAACCAATGATATATGGAGCAAGGGCATATTCGCATATACATTATAAGGAATATAAGTCTGCAACGGCATTAGAGGGAGTTAACAGCTGTGATATTCCCATTAAGATATATCAGGGGAATAAGGATAAGGTTCTTCCATTTCCGTGTAGCCTTGCGGCATATAAAGACCAGATAAAAGGTTCCGGGGTTGTTACAAAAATAGTAGAAAACGGAACCCATAATCTACTTGCAAATAAAGAAGTGATAGATGATGTTGTTGAATACTTAAAAGAAAATATAGAATTATTAGGAGAATAACGAGATGAAAAAAGATATTAAAAAAATAATGCTTACATTAATGATGTTATGTATGGGAGTTGTATCTGTAGGATGTTCTGGTGGAACTGATGTAAAGTCGGATCAGGCTGCAAATACAAATAAAAGTTCAGCCAACCAAGTTGATTCATTAAAGATTGGAGTTTTAAGAACTATAGACAGTCTGCCGATCTATATGGCTGATGAAAAGAACTATTTTACAGAAAATGGAGTGAAGGTCGAACTTGTGGAATTCGGAAGTGCATCAGATCAGTCTAAGGCGATTGAAAGTGGCGCTATTGATGGCATGATGACTGATATGGTGGTTCAACATTTATTACAAAAGGGCGGCACAGATATGAGGACAGTAACAACATCTCTTGGCGCAACCAAAGCTGATGGAAAGTTTCTGGTAGTTGCGTCGGAGGATTCCGGTGTGGAGGATATCGGGGATGTTAAAGGCAAAACGGTTGCGATTTCTGAGAATACTATGATGGAATACCTGGTGGATTCTTATATGAGTGAGTTGAATATTGACATAAATGATATTGAGAAGGTCAATATTCCAAGCCTGTCATTACGTCTTGAAACTTTGCTCGCTAATAAAGTTGATATGGCTATCCTGCCGGACCCAATGGGTGATCTATCCCTTACCAAGGGGTGTAAGAGTATCATAAATGATACAGAGTTAGACAATAACTATTCTTCTACCGTAATTGCTTTTAGAAAAGAAGTAATCGATTCAAAGCCTGATGCCGTAGCATCGTTTGTCAAAGGATTCAATCAGGCAATCGATAGGATTAATGAAAAGAATCCGGATGATATGGACTTCATCTATTCAGTATCTAATGTTCCGGAAGAACTACAGGCAAGTTGGGTTGTGCCAACATTTACGAAGAATGTAGTACCTTCGGAGGATGATACCTCAAGTATTGGTAGATGGCTAGTAGGAAAAGGACTGATTGAAGAAGAGTACAGTTACGATCAAATTGTTGATTCGAGTTTTATTAAGGAGAATTAATAGCCATGTTAAAGGTTTCTAAGGTGGGAATGAATTATAAAGGTGATACTTCCGGATATTACGCGATTAGAAATATCAGTTTTGAACTTGAAGACGGTGAAAATCTTGCTATAGTTGGCGGTTCCGGATGTGGAAAGACAACTCTGTTAAATATAATAGGGGGTCTTTTGGAGCCGACTGAGGGTGAAGTTACATTTAATGGACGGAAGGCCTGTGATTCTGAAGATATATCAATTATTCTTCAGGATTACGGATTACTCCTTTGGAAAAGCGTGAAAGAAAATATTCGTCTGCCGCTTAGATTAAGTCATCAGAAAGATAAATTTTATTTGTCGGATCAGGTGATTGAAAAACTGGAATTAAAACATGTTGCATCTAAGTATCCGGGTCAATTGTCAGGAGGTCAGAAACAGCGTACTGCAATAGGCAGAGCGATACTGTCATCTCCTAAAATGATTCTGATGGATGAACCGTTTTCAGCACTTGATCCAATGCTTCGCAAGAAGTTAAACCGGGAATTAAAGGCTTATTTTAAAGAGAAGAAAATAACGGTAATCATCGTTACCCATAGTCTTGAAGAAGCTCTTAACTGGGGCGAAAGAATACTTGTATTTAATGAACAACGTCAAAACAGGATAGTAGAGAATGTTTCCAAAGCTTCAGATAAAGCAGAACGCACGAAATTAAAACAACTGGTCAGCGGTTATATGATGGGAGGATGTTTTGATGTATAAGACAATATCTGGCAAGTTGATTTCTTTGTTGATCATTTTTGTACTATGGCATATATCAAGTCTTTTGTTTAATAAGGATTTTTTTCCTAACACAATTGATACCTTTAAAGCGCTTATCGTATTACTTAACGAGGGTGAGATATATAAGCATATATTAAGCAGTGCTTATAGGATCATTTCAGGAACGTTATTGGGGACATTAGCGGCACTGCCGTTAGGTCTTATATTAGGCTGGAGTAGGAAAGCCGATGCTTATCTTGGAAACATTTTTAATATGTTGTATCCAATACCTAAGGTTGTATTTTTACCCATCATTATTGTAGTTATGGGTATTGGTGATTCACCAAAGATATTTCTTATAAGCCTAGTAGTATTCTTTCAGCTTACGCTGACTATCCGTGATGCTGTAAGGCACATACCTAATTCTATCATTCAGTCTATGAAGGCACTTAGACCGAGCTTTTTTCAAAATCTTATACATATGATATTACCAGCATGTATTCTGGAGCTTTTAACAGCACTTAGAGGAACTATAGGTGTATCAACAGCTTTGTTATTTATTACAGAGAATTTTGCCTCTTTTACAGGGCTTGGGTATTTTATAACTAAAAGTATGGACAGTAGGAATTTCTGTGATATGTATGCCGGGATATTGATGTTGGCACTGCTCGGAGTGGGGATATACTTTGTGCTTATGCTCTTGGAATGGAAGTTATGTCCCTGGAAACACTCTGAGTCAATTTCGAAATAACTATGAGGAGATAGTAAATGGAGAATAATAATAATAACAACTGCAGTATTAATAAAGTGCAGATGGTGGTCAATGGTTTTATGAGCACTGCAATCATCTATACTGCATGTGAGTTGGATTTATTTGATATAATAAAGAAAAACAATAGATTATCAGTTTATGAGATAGCAGAAAAGATTAATGTAAATGAGCAGTATCTGATCAGGGTTTTTAGGCTTCTTGATCAGTATAATCTAGTCAATCTCACAGAATATGTTGAAATCACGAAAGAGGGTGAACTTCTTACGGATGACCATCCGGAATCTCTTAAGGATTATGCATTGTTTTGCGGGAGAGAAAGTGTGAAGGGATGGATGGAATTATATCCGGCTATAAAGCAAAATAAGAGCCCATATGAGTTGTTGGAAGATAAGGAGATGTTTGAGACATTGGATAAGAGTGCTGATAAGTTCTCGACATTTAACAAAATGATGAGTTCTGTCAGTAAACAGTTGGAGCTTACAGGTGTTTTTGAAAAGGTCTTTAGCAAAAATGACTGCCTTGAAATTGTAGATGTAGGTGGTGGAACCGGAACTATAATCCAAAAGGCATTAGAATACTATATTAATTCAAAGGGCACGATAATTGATCTTGCCCAGGCCAGAAAAGATGCCGAGGAGCGTCTTGTGCAGTGTGGATTAAGCAAAAGATGCAGCTTTCAGGAAGGGGATTTCTTCAAACCTATCGAAAAGAGAGGCGACTTATATATTCTTTCCAGAGTGCTACATGATTGGGATGAAGAAAAAGCCAAACTGATTTTAAATGATGTAGTAAGTGCCATGAGTTCTGATAGTCGGCTTGTAGTTATAGATGAGGTTATAAGTCAGCGTTCAGATTCTAATGCGTTGAAGGGATATATCTGCGATATTCAGATGTGGGTATTCTGCAATGGAAGGGAACGTACATATCAAGAATTTGTGGATCTGTTTGATAAGGCAGGTCTGGAAATAGAGTCTGTAGTAGATATAGATAATGGAACGAGTGGATTAGTATGCCGAAAAAAGGATGCTGCAGGTGATAGTTTTGTCATGGGTGAAATATAGTAGAGCCATAATACAGAGGGAGTTATAGAAATTGATTTTCCAATATGCGTGTCCGATAAATGATATAACAGTGGATAAATGTTATAAGATGTTTGATCAGCTTCCTGTCGATAGAAAGAACAAGGTTGGACGATACAGAAAAGAACAGGATCGGAAGCGGTGTATTGTTGGAGTTGTTTTACTTAGATATTGTCTGATGAAAGACTTTGATATTGATGAACATATCGAATTGAGTTATGGAGAATATGGGAAACCGTCATTAGCCGGGCATCCGAAAATTCATTTCAGTATAAGTCATTCCGGTGAATGGGTGATAGTTTCTGTAGGAAATACTGTTCATGGCATTGATGTTGAACATTCACATGATCAGACAAGTGATATGTTTGATTGCATTTTTACTGAGCACGAAAGAAACATAGCTGTTAAGTTGGAAGATAAGGCTGCGGATGATTATTTTGTGAGATTATGGACTGTCAAGGAAGCTTATGCAAAGCTTCTGGGGCTAGGGCTTAATAAAAATTTTACAGAAATAGATGTGGCAGATAAGGAAGATAAGATTGTTATATACGACAGATCTGTTTTAGTGGAAGACTGCATTGTATCTCAGCAAAAAATCGAAGAAGATTATTGGTATACAATATGTGCTGAAGATTCTAAGGATAATATCGGAGAACTTGAAACAGTGTCATTTGAAGATATATATGAGTATTATATAGCATTACAGTAAGGTATGGGTGCTGTTTATGGAACGGAGAAAGATAAGTCCGGATTTTTTTATGGCTATTAATATTTCTGTGAGTGTGAGGAAGAATACGCTTAATCTTAATGTGGGCTTTGATGAATATTTTGAGGAGTGGGAAATTATCATAAGATACACAGGTTCATTGAACAACATACGTGAAGAACTTAATATAACCGTATGGGAGAGCAATATAGCGAAAATATGCCTGCCGTAGCGGAAAGAAAACAATAACGGTGACAGCGAGGCACTAAGCTTTATCATTCCGGCAAGGATTGCACAGATGCCATCGCCTGGGGCAGAGGATGAAAGTGGAACGGGTGCTGGAAAGCTGACCGGGCTGGAAGCAGGTACGGCTTATCAGATCTCCACAGATAACGGAGCCGCATGGACGGATGTGACCTCTGATGAAAACGGCGAAATCGCAAATCTTGCACCGGTAAGCTATATTGTGAGGATAGGCATCACAGATACTGATTTTGCAAGCAGCCGAGCGCCTAGGTAACGATAGCTGCATGTCCGGTCACTTATACCGCTACCCTGCATGGAAACGGCGGGAGCGGCACAGACCTTACTGATTATGTTGAAAAAACAGGAGCAACCCTGCCGACAGACTGGACGAAAACGGGCTACATCTTCGGCGGCTGGTATGAAAATGAAAACTGTACCGGAACGGCGGTGACAGAGATTTCAGCCACGGACACAGGCAATAAAAATTATTATGCGAAGTGGGAATTTGTCAGCTACACGATTACCTATGACTTAGGCGAAGGTACGGAGGACGGCAATCCGAATACATATACCGTGGAGAGCGGCAACATCACTCAGAGCAATCCGTCGAAAACGGGCTGCACCTTTACCGGTTGGAGCGGTACGGGTCTGACGGGCGATACGAACATGAGTGTTACCATAGCGGCAGGAAGCACGGGCAACCGCACTTATGCGGCACATTGGAGGGTGACTGACAGTTAGGACAGCGGCACGGATAATTCTGGTGATGATACGGATAACTCCGATAATGCGGAGGACAGCAGTACGGATAAGTCCAGTAATACGGACAGCACCGACAGCAATACGGATGACTCCAACAATACAGATAGCTCCGATGATACAGCTGATGCTGATAACACAGATAATTCCAATACCGGAAAACAGCCGGGAACGCCGACTGTTCCTGACAATCAGACAGATGCCGGTAAAAGGCTTGTACTAACGGGCGAGCCGGTCAAAATGGGAAATCTTGGTGATGATTCCAAAACCACAACGCTGCTGACGCTGGGCAACGGCGCAGTCATTGTCACGGTAAACTGTGAGGACGATTATTATACCGCCGGAGTAAAAGACACCGTTGCGGTGGCGAATATCGTGCTGACGCCGGAGTAGTTACAGCTTGTCAATAACGGTGAGACTATAGAAATACGGATTGACGTGACGGACATTTCGGAGAGTATCGGTGCGCAGGATAGGGAGGTCATCGAACAGGGACTTGCCGAGTGGCGCAAAGAGTTACCGGAGCTTATGCTTGGCATGTATGTTGATATTTCCATGTTTATCCGCATCGGTGGGGGCGATTGGGACGCCATTACCTCCACCGATGAGCCGATTGAGATTGTTATCGGCATTCCAGAGAAACTTCTAGCGGACGGCAGGGAGTTTTACAATATCCGTTCCCATGAGGGCGCATACATCCTGATAAATGCACAGACAGTGATGCGGACACCATTACCGTCAGCACGGACAGCTTTTCTGCTTATGCGATTGCCTACCGTCAGAAGGACAGTGCGGCGGAAAGCCTGTTTTCTGTATTGTGGATGATACCATAGCTTCAAAGACAAAGCCTTCGTCACAGGCTCTGCATCCAATTGAAGATGCGTATTTCCACCAGTCCCATTTAAAGGGAAAACAGGATTATGGTCATCAGGCGGTTGCTGTTATGCTTTCGTGCAATGGCATTATCCTGAACTATGCTTTTGTCCTGTACAATAAATCCATTTCCAAGATTGATATTGTGCAGAACATTGCAAAGGAACTGCCAGAACCTTCGGTTATGTCATATTTCCTTTGTGACTGATGGTATGTTTCTGAAAAAATAATCAACACATTTGTACAGAAGGGGTTCCATACCATTGGAGCGTTAAAAACAAACCGCCTGCTGTACCCATCAGGAATGAAAAAGAAGCTCAGCGAACTTGCTGCTGAATTATCGGTAACAGAGAAGGGATTTGACCTTGTGACCGTCAAAACCGAAGATATTATGTGTACCGGTATGAAGGAAACCTGAATGGTATCGAAAATGCGGTTGTTCTTTTAAGTTATCCTGAAAAGGCATTTGGAAATCCCAAAGCACTGCGGGCTTTTATCAGCACAAACGTGGCGTTATCAACACTGGAGATCCTTACCTGCTATGTGTGCAGATGGCCGATAGAGGTCTTTTTCAGACAATGTAAGACCCGGCTGGCACTGGATACCTATCAGATACGTTCCTCAAAGGGGAGCCAAAGATACTGGCTGCTGATGTCAATGGCACATTATATCTGTGTTATAGGCACTGGACGATATCAGTCTTTCCAGGAAGGACATCAACTGATTCGCAGTATCATTCAGCAGGAAAAGTATCAATATCTGTTTCAATGTGCAAAATCCAGTATTGATTTTGAAGCGTTTATGAAATTAGCAGGATAGTTTTGTGCATTTTTTCAAATTTGCTCATTTATAGTTTATAGGAAAGTCTAACTTTGGGAATGCTAGATATGAAAAGTGCCCACAAGTTAGCGGGCACGACAAATAAACGATAGGTTTTAGAAGATATAGAAGCCTTCAGTACCAGGGAAGTTTTCATCGAACTCATCGTCTTCATTTAAGAAGTAATCCATATCAAGCAAATCATCCTCACTCATGTGACGGATGTCATCAGCAGTCATGCCTTCAGGTGGATTCTGTATGTACTTGTTTCTGATTTCATCTGAACCTTGCGACATAGTATTTCCTCCGTTTTTTTTACATTTTATCACAGAGGAAGAGGTGATGTATATATTTATGCTGATGAGGGAGATGGGAGTCTACCCATAGCCTTTTCGTACATTTTGTTCAGAGAAATATGCTGATGTTTATGATAAAGCTCAAGGAAAAGCATTGTTTCGCCACAGTTAGGGCATTTAAGCGGGGCATAGCCAAAGGAAGATAATGTACAATCGCGCCAACGATTAAAAGAAAGAATAGTTTTACGTTTTTCCTTTGCAATGGCGAGATTGATTTTCTTATCATTCTCGCAAGATCTGGCATAAAGCCCATAGTAGCGGATTTGCTTGAAATGTTTTTCTGGTATGTGCTGAATAAGCCTTGCAATAAAATCCATTACAGGAATTGTTTCAACAACACGTTGGTCATCTTCATGTCGATTGTAATGAAAAGTTACATTTTCACCATCGTACGCATCAATACGAGAAGTGACGATAACGGGACGACCAAGGTATCGCCCAATGTACTTAGCAACAATTGTTGGATTACATTTGTTTGGGTTTGCATATACGTAGAAACCATCCTTGTGTTCTTTATAACATTTGGCTTTAACTTTTTTGGATTAAAAAAACTGAAGACTGTTTATGGATGAAATAGGACATTTCTTCCTAAAAACAGTATGTTTATGGTATACTAGCTAGTACACCGAATAATAAATAACTGACACCTTGACTTGCCTGATTTTTCATCTGCTGCGTTGTCGTCAATCGACGTAGCCACCGCTACGCTTCATTCCTCCGCCTTGCATATGAAACAATCATTCGGCGTCAATGTATCAGAAACTTATTTTTCGGTGTACTAGTAGTAATGCAGTTTCAACCGACATTACATATTATTATGAGAAATTAATGCAAAGGAGTTATAATCAAATGGATAACAATGAAGTAGTAACAGAAGAAGTGGCAGCAGTTGTTGAAAATAATACAGGTATTGAAATAGAGCCTTTATTTGAGGAGCAGGTTGATTTTGATACATTCTCAAAGTCAGACTTCCGTGTTGTAAAGGTAAAAAATTGTGAGGCAGTACCTAAGAGTAAGAAACTTCTTAGATTTACACTTGATGATGGTACAGAGAATGAAAGGACTATTCTTTCAGGAGTACATGCATTTTATGAGCCGGAGGAACTTGTAGGTAAAACTTTACTTGCAATCGTAAATCTTCCACCACGTTCTATGATGGGAATAGATTCATGTGGTATGCTTCTTTCTGCAATTCACAATGTAAATGGAGAAGAAAAACTGAATCTGGTAATGTTAGATGATGCAATCCCAGCAGGTGCAAAATTGTATTAAGAGTATAAATGTCACATGGTTGTTAATAACTGTGTGGCATTTTATCGTTGTTGTTGATAAGGAATGAAAAGATGTCTAAAATAGAAGGAGAGCCGGATTGCTGCTCCGACTCAATCTTCCACATGGAATACATCTTCCACTAGCATATTAAAGTACTTTGATATCCGCAGCATAAATTCGGCAGATGGGGTACTGTCCCCACGTTCTATCCTGCCGACAGTCTTGGTGCTGTATCCGATAGCAGCGGCAAGGTCATCCTGGTAAATGCCACGCTGTTCCCGGATTTCTCTGATATTATTAGTAACCGCCATAAAAATCCCTTCTTTCAGTTCTATAGATATTTTCTTATTTTCAATTATGCAAAATAATGTGTCCAATAAAAAGGACTTGCAATTTTATCAGCAATGTCCTGTGATAGCAGAAGCATCAGATTTTCCAAGAACTTTTCCAAATATGTCTAAGCGGTCGTTTTCTCCAACCTTGATAGGTGCATACTTTTCATTAAGCGAGATAAGGAAAATTCCGTCTTTATCGTTTTGTAATTTCTTGATGTAGGCTTCTCCGTTTAGAGCGAAGATGCCGATTTCTCCATTAGCAACAGATTCCTGTTGTAATACCCATGCAATCTGACCATCGTGGAATTCAGGTTCCATACTGTCACCACTAATGCGGACACCGAAAGTAGTATCTTCCGGCAGGATAGATTCATCTATGCGTACAGTCTCTTTCGGTCCGTCTACAAGGAAGTTACCGGTTCCGGCTGATACGGCATTTTCAAAAATATCAATGCTACGGAATGGAATTATCTTAGCAGTCTGCTTTTCATACATTCCGGATGCGTGGAGCAGATTGATATAATCCATAGCTTTTTCCCTGCCTTCATCAGTAAGTGATGAGAAAGGATCGGCAGGATTTACTCCAAAATATGCCTCATACATGTTAGTAATAGCAAGGATTCTACACACTTTGTAAAATATGGTAACGCTTGGTTCAGCAAGATTTCTCTCCCAGTTGGATATGGCTTTATAGGAAATGGTGATGCCTTCCTTTGCCAGTTCATCAGCGAGATCCTGTTGGAGCAAGCCTTTCTTTTTTCTATATGATGAAATGATTTCTCCGATTGAGTACATACATACGCCTCTTTTCTTTCATTTTGTTGATTTCAAATGTCTCTTTTCACTCCATAGTATATAGCAATAGTACCAATTATTCAAGTTAAAAATCCAATATAATGAGAAAAAAGGACACATGTGTCCGTTGACAGTCGATTATTCTTGGGGTTATACTATGCCCTGTAAGGAACATTACTCATATACTTGGACTAAAGGTTATGGTAGTGACAGATTAAATGCAGGAGGTGATGCAGATGGGAGACAGGGTAATACTTCATTCAGATATCAACTGTTGCTATGCTTCGATTGAGCATCTGCATCATCCGGAGCTTGCAGGAAAGCCATTGGCAGTAGGCGGTGACCCGGAGGCAAGACATGGGATTGTCTTAACAGCTGACTATATTGCCAAGAAGTACGGTGTGAAAACAGGAATGGCACTCTGGCAGGCAAAGCAGGTCTGCCCGGACATAACATTTGTTTCACCAAGAATGGACTTATATCTTCGGTTTTCAAGGATGGCTCGTGAGATATATGCAGAATATACGGACAGGCAGGAGCCATATGGGATTGATGAGTGCTGGCTTGATGTGACAGGGAGCAGCTCCCTTAAAGGGGATGGATTGCTCATTGCACAGGAAATCAGCAGGAGAATGAAGTCAGAGCTTGGCATCACAGTGAGTGTTGGTGTTTCTTTCAATAAGATATTTGCAAAGATTGGTTCAGATTATAAGAAGCCTGATGCAATCACAACTATGTATAAGAGTGAATTTAAGCAGAAGGCTTGGTCACTTCCGGTGGCAGATCTTCTATACGTTGGCAAAAGTACGAACAGAAAGCTTGCATTATTTGGTATTAAAACCATAGGTGATCTTGCAAGGGCAGATGAAGATGTGCTTAACAGTCACCTTGGAAAGATGGGCAGTATCTTATGGTCGTTTGCTAATGGCTATGATGATTCACCTGTAAAGCTGGAGAATACCCACGCTCCAATCAAATCGGTGGGAAACAGCACAACGACACCAAAGGATTTAGTATGCGATGAGGATGTAAAGATTGTTCTTTATATTTTGGCTGAGAGTGTTGCAGCAAGACTTCGTGAGAATGGATTCCGGTGCAGATTGGTTGAGATAAGTGTCAGGGATAATGAGCTATTCTCTTTTACCCGTCAGAAAAAGATTGACCACGCAACGAATATCACCGGAGAGATAGCTGCATACACTTATCAGATATTTAAGGAAAACTATAACTGGAGCAAGCCAATCCGCAGTGTTGGTGTCCGAGGTGCAGATTTAGTGACAGATAATTATTGGGAACAGATTGATCTGTTCTCAAGTGTGGAGAAGCGTGAAAAACAGATGAAGATGGATTTGTCGGTGGATGAGATACGCAGAAGATTTGGATTTTACAGTATCCAGAGGGGACTCATGTACCGGGACAGGATTTTGTCGGCAGTCAATGCAAAAGAAGAACACACAGTACATCCACATGGATACTTTGGATAAAGAGGGAGGCGGAACATGAGCGAAGCAGCAAGAATTGATCTGGCAGACAGAGCACCATTGACGGAGAAGCAACAGAATGTGTATGAAAGCATTATGCAGTATCAGCGTGTGAATGGTTATGCTCCTACTATCAGGGAGATATGCAAGATGGTAGGGGTGGCATCGACTTCAAGTGTTTATGCACATCTGAAAATATTAGAAGAAAAAGGCTATATAGTAAGGAAGATGGATGCTTCCAGAGCAATAGCAATCTTGTAAGGAAGGTGATTACATTGAACAATAAGGTATATGGTGATGTACTTGCAGAGTTTTCAAAGGACGGACTGCTCATTCCCAAAGAGATAACGTGGGAAGATGGCAGAAAGTATGAGATTACACGAGTAAAAGACAAGCGCAGAGCAACCAGTACAAGGGCTGGCGGAGTTGGAGAGCGTTATACCTGTGTGGTAGATGGAAAGGAAATATTCCTTTTCTATGAAGATAACAATATGTGGTTTATGGAAAGAGCCGGAGCCTGATGTGATTGTGTGCTGACAGCACAATTCATATCAGTTGGCTTTAGATCAGCAAAGCCGGGGAATGTGCAGACATTCATCGGAACTCCCGGCACAAGGCTTGCAAAGGTGATTTCCCTTTCCTTTACGAGTACAGAATTGTAGATTGATGATTTTGTATGAATAAGGAGCGAACTGAATTGAACAAAGGAAATGTTATAGAAATTAGATGTAAAAAATGCAACAAGTTAATGATGGAATACTTTGTATGCGGTGATGATTCCGCTGTAGCACTTCAGAATATTGGAATTAAGTGTGACAGATGCAAGCGAGTGATGATACTCAAGAAGTATTCCGAGGGAATGATGAAGGAACATTCTGAGAATGGGACTTTCAGAATATAACGATTGACAATTAAATTACAGCCCACCTGATAAGGGCACATCGAAAGATGGAAGCACCAGAGACGCAGGGGAAACGAACAGTATTTATGATACTGGTTTCCTCGTGCGTCTTTTTTTGTGCTGTAAAGGTAATCCGACTTGTTCGTTTCCAAGGGCGGCAAGGAGGATTTATGAGCAGTAGAGCACAGACAAGGGAAAAGGATTATGAGAGAGGACTGAGAATTGCTGACAGGAGAAAAGCAATGGGATTATCACAGGATGAGTTGGCTCATAGAGCTGATATAGGCAGACAAGCATTATCAGCTATTGAAAATGGTGGAGATTTTAAGACACAGACATTAGATAATCTGGCAATCGTACTTGGTGTATCTGTTGATTTCATAATGTATGGGAAGAATGAAGAAAATTCAGAACTATTATCTGAGGCAATGGATGTTCTTTCAGATATGGATGAATTGCAGGTTAGGCAATGCCTTGCAATGATTAAGGCAATGAAAAGCGTGTCAGTAGAAAAGTAATTGTCGTGTTTACACGACATAAGTGTCGCCTACACACGGTCGGCAATTAAAGGCTGGCAGGATACAATAATCATGTGCTTGAGATACAGCACACCACGAGAGTGGAGGCGCCAAAACTCTCCAATACAAAAATGTAAAGGAGACAACAAAATGGATAAAAGAGATTTTAACGTAGTAGGAAACGAAGGTACAGATAATCAGGAGATTGCAAAGGGAATTGCATTTGTAAAGTCCCGCAGAGCAGAACTCAATGTAGTCCAGATGGTCGAGAATATGCGTGATCAGGCAATGCCTAATGGAGTAATAATAAATGATGCATATTGTGATCGCTCAATGACAAGGGACTATGACAGAGAAGCACTGAATGCTTTCTTTGCAACACTTAAAGAGGAAGATTTTGAGGTTGTAGTAGTCAGAAGTCTAAATGAGATCACCGATGACATTTATGATCTGGAGGAATTTGTAAAGACGATCACAGATATGGGCATATGGCTCTATTCTCTTGAAGTCGGTCCGGTGCCAATTATTATATCTCATGCAGGGGATTTTGGATGCTAACGGAGTCCTTTGGTAGAGCGAGAACAGAAAATCATTCCGGTCGGGACAAACAAGTCCCGGCTGTGAAGGATTGCAGATTTACACAGACTGCATTCGGAACAGTAGTACATGATTCAAGTGGGAAGTGGCTTGGTCAGTACGAGACAGAAGATGCAGCTGTAGAGATGATTAGAGAAATGGCACAGGACATTGGAGGGTACGACGATGAAATATGAAGGATATAAAATTGGTCCGGTGATTCGTGATATCCGTAAGGACAAGGGACTTCTCATTGAAGAGGTTGCTACTAAAACTGGAATAAGTGTTTCGACACTTGGACAGGTGGAGCAAGGAGGAAGAAACCTGAGCATGAAAAATTTGTATATGCTTATGGAAGTTTATGAAACAGACGCAAATAGCTTACTTGCAATAGACTGTACACCGGATTCGTTAGATTCGAGACTAAAGCGGTTACCTGCAGATAAGCAGGATTATTTGAAAAAGACATTTGATTTTATGATAGAGCAGGCTTTGAAGTCAGCATAGGAGGCAGAGAATGAGAAGAAAGATTAAAAAGATGGATTGCATAGAATATCTTTCAGTGCAGGCTCCATTGGAAAAAGTAAATATGCTTGAAGACAAGCAGAGCAAATATATACATGAATTTGTAAAGAGAAAAGAATATACAATCGTGGGAAAGATGAGACGCAATGGCTTTTCGCAGAGAGATGTTGATCGCCAGTGGAATCAGATTGTGAATATGATCCGTAAAAAGCAAATCAGTGGAGTAGTTGTTGCGAATATGGCAGCTATATCCAGCAGTGTTGCAGATGCTTATTTTAAGGTAGGATTGGTTATTGAAGCAGGCGGCATTGTGGTGACTGTAGATGAGGGCAGATTGGATATGCACATCAAGAAGGGAGCATAGATATGAGTAGACGAACAGAAAAAAGAAGATATGGTAAATATAATAAATTTGATGTTGTGTATGCGGATTTTGGAAAAAATCCACATGGCATTCAGGGCGGAATCAGACCAGGAATAATTATTTCATGTGATGCAAGCAATCATGATGGTGCACCGCAGGTGTCAGTAGTCCCTTTGAGCAGTAAGTTAAAGGATATCCCGGTACATGTAATTTTAAATCCGAAGGATGTGAGTGGATTTGGATTAAGTAAGATCTCTGATTTTATGCCTGAAGATGCACAGACAATTTCAAAAGGCTGCATTAGAGCAAAAAGTGGAACTGTCATTGAGGATTCAGGCGTGAGAGAAGAAATAGACAGAGCATTGATACGACAGTTTGATCTGTTACCTGTAGCTCGCAAAATGGTAATGGAGGAGTTGGCAAATGGACAGCAGAACTAAAAAGACTAATAATAAAAGATTTGTCAGATATTCAGAAGGAGCAGAGATGTATTCAATGAGTGTGTCAAAGTTTATGCAGTTAGCGAAGGATGCAAAGGCATGTTACAAAGTGAATCAGCTGGTGTTGGTTAATCTGGATATTATTGACGAATATCTTGAAACTTTCCACATTGTAGATGACGAGTTTTATAAGTAATTATGAGAAATGACGCATTAGTATAGAAGAAATACAAACAAGTATGGAGAAAAATGAGCCAAAAGAGAAAAAATGTATTGACTTTCGGTCAGACCAAAAGTATAATATGATTAAGATATGAAGGAGGCATACAGATGGCTAGAACTGGAAGACCAAAAGCAGATAAACCTTTTGATCATAAGGTGACTGTTAAATTTAAAGAAGAGGAATACCAGATAATGGTTGAGTATGCTGAGACTCATAATCTATCCATTTCGCAATTGATTAGAATGGGTGTTGAATTACAAATGAAGCAACAGGCTAATCAGTAGAACAGGCTCTTTTCTCCGGAAAGGAGAGAATAATGGCTTGTAGAAAAGACGGTAAAGGCAGAGTATTAAGAAAGGGTGAGGGTTACAGAAAAGGCGACGGAAGATACTCATATGTATATATTGATCCATTAGGTAAGAAAAGGACCATTTATGCAAAGTCTTTGGTAAAACTTCGAGAAAGAGAAGAACAGTTACAAAAAGACCAGTTGGATGGACTTGATATCTATGTCGCAGGAAAGGCTGATGTAAACTTTTTGTTTGACAGGTACATATCAACTAAAACAGAATTGCGCAGCACTACTTACAGTAATTATTTGTATACATGGAATCATTTTATTCGTGATACATTTGGCAAGAAGAAAGTAAGAGATGTGAAATACTCAGACGTGTTGTTCTTTTATACAGACTTGATTAATAATCAGGGATTACAGATTAATACGCTTGAGACAATTAACACAGTATTAAGACCTACATTTCAGCTTGCCGTCAGAGATGATATTATAAGGAAGAATCCGGTAGACGGAGCATACTGTGAAGTAAAGAAGCGTAATGGTGGTGCCAGAAAAACAAGGCGAGCGTTGACTGTGGATCAGCAGAGAAAATTCATGGAGTATGTAGCAAAGAATCCGTTCTTTTATCACTGGTATCCATTCTTTGTATTTTTGTTAGGGACTGGATGCAGAATAGGAGAAGCAATTGGGATACGCTGGGATGATATTGATTTGGAGAATCGAATCATTGATATCAATCATAGCTTAACCTATTACCAGAGAGCGGATGATTCATATAAATGTGAGTTTAGAGTATCTTTGCCAAAGACGGAAGCTGGTAATCGTAGAATACCTATGATGCAGCAGGTATATGATGTGCTTCAGGAAGAATATGAGAGACAGAAGCANTATTACCAGAGAGCGGATGATTCATATAAATGTGAGTTTAGAGTATCTTTGCCAAAGACGGAAGCTGGTAATCGTAGAATACCTATGATGCAGCAGGTATATGATGTGCTTCAGGAAGAATATGAGAGACAGAAGCAGGAAGGCTTTTGCGTTGAGAATGTGGATGGAATGACCAATTTTGTATTTACAAACCGATTTGGGATGCCACATAACCCAGCAGCAGTAAACCGGGCAATCAAGAGAATTGTGGATACACATAATTCAGAAGAAGAGGTGGCTGCTAAAAAGGAGAAGAGAGAACCTGTTATGATTCCAAGATTCTCCTGCCATATCTTCAGACATACGTTTGCATCAAGATTTTGCGAGAATGAAACCAACATCAAAGTAATTCAAGAGGTAATGGGACATGCTGATGTATCGACTACCATGAACATATATGCAGAAGCAAACCCGGATGTTACCAAATCAGTAATTGAGAAATTATCAAAAAACATGGATATTTTTTAGAAAAGAGTCCTGCGATTGAACTCTTTGAAGATTGAAAAATATACCTATTCATACTGAGATAAATATGCTATACTCATCAAGTATTGTAGTGTTTGACATGTCAGTACATGTCTTAAAATAAAAAGACGTATTTGAAGGCGAATGACATCTTTTGGACGCACAAAAGTCAAAAAAACGTCCAAGAGTATCCAAGTATATAGAATACGGGAAAGCCCATTTTTCCAAGGGTTTGCAGGAATATACAAGAGTTAGCTTAGCAATCAAAAAAATTCCCGACAATGAAATCACTGGACGCTGACAAGAAGTCTGCGAAGTCAGAAAACAGCACTTCCACAGCAGCACCTGAGAAGGAAGAAGTTATCGACTTCTCCAAGGTAAAGGTAGAGCCTTTATTTGAGGAATTTGTTGATTTTGATACATTCAGCAAGTCAGATTTCCGTGCAGTAAAAGTTAAAGAGTGCGTTGCAGTACCGAAGTCAAAGAAGCTGTTACAGTTTACTCTTGATGACGGAACAGGCACAGACAGAACCATTTTAAGCGGTATTCACGCTTATTATGAGCCAGAAGAGTTAGTTGGAAAGACACTGATTGCAATCACTAACCTGCCACCGAGAGCCATGATGGGAATTGAATCTTGCGGTATGCTCCTCAGTGCTATTCATGAAGAAGAAGGCGAAGAAAAGCTTCATCTTCTGATGGTAGATGACCACATTCCAGCAGGTGCAAAGCTCTATTAAGATGAGAAACTGAGCCTTGCGGCGGTGTGCGCTTGCGAACACCGACATAAGGCGAAAAACGCACGGAGACGCCAGTCGACGTGATGTAAAGATGTACCGTTTCACCAAATAGACGGGACGTACTTCATTTGACAAAAAACTAAAAAAACAGCGATTTACATCAAACTTACATCAATTGATGCAGAAATCGGTACAGGCAAGAAAAAATCGCATAATTAGTGCAGTGAGTGGGCAATTCCAATCGGAGTTGCCCATTTTTAAAACAAACAGAAATACAAATCGGGATTGACCGAACTGAAGGTGAAGAATGCTTCTTGCCTAAGGGGCAAGAAGCTGGGGATTAGAAAGTGTTTTTTACAAGGAGGTGCTTAGGTGAATGATCAATTCATACAAGGAGTAATATTTGATTGGGATAAAATTGATAAGGATAGTTATCTGAAGGGAATCAGGGCTTTTAAGGGAGTTGAAAAACTTGATTTTAACAAACCAATTACTTTTTTTGTAGGGGAAAATGGCAGCGGTAAATCAACTTTATTGGAAGCACTTGCCGTAGCACATGGTTTTAATCCTGAGGGTGGAACGAAGAATTATGTTTTTTCTACGCATGATACACATTCAGAGTTGTGTGATGCGATAAGAATTGCCAAAGGCTATCGGAAGGAAAAGTGGGGATATTTTCTTAGGGCAGAAAGCTTTTATAATGTTGCAACGCAGGAAGAAGAATATGCAGATATTACACATCCTTCCGCTAAATATCATGAAAAATCACATGGAGAGAGTTTTCTCGCATTAGCACAGAATAATATGAATCCAAATGGCTTGTATCTTTTTGACGAGCCGGAAGCTGCATTATCGCCGCAGAGACAGCTTACATTGTTGATGCAAATATACAGATGTGCAAAAGAGGGAGCACAGTTTATTATAGTTACGCATTCGCCAATTTTGTTAGGAATACCAGATGCAGATATCTATTGTTTTGATAATGGATGCATACATCTGTGCGAATATGAGGATACAGAGAGTTACCAGGTAACAGAAATGTTTATAAATAATAGGCAGATGCTGTTGGATAGATTACTAACAGATTAGATAATAAAGAAATCGATTAATTCAAGTTTGGAGAATTGAGAAAATCGAAGTTTGTGATGGTAGATAATATGGAATGGTTTAATGTTTTTGGGCTGATTTTTATTGCAGTCATTATGATACCCAATGTTGTATTTGCGATTAAGTGCAAAGATGGATTTGATAATAAGTGGAACAATAAATATGTTGAGGTCACAGAACAAGTAGGGAGATTGGGTTGTTTCGGATTCATGATAATCAATATTCCGGGAACTTGGTTCGGGTGGTGGTCTGACGAAGCATTTGCACTATATCTGATTGTAGATACCATATTGGTAATGCTTTATTGTGCTATTTGGATTATATGTTTTAAGAAAAACAGCGTTTTCAGAGCATTAGCACTTTCTATTATTCCTTCAATGTTGTTCTTATTTAGTGGGATTATGAGTAGGTCAGTGCTATTGATTATTGCATCAGTATTATTTGCACCAAGTCATATTGTGATTTCATATAAAAATGTAAAATGATATTTACAAATTCCAGTTTGGAGAATTGAGAAAATCGAAATTTAACGCTTGAAAAAAGTCCAGCTAATAAATGTCAATAGTTAAATGAGAAAAAAATTATTTTGTTTTCTGACTAAAAAAGGGCAAACTTCCCCCTTGGTGAAAATATCATTTTTTGAAAGATATTGAATCATTGGGTTCATAGTATTTTATGCAGCTATGTCGCATTTAGCAGCATTGTATTGTTTGATATGCTCCTGAGGAGCAATGATTTTAAATGGTTTGTTGTCTCTGAGTATTGCAAATATCATATTGCATACCTTATGTGAAACAGCTCCCATTGCTACGAGCTTTGGTTTTGAGTCACATTTCTTGAGGTAGTACTCACGAAGAACTGGATTTTTAGCTTCTCCATTACGGGAGATACTGATGCTTTGTAAGGTTAACGTGTGAATCACACGTCTAGCTATGGCAGAACCACGCTTAGACATTTGAACCTTGGTACCTTCAAATTTTCCGGATTGTTTTACTGCCGGATCAAGACCGAAATAAGCGAAAAGTTGTTTTGGTTTTGAAAATGCTGAAAAGTCACCAATCTCACCCATGATGGATACAGCAGACAAGAAACCGGCACCTTTAAATGTTTCAATCAAATGAATCTGCTTGACAAAGTCGGCATCTTCATTAGCATCAACAAGCTCATGGAGCGATTCAAGAATGTTGTTGATTTCTTCATCATATTTACGTATGAAGCTGATATAAAGGCGAATACGCTTGATGTTGCTGTCTATGATGTAACCAAACTGATTTGCATCAGTTGCCGCCTGAATTATGGCATTATACTTATTTTGAGCATATGTAAGTCCAAAGCGAGCTGTTGATTTGATGATATCAATAATCTCTTGCTTGTCTGCTTTAAGAAAAGCTGATGGAGAGGTATAAGTCTCCAATAATGTAAGAGAAGTGTTGATAGTAACCTTGGAAAAGATGTCAAGATACTGTGGAAACACCATGCGTAATTCACCCTGAAGCTTATTCACATAGGCACTGCGATTATCCATTAAATCGTAGTATTCACGGCATAGGTTACGGCAGTTTAGAGCAAGATCTGAAGGCATAAGTGAAACCTTTAAATCAGGTTTCAAACCAACCAAAGCAGCTTTTTTAGAATCAAAACGATCATTATGTACTTTTCGTATGTTGATGTTTGTGCTATTCTTAGTGATGATAGGATTAATAACAGAGCAGTTAAAACCCTTATCACGAAGATAGCAGAAGAGTGGGTAATGATAAATTCCCGTGGATTCGAGGAAAATGTGACTTTCCAAAGAATACAACTCTTCTGCTTCTTTTATTTTAGAAACAGCGGTTGTAATGGAATCAATACTGTTATGTAGGATTTTGTAAGGTTTTCCTACGAATTGTTGGTTTGGAAGTGCTATAGACATCCATGAGAAATCAGCACCGATATCAATACCAACAGAGATGAATAAATCATCGAGATTAAAGAAAACTTTGTTTGACATGAGCAATAGCTCCTTTCTGATAGGAATCCATTTCCAATCTGGCAGGTACACAACCTAGCGCGTTATTCGGGTATGGCCTTCCGGCTCCCAACCAGCTAAAACATAAAACCCTGTCGAATGGACTAATTGACTTAATTACAGGTATCCACTGATAATCAGTGTCCCAAGGAGAAATACATTCTTTGTCCTATCCTAAGAGATGATACCTTATGTTTTATCTAGTGTCTATCAGGAACCGTCAGACATGATCATTATTATGGATAACATCTGATGAAGGAAGAATCCCTTCTTCTGTTATCTGATTTATAGAAACTTATTAACCAAGTAGTCTTGATTGACTACATCATTATTATACTAGGNTGTCTATCAGGAACCGTCAGACATGATCATTATTATGGATAACATCTGATGAAGGAAGAATCCCTTCTTCTGTTATCTGATTTATAGAAACTTATTAACCAAGTAGTCTTGATTGACTACATCATTATTATACTAGGAGAAATAAAATGAGTACAAAAAAAGCAATTAGCACATCATTTGTTGCCATATTTATTTTAATAATCACACAGATTATTGCACAAACCATTGCAAGTATGTTTGTTATAATAAAAATTCCAACTGGCATTTGTAATATTATCGCTGGAATTATATATGCTGGATTGACATATCTTATTCTGAAAATGTTTATTAGCAAAATTATTAAATTGCCGACTTCTGATTTCGGAATGCCTAAATTTGCTATTAAAATAAGATGGATTTTGATAGCTGTATTATTACCATTTGTTATAAAAGGAAGTTATCTTTTAATATTCAACGGTAAGTATGTATCCTCAAATATGAATGGAAATCAGATGTTCATTACTTTAAGTGCAGGGGTTGCATTTACCGGAATAGCGGCTGGATTTGTTGAAGAAATGGTGTTTAGAGGAGTTATACTTAATGCATTAAAGAAAAGATGGAATATTAAGGTGGCTGTAATTGTTCCATCAATGTTATTTGGTATTGTACATGTTCTTGGACAGGATTTTTCAATAGGCAGTTGTTTATTAGTAATTATCGCCGGAACGATGGTAGGCGTTATGTTTTCGATGATTGCAATAGAAAGTGGTTCAGTTTGGAATAGTGGAATAGTTCATGCTATCTGGAACGTTGTGATTATTGGTGGAGGATTAGCTATTGGGGAAAAAATGGATAAATATTCTATAATGACATATGTACTTAATTCAAAAGATTTCGCCATCACAGGTGGAGAATTTGGAATTGAATCATCTGTTATTTCATTGTTCGGATACATAATAGTTGCTGGTATAGCATTTTTTATGATTAAATCAAGAAAAAATTGATATAATAGGTTTGAAAATATGAAGCTATAAGGTACTTGTCAAATTCCAGTTTATTGGGAAGTCGCAGAGAACGAAAAATCGGAAGTTTACAGCGAGGTGAAAGAGGTTGAATTATGTAGAATATGGAAAAGAAAACAAATATGATGATAATATATTTTTTCAAAAATACAGTCAAATGAGTCGCTCACAGCAGGGACTAGCCGGTGCAGGAGAATGGGAAACATTGAGAAAGCTGCTACCGGATTTTAAAGATAAGCGTGTGCTTGATTTAGGATGCGGCTATGGATGGCACTGTATTTATGCGATGGAACACGGAGCGTCTTCTGTTGTAGGTGTTGATATTTCTCATAAAATGCTCGAGGTAGCCAAAGAAAAAACACATTTTCCACAGGTTGAATATAAATGCTGTGCTATAGAAGATGTGGAATTCCCAGAGGAGAGTTTTGATGTAATATTAAGTTCACTTGCGTTTCACTATGTAGCAGATTATGAGATTTTAGTAAAAAAGATATATAGAATACTGAAGTCTGGTGGTAAGCTAGTTTTTACGGTTGAACATCCTGTTTTTACTGCCTATGGAACACAAGACTGGTATTATAACGAAAAAGGAGAAATACTGCATTTTCCGGTGGATAATTATTATTATGAGGGCAAACGAACAGCTGTGTTTTTGGGAGAAAAGGTTACAAAATTTCATAGAACACTGACCACATATCTAAATACACTGCTTTCAAATGGTTTTATAATAAATCATATTGTGGAGCCGCAGCCGCCGGAATACATGATGGATATTCCGGGGATGCAGGATGAAATGCGCCGTCCCATGATGCTGATTGTATCGGCGAACAAAAAAGTGGATAGATAGAACTAAAACACCTATAAGGTATAAATGAAGGTAATTTATGTTTAAAGAAAAAATTATTATAGAGATGAAAGAAGTATTCAAAGAAATTCCTTTTGGCATAGAGCATACTCTCAACGTTTTGAAAAATGCAGAAGATATAATGAAAGGAGAAAATATCGGAGAGGAAGAAAAAGAATTCATCAGTATTATTGCTATACTACATGATATTGGTGCGGTTGAAGCACAAAAAAAATACGGTTCTATTGATGGTGTCTATCAAGAAAAGGAAGGACCAGAAGTAGCGAAAGAAATATTAAAAAAGGTAGGCTATAACAAAAATATTGATAGAATATGCTTTATAATAGGCAACCATCATACTCCATCTAAAATTGATGGACTTGATTTTCAAATACAATGGGAAGCTGATTTGCTTGAAAATTTAACGGTTATGGATAAAGAAAAAGAACAAGAAAAGATAAAAAAGTGTATAGATGAAAATTTTAAAACAAACACAGGAAAAAGGATAGCTTATAATCGCTTTATTTTAGATTAGTAGTAGATTATTACAGTTATGTATTTTATATCGCAAAGAAAAAATAGTAGTTAAGTTTAACCCTAGTATGATATTTGTAACGGATGCGAACCCTACAAAAATATTAGAAGAATAACGTATGCAAAACTTCCAGTTTGCCAACTTGCCCTTTGAGAGAGGAAAAATCCTTTTCTCAAAGGGCTTTTCAGGGGCATACTTGAGGGACGAAGATGAGGGTCTGGCTTTCGCCAGACCCTTTAAATTTTATGCGGATATTCGAGAACACACAAGGCACACAAGGTGCAAGGCACCATTAAATTTCTTTTATGTCCTTCAATGTTGAGTTGATTAAAAATAAACCAGTGATGCCAGCGGAGCATTGTCATTTCAGATGATCCGTTTGCAGTAGTCTCTGAAAATCAAATTTCCCTTACGACACACAGGACAAAGAAATTATAGAATTTTTGAAAAAAATTATGTATAATTAAGCAAGAAAACACGCAAGATAATAAGTAAGATAAAATGCTGAGAGGTGAAAAATTATGGCAGATTATACTCCACCGTTTACGATTACAAACACAATGTTGGATTGCGTTGCATCTATATCGGAGAAAATCGGAAAAATGAGTGTATTAAAAAAATTGGAAGCAAAACCTCATTTAAGAAAGAACAATAGGATTAGATCCATTTATTCATCTTTGAGAATTGAAGCAAATTCGTTGAGTATCGGTCAGGTAAGAGATGTTATCAGTGGACAACTTGTATTGGGCGAACAAAAAGAAATTCAAGAAGTAAAAAATGCATACGAAGCATATGCACAGATAAGCGTAATCAATCCGTATGATATAGAAGAATTGAAACGAATCCATGCAATTATGACGAAATATCTGGTAGATGAATCGGGATGTTTTCGACATGGAGAAGAAGGTGTGTTCAATGGAGAACAGTGTATTTTTATGGCACCACCAGCAAGATTGGTGCCACAACTTATAGATGAGCTGTTTGCTTGGATGAATCGTGTGCAAGGTGAAGTACATCCGTTGATTTTAGCAAGTGTATTTCATTATGAATTTGTATTTATCCATCCATTTTCAGATGGAAATGGGCGTATGGCAAGATTATGGCACACATGTCTTTTGTCAAAATGGAAGTCAGTTTTTCAATATATTCCAATTGAAAGTCAGATAGAAAAGTTTCAGGATGAATATTATAATGCAATAGCAAAGTGTCATATCAATGGGGATTCGAATGTTTTTATTGAATTCATGTTGAAACAGATAGATAAAATATTGGAAGAGATATTATTAAGAGCAGATGAACAGGATGAGCATGTAACAGAATATGTAAAAAAATTATTGAATGTTATGGAATACGAAGTGCCATATACAAGCACTGCTTTGATGGAAAAACTCGGACTTAAGTCAAAGGAAACTTTTCGCAAAAATTACATGAATCCGGCTATGGAACTTCAGTTGGTACAAATGACAATTCCAGAAAAACCGAAAAGTAGAAACCAAAGATATGTAAGAAGGTGACAACATGAAGAGAACCACAACATTTCGCATTATAATCTACACAGCCAGTATGTAGAGAGAAGGGGCATATCAAAATGACCGCCCCTTCTCTCTACATTTTTTTATAGGCGTTCCCCCATTCGACCATTGAGTCGAGAATAGGCTTCAGAGTAAGTCCAAGTTCGCTGAGACTGTACTCAACTCTTGGGGGAACCTCCGGATAAACGGTGCGAATAATGAGACCATCATTTTCCATGGAGCGCAAACTATCGGTAAGAACTTTCTGGCTGATTCCTTCGAGATCTTTTTTTAACTCATTGAATCGCCAGGGGCGTTCCAGCAGATTTCGGATAATCAGCAATTTCCATTTACTGCCGATGAGCGAAACAGTGGTTGCAACCGGACATTCCGGTAATTCTTCTTTTGTTAACATATGATTGCCTCCTCATATAACATTCCTTTTTGTTGTTATATTTCATTTTAATCTAACAATAAAAAAGAAGCAATAGGTTACAAAAAAGTAACCAGGGTCACCTTTTTATGCCTATGTAATAAAAAAGTGCGTACTTTTGTCGGTTAAGAACTCCTGATATTATAATCTTGCAACAAAGATAACAACAAACAAAAATATCAGGAGGTAACAAAATGGCATTATCAAATCTTTTCGGATGGAAAAAGAAAGCAGAAACAGAAACCAGTGCAGCATGCGGAACAGCGTGCGGAGCAGCAGGTAAACCGGAGGAAAAACCAGCAGCATGCGGAACAGCATGTGGAGCATCTGACAAACCGGAAGAGAAAACAACAGCATGCGGAACAGCATGTGGAGCATCTGACAAGTAAAATAAGTTAAGGAAGGAGTTGGATAGGATGAGTCAGTATTTTTCTTTTCAGTGGCATATTACAGATGAATGTGATCAGCGGTGTAAGCATTGTTATATTTTCTCAGGCGAAGGCTGTAAGGAATTAAAGTCCATGACCTGGAAGCAGATGACAGAGGTAGTGGCAAGCTGTGAGGATTTCTGCAAAGTATATGGCAGAGTACCATATTTTTACATTACTGGCGGAGATCCTATCCTTCATCCGGATTTTTGGAAATTAATGGTATTGCTGAAATCGAAAAAGATACCTTTTACCTTAATGGGCAATCCATTTCATTTGAACGACGAAATTTGCAGAATGTTAAAGGTTTGTGGTTGTGAGAAGTACCAGATGTCCCTTGATGGAATGAGAGAAACTCATGACTGGTTCAGAAAGCCGGGAAGTTTTGATCTGACGATTGAAAAAATCGGATGTCTGAACAGAGCAGGAATAAAAAGTGTAATTATGAGTACGGTATCCAAAACAAATATGGATGAGATACCGGATATTATTGATGAAGTTGTAAAAGCAAAAGCAAAGGTTTTTGCATTTTCGCGCTATGTGCCTACAGGTGGTGAAGTTGACACAAGCATGACACCGGAAGAATACAGAAAACTTCTGGAAGTCTGTGATGCAAAGTATAAGGCATATGAAAAGGCAGGATGCGAGACCTATTTTAATAAAAAGGATCATTTGTGGACGTTGTATGAATATGAAACGGGACAGTTTAAGCTTCCTGAGAGTACAGAGGCAGGAATGATCTATGGTGGCTGCAATTGTGGAAACTGTCATATTACCATATCTTCGAACGGAGATATTATGGCATGCAGAAGGGTGACAGACAGTAAAGTGGCCAATATTTTTGAAAATCGACTGGCAGATGTCTGGATCTGTCAGATGGAAAAATACAGGGATTACGATAAATTTGTAAAATGCAGCAAATGTGAACTTAAGGCATGGTGCCGTGGATGTCCGGCGGTTGCCAATGGAACAAGCGGTAACTTTTATGGGGCAGATCCGCAGTGCTGGAAGACAAGAAATGAGATTACCGGGGAGGTGCTTCCATGTTAATGGATATCATCAAAGCCAGACATTCCATTCGGAAATATACCGGTGAGCAGATAAGACGTGATGACCTGGAAAAGATTCTGGAAGCTGGAAATTTTGCACCGAATGCCGGAGGCGGACAGAGAAGTATGATGGTTGCAATCCATAATAAAGAACTGGCAGCTTATGTGGGAAAGATGAATATAGCAGATTTTGACCGTTCACATCTGGCAGGCAGTTTTGTCTCGAAGGAACAGCCAAGTACAATTGATGATCCGACCATAAAAAATGGATTTTATGATGCACCGACAGTTGTATGTGTATTCTGCCAGAATAATTTTCTTTTCAAGACAGCAGATGCCTTTTGTATGATGGAAAATATGATTCTGCAGGCAACAGAGCTTGGAATTGCATCATGTATTATCTCAAGGGGCTATGAAACATTTGATTCAGAAGAAGGAAGAAGACTGATGAACGAATGGGGAGTGCCAGAAGGATACGCATGTCAGGGATTTGTTATATTAGGATATATAGACGGTGAACAGCCGAACAGTAAACCAAGAAAACCAGAAAGAATTAAAATTGTAGAATAGGTGGAGAACAGATGGATTTAGCAACATGTCTGAAAAAAATGGAACTGGTGGGAGTGCTTGCATTTGCAACCGTGGACAGTGAAGGAGCACCACAGATACGGAATATCAGTGCGATTCATTATGAACCGGATGCACTCTATTTTTTTACCGCCAGAGGTAAAAATTTTTGTAAAGAATTAATGGAAGATGGCAGGGTTCAGATTCTTGCTTATACCAAATATAAAGAAATGATTCGTTTGTCAGGAAAGGCTTACGCAGTAACGGAAAACGAACAGAAAAAATGGATGGATATCATTTTTGAAGAACAGCCATATCTTGCGAATGTATATCCGGGGGATACAAGAGAAATCGGTATTATTTTCTGTATTGATAAGGCGGAATTGGAGTATTTTAATCTTGGCGTAAATCCAATTTTCCGGGAGACGTATATTCTGGGAAATGTAAGTGTAAAAGAAAAGGGATATTACATAACGGAATCCTGTATCGGCTGCGGGACATGCATGAAACATTGTCCACAGAAATGTATTGAGAAGGGAACACCTTTTGTCATCCAGCAGGAGCACTGTCTGCATTGTGGAAACTGTTATGAAAACTGTCCGGTGAAAGCGGTGATCAGGAAATGAATCAGAATGGCAGAAGAAAATGAGAAGAAGGGTATTGTCACATTTGCAGATATAAGGGAGGTACAGCCTGATCTTTCTATCTGGAAGGGTGATATTACAAGGCTTAAGGTGGGAGCAATCGTAAATGCGGCAAATAGCGGTATGACAGGCTGCTATCAGCCTTGCCATAATTGTATTGATAATTGCATTCATACTTATGCAGGAATTCAGCTTCGAAACTATTGCAATAATATGATGATAAAACAGAGACATGAAGAACCGACAGGGCAGGCAAAGATTACTCCATCGTTTAATCTGCCCTGTGATCATGTGATTCATACAGTTGGTCCGATCGTGCAGGGAAAGCTGACAAAGGAACATGAACGTTTACTGATATCCTGCTATGAATCGTGTCTTAGGATAGCTGATGAAAACGAAGTAAAGAGTATTGCTTTTTGTTGTATTTCGACAGGAGTGTTTATGTTCCCGAATAAAAGAGCTGCCGAGCTTGCAGTACAGACAGTAAAGCAATATAAAGAAAAGACAAAATCAAAGATAAAGGTGATATTTAATGTTTTTAAAGAGGAAGATGAACGACTCTATAAACAGTTACTCAGATAAGATATTACAGATAAAAGAAAAAATTGAGGAAGCAGATGCTATTATAATTGGGGCAGGTGCGGGATTTTCCACATCAGCAGGTTTTGTGTATAACGGTGAAAGATTTGAAAAATATTTTTCAGATTTCAGAAAGAAATATGGATTTTCTGATATGTATTCGGGAGGCTTCTATCCATATAAAACATTGGAAAAACACTGGGGATACTGGTGCAGATATATCTATATTAATCGATATATGGATGCGCCAAAACCGGTATATCAGAACTTGCATGATCTGGTGAAAGAGAAGGATTATTTTGTACTGACGACAAATGTGGATCATTGTTTCCAGAAGTCCGGGTTCGATAAAAACAGAATCTTTTATACACAGGGAGATTATGGTCTGTTTCAATGTAGTGAACCTTGCCATAAGGAAACCTATGACAATGAAGAGGCTATTAAAAAAATGGTGCTGAGTCAGGGATTCCAGATTAAAGACGGGGAACTGCAAAAACCGGAAAATGGAGAAATAAAGCTTACGGTTCCAACGGGGCTGATTCCATATTGCCCACACTGTGGCAAGCCGATGAGCATGAACCTCAGATCGGATCAGACATTTGTTGAAGATGACGGATGGCACCAGGCAGCAGAACGGTATGAGAAATTTATACAGGATCATAAAAAGCAGAAAATAGTGTTCCTTGAACTTGGTGTGGGATATAATACTCCCGGGATTATAAAATATCCGTTCTGGCAGATGACAAACAAATTTCAACATATATTTTATGTGTGTCTGAACCGGGGGGAAGCATATGCACCGGAAGAAATAGGGAGAAAGTCTGTCTGCATGAATGAAGATATCGGAGAGGTTCTGAAAGAACTGTAGACTTGACAGACAGATTCGATTGGAGTCTTAGAATAGAATTGCATAATAACGGTAATAGAGAAAAGCTACTTAGAACATAAGGTATGCTGATCTCAGCAGTACACGAGGAAGATGGCCACGAAGGACTGCACCTTCTGATGGTAGATGACAGAATCCTGGCAGGTGCAAAACTGTACTAATCGATGAAATGAATCGTTTGGTTCGTCGGTATAGACGTCCAATCAAGAAAAGTGGTTCCATGGATAGAAATAGTCTTATATGAAAACACAGGATGCCGAATAAGTCATGTTGTTCGTGGCAATAACAACAACGCCTTAGTGTTTGATACCCTAGACGAAGTCTTGCTTAAAAATCCTGGTGCACAACCGTTATTTCACAGTGACAGAAGATTTCAATATACGAATAGGGCATTTCATACAAAACTTGTAAATGCTGGAATAACACAAAGCATGTCGAGGGGTGCTAAATGTATCGACAATGGACCGATGGGAGGTTTTTGGGGAATTTTGAAGAGAGAACGATACTATGGAAAACGATTTACTGATAGAGTAACTCTCGTAAGAATGATCGAAGAGTATATAGATTACTACAATAATAAACGATTGCAAAGAAATCTCGGAATTTTAACACCAATGGAAAAATACGAAATTTACTTGCAAGCTGCATAAAAAACTGCCAGCAGATAAATTTCTACTGGCAGAAAAATTATATTTTTTCAATTGTCTACTTGACGGGGAGCGGTTCAAATGGCATTTTATCTATTTCCTGACAGCCCCTTTTCTCTGTAATCATGTTAACCGATTTTGATCGAGGTTACAATCGCTCTGCATGCGGAGTAAAAAATACCCACATCGACAGAATTGGCAATATATTTTACGCCCAAGGATTTCCAGTAGAGCGCATCTTTTGATGTGTCAACAAAAGTGCCGACAGCAACATTAGCATTTTGGGCTTTTTTAACAATAAGTTTCATTTGCTCGATTACCTTTGGGTGATGTACATTTCCTGGAAGTCCAAGTGACTGAGATAAATCGTAAGGTCCGATGAAAATAATATCGATCCCTGGGACAGATAATATTTCATCTAAATTCTGGATTCCCTCGATTCCTTCTATTTGCAGGATGATCATTGCTTTGTTTGCTTCTTTGAAATATTGAGATTTTTCAAGAGAAGAGTATTCTGCCGCTCTTACGTATCTGCATACGCCACGATTTCCCTGGGGATAAAATTTTGCATATTGTATGGCTTTTTCTGCTGCTGTTTTATTACTTATTTGTGGGATCTGAATCCCGGCAGCGCCTAGATCCAAAGCTTTGCTTATATATTCATCACAGTTATCGGCTACACGTACGATGGGCAGCGTATCCGTGCATTCGCAGGCGCGTATCAGATTGGGCAGGTGTTCATAGCTGACCGGACCATGTTCCATATCGAGTATGCAAAAGTCGATTCCGCTTTTTCCGGAACTTTCAATAAATGAACCATCGTTGGTTTTGGAAAAGATACCAATGACGCAATCGGAATCCATCTGTTGTTTAAATGTGCATATATTTGACAGTTTCATTGAGAAAGCCTCCTTTACTTAAATGATAGAGATGAAGAAAAGGTTATTCTTCCTTATTTGTTTCCGTGTTTGTATTTGACTCTTTCCTGATAAGATCCAGGTAATTATAAAGAGTAAATCGCGATACCTTTAAATGTTCACAAATTCGTTCGCTGGACTTAGTTACTAAAAAAGCGCCCTTTTGATCTAAATATCTGACGAATTCAATTTTTTCTTCTCGTGAAAGTCCGTCCACAGGTTTTCCAGCTCTCTTGTCAGCTTGGGCGATTAAAAATTCCAGTACTTCTGTAATATTATTTGCAAATACTTCTGAATCAGAAGGGGGATTAGAAGAGGAGTCAGAAGGCACGGTATTTGCTTCGGCGTGTTTTTTTGAAGTGGGAAGAATACTTTGGGCATTATCCTCCTCTATCTCATAGCTATTGTATCGCTTCAAAAATTCTTCTAATCGGACAGTTTCGGTGATGTCAAGATTGATGCACAGGCATCCGATCACATTGCCTTCGTCATTTTTGATGAACATAGTAGAGGAACGAAGGATTTTGCCATCTCTTGTGTATACAACATAATTGTAACGGTCTCCTTCCTGGACGGTACCGCGAAGGACTTCTAGACCAAGATTACTTCCGCAGTCTCCTATATTTCTATCTGTAATGTGTCCGTTTCTTATGTCGACAATTGTATGATTATAATCTTTTGTTAGATCATGAAGGATTATTTCGCAATTTGAACCAAATTGATATTCTAACATGGACATAAGTCGTTGCCATGTATCCCAATCGTCATAAAGAGTTTTCATTATAAAGTTCCATCTCCTTTATATTAGTTTTGATAATGAAATGTTAGCATATAAAATGTCATCTGTAAAGATGGAATATAACAAAAAGTATGATTTCGTGGATTATGAGTGAAAAAATAAATATAAAAAGGAATGAAACTGACAAAAAATTATAAGGTTATTAGGTGAAGACTGGAGAGAAACAGACAAATTGTATTGACTTTTTGCGGTTGAATAAGGATACAAAACATGGAAAAACAAGAGAAATAGAGTGAAAAAGGTTGCGAAAATTAAAAACTGTTGAATGTGCACAAAAATATAGGATATAATTATGAAAATTTACTATTTACAAAAACCAAATTAATTGTTAGTATTCAAATAAATAGTTTGATTAATCAAAAAGCACGTGTAAAATGAAAGTAACTAGAAAATTTAGTGAAGATGGAGGTTGGAATATGAGTGTAGAGGAAAGAGTAAAGGAATTAGGCATTATTCTTCCTGTTCCTGCAAAGCCGGTGGCAGAATATGTTCCTGTGAAGCAGGTAGGAAAGCTCTTATATATATCAGGGCAGGACTGTAAAAAGGATGGCAAACTTCTTTATGAAGGAAAAGTAGGAAAAGAACTTAGTGTAGAGCAAGGACAGGAAGCAGCGAGACAGTGCATGGTTAATGCACTTGCGGTTTTGAAACAATATTTGGGAAATTTAGATGAGATAAAACAAGTTGTGAAAGTCTTAGGTTTTGTCAATTCTGCAGATGGATTTGTGCTGCAACCGGCGGTGATAAATGGGGGGTCAAAGTTATTGGTAGAAGTATTCGGCGAAGAGGGAAGACACAGCAGAAGCGCCATATCTTCAAATGAACTGCCTTTTAATACACCGGTAGAAATTGAATTGATCGTGGAAATAAAGTAAAAGGACGATAGAGGAGGAGAGAGAATGGATATCATTACAATTTTGATTATGGCATCGATCGTAGTGTCTACGCTTTTGATGATCATTGGACCGATTTTGGAATTCAGAGGTAAAATTTTCTTCTTAGAAAGCAAACATGCGCCTGTTACAAGCAAGCGCTATGGAATGTGGATCATGACACTGGGTGCAGTTATGTTTATAGGCGGCTGTGTGCTGAGAAGCATGGTTTCCGGACAGATCATCAACATTCTTGTTCTTGGAGGATATGCAGTATGGTTTGTAGGTGGCTTTATTAGTGTAAGCCGAAATGAGGTTATTAAGATGTTGGAAAAATAAAGGGGGTGTTTTTGTGCATATTTCATTTCTTGATATTGCAATTATGGTATTATATTTAGTATTCACATTATTCATAGGATACTATGTCTCAAAAAAAGTAAATGGTTTTGAAGATTTTGCCTTGGGCGGCCGATCATTTGGACCATTTGCTTTGGCGGCAACATTTGGAGCAACGAATTTTTCTACATGGAGTATGGTTGGAAAGCCGGGGGTTGTGTACAATTCAGGTATCTCTGTTGTGTGGATTGCATTGAATGCCTGTGCCTGTGTATTGGCAGCGGTCGTGTTTGTACCTATTTATCGTAAGTTACGTTATACAACGATGTCAGAAATTTTTGAAGACAGATATGACGGAAAGGTACGAAGTGCGATCAGTGTGATCTGGGTGATTGCAGATACAATGAACCGTATGGGGGTTACCACTTATGCAGCAGCAGTGATTTTAAGTCTGTTATTCGATATTCCTTTGTGGATCGTGATCATCGGTACAGCAATCATTGTTTTGATCTATACATATCTTGGCGGTCTGACATCCGTTGTTGTAACAGATGTCATTCAATTCGTATTGATGTGGATCGGATTATTTATTGGAATGATATTTATTTTTAAAGAATTTGGCGGATGGACGGGACTGGTTGATGCGGTTCCGCCGGAAATCATGGAAGTGGTTCCGGGGATCGAACATCCAAATGGATGGCCGTACATTATTGCTATGACATTATTAGGCTTCCCGTATTTTATTACAAGTCAGTTTGTTATGCAGAGAGGCTTAGGAGCCAAAACAGTAAATGTTGCCAGATGGGGAATTTTAATTGCAGGACTGATTGCGATCCCAATGGCGATCATGGAAATCCTTCCGGGAATTGCTGCGAAAGCAATGCTTGATTCGGCTACAGTTGCGTCTATGAATCCGGATATGGTCGGACCGACTATCTTTATGCAGTTGCTGCCGACAGGCTTGCTGGGGATTTTCTTCTCCGCACTTATAGCAGCCGGACTGTCTACTGCTGATTCAGCGCTGTGCGCTTCCTCTTCTTTGATCACAGAAGATTTTTATAGAAAATGGAAACCAAATGAATCTTCAGAAAAGTACTTGAAAGTATCTCGTATCGTAACGATCATCATGGCTGTTTTAGGAACATGTTGGGCATTGTTAGTTCCAAAGATCGGCGGTGCATTGAATGCAATCCTGAATGTAATCGCAATAACAGATATGCCGATATTTGTAATTATTGTTCTGGGATTATTTGTGAAGAAGATTAATGCGACAGGAGCATTAACAGGACTGATCGCAGGAACTGTGTGCGGAGCAATCGTATCCTTTACCGGAACCGGTGGGATTCAGGCGCTGGCAACTACAACGGCTACAAGTACAGGTGTATCACTGATTATCTGCCTGCTTGTTTCTTATCTGACTAGAAGAGCAGTAGGAGAAGAAACCAGAATGAACAAGTTCTTTAACAGAATTTCTATGCCGGAAGAAGAGTAATGAAAAGAAGAGGGTGTCTTAATTTGCAGGATTAAGGGACCCTCTTTGATAAGTAGGAGGTTTATATGAAAAAAGTTAAATTTGGAATCGTAGGAGTCGGAGACTTTGGAGTCATGCATATTCAGGCTTTAAAACAATTGCCCGAGGCGGAAGTACATGCAGTCAGCTGCAGAACAGAAAGCCGATTGAAAGCAATCTGTGAGAAATATAAAATCCCTAACTGGTATACAAATGTGGATGATCTTATGAATGATCCAGAGATTGATGTGATCATTGTCGCAACAGGTGAGGATACCCATTACAGCTTTACAGAGAAAGCAATCCGGGAAGGAAAGCATGTGTTGTTAGAAAAACCGATTTGTTTAAATGTCGAAGATGGGAAAAAGCTGCTCGAATTAGAGCAAAGTACGGATCTATATATTTTGCCGGGACATATCTTGCGCTATGACGCATCTTACAATAATGCTTATAGAATATTACAAAATGAAGATATGTATGGCAAAATTTTATCTATTAGGGTAAAAAGGAACGTACCGATCGAGAGATTTTCGCTGCATTCAAGAACACATCCGGTTTTTATGGCATTGGCACATGATATAGATATCATTACATGGTTGACAAATTCTCGTATAAAAAGTGTCTGCGGGGTCCAGAAAAAATCGAAAGAGGAATATAGAAGTCCTGACATTGTGTTTGGAATCGCAGAAATGGAAAATGGTGTCGTATGTAATCTGGAAACGCAGTGGAGGCTGCCTAATGAATTTGGACAGTATTTGGATACGGAATTGACAGTGATGACGGAAAAAGGGCAGTTGAAACTGAATTGTCCGGGGAATACACTTGTATCCATGTTTGACGGAAAGTTGGAAAGTCATGATATGACATTATGGCCGGAAATTAATGGTGAGATTACAGGAGCGTTGGTAAATGAAAATAAGCATATGATCGATTTGGTTTTGGGGAGAACGAAGAAACCAATCGTGACTGTCGAACAGGCAGTGCGTGGCATTGAATTTTGCCAGTATTTGATTGAATCTTGTAATACAGGAAAGATTGTTGAAAGGGGATGCATGACCAAATGAGGTTGACAGAAGATATTTACTTGGTAGGGAGTGCGGAATTTGGGCTTTCCAATGCCTATGACTGTCATGTCTATTTACTCGACGGCGGCGAGGAAGCGACGCTGATTGATTGCGGCGTGGGTTATGATACCGGACAGATTATCCGAAATATAGAAAAATATATAGATATAGAAAAAGTAAAAAAAGTATATCTTACACACTTGCATGCAGATCATTGCGGGGGTGGAAGGGACCTGCAGGAGTTAGGGATAGAAATTGTTGCGCCCCGAAATGAATGGGAAGATATGCAGGCGCATCCGGATGAGGTAAGAGAAGCTTATGAAATTTCTCGAAATTCAGGGTGTTATCCGGAAGGTAAAGAATTTATTTTTCCCAACCCTGACGTATATGTTACGGATGGAGAAGAGCTTAAAGTAGGAAAATATACTTTAAGATGTATTGAATTACGTGGGCACAGTGCGGGGCTGATGGCATATTTTTTAGATGATGGGAAAAGAAAGATTCTGTTTTCGGGAGATTATGTCTTTGTCAATGGATTAGTCGGTTTGTTGAATTGTCCGGGATGTGATCTATCTTTATATAGAAAAGATATTAAGAAATTAAAAGGGCTTGAAGCCGATATCTTATTGCCGGGACATCGGATGGTCGTAATGGATCGTGCGCAGGAACATATAGACAAAGCCATTTATCATATGTCTAGAGCATTTATCCCGCCGTCGTTTTAAGAGTGAGAAGAGTATGAAAAGAGAAATTAGTCAGATATTAAAAGAGTTTGTTGAAATTCCAAGTGTAAATCCGGGAGATTGCAAGTTAGAAGATAACAAGTATTTCGGGGAAGCTGCTTTTGTGGAGCATGTGTATGAAATGTGCTGTGCAAATGGATATTATTGTGAGAAACAAGAAGTGCTGCCAGGAAGATCGAATCTGTTGATCCATATGAGTGAGTGCTTAGGTGAGAAACCTATTGTTTTGTTTCAGACGCACAGTGATGTTGTAGATGTAAAAGAGATGAAAGACGCATTTTCTCCAAAGATCCGTGAAGGGAAATTGTGGGGACGAGGGAGCTGTGACGCCAAAGGGCAGCTGTGCGCAATGTTTTTGGCAATGGAACAATTGAAGGAACAAAAGGAAAAACTTCCGTTTGATCTCTGTCTGGCTTTGTGTTGTGATGAAGAATTTCAGCATAGAGGTGTGGATGAGTTTTTAAATTGGAAATATAGAGATAAGGTTGTTTTTGCTGTGGTTGGTGAGCCGACAGAATTAAGGCTGGCCTGTGCCTGTAAAGGCAGTATTCGCTTTTGTATTGAGACAACAGGGATTGCGGCTCATACATCTATGCCGGAAAAGGGAGAAAATGCAATTTATTTAATGGCAAAGATCATCCAGATCTTTCAAAATAAAATCGAAAAACAGACAGTATGCAGATGTGACTCTGCATGCAAAAACGCAACAGTAGCCGTGTCGCTGATACAAGGAGGAACAATCGTAAATTCTGTTCCTGACTACTGTATTATTCATATAGATAGAAGAATGATACCAGGAGAAACGTGGGAAGTGGTATATCAAGAAATGCAAGATATGGTTTGTAAAGAATTAAGTGACAATGAAAAAATGCGTGTTATATTCCAAAAGCCATATTTGACAGATCCTTCCTATGGAACAAAGCTGGAAGAAGATAAGAAACAGATCGTCAAAGAAGTGTTAAAAAAGCATGGCTTGCATGAACAGATCATAGGTTTGCCTTATGGTTGTGATGCAAGCAAGTTAGCAAAATGGGGGATCCCGGTGTTTGTCTTTGGCCCCGGTTCCATAGAACAGGCACATACGAAAGAGGAATACATTGAAATCAATCAAATTGGGAAAGCGTCAGAAGTATTAAAAGATTTGGTTTTGAAATTTACAGAGAAGGAGTAAGGATATGGGGACTTTGGAAGAAATCATTCGTGATATAAGAAGTACGGCGCAAAAATGCTATTTAGATACAGGCGCCATGTCTTTGATGCCTAAGACTGTGTTTGAAGCGATTGAAGATTTTCATGAAAGTCGCAGAAGAAATGGACCGTCATTTGCAGAATATTGGAAAGAAGTAGACACACTGCGAAGCAGAACCGCACAATTGATCGGAAGTGCTCCGGAAGAGATCATGTTTTTGCAGAATACGTCCATGGGGATCAATCTGGCGGCAAAAGCTGTTGATCTAAAAGTGGGAGACAATGTTGTTGTTACAAATATAGAATTTCCATCTAATATATATCCATGGATGAATCTAGAATCACAAGGGGTAGAAGTGAGGATGATAGATATAAGTGATGGGAGACTTGACGAGGAGAAACTGGCAAAGATATGCGACGAAAAAACGAAGGTGCTGAGTATAAGCTGGGTACAGGCGTTAAACGGTATGGTGACAAATTTGCAGATGTGCAGTGAATTTTGCCAGACGCATGATATCGTCTTTGTCGTGGATGCGATACAGGGACTTGGTGTGCTGCCAATCGATGTGAAGAAAGTACATATTGATTTTTTGGTAAGCGGATTTTTTAAATGGCTTTTAGGACCGGATGGAATTGCGTTTGTTTATATTAATCAAGAAATACTGGGAAATCTGAACAATCCATTTATCGGCTGGGCGGGGATGAAAAATAAGTTTGATTACACAACATATAAATTTGATCTGCTGTTGGAAGCCAGGCGGTACGAAACAGGGAATATGAATTTTTCCGGAATTTTCGGAGCAAGGCAAGGAGTAGAAATTATTTTAGAACATCAAGAAGAGATAGGGGAAAAAGTACAAAATCTTACACAGTATTTGAGAGACGCAGTTCAAAAACTGGATGGAGCAGAAGTTTTGTCTCCGGCCGAAGGAGAAATGGCGGGAATCACACTCATAGGATGCAGAGACTCGAAGCAAAAATATGAGTTGCTACAAAAGAAAGGAATAACAGTAAATTATAGGAATGGTATACGGGTTTCTCTGCATTTCTATAATACAACGGAGGATATTGATTGTTTTTTAGGTACTATACGATAATATAGCAAAGGAAGATGATGTGGTTGTTATCAGTACACGGAGAATTGTATGAGATGGACCGTCGGCTGGTAAAGGACAGCCTGCTGCTACCGTTTATCTCATGAAAGGGGAAAGCTAGCGAGGACGAAACCTAAAAACCTATTCAATAGAAATCAGTGATCCTGCTGAATAACTGTTGATGATTAATTAGCCAAGGTGCATTGGCTGTTTCTATCGGACTCTAACACAGGGTATCATCAGAATAAGGAACATTGGAATACCATTATTTTGGATGGTTCTATTCCTGAAAATGAGATTCAAAGAATGATTTCCGAAAGTTATGATTTGATTACGGATAATCCGACGAAGAGAATTTATGAGGCAGTGAAGAAAATCCCCAAAGGTCATGTTGCGACTTATGGTAAAGTTGTTGAGATGGCAGGAGATGCAAAGATGGCAAGAGCAGTTGGAAATGCGCTTCATAAGAATTCGGCTCCAGAACATATTCCTTGCTTTCGTGTGGTCAATTCGAAAGGAGAATTAGCCGGTGCGTTTGCCTTTGGAGGAGAAAGTATGCAGGCGAAATTACTGGAGGCAGACGGGGTAGAGGTAATCGATGGAAAAGTAGATTTGAAGAAATATGGGATATAACAAAAAAATATAAAGAAAAAAAGAACCTAACGTACCGCTTAAGATGCGGGTTGCGTTGGGTTCTTTGAGTCCAAAAAGAGAGTGGCTTACATTGGTTGTCTTTAAATTGATAAAAAACATTACAGCCATATTCAAGCCATGCTTTTTCACGTTGGTAACTTTCGGATGCTAGGATTCCTAATATAACACATTTCATCCCTAATTCTTTTGCTTTACGGCGAAGTGGCTCCTTTTTTAGCTTGTCGCAACATTTATCAGAAATAGGTAATTCCATATATTTTTGATATTTCTTGAAGTTGCGCTCTATGTAATCAATAGAGTTTTGCTTGGTACGAGGAGTTTTTGCGTGTTGATATGTTCTGATGGCGTTTGAAACGCGTTTGGAGAACATAGGATACCCATAGTGTTCCACTACTTTTTTGAAATTCCACATTTCTCCCTTAGAATCTATAGGATAGACAATCATGATATTGGTATGATTTTCTTTGATTTCCCATTGGATGTGTTTTAAGGTTTCAGAATATTCGTTAGTGGTATTTGCAAATAAATGTAATATGTTAGGGTATAATTGTTTAGTAATATGAGATAACACCGTAGAGTCTTTTCCACCCGAATAAGATATGTAGCAGTGATCTTCTCCAAAAGTTCTAACAGCTTGATTAATAAGATACTTTGTCTGAATTATTTTGGCTTCAAGAGGCATAGAACGCAATGAAGCTAAAGTGTCACGTCGGTAAGTGAGATATTGAGTACGTTCTTCTCCACATTTCTTGCAGTATCTGGAATCACGACTATAACGCATGCTTTCATCGTACTCTTCATCACATTTTTTACAAACAAACATTGTTTTAATCCTCCTTTTCTGTTTTTGAACTAACAAATTCTTTGTATTATTATTATAATACAAAATAATTGTTAGTCAAGAGCGGAAATACAAAATTTTATTGTAAAAAAAGCATAATTATAGTACAATAAAAAATTGGAAAGGTGGGCATTTCTATGGAAATTGGAAGCAGATTATCTGAATTAAGAAAGAAATATGGATACACACAAAAACAATTAGCAGAGGCTCTCAATTTGTCTCAACAAAGAGTTAGTAACATAGAAAGGAATACCACGGCACCAGATGTGGAATTTTTACATGGTGCAGCTGATTTGTACAAGATTTCTTTAGATGAACTTATTGGTAGAAGAACACTTATCACTGAGGAAAGCAGCTATGAACAGCAGATATTAAATGTCGTTGAAACTATGGACGACACAAAAAAAGAGCTGAGTTTGCGTTTATTAAACGAAGTGGCTCAACAAAGAGGTGATAAAGATGGCGAATAGTTATTTTAACGAAAATACGCTTGAGGAGTTAATTGAAGAAATTAAGTATGTCTACAAGTCCGATGACAGACCATGGGTTATAGGATATAGCGGTGGCAAGGATTCTACAACAGTAGTAGAACTTGTTTATAAGATGTTATTGGGATTAGATCCAGATGATAGACATAAAAATGTTTATATTGTATCTTCGGATACTCTAATTGAAAATCCACTTATAAAAATATATTTAAGTAAAATGAATGATTTGTTGGGACAGGCAGCAGATAGAGATGGGCTACCAATAAAGTCGGCTATGGTTACACCTCCACCAAACAATTCGTTTTGGGCAAATGTTATTGGAAGAGGATTCCCTACACCTAGAATGAATGGAACATTCAGATGGTGTACAGATAGATTAAAAATAAATCCTAGTGGTGAATATATTCAAAGAGTTATTGATGAGGAAGAAAAAGAAGTAGTTGTTCTTCTTGGAGTCAGGAAAGCAGAAAGTATAGCACGAAAGAGAAGAATTGAAGGCAGAGAACTTGCAAATAGACTTCTAAATCGACATGAAACCATACAGGATGCATATGTTTATAACCCTATTGCAGAACTTACAACAGATGATGTATGGGATGTTTTACTTAGGTGTGATGGCGGAAGAACACCTTGGGGATCAGATAATAGCGAATTGGTATCGCTTTACGCGGATGCAGATAGTGGAGAATGTCCTTTTGCTGGTATTCATGCAGGTGGTCAGACACAGAGCTGTGGTAATTCACGTTTTGGGTGCTGGGTATGCACAGTTGTTAAAGAAGATAAGTCGTTAAATGGATTTATAAAGAGTGGACATAGAGAGTTGATACCACTTGCTGAATTTAGAAGTTGGCTTATGAGTATACGAGATAATGAAGAATATCGAGAGAAAAAGAGAAGAAATGGAACGGTATATCGTGATAAGCAAGGTAATATGGGATTCGGTCCATTTAACTGGAAAGCAAGAAAACTTATTCTTCGAAAGTTGTTAGAAACCCAACAGGTTATGGGATATGAACTTATAACATTAGATGAACTGAAAGCAATAGATGAAATCTGGGATCAAGAATTAGACTTATCTCGAAGAGTTTTAGTTGAATTATATGAGGAAATAACAGGGAAAAGACTTCCTTGGTATGACTATAAAGAACCTTTGATTGATAATGAAACTGTTGTTGAATTAGAAAATCTGGCTCAAAAAAATAATGTGCCAGAGGAATTGATCCGCAATCTGTTATTATCGGTTTATCGAAATAAAAACTATTCAAATCAAAAAATACTTAGAGATGGAATAGATAGGCTATTGAATCAGCAATGGCTACATTATGAAATAATAGAGGAGATTGAAAATGAAAATCAATAAAGTAAAATTACATAATTTCAGCTCCTATGAGGGTAATAATGAATTTGATTTCGAGATAACAGATGCTGGGAAAAACATTGTACTCATTGGTGGAAAAAATGGGGCAGGTAAAACTTCTCTTTTCACGGCAATAAAAGTTGCATTGTATGGACCATTAGCATATGGATATGTAGGTGTAAATAGTCATTATATTTCTAAAATTAAAGACTTAATCAATTCAAAAGCATTTCAACAGGAGGTTGTGGAATCGGAAGTACAGATAACGCTACAACTTAAGATCGAGCGTGATATTAGAAATTATGTGATAACAAGGAAATGGGATTATACCAATCAAAGGATTACAGAGAAATACACAGTAGAAAGAGATGGCAAGCAATTGAATGACCAAGAATTGTCATACTTTGAGAATTATTTGCGAAGTATTATCCCTCCGGACTTATTTGAATTTTTCCTTTTTGATGGAGAAGAGGTTGGTAATATTTTCTCTACCAGTGCATACAATACATATGTTAGGAATGCTGTATTCACAATGTGTGGAATGGATGTGTTTGAGATTATCCGTAAATTTACACAAGGATATGTAACAAGAAACAATTCTATAGATGATGATGACGCATACGACACATATGAGTCTGCAAAACAGCAGATGGAACTATTAGAAACAGAGAAGGAAAAACTTGATTCAAAAGTAAACAATTTAACAAAGGAATTAGAAGATATAGAGGTTCAACTTACTGAATTAGAAACTGCATTTAAAAATGCAGGAGGAATTTCGCGTAAAGAGAAGAAACAGTTAGAAAATGAGTATAATCATGCAGAGAAAGTGAAAACGGAAACACTCACAAATATTAAAATATTTGTGGAAGGACTTATGCCGTTTTATATATTGAAAGATTTTGCTAATCCAATTATGTCACAACTGGATTTTGAAGAAAAAGGTGAGATATTTTATTACGTTCAAAGCAAGCTGAAGCGAGATTCAATTTCAGAATTATTAAAAGGTGATGTGTCAGATTCAAAGGTGGATCAGTTGATGGATTATTTATTGGACACATTTAGACCAAAAGGTTTCCGTGATGATATGGAAATGATGTTTGATTTGTCAAAAGAGGACATTGGACGAGTAAATGGCATTGTATCGTCTTTAGATGATTTTGATGTATCTGCAATGGTTGATATGGTTAAAAAGAGAAAGGCAGCTTCTGAAAGAACAGCAGAGATTAATAGAATACTGAAAAACTCAATGAGTGAGGAGGATGTTAATACATTTGCTCAAAAGGAAAATGAAATTCTTAAGAAAAAGGATGACTTAACAAGTAGACTATATGACTCGCAACACAAATTAGAGGATATTGATAAAGAATTGCATTCGCAAGGGCAAATTAGAGATAAAGCGATGCAAATTCTTAAATCAAATGCTCAGAATAAGCATGTCTATGAGCTGAGCGCTGGTATTTCTTCTATGATGGAACAGTTCCTAGAAGAGAAAACTGTAAGCATAAGAAAGAAACTTGAGAAGGCTATTGTACAGAAATTGAAATCAATTTATAGAAAAAACAATTTGATAACACATATCGAAATTGGAAAGAATTTTGATTTTAATTTATATCAGGACGAGGAATACAACGGCAAAGAACTCTTGACACTGTACAAGAATTTGGGAAGTTCAGAGTTTACAAATCTTATTGGAACTAAAGGTGAAAAAAGACTGATTAAAATGTTACACGGTACATCTATAAATGTGCTGAAAAATAAATCTGAAGTCGAATTGGGCAAGGAACCAATTCAATTATATAAGAAAATTGAGCTAGGAAGATTGTCAAAAGGAGAACGTCAAATTTTTATCTTGGCATTGTATTGGGCGATTATCGAGATATCAGGACAGAATATTCCGTTTGTTATTGATACTCCATATGCGAGAATAGATGCAAATCATAGACGTGAAATCTCAGAAAAATTCTTCCCGAATATTAGTAATCAGGTAATTATTCTGTCTACAGATGAAGAAATAAATGAGGAGTACTATAAGATAATAAAACCTTATATTTCAAAAGAGTATCTGTTGATTAACGATGAAAATGAAAACAGAACTACGATTGAGAATAATTACTTTTTTGAGGTGTAGCCAATGATTTTTAGATTAAAAACATCAAAGAGAACACAAGAAATCTTTGAGGAACTAGAAAATAGAACAAATTATAAACCATATACCTTGGTTAAACATGCGATAGCATGGTCTTTGTTAGAAAAAACATCAGTCGCAGATTATAAGTCAGATTCTGATGGATTAGATTTGAATAGACAGACTATTACAGGTGATAATGATACATATTTCAAGGTGCTTATTGAACAGGTTGAAGGAAGATATTTAACAGACGAGGAATATTTTCCACAGTATGTAAAGGCACATATCGATAGAGGAAGTCAACTGTTGCTAGATATGTATAATCATGCTGGAAATATGGATAAATATATTCTTCAGGTTTTAGGAGAGGGGGATACAGTATGATTTATTTAGATAATAGTGCGACCTCTCCAGTTGATGAGGAAGTTAGAGATGCGATGCTTCCATATTTGAATGAGGAGTTTGGAAATCCATCAAGTAAATATTATTGCAAAGCAACCCATGCTAAGAATGCTGTCGAGGAAGCCAGAGAAAAGGTTGCAAGGTTGCTAGGTGCAAAGCCGGATGAGATTATTTTCACAGCTGGAGCAACAGAAAGTACAAATTTTATTATTAAGGGATATTTGGATTATAGAAAGTTTTACGGAGATGGCAAGAATCATGTGATTACATCTCTTGTAGAACACAAGGCAACATTAAACGCATGTAAGTATTTGAATGGTGAATTATATTCAAACAATGATCCTACTACATCTTTATTTGGTGTAAAGAAAAAAGTAGATAGAGGATATGAAGCTTCATTTGTTGGAGTTACTCCAGATGGTGAGATTAGTGTTGAAGAAATTACTTCTGCAATTAAAGAAAATACAGCACTTGTATCAATGCTTTATGTGAATAACGAAATAGGGACAATAAGTGATGTTGAGTCAGTGGCAGAAATCTGTAAGAAGAATAACATTGCACTTCATTCTGATTTGACACAGGCATTGGGCAAGACAGAAATTGATGTTAAGAAAATGGGAATTGACTATGCATCTTGTTCGGCACATAAAATATACGGACCGAAAGGAATAGGCGCAGCATTTATGAAGTCTGATGCTTATGGAATCGCACCCATTACAGCATTTATGCACGGGGGAGAACAAGAATTTGGATTCCGTGCAGGTACACATGCTGTTCATAATATTGTAGGTTTTGGCAAGGCTGCTGAAATTGCGCTTAGAGATCTTAAGGAAAATGAAGCACATATCAAAAGTTTGGATGATATGTTGATTGCAGGTATTTCACCAATTGATGGAATTCATACAACGGTAGATGCAGCAAAACGTTTACCAGGAATTGTGAGCTTGGTAGTAGATAAATCTGATTTTCATAATGAAAGATTTATTAAGAAGATTAGTGAAGAAGTGGCTTTATCGACAGGTTCAGCTTGTAGTGCAGGAGAACCATCTTATGTAATACAGGCACTTGGATTGGCAGATAAGGTTACAAAAGTACTTAGAGTGTCTATAAACAAATATACAACAGCAAAAGATATAGAAGAATTTGTAGGCATACTTAAAGCTGAAATTTAGGAGGAATAACACGTTATGGCACTAATGATGGATAACAAACCAACTGAATATAAAGGTGAAGCGTTAGTATGGGAAAAACTGTCTTCATTATTGCCTAACGATATTGTTGTCTACAATCATCGAGAGGTGGTTGATGATCGTGAATTTGATTTCGCATTACTTATAAAAAATGTTGGAATTATGGTCATTGAAGTAAAAGGATGGCAGTCTCAGTACATCTTTGATGTGAAAGGTCCTGATGAAATTGTGATTCAAGGAGAAACCCAAATTTATGGTTCTCCAGAGAAACAGGCAAGAGGATATAGATTTGATTGGCTGAATTTTTTGAATGACCAGTTTGCAATAAGTCCTGTTGTATTATCAATGGTATGTTATCCGTTTATATCAGAAAAAGAATATAAGGATGTAAGGTTAGACATTGTATCATCTAGGGATTTTACTATTTTCTCGGATGACCTGAATTCAGCAACTAAGCTAGGGCAGAAGATATCAAATGCATTTGTCAAGAAAAAGCCGTTAAACAGTACTCCGTTTGATGAAAAAGCAATGGCTATAGTAAGACAACATTTTGAACCATCATATAAGGCAAAGGATGATCAAATTATAGAGGTTTCGGATGCATATTCATTACTGAAGGTATTCAACAAAGAATTAACAGAAAAGGATTCAGATGAACTGATAGAAATGTATTTTGCCGGAACAAAGATTGTTACATTTGTTAAGAATGAAATAGATTTACTATCCGTATGCAATAAGCTGGAAGCAGGATTTAATGCCAGAGGTATTATTTCTGATAAAGGAAATGTGAGATTGGCAGAAGTAGATGAAAGAAATGATTTTAGTGGTGTATCTGGCTCATATAGAATATTTAATTTTGAAATTTATACCTATAATTTGGATTTGAATAATGATGAAATTATTGTAGAGGGACAATATACAGAACAACAAAAATTGATACTTGAAGATGTTGCAAATTCCACAAGCTGGAATTTTGATCAGTATAAGGTTGAACATGCAATGGGTGATAAAAATGTACTTGTTCAAGCAGGTGCGGGAACTGGTAAAACCTACTCAATGGTATCTCGTATTGCCTATTTATGCATGAGCAGAAAACGATTTGTAAATAATCTTGTAGATGAGATTGCTATGGTAACTTTTACGAATGAAGCTGCTGATAATATGAAGTTAAGACTAAAGCAGTATTTTATGAATTGTTATATTCTTACCAAAAACAAAAAAGTGCTACATGAAATAGAGGCTGTAGATTTAATGCAGATTTCGACCATACATAAATTTGCAAAAGCTGTTTTGCAAAGCAGTGCTATGGAATATGGACTGGGTGCGGATTTTGCAATTTCCTCAAGTGAGTATGCGAAAGAGCAGATATATGAGAAATATCTTAATAATTTTCTGGTTGAAAAGCAAAAGGAAGATGCGAATTTTGCCCAACAACTAAGAATGCCTGTTCATAAGTTTAGAAAATTGTTAATGAATTTTTCACAGCAATTATATAATAAAAGCTATGGGATTAAAGAACTTAAAGCAGAAAATTTGGGGACGTTTGAAGAGTGGTCATTTTTTAATGATGTCATAATGAAGGTTATGATACCAGCAGAAAATGAATACGAAGAACAGATATTCTCAAAAAATAAAATTGATTTGAAAGAAAGTATGCTGTTACTGAACGATGCAGTAAATGGTGCATTTAAGGAAAAATGTGGTCTTAAATATAAGTACTTATTTATTGATGAGTTTCAGGATACTGATGATGTTCAGATTGATTCTTTCTTAAAGTTGCAAAATGTGATTAAAGATACAAAGTTGTTTGTAGTTGGCGACTTAAAGCAGAGTATTTACCGTTTTAGAGGTGCGACAATTAGTGCGTTTGATCTGATTAGAACAGATAAAGAAAAATGGGAAGAATTTTCACTTACCATAAATTATAGAACTGATAAGAGATTATTAGATAAATTTGATGCAGTATTTTCTAAAATGGGCACAAAAGGGTATTTGCCATTTCGTAAAGGAAAGGATTCACTTACCAGTAGTGTTGAGACGTATCTATCGGAACATGAGTTAGTGACCAAATTAGAGTATGACGGCGATGAGCAGAGGATGGAACAGCTCTTTGCAGAAATCGCAAGGCAGAAAGATATTATAAAATATCTATCCAAGCATCATAAACTATCTTCTAAAGATATGATAATTGCCATTTTGGTAAGAGATAATTGGCAAATTCATAATATTTTGGAAGAAGCAAAGGTTCGAGGTGAGTTTATAGAAACTCAAGTAGGTGGAGATTTATATCAGCTTATGCCTGCTTTAGATTTGTATAAATTGGTAATTGCGCTGCTTAACCCGAGAGATCCAGTGAATCTTTTTAATTTGATAGATTCAAATTATGTAGGAATTCAGTTAGATATACAAGGATTACATGGTTTAGGCACAGAGGAGCAGGTAAAAAAGTTAACAGATGTACTTAATCAGTATTTCTTAACTGTGATGAACACAACATGGGAAAAGATAATTATGGATACTAAGGTTCAACCAATTTTAATGCTGCTGAGGAGTATCTATGAAGGATGTCAGCCTTGGTATCAATATTCAGATACCGATAGTGGGCAAAGATTCTATAAAGCAAATTATGAATTGGTATTAGAGAAAATAATTAAAACATATAGTGTAGATTACTTAACTCTCAATGTGATAGAACACAGTATGCACATAAATGTTATGACAAAGCAGGAAGAACTCGCACGAAATATAGAGGTTGAGACTGATGATATACGAGTGATTTGTACTACTGTTCATAAAGCAAAAGGATTGGAATATGGATGCGTAATTATGCCATATATGGGTATGGATATTGCATCAATGAAGAAAGCTGATTTAGATGTGTATGTAGAAAATGAAAAACTTGCATATGGAATTAGAATTGGAGATGAACAAAACAAGAAATATAATTCCAATTATGATGTATCGCAGGAACAAAATGAACGAGTTAACGAAGAAAGTCGAGTATTGTATGTAGCACTAACACGAGCTATCAGAAATGTTGTTTGGATGAAGGATATTAAATCAAAGAGCAAGATTTCGTGGCAGAATTTAATGGAGGTATAAAATGTCATTATCAATATATACTTACAGCAATCCATACGAAATAAATAATGAACCCTATTGGGATTCAATAAGAAACTGTGCTCATTTTTGTGTTTCGCAGACAATGGTAAATGGATTGTCAGCAGTATATGATGAATTGGATAATGGACAATTAGCAACAGTAGAAGAATTAGCAGAAGCATTATACCCAAGATGGTTTGATACAAAAACATACATTGAACAGTACACAATTTTAACCAATACACTAGATAAAGTGACGCCAAACATTGAACCTGATAGATGGAAAAAGATAAAACAATCTCTGCGATTTAATAAGAGTGCATTGTTGGATAGTATTCGACTGATGGCTGAAATGGGACTGTTATTAAAAAATATAAAAATTAAAAAGATAACAGAAGAGCAAATGTATTTAGTTGCTGCTTATAATGCAATTCTGCGAGGCGAGAATGCCGAGATTTTTGCTTTAAAAAAGAATTTCTCGGAAAGTGAAATTGATAATGCTGTCAAAACAGCACTGGTGGCAAAAGATAAAAGGCGAGGTAAGGAAGTAAAATCTATAGAGAGTGTTGATTGTAATACGGTAGTTATTCATGGAATACATCAATTTACTCCAACAATTCTTTCAATGCTTGAAGAGGTTTCAAAATACAAGCGGGTCGTGTTGTTATTTAATTATCAACAGCAGTATAACGAGATATATCAAACATGGTTGGATGTTTATTCCTGTTTTGATTTGAATATAAAGAGTCAGTTCAATAACGAATTTAAGCCAACAACATTGCTACAGCCGAGCTACGAAGGAAATATGCTCGCAGATCAAATTGGAAAATTATCTAATGGAATAATCATTGAAAAAAGCAAAGATATAAATAATGTAAAGGTTGTTGAGTTTGATAATATTACAGAATTTTCAGCATATGTTGCACGTATATATGAGGAGGCTGCTAAAGATTTTCATGCAGACGAACATAAGAACGGCTCAGTTCTTTCGTACATGAAGGAACAGTTTTATTCTGCCAATAATTCTGTAAATGATATATTGAAAGTTTATTTTCCAGAACAATTTGGAGAAAGACATTTCTTAGCTTATCCAATTGGTCATTTTTTCGTAGCTGTTACCAATATGTGGGACAGTGAAAATGGTGGTATTAGAATCGAGAATATGAATGATATTGCAGAATGCTTGTATTCAGGAGCTCTCTATGAAAAGAAAGTAGGATCATTAATTACTACCTTCAATCAGACAAAAAATTATTTTTCTAGGGCGACAAAGTTGAAAGGAGATAGCGAAACAGATGGCGTAATTGATTTGCTGAAAAAGCTAAAGAAACAAATGTCCAAGCTTAATAAAGGTAAAATAGAGTATATCGAACAATTAGCGAAGTTATCATATTTCAATGTTGAATTAGATGAAATAGATGAGCTGATTGAAGCACTTGAGGCACTTAATACTATTACAAAGATATTTTATGAAGATTTTGAAAATGAGAATAATAATTTTAAGCATTTTTATGAGAAATTAAAGGATTTTGTAGAAACACAAATTCTACCAACTGCAGACGCAGAATCTGAGTTTCAAGATATTTTACTGAGACTATTAGTTAGACTAGAAGAAATTGAAAAAATCGAGACAACTAGCACATTTGATTGTTTAAAAGATACAATGGCATATTATCTAAAACAGGAAAGTCAGAAAGGGGAAAGTGCGAACTGGATCGTCAGAGACTTTCAACAGATTGATGGAGATATATTGAAAAGTTCAACTCAGGATCCAGACATAATCTATCATTTTGCGTGTGTGTCCGATTCTGATATGAATGTAAAACGAGAAGATCAATTTCCGTGGCCATTGACTATAGAGTTTTTTGAAAGAGCATATGAACCATTAGATTGGAAATATCAGGTTTATGTTAAAGCAAGAAAAGAATTTAAACATTTTAAAAGATATGCACTGATTTATGGATTAGAGTTTAATAGATGTAAGTTTAAACTGAGTTTTATAAAAAACGATGATGATAAAGAAAATGAACTGTATTATATTTTAAAGCTGTTAGGGGTTAAAACAGAAAAAAATATTCATGATACGACCGAGGTTCATGAGAAACAAAATATCACATTTGATTTGGGTAAAAATACAAATAATTTTGTGGATTTAGATGGATTTAGAAGACGCATATGTGGATATAGATTTGCATTAGAGTCATTAATAGAAAATGGTACTAAGTATCAAGATAGATTCCTGCAGACAAAATATCTAGAGATAATTTTGGCAAATAATGTGCGGCGTAAATTAGAAGGTCAAATTGCCACAGAGGCAATAATGAATGAGGCACTTGATGATTCAGCAGAACGCTTGAGACGATATTTTAGATTTTTAAACGAATCTGAGATAACAGATATCAAATCAAATGCTAAGAATGCGATTATTCATCAAGCGTTGCAGGATGGTAAGATAAAACAGTTTCCAAAGGTAACAGATATTGATTCTGAAATGATGAGAAAGAAAGAAGAATTCATATACCTGCATTTGGAAAATGAAAATCAGGAGAATGTATTACTTGGCAAATTTAATGATTTGACGATGGCAGAAAAAAAACAGTTTTTACCGGATAATCTTAAAAATGCAAGTTACGACAAAGAAGCAAATATATGGTGTCAATGGTGTGCAGTAAGAGAGAAGTGTCTTGAAAACTACAAATCATTGGTTGAAATATAAGGGAGGTTAAGCTTTTGGAAAGAGGAATGTACATAAGATGTCCAATAGCAGAATTTGATGCCCCAAGAAATTTTATCGTAGGTCGCATAATTCAAGTGGATGATTTTACAGAGAATGTAACAGTGGCATTTTTAGATCCATTTGGATTTAGAAATTATTATGAGAATATACCGGAGAAAGCAGAATTACCATATGATTATGTAAAGAGATGTACTTTGCATCGAGAATCTTATGTTATTTATAGAGAAAATAGATATAAAATATTGTCAGCACTTAAGGCGGATGAATGGTATTACTACTACCTCAAAGAAGAATTTACAGATAAAGTTATAAAAATTAGAGAAGACGTCATAGATGCACCATTTAATGGTGGCAGAATTTCGCCAGCGGAGCAACTTAGAAGTTATGAGTTTCAGAATCCTGCATGGTATTTTGGAAGAAATGTCGTGAGTAAAACTGTAAAAGTTCTTGATAATTCAGTATTTGGATTCAAAGAATTAGCAGGATGTAAGATATTTTTAAAAGAACACCAGCTCAGAACTATTATGCGTTGTTTACAAGAAAAAAACTGTAGAGTGATGTTAGCAGATGAAGTTGGTATGGGTAAAACTATTGAGGCTGCTTCTGTTTTAAAAGTATATACATTACATAATTCAAATAAGAGAGTTTTAATAGCAGTACCACGACCTCTTGTAGCACAGTGGAGAGCGGAATTACTTATTAAGTTTGAAATAACACCAGGAAATAACGTGAATGATAATTATGTTGAACTTATTGCGGAAGAAGATATTGAGGAATATATTAACATCCGTTGGGACTTTGTTATAGCGGATGAGGCTCATAAACTTTTAGCAAACAAAAGGTTATATACATATTTTCATTCGCTTAGTAAGCGTTCAGAGAATATTTTGTTGTTATCAGCCACTCCGGTTCAACAAAAGAAGGAAGCATATTTGGCGTTACTTCAACTTATTATGCCTGACAAATATGACCATTTTTCAATAGAAGATTTTCAAACTCTTGTAGAAAAACAAAAAAATATTACCAGGAGTACATACCTTGTATTACAGGATTTTGATGACTATATAGATAATATTGCTGATACTTTGGAAGATGGTGAGAATCCTTTAGTAAATGATGATTGTACCGATTTGTTTGATGATATACAAAATGGCCTTAGAAGAATTTCTAGGCTTATTGAGGATAGAGGTTTCGATAAGGTTTTATCAGAAATAAATCTGGAGAGTAAAGACTATGGTAAGGGTGCAATACAAGAGGCTCTTCTGTATGTATGCGAGAATTATCAGCTTGAAAAAAATATTATCAGAAATAGACGTAGATATATGGAAGAGGAACTTCCACATAGAACAGTCAGAGAAATCGAATATGAGCTTAATCCAGATAAGAACACTTATGAGCATACAACATATGAAGCTATTGTTGATTGGATAAGCGGACAGGAAATTTCTGCACAAGATTTTGAAATACATTATATTCCGTTACTTACAGCATTTTTTAGCTCATCTTGGGCATTTAATAAGGAGATTGAGCAGCAAAGAAAAAGCGGATTAGCTATTAATCAGGATGTAGAAGAAAATGCAAAAGAATGGCTAAGTGCAGAAGAATGGATGCTTGAGGAGCTTGATAATGTACTGGCAGAGCCATATAACTATTCAAGTAGAATACTTAGCATAGTTGATTTCATTGATCAGGAAATATATGAGGAAAAAGTAGTAGTATTTACGAACTATGCAGAAACCTTTGAAAAATATGGTCAAGTACTGAGAGCATATTTTGGAGAAGAAAAGATAGCTCTCTTTAACAAGAATATGAACGAAGAAGAATTGGAATTGAGTATTTATCGTTTCCAAAATGATGATGAATGTAAAATACTTCTTTGTGATGAGACTGGTGGCGAAGGTAGAAACCTTCAGGGAGCAGACTTTGTAATTCATATTGATTTGCCTTGGGATGCAAATGCCATTGAGCAAAGAATAGGCCGATTAGACAGATTAGGACGACCAGCAGATAAAGATGTATGTTCGGTTGTAATTTATGCAAAAGAAACTTTGGAAGAAGAATTATATAATTTTTGGAATAAAGGATTGAATATATTTACTCAGTCTTTAAGCGGGTTGGAAATTATTATGAATGAAATCAATGAGAGCATTATTCATGCAGTAACAAGTGATTTCCGATATGGTATTTCTAATGCAATTAATGAGATTATAGAATCTTCACAACGAATGGAAAAAGAAGTGAGAGAGGAGCAGCACTTTGATTCGGCAGCGTTTATATATGCAACACTCAATCAAGAGCTAAAAAGACTTTTACACTACTACACATCCAATGAGAATGAATTGTTTGCCAATACAATGATGGGATGGGCAAATCTTGCAGGATTAAAAGGTCAGTTTAATAAAAATGGTGTTGTGAGATTTAATGAAAATTCATTCTCTATAAAGTCAGCAGAAAACTCAATGCTGATACCACCGAATTGGATGGAATATGTAAATCGTACATCAAATGCCTTTTCAAGGAGGGTTAGGGAATTATACGAAGAAAGAACTGGAAATAAAACATCTACAGGTAGCAGGGAAATTGTAGGAACCTTTAATCGTGAACTTTCTATTGAAAATGATTACTTACACTTCTTTGCACCAGGGGATGAGGTCTTTGATTGTATTGTAGATAATGCAATGAATTCGTACAAAGGAACTTGTACAGCTTTTGCACTTGAAGCGGACTTCAATTGGCGAGGAATCGTTTATACTTGGAATTTATACCCCAATGAGCAACTGTTATTGGAAAATGGGATTCCCCTAACTGCGATAAGACAATATAAGAGTTATGTTTCTGCTGATCAAGTCATAACTCCTATCAGTACACAAAAGTATGAGCATGTACCTACAGATAAGGTATTAAAACTTATTGATGCAGTTTCAAGAGAATCAACATCTGATATTAGGAGGGATGTAGTGCATCTAGGTAGAAGATCAGTAAAAACTGATGGGCTACATATTAAAGAAAGATATGGTTGTTCCAATGTTGATTGGTTTAGACAAAATTATCCAGAGGACAAGTGGATAAATTTTGTTTCTGCATCAATGAAGATAGCCAAAAATCAGGTAAAGGAAAAAATGAAGGCTAGTAGCAATTTAAAGCAAGCAGCAGCCAGTATAGAACAGACATTGAATGCAGAAGTTGCACAAGCTAAGTTTTTTGGTGTAGATGCAGGTGAAATTGAACAGAAAAAACAGGTTTATGAGACGGTGCTTGAAGCACTGAGGACAACTAGGGTAGAACTCGAGGCAGCAGCATTTGTAATGGTGAGGAAGACGCATGATTAAAGAGCAGATTCAAGAATGCATACAAAAAATTTTGGATAATGAACTAGGTGGGATAAGCACAAATAATTGTCCAAGAGGCGGAATAGAAAAATATAGATATATGACAGCATATAGGTTGTCTAAGTATGTGAATTTTTATAGAACACGCAGAATATCGCTGGATGACTTTTTGATTTCGCTTAGAAATTATCTGCTTGTTTTTCAGATAGCTGTACGATTACCTATTGATATTGATATCACAGATAATAAATATGGACTCCGTATCGACTCAGAAGGTCTTTGTTATGCAACCTTAAATTTGCCGGATTATCTCAACATAGATATTATCAAGCAAGGATTCATGGTAGACTATGTAGAACCAGAAAAAGATGAAAGATATTTTCTTGGGGTTACACCTAATATATATCGTTTAACAGGGTTCCAGAGATTCAAATCAATACGTCAAAAACTTGCGGTTAATGGTGCACTTAATATGCCAGAAGGGTATACAGCATTAGTTTCTTTGCCAACAGGTGGAGGGAAGAGCTTAATTACACAAACTATGGCGTATCAAAAAAAAGATGGACTGACTATCACTGTTGTACCAACTGTATCATTAGCAATGGATCAAGTTAGAGTTGCAAGGGATAATATTCGAGTCGCATCCAAAGCAGAAATCGCTTGTTATTATAGTGATTTAGCAAGTGAAGAGAAGAGAAGCATTATAGATAGAATAAAAAACAGAAAGCTACGATTATTGTTTATTTCTCCAGAAGCACTTATTAAGAATGAAGTATTTAAACAAGTGATAGAGACTGCTAATGATGCTGGATATTTAAGAAATCTTATTATAGACGAAGCACATATTGTAATTGAATGGGGAAATTTTTTTCGAGTTGATTATCAGTGTTTGGAACCTTGGCGTAATAACTTATACGAAAAGAATTCTAAATTGAAAACAGTGTTATTATCTGCAACGTACGAAAGAACAACAGTTAAGATTTTACAGAGTATGTTTGCTACTGGAGATAAATGGATTGAAATAAGATGTGATGCATTAAGAAGAGAACCAAGATTTGAGTTGGTATCAGCAACTTCATATCGGGATAAGAATGAAAAAACAAGAGAATTATTACGATGTTTACCTCGACCAATGGTTGTATATGTAATGAGACCTGATCAAGCTCAAAAGGTTAAGGAAATGGCAGCAGATATAGGTATTACAAATGTAGAGACATTTACTGGGAAAACGAAGTCTGATGAGCGTTCTAGAATTATAGAAGAGTGGTCAGAAAACAAGTTTGACATTATAATTGCAACTTCAGCATTTGGAGTCGGTGTTGATAAAAGTGATGTCAGAACAGTTTTACATTTATATGTACCAGATAATCCAAATGCATATTATCAGGAGTTGGGAAGAGGAGGGCGAGATGGTCTTCCTTGTCTTAGTGTAATGTGTGTATATCCAGAAGAGGATTTGGAATCGGCATTTGTTATGACTGACAAAGTTCTTGGAAGTGAAAAAATTCTTGGACGATGGGAGAGTATGCTTAATAGCCATACTTCCACAAGAGGGATAGATTCATATACTTTGGATACATCTGTTAAGCCTAATTATAATAGTGTGGATTATGCGGAGGATACCAGTACTGTTGATCAAAAGTGGAATATCTATGTAATTCTTCTGTTAAGAAGATACAATTTGATTAAAATTTTAGATATGGTCGTAGATCCTCATACACAGGTATATTTTATAAGAATATCTATTTTGGATAAAAGATTACTGCAGACTTCGGAGGATACAAAACGGTTGATAGAAGATGTTCGTACTAAAGAATGGAATAAGAATGAAAGAGCATTTAAGACCATGAGTCGTTCTGTTAAGCTTGGAAAGCGCATGTGCTGGTCAGAGATGTTCTTTAATTCTACATATAGTAGGGTTTCAGAATACTGTGCTGGTTGCGACAATCATAAGAATATTGTTGAATCAGATCCAAATAGATTTGAGTTGGTAAAGAAAATTCCGGCTCCAACAAGAAAGTTTTCTGTTGAGTTGAATAATATGTTTGCTAATTCTAATGAGGCTATTTTATTTGCGGATAGTGATAATACAGAGTTAATAGGAAATGTAATTAATAGAGGATTTTCAACTGTTATTATAAATGATGATCAAAGCAGTTATTTTAATTTGTTAAATAGTATTTCAGAATGGACAGATGTAAATTTGCTGGGAATGAATGAGTTTGTTCGGTTGGTTGACCATGGAGATTATTATTTCTTTGCAGGAGATGCAGTTGTTTTGTATGGAAATAAATACTCGGGCATATATAAGAAAATTAGTAGATTACGGAAATCATTACAAACCGGTGAAATACGATTATTGCATGTTTTCAAAGAAGATATTTTTTGTAATGAAATAGGTAAAACCGTTTCATCAATTGTCGATGGACCGGTACTTGAAGAATATTTGATAGAAAGGATGTAGAGATATGTTTGAAGATAGAATGAAAACATCTGCAATTCCGGAAAGGGTATATGCCCTTTGCCAAGCGATTAAAAGCAGAACAATGAAGGAAAGCGATTTGCGAGAGTTGTTAGAACCATCGGATTTAGGTGGTACAACAAAATATTTTGGAATGGTTCGTGATGCAGCAAGACAGTTAGGGCTTATTTCTGTAAAGGAAGGTGATATATCATTGGCAATAGACTCAAAGTATGTATCATCATATGATTCAATGCGAGAATATATTGTAGGCAATATAGATACAATATCGGAAGGATTATTCTTTGCTGTATCAAAAGAATATATATCGATGAATGAACAAGTGTTTAGGTTTAAAGGAGTGTCTGAAGCTGCATTAGTAGAACATATGTCAAAAGTTATAGGAAAACCAGTATATGAAGATGATATGAGAGCTTGGAGATTCTGGGCTACATATTTGGGGCTTGGTAATCTTCATGATATGCTTTTATTGCCTAACATGTATACGTATCTAAAAGCCGTATTAGCAGTATGCAACATAAAAAAGGGAGAAGAATACACATTTACTGATTTCGTGGCTGCAATAAAGCCGTATGCTGAAATAGGGTTATCCGATATTGATGGAAATAAGAAAATCAATCTTGCTATGTCAAGTGGTTTACGAGCATTACATGATGAAGGAATTATCCAATTATCACACAAGCTTGATAGTGGTGATATGTGGTTCCTATATGAAGCAGAATTACATCCAATTAAATCAACAGTTACTCATGTAACAGTAAGGAGATAGCTTATGAATTCAGAAATTGCAAAAAGTAGAATAGGTGAAGTAATTCGTATTGATACTGTTACGAGTACACAAGCTGATTTCTTAGCTACTCATGTGCCTGTTCAAAATATTCATATAAGAAAAAAGTGGGATAGTAAAACAGACAAAATTATGTCTGAAGAGAAAGTTTTTTATAAATATGTCTTGAATACTGAAAATGAGCATCAGTTTATTATAGTGATAGGCTCAAGTGGTGCTGGAAAATCACACCTTATTAGATGGTTTGCGGCTAGATTAGAACAGGCGGCACCAGAAAATGAAGTAGTTCTTTTTGTTCGTAGAAGTGATAATAGTTTGAAAGGAACGATAAAGCAATTACTCGAATTGCCGGAAGTTGCCAATATACCGAATAAGGCTGTGTATGACAGGCTGGTTCGAGCAACTTCAACGATTGACAATAAAAAGCTTAAAGATATGATATATCAAAACTTCATTGTTGAAATCAAGAACGATGAAAATGATGAGATTATAAGTAATAATGAAAAGAAGAGATTAGTTGAATTATTGCAATACGAACAGTTTCAACTAAATCTAATGAAAGAAGAAGGTGCTATCGATCGTATTTATCAAAAAGTAGCTGAAAATGAAACTGGTGATAGCAGAGATGTAATGGCGTTGTTTGAAACTTCAGATTTTGAAGTGGATGTTAATTTTTGCGATGATATGTTTACCAATGGTGCAGCTAAAAATGCCATGAAAATGGCAAATGCCATTCTTGCGGATGATGAAATGCCAGAAAGACTAGCTGATTATATGAATACTCTGGTAAATAAGGTTATTCAGACATGTGCTGGATTGGAACCAGGAGATTTTGAACAGGTCTTTGTGGAAATTAGAAAAGAGATTAAAAGACAGGGTAAAAATCTTACTCTATTGATTGAGGATGTTACAGCATTTACTGGTGTAAATGTTGCACTGCTAAATGTTTTGACTACTGAACATACTGGAATGTATGAAAGTCAAGAACTTTGTAGAATTTCCTCTATTGTAGGAACAACTGAAAAATATTTTAACGTAAACTTTATGGATAACCATAAGGATAGAGTTACACAATTCTTTGTTATTCCAAATGATGTGTTCGGTGAAGATCAGAATTCGCTGTATGAATTTGTTGGTAGATATCTAAATGCAATGTCTTTGCGTGGCGATATTTTAGATGACTGGGCGAAGAATGGTGCTTCTATGAAAGAGTATCCTATTCATAAAGGAGAGGAAAAATCTCTTTGGGATACAGTTGAAATTGCAAAGGGGAAGGAATTATCGTTATTCCCATTTACTAAAAAAGCAATTACGAATCTATATATGTGTATTTTGCAGCCGGATTATAGAACTCCTAGATATCTATTAAGAGATGTTATTGAGAGAGCTATGAGAAATTATCTATTCAAAAAGGAGAGTTTTCCTGAATTTGCAATTGAAAGGATTAATGATATTCCATTTGAGAGTCTATATGTAAGTACTTATATTCATCAGCAAGTTGAAGAAAGCCAAGCAGACAGAGTTGAAAGATTCATAAGAGTTTGGGGTAATGCATCAGATCTGGAGTATGAAGAAAGCGGTATAAAATATTTAGGTGGAATGCCAATTGGATTTTTTGATGATTTAGGAATTCCAACTTTTACAGGAAGAAAAGGTGATAAGCCGGTTAAAGCATCTGTAGATTCAGTAAAACAACTATCGGATGGCTCAGATATTACTCAACCACCAGAACATATAGTACCGAAAGTTGATCCGGCAATGGCTGATTTCTTGCTGGGACAGAGAACACTGCAAATTTGGATTGATGGAGGAGAACTAAATGTAGGTGCTACAACAAAAGACGTTGTTAATATTACAAAAGCTAGAGATGAAATAAATAAAAGATTCTTGATATCTGCAATTAATTGGCAGATAGAAGGCGTATCTTTGGATAATTTGAATCGTGTAAAAGCTACAAAGGACTTTATAGGATTTGAAAGACAGAAAAGAGCAGCTAAGAATGCATTAACAATTTTGCCAGCAGATAGAGAAACGCAAGGTGTATTAGAGGCGTTTTTGGCATATGTAACATTAGGAAATGGAAGCTGGAATTTTGAAAATTCTGCTATGATGGTGTATCGAGTTCAGACTTGGCTTGAAAAGTGGAAAAAAACAATTATTCAGACTGTAAATGTTTTTGATAATCAATCAGTAGATTATCAAGATTGTGCGATTGCTACTGAAATGATACGAGAGATAATGCAAGGAGTGTTTACAGGAACAAAAGTTGAAGGTATTCCAACAACAAATCTGATGGCTAAAAATCTGAAAAAAACTGTACAAAATTCACATTGTACAGAATGGAATTCGCTTGTGAATATGCTTTTGAATAATGATGAAAAAGTAAAAGATGTGATTACGCAGTATTACAATATTATTCAAGGTAACTTGAAATCATCGCAGGTGTTTATTAGAGCGACAGAATTTAATTCCGATGTACGCAAAGTTCAGAAGGCAAAGTTATTGATACCAGATGAACAAATTCTGTTAAACGATCCAATTCCACAACGTCGAGAAATTCGTGAGATATATGAAAAGATATATACGCGTATTCCAAAAGTTGCGGAAGCAGAAAAAGAAAAAGCAAATCGGTTACTGGAACAAATTGGTATGTATTTGGATTATGAGGATATTGACGATGAAGATATAGAAGATCTTATTGACAAAATAAAGCTCTTTTATGAGACTGCAAGCAGTTCATTGGTTAATATTCATGGGAATATTCAGGTATTGGATGGAATAAAAAAAGATGCTAAGACCATTTCAGTAGCTTTTAGTGAGGTGGGAAAGGGCATTGCGAGTACAGATGATTTAGATACATTGCTGATGTTCTCAAAAGACCCTTTGTCAAAAATTGAACGTATATTGTCAACTTTACAGGCAGTACAAAAGGATATTGAATATGTTGCACGAGATGTTGAAAAACGAAGAGGCAATATTTTTGTAGATAATGGTGGTGACTTGAGTACGAGATATGTGGAATCACGCAATACGATTGAGGCGGATAGTAAGACTGTTATGGATTGGAAGGTGATGTAATGTTAGTAGATTTATTAGATCAGAGCATAATTGCTATGAAAGAAATATATGAATTAGAAAAATCTTCTAATGATGTACAGAAGCAGGAAAAGAACGATAAGATTTTTTCTAACGTAGTAAGTGAGAATCATCTGATGGTTAAGGCTGTTACAAACAGTATGTCTCAATTGGGATTTGTTATCTCGCAGGAAACTAGGGGAAAGGTTATTGGCTTGCTTAAATCATCGTGTGATGCAGTATCGAGAGGGTTGATACAAGAATCTACTGCTAATTATTTGCAAAAGGAAGTATTTAATATTAAGAAAGCAATACGTCAAGAATGGTCAGACTACTATCATAGAGTGGCAGACCAAAAGATAAATATGCTTCAGACTATAAAAGGTATTGCACCAGAGCGAGAAAAAGTAGATTATGCATCCAATAAAATTAAATTAGGTGCTTCTTGGGATTTTAAACAGGATAATCTGGACAAGATGGAAAAAGGTTTGCAGGAAGCAGACGAGATAATAAATAGTTTGGGCTTTGGAGAAGATGGTGCCGAAATTCTTGTTTTCCTCAAGAAAGTTGCATCTGGAAAAGCAAGTGTTCATGATTTAACCCCAGATATATTTAATTGGTTAAAGGAAAACAACATGACATCTAAACTTGCAGTTAGTTTTAGATAAAGGTGGTAATGAATTGTATGGATTTAAATAGTACACATTCATGTGATTTTTCTTATCATAACATAACAAGAAGTCAGATCTCGATTGATAAATACAATGGCGAGAGTAAGCGGATTAATATACCGGAAAAGATTTCAGGACAGGAAGTAGTAGAAATAGGAGAAAAAGCATTCTCGAATAATTTAATAATTGAGCATATACAATTGCCTGATTCAATATTAAGAATTAACGATTTTGCTTTTTTTGGATGTCGTAATTTAAGAAAAGTAAAATTTGGATTAGGTATTAGAAAAATTGGCGATAATGCATTTGCTGAGTGTGAGTCACTGCAAGACATACAGATTCGTTCGGAAATGGATTGTATCGGTGTTAATGCATTTACATTATCAAGTATTGAATCTGTTGAAATAAATGCTATAGAGGATTTACGAGAAGAAAGCTTTGCTCTGTGTAGTAGGTTAACATCTTTTTCAGTGAAAAAAGTTGATCGAATCCCTGAAAATTGTTTTGCGCATGATATATATTTGTCGAGTGTAAGAATGGAATGTAAGACTGAAGTTGCTGATAGTGCATTTGCAGATTGCAGAAGATTATCGGATATAGAGTATGGTCAATGGGAGTTTTCAGATAATGAAGATCTATATATTTCCGATGCACCAATGCGTAAAATGAGGAGACAATTTTTTAGAATTAAAGTGATACTTAAGAAAGAACCAAGATTTGAGAGTGGGATTGTAATGGAGAAAGCGAAAAGATTATATGAGTATATTGCAGAACACTCTGACCTACAGAAGGAAATTTCTAATATTTTGCCAGATGATATTATAAGCAATATTTTGAATGGCTCACTACCGGTGTTCCCACATGAAGATCTTGGTATAATAGTAGATGAGAATGAACTTATTCATTATATGAATCATGCAGTATTATATAAAGAAGTTGGTGATGGACAGTATATATCTATTAAAGGAAAACTGTACCTGTTTTCTAACAAAATTGGATTTTATGGTGGAAGTGATACATATGAGATTCTGTTGGACGATATTGCGGCAATAATGGAATTTGAAGGAAGCCCAATAATATTAGAAGTACTGACTAATGGTGAGAACCTATATATATCGACACCAAATACGGAAGTATTATTTAAAGTATTGCATACTATTGAATCTTCAAAAAGTGAAGATGATATGAAGTATATGAAAATAGAGACAACTATTGAAAAAATCATAGAAGGGGCAGACTTGGATTCATATATTTTTTATTTTGAAGATGTACAGCATAGTCAAATAAGCGAAGATATGGAAAAGCAAATTGGTATTCTTATAGAAAAGTTACACAAACTTAGTACAGCTCTGGAAAAGTATCCAGATAAGGTAGAGGGTACGCATAGATTTTCAAATTACTATTTGCCAGAAACATTAAGGTTAATATTTGCACATCAGCAGTATTTAACGGCTGGTGTATCGAAAGGACAGATTGATAAAGTATATATTAAGGTTATGGAATCGATTGACACAGTAATAACGGCAGTGGAGAGAAAAATTGATAGCATATATCAGGTCGCAACTATGGATACCATAGCAAAAGCGAATGCCTTGCAGAAAATAATGGGACAAGATGGATATGTTAAGGGCGAAGGTACATTAAAACACTAATGCGTAAATTGAAAGGAGACCAGCTATGGAAAATCAAACAAAAACAACACTTACATTAAATCCGGAAGAAGAGAAACAGTCAAATATCTTACTAGAGGGTGTTCTTGTGATGCAGACAGTTCAACCTATTGTACAGACACAGGCTGAATATAGTGCTGGATCTATTGATGAAAGTATGCTTAATAATGATGAAAAGGAAATGATAGCACAGTTTGCAAATGAGATTGACATTTCAAATGCCAAGCAGGTTATTCAGTATGGTTCCAGTGCACAAAAAAGTATTTCAGATTTTTCTGTAAATATTTTAGGAAAAGTAAAAATTAGCGAACTGGGAGATGTAGGAGATGCGTTAAAAGAACTTACTGTTGCTTTGGATGCAATCACAGAACCTGAAAAGAAAGGAATTTTGGGAATATTCCAAAAAGCTAAAAGGGGCGTAGATTCTATTAAGGCTAATTATGCAAAGGCAGAAACAAATGTTTAAAGAAAGAAACAGAGCCATCAATGGATATTAAGTCATTCGTGGATAGTTTATTTAAAGCAAGTGATGAAGAAAATAAGGCACTGAAAGTTACAGCACAGGCAGATAAGAAATCGAAAAAGGTATCGGGAAAGATTATTGATATTGATGATGACAATTTTGAACTAGACTTATAGTTGAGACTTCGGGTACGGGCTGTTTTTGTGTATGTGCCTATAATGTGTAACCAGGTATTGAGATTAATTATGTAACAGAAGATAGTAAGATAAAAGACTAGATGAAGGGAGGTTCGCTTATGGCAGGATGGAATCTAAAAGCTGGAGCTATAACTGAATATGTTGTAAGCGAAGACAGAATTTGGTCGTTGTTTAATTTTGTATTCTCAGATGCTTGCAAGAAGAGAAACACATATAAATTTGGATTGATAAAGTCTTTGTTAGATAGCACTTTTTCTGGAGAGATGACGGAACAAGGTGTCAAATATAGTTACGAAGAGTTGTTTGGTCGATTTGCATATAATTATTGGAATTTAGTAGTGAAATATGATTTGCGTCAGATGAGAAAAGATGGGAGATCAGAGTTCTCAAAGATCGAGTTGATATTTAAAGATGTTATTAAAGAAAATAATATATTTATTAATTTAGAATTTGAATCACTTGGTGCGGATATTAAAAATAAAATTATTAAGCAGGTAACAGTAGAGTGTAAAAGATTTGTTATTGGTGCTTTGTATGATGACTTTGATGGAATAATTTACAGTTTCAATCTAAAAGAAGATGGAATTGTTCTCAATCCCAGAGTGTATGATTTCATGCTGAAGTACAAAGCAGAATTAGAAAAGTTAAATTATTATGCATGGGCACGATTTTTAGAACAAATAAATGATGATAATGTGTTGGTGCGTGTAATAGATAAATTAGAATTGGCAACACCTAAGAGAGAAGATTTGTCAGTTTACAGAGAAATATTAAGAAAAGAATTTGAAGAAGATACTTGTTTTTATTGCGGGAAAAAGCTTGGAAAGAATATACATGTGGATCATTTTATTCCGTGGTCATTTGTGAAAGATGATAAGTTATGGAATTTTGTATTATCATGTGCAAGATGCAATGAGAGAAAGAGTAACAAGTTGCCTAAGCAGGATTTTCTTATAAAAATAGAACAGAGAAATAAGGGGATACAAGTAGTAGACAATATCATTGTTCAAAAGGACTTTGAGAGGTATTCTCAGGGCCTCTTAAACAGAATGTGGAAATACGCCAAAATGAGCGGGCTAAAAGAAGTTGAAATGCGAACATAAATTATATTTGAATAAAGCAGATTTGAGGGAAAATGCAGATATTTGTAGATGCAGATGCATGTCCGGTAGTGGGCATTGTAGAAGCGAGAAGCTTGTGCTGTTGGCACAGGCGAAGGAAGGTGAGCAAAATGGAGCTGTTTAAGAAGAAAGGTGTAGTACAGTCTTATGATAAGGAAAACAAGAAGCCGGTAATCAAAGCAAGCATTTGTAATGGCGAGCAGGTTGCAGGATTTAAGGATATACATACAGGTAAGATAGGAGAGGTAATGCTGATAAAAAGTCCGGCAGATCTCGAACATTTTAAGGCTATGTATGGAATAGATGAAGAGATAGTAAAGGAATACTGATTATGAATATACAGATATTTGGGACTAAGAAATGTAACGACACTAAGAAAGCGGAGCGTTTCTTCAAAGAGCGAGGCATCAGGTATCAGTTCATTGATATGAAAGAGAAAGGCATGAGCAAAGGTGAGTTTAACTCTGTGGCTCAGGTCAACGGTGGTCTGGACAACATGATTAACTGGGAAGGTAAAGACAAAGATTTACTTGCACTTATTAAATATACTGCTGATGAGGACAAGCTGGAAAAAGTGCTTGAGAATCCGCAGGTAATTAAAACTCCGGTAGTAAGGAATGGAAATCAGTCCACACTTGGTTATCAGCCGGATATCTGGAAAGGATGGAACTAATGATAAAGAAAATAGTAAAAGATCCATTGTTTCTTGCACAGAAATCTGTGGATGCGACAGAGGCAGATAAGCAGGTGGTAACGGATTTGCTCGATACATTGCGTGATAATCTTGATCATTGTGTAGGCATGGCGGCAAACATGATAGGTGTTAAGAAGAATATTATTGTGGTGGCTGCAGGTCCATTTCAATTTCCAATGATAAATCCGATAATAACGAAGAAACATGGGGAATATCAGACGGAGGAAGGATGTCTGTCGTTGGAAGGAGTCCGTCCATGCACCAGATATCAAGAGATTGAGGTGGATTACCTAGACCAGAACTTTAAGAAACAGCATAGGAAATATTCCGGTTGGACAGCACAGATTATTCAGCATGAGATTGACCATTGAATGGCATAGTAATATAAAGTACGGATAGGCAGCTTCCTGAAATTGCAAGAGGAATATTTTAATGCGCAGAGCAGATAGAAGTTATAAAGATTTAAAACAAAAACAGAAAAGTGCTATTGCTGATAAAACTCATAGGATGTATTTAAAGTTTTACCTTGTAAACCAAAGAATGCCGACTGATACTGAAAAGGACAGTATTTGTAGAACACTGTTTACAGCAGTATATGCTATTGCTCCAAGAACAGAATATGAAGAGTTCTGTAAGATTGTGGATAAGCGTGAAGCTGGTTATAAGTAGCGTATATTAAGGGATATTCAGAATGGCATTATCCTTGAAAAACTGAATATGAAAAAGCATAAGAAAACTCCAGATGAAAAGGCAGCTGTTTTGAAGATGAAAAGGAAACAGCGGAGAGCAAAAAGGAAAGCTGTGAATAAGCAGGCAGTTGAAAATAACATAGGTCAGGATGACACATTTCTTTACATAGCAGGGTATACTTCCGGTGGGGCACCATATGGAGTAACCTGGGAAGAAATGGGACTGGAACCATGGCAGGAATTAGAAGAGGAGTAATGAAGTGTACATAATAAAAACTATACAAGGCGATATAACTAAAATTAAAGACGTGCAGGCAATCGTTAATGCAGCCAATAATTCACTCCTTGGAGGCGGAGGTGTTGATGGTGCCATTCATCGTGCAGCTGGACCGGGACTTTTAGCCGAGTGCAGAACACTTCATGGCTGTGAAACTGGAGAGGCAAAGATTACAAATGCATATAATCTGCCATGTGATTATGTAATACATACTGTTGGACCGGTATGGAATGGTGGTAGGAAAAAAGAGGAGGAGCTTCTTGCAAACTGCTATTTTAATTCTATGAAGCTTGCTATGGAGAATAGAATCAGAACCATTGCATTTCCATCTATATCGACAGGAGTATATAGTTTTCCGATAGAACTGGCAGCAAAGGTAGCGGTTCATACAGTTAATAGATTCCTGCAGGATAATCCGGACTGTTTTGATTGGGTGGAATGGGTGCTGTTTGATGCACATACTGAGGCAGTGTATGAAGCTGAGGTGGACAAGTTATATAAGTAATAGATGATTTTAATTTGATGATTTGGAGGATGACTATTGAAAATAGATGAGTATTTACAACTTCTTTTTGATGGCAAAATGGGTGCGGCTAAAGCAGTTAGGTTTTCTACTATACCAGATAAATTAATAAAATTCATTTGGCTTGATGATTCTGATTCTGACGATAAGAAATTTCTTTCATTGAAAAGAAATGAGATATGGTTTGCACAAAAAGATTTATTGAATGATCCATATGAATATAAGGGTATGTTGCTTGATAGAAATAAGATGCACAATGCAGGATATAGCAATGATATCATAGATTATTATCAGCAATTATTTGATTTTAGTGATTATGGTATAACATGTCTGTCAGCTAATAGTATAGATTATTTACCAATGTGGGCTTATTATACAAATAATCATAAAGGATTTTGTGTCGAATACAATGTAATCAAAAAAGACTGTATACATGAAGTATTATATGAACCGGAAAGAATTAAAGTGGCATCATTAATATTTCAAAGCAGAGAAGCTATTAAGAAGGCTATTACATCAGGGCATAGAGAACAAGCAGAGTTTTATTCGACTATATTTTTACAAAATTTATTCATTAAAGCAAAATCGTGGGAACATGAAAAGGAGTATCGCATAGTTTATCCTTTGGATAATAGTATAGGCATGAATGTATCGGTAGGTGATTTAGGGCTTAGAACAAGTCGAATTATTGCTGGTATAAATTGTTCTGAAAATAATATTATAAAACTTAATGATATTTCAGATAAGCTCGGATTAGGAAGTGTTTATATGAGTAGGATTCATCCAGAAAAATATACATTAGATTATATTAGGTGGCATTGATTGAAAGTTGATGAGCATATGCAGTCTGACAGTATAAATTTAAAGGAAGGTGAGCAGGTGAAATTTTTTGACTATGATAAAAATGTAAATAATGTTGAATACTATGAGATATTAGAGGATTTAATGGAGCGCTGGGAGCATGAAATTGTAGAATTCAAAGAGGCAAAAGGTGGCTATGATACAGATAAAATTGGACGTTACTTTTCGGCAATTAGCAATGAAGCAAATCTTAGGAATCAGCAGTATGGCTGGCTTGTATTTGGCGTAAGTGAAAAGGATAAGGTTAAACATGTTGTGGGAACTGCTTATAAGAAAGGTGATAGAAGTCTTCTTGAAAAATTCAAATATGAAATTGCAAGAGACACAACCAATGGTATGACATTTTACGATATTATTGAGTTATTGCCGGTTGTAAATGGAAAAGAACTGCGTGTGTTGATGTTTAAGATACCCGCTGCAGCAACAGGTATCCCAACAGATTGGAAGACAAATTATTACGAAAGATCTGGAGAAAGTCTTGTACCTCTAAAGCAGTATAAGATTGATGCAATCAGATCACAAGAAAGAAAAGACTGGTCTAAACAGATTATAGAAGGTGCAACTATCGACAATCTGGACCAAGGTGCGATTCAGTTGGCTCGTGAAAAGTACAAAGAGAAGATGGCACAAGAACCAATTTCTAAAGAAGTTGATGATATGTCAGATGAACAGTTTTTGACGAAGATGAAGCTGTTAATAGGTGGCAAGGTTACAAATGCTGCAATGCTTTTGTTGGGAAATTCTGATTTTGACTATTTATTCACAGCCGCTCCAAGTATTATGTGGCGTCTCTATGGTGTGGATGGAACAGACAAGGATTATGCTATTTTTAAGATTCCGTTTATCAATGTTGTTGATAAGGTATTTGCAAAGGTAAGAAATCTGACATATCGGTATATGCCAAATCAAATGACGTTATTTCCTATGGAAACAGAACAGTATGATAGTTGGTTGATGAGAGAGCTTTTAAATAACAGTATTGCCCATTCAAATTATCAATTAGGCGGTAGAATTTATGTAAACGAATTTGATGACAAAATTAAGATTACTAATCCGGGAGATTTTATTCCTCAGAAAATAGAGAATGTTTTGGAAGTTAGTTATAATCCGCCATTTTATCGTAATCAGCTATTAGCAGAGGCAATGGTAGCTTTTCATATGATTGATACGGCAACGCTTGGAATTAGACGAGCTTATAACATTCAGAAAGCAAAGTATTTTCCAATGCCAGATTATGATTTTTCGTCAGGAGTTCAAGTGGAAGTAACGGTTTATGGCAAGACCTTGGATGATAATTATATGCATATTTTGTATGATCATCCAGAATTAAATTTACAAGATGCATTTTTGCTAGATAGAGTCCAAAAAGGTGTTCAAATTGAGAAGAAGGATGCTGATAGATTACGAGCATTAAAACTTGTAGAGGGAAGACTTGGAAGCCTATATTTGTCAGCATCAGTTGCAAAAAGTATTGAGGATCAAGCAGGTTATATTAAAAATAAAGGCTTGGATGATCAGTATTATAAGACATTGATTATTGAGTATCTAAAACAATATTCAAAAGCGAATAGAAAAGAAATTAACAAATTGTTATGGGACAAGTTACCAGATTCATTGTCTGATGACCAAAAGAAACATAAGGTTCACAACTTATTAACTGCCTTAAAAAATAAGAATATTATTGAAAAGGATGGAGAAAACCAGCGTAAAGCTAACTGGATATTAAAAGATTAATCGGTTTAGGATTGGTTTAGTTTACTTTGCTTAAACCGATTATTAAACCAATCAATACTTCAAATTACTATAAAATAGGGATTATGATTGGTTTAATATGGTCAAATTCAACCGATTTAAACCGATAATTTAACCGATTGAATCCGTAATATATACTTTTACTATTTGAAAGCAGAGAAATAGAGCAGGAAGTAAGCTCGGTACAGATTATGAATTATTTGCATAAGCATTAGTAATGCAGACTGACATTAAGAAAAAAGATTACAGCATAAGCAAGGAGAATAAAAAAGATGGAATTTATTAAAGAGACAAATAGAATTTATGCGACAAACGAGGAAGGTATGGTTGTAGCTGAGATTACATATTCTGAGACAGGGGAAGGTGTATGCACTATTGAACATGTAGAAGTTGATGAAGACTTAAGAGGACAGGGAATTGCAGGGAAATTAGTTGAAGCGGCAGTTGCTGAAATTAAAGTTCAGAATAAAAAAGTTGCAACTACTTGTCCTTATGTACAGAAATTGATAGATACCTATGTAGAAATTGAACCATTGTTCGAAGAGCAGGTTGATTTTGAGACTTTTAGTAAGTCAGATTTCCGTGTCGTAAAGGTTAAGGAGTGTATTGCGGTAAAGAAAAGTAAGAAGTTATTACAGTTTACATTGGATGATGGAACGGGGACAGATCGTACAATTCTTTCGGGTATTCATATGTTCTATGAACCAGAGGAACTTGTTGGCAAGACGTTGGTTGCTATTACGAATCTTCCACCAAGAGCAATGATGGGAATAGAATCTTGCGGAATGCTTTTATCAGCAGTATATAATGATGTAAATGACGAAGAGAAGCTCCACTTAGTTATGGTTGATGATCAGATTCCAGCGGGCGCTAAATTATACTAATAAGTATCTGTGCGAATGGATACGAATAAAAATGAATAGATACAACTTGACATTACAGAAAATATGAGATATGATTTAACATAAGAATCGGACAAGATGGAAAGTCTCATGGTATATGCTGTGGGAATAAAAGATATCAGGACGGTGTACGTAAATTGAATATTTGAAAAGTATTGTGTTCATTTATAGGGATAGTTTATAGTTCTATAGATGTACTTTACTTTCATATAAATTCTGTTGGTATATTGTATAATGATATAAATGAGACCTTTCATCGTAACTGATGCAAGGTCTTTTTCTATGTCCGAAAATACAATCAAGGAGGGCATTTATATGTCAACAGAAATAATGAGCGAAAAATTCGCAAACGAAGCAGGTACAGATTTAATTGATGTATCGCATATGTATGAATCACTACGTTACAATGATTATTCTGTAGAAAACGGATTAGGAGAAATCGTTGATAATGCAGTCGAGGCTGGTGCGAGAGAAATTAGAATTGATTTTGAAAAACAAGCAGTAAAGATTGGAAAGAGACAAGCTGAGGAAATTGTAAGTATTGCGGTAGCAGATAATGGCATAGGAATGAACGAGCATATATTATCACAGTGCTTGAAGTTAGGGTGCTCTATGAGAGATCATAGAAATGGAAGGTTGGGTATAGGCAAATTTGGAGTTGGCATGACGTTGGGAGGAATATCCCTTTCCAGAAAAATAGAAGTGTATTCCAGGGATGAAGAAACAGATGAATTCTTCTATACATACATTGATCTTGATGAAATAAAGGCAGGAAAAACCACTATATCTACACCAATCCCAAAAGAGATACCAGATAAATACAAAGAGTTCTTTGAGGAAAATACGGGAACACTGGTAATCCTTTCTAATTGTGATCGTATGGATGGAACGGGAAGAAGAATTGATCCAAATGAATTTAATGGTCTCATTGCTAACTATCTGGGAAGGACTTATAGAAAGTTCATCGAAACTGGTTTGAAAATTTATTTAGATAACAGAATTGTTTACTTGCATGATCCATTATATATGGCAGGCCCTACACAGTTTGATACAAAGGAATCTCAGGATCCAAAAGCACAGTTGTATAGCGAGTATGCATTTGATTGGGATGTACCAGGAAAGCCGGGTGAAAAGGCAACAATTCGTATTAAGCTATCATTGTTACCTCTGGAATGGAGAGCAAACATTGGAGATGGAGGTAATATTGATGCAAAAAGGAGAAAGATAGACCAGAATGAGGGTGTTTCAATATTAAGAGCTAATAGAGAGGTCCTTTATGATAAGATTCCATACCTGATTGGACAGAAAAGGGGACAATTCTCTTATCAGGATAATGATAGATGGTGGGGATGCGAAATCTCATTTCCCCCGGAGCTAGATGAGTGTTTTCAGGTTAGATATATCAAAAGAGGGGCAGAGCCAATTGGAGCACTTAAAGATAGGTTGAAATCAGAGCTGACGGGGACAATTACATCTCTCAGAAAGCGTATTAAAGAAGATCGTTCGGCTGAGAAAGCAAAGCAGAATCAGGCTAAAAATCATTTTGATAATGTAGCTGAGATTATGACGGATTTAGATGACATTCTTCCAATGAATCAGACGAGAAATAACATGACTCAGGAGGAAGAGGCTGATAGAATTGAAAAGATTTTGGATGAAACAGCAGGAAGTACAGGAGAAACAGAAGCTTCAAGAGAAGCACGTAAGCAAGCAATTAATAATAATATGTATTCGATTCTTACGGTTGCATATCCCGCATCGGTTCTTTTTGAAACAGAAACATTACTAGGAGATAAAATGGTAATCAAATTAAATACAAATCATCCATATTATCAAAAAGTGATTGAACCATTGTGTGGAGAAGTTCTTAAGGCGGATTCGGCTGATGATTCGGTAGATAAAACCAAGGCAAGAGATGCTATTATGCTTTTGATTTTAAGTTATGTGAAGGCAAGAGCAGCAATGAAAGATACAGAAAATAATAGATTATTGTTTGATAATTTAGAATCCCAGTGGGGAGCAATTCTTTCCGCAGTATCAAGTAAGATTGATGCTGCGGAGATGTAAGGAGGGATTCTATTGTATATGGAAGATGTTACTTTACAGGATAAAATATATACTCATGGAGGCACCGAAAATGTTTTTTTTATTGGGACTCCTGGTGTTAGAGATGGAAAAGCTGTTCTGATATACGGAAGACATGGGCATCTTGATTACATTGATATAGATGCGCTTGGCAGTCAAGTAAGAGAATGTCTGGATAGATATATGACAAATAAATAGAATATTATATTATATACTTGGACGAGCTAGTTCTTAGATATATATTGTAAGAAAACAAAGCCGGAGTAGTACACATGCATTTGACAATGCGTGAGTTCTACTTCGGTTTTTTGTAGTTTGAAAGTTTCAAAAATAGAAAAAATAATACTTGCAAGAACAGAACATATGTTCTATAATTTAATTACGCTATCTTAGCAAGAGAATAACAGTTGTCTTACGTCGCAAGAGGAGGTGCAAGTGTGCAAATGTGGAAGATGAGTACATTCACGTTGACTGTCCTTGCTGTAAGAACAAGCGATTGTTTGATTTATTGCGAGGATCGAAGGGCATCGTCTCAATAAAATGTTCCATATGCAAGGTTGTTGTGGCAGTTTCCCTCCATGATGGTCGAGCATCAAGTAATAAAAAATTATAGAAGAGAATCGTACAGAGCAAATCGGAGCATAGGATTCTATAGCTACCAGCGCCTGACGAAGATATGTTTGTAATGCAGGTTACAAGTATATTTTCGTTGGGCGTTTTTTAATGAAAAAGGAAGGAGGTGAGACCAGATGGCTGGAAAGGCTAAAGATTATGATAGAGGAACCCGTATAGCTGATAGGCGAAAAGAATTGGGATTAACTCAGGATGAATTAGCAGACCGTATAGGAATTGGCCGACAGGCGTTATCTGCTATTGAAAATGGTGGTGAATTTAAGGTTCAAACTTTAGAGCGTCTGGTCTCATCTTTAGATGTGTCAGAACAATATATTATGCATGGAAAAACTGAGGATACAAAAGTTTCATTAATATCGGAAGCAATTAATGTTCTTTCAAATATGAGTGAACTTCAAATTCAACAGTGTCTGGCGATGATGAGAGCTTTAAAAAATGTTCAAATAACTGATTAAATTATGTTTTGTTCAAATTAATGTCGTGTTTACACGACATAAATGTCGCCTGCACACGGTCGGCAATTAAAGGCTGGCAGGATACAATAATCATGTGCTTAAGATACAGCACACCACGAGAGTGGAGGCGCCAAAACTCTCCAATACGAAATCGTAAAGGAGATAACAAAATGAATAAAAGAGATTTTAACGTAGTAGGAAACGAAGGTACAGATAATCAGAAGCTTGCAAAGGGTAATGTATTTATAAAGTCACGCAGAGCGGAACTCAATGTAGTCCAGATGGTTGAAAGTATGCGTGAACAGGCAATACCTAATGGAGTAATAATAAATGATGCGTATTGTGATCGCTCAATGACAAGGGACTATGACAGAGAAGCACTGAATGCTTTCTTTGCAACACTTAAAGAGGAAGGTTTTGAGGTTGTAGTAGTTAGAAGCCTGAATGAGATTACAGATGACATTTATGATCTGGAAGAATTCGTGAATACCATCACAGACATGGGTATATGGCTCTATTCTCTTGGAGTCGGTCCGGTGCCAATTACTGTATCTCATGCAGAGGACTTCGGATGCTAAAGGAGTTCTCTAGTAGAGAAGCAGCAGGAAATCATTCCGGTCGGGACAAACAAGTCCCGGCTGTGAAGGATTGCAGATTTACACAGACTGCATTTGGAACAGTAGTACATGATTCGAGTGGGAAGTGGCTTGGTCAGTACGAGACAGAAGATGCAGCTGTAGAGATGATTAGAGAAATGGCACAGGACATTGGAGGGTACGACGATGAAATATGAAGGATATAAAATTGGTCCGGTGATTCGTGATATCCGTAAGGACAAGGGACTTCCCATTGAAAAGGTTGCTGCTAAAACTGGAATAAGTGTTTCGACACTTGGACAGGTGGAGCAAGGAGGAAGAAACCTGAGCATGAAAAGTTTGTATATGCTTATGGAAGTTTATGAAACAGACGCGAATAGCTTACTTGCAATAGATTGTACACCGGATTCATTAGATTCGAGGCTAAAGCGGTTACCTGCAGATAAGCAGGATTATTTGAAAAAGACATTTGATTTTATGATAGAGCAGGCTTTGAAGTCAGCATAGGAGGCAGAAAATGAGAAGAAAGATTAAAAAGATGGATTGCATAGAATATCTTTCAGTGCAGGCTCCATTGGAAAAAGTAAATATGCTTGAAGACAAGCAGAGCAAAAATATATATGAATTTGTAAAGAGAAAAGAATATTCAATCGTGGGAAAGATAAGACGCAATGGCTTTTCGCAGAGAGATGTTGATCGCCAGTGGAATCAGATTGTGAATATGATCCGCAAAAAGCAAATTAGTGGAGTAATTGTTGCGAATATGGCAGCTATATCCAGCAGTGTTGTGGATGCTTATTTTAAGGTAGGGCTGGTTATTGAAGCAGGCGGCATTGTGGTGACTGTAGATGAGGGCAGATTGGATATGCACATCAAGAAGGGAGCATAGATATGAGCAGACGAACAGAAAAAAGAAGATATGGTAAGTATAATAAATTTGATGTTGTATATGCAGATTTTGGAAAAAATCCACATGGCATTCAGGGAGGGATCAGACCAGGAATAATTATTTCATGTGATGCCAGTAATCATGATGGTGCACCGCAGGTGTCAGTAGTCCCTTTGAGCAGTAAGTTAAAGGATATTCCGGTACATGTGATTTTAAATCCGAAGGATGTGAGTGGATTTGGATTAAGTAAAATCTCTGATTTTATGCCTGAAGATGCACAGACAATTTCAAAAGGCTGCATTAGAGCAAAAAGTGGAACTGTCATTGAGGATTCAGGCATGCGAGAAGAAATAGACAGAGCATTGATACGACAGTTTGATCTGTTACCTGTAGCTCGCAAAATAGTAATGGAGGAGTTAGCAAATGGACAGCAGAACCAAAAAGACTAATAATAAAAGATTTGTCAGATATTCGGAAGGGGAAGAGATGTATTCAATGAGTGTGTCAAAGTTTATGCAGTTAGCGAAGGATGCAAAGGCTTGTTATAAAGTGAATCAGCTGGTGTTGGTTAATCTGGATATTATCGACGAATATCTTGAAACTTTCCACATTGTAGATGACGAGTTTTATAAGTAATTATGAGAAATGACGCATTAGTATAGAAGAAATACAAACAAGTATGGAGAAAAATGAGCCACGATAGAAAAAATGTATTGAATTTCGGTCAGACCAAAAGTATAATATGATTAAGATTTGAAGGAGGCATACAGATGGCTAGAACTGGAAGACCAAAAACAGATAAACCTTTTGAGCATAAGGTGACTGTTAAATTCAAAGAAGAGGAATACCAGATAATGGTTGAGTATGCTGAGACTCATAATCTATCCATTTCGCAATTGATTAGAATGGGTGTTGAATTACAAATGAAGCAGCAGGCTAATCAGTAGAACAGGCTCTTTTCTCCAGAAAGGAGAGAATAATGGCTTGTAGAAAAGATGGTAAAGGCAGAGTATTAAGAAAGGGTGAGGGTCACAGAAAAGGCGATGGAAGATACTCATATGTATATATTGATCCATTAGGCAAGAAAAGGACCATTTATGCAAAGTCTTTGGTAAAACTTCGAGAAAGAGAAGAACAGTTACAAAAAGACCAGTTGGATGGACTTGATATCTATGTCGCAGGAAAAGCTGATGTAAACTTTTTGTTTGACAGGTACATATCAACTAAAACAGAATTGCGTAGCACTACTTACAGTAATTATTTGTATACATGGAATCACTTTATTCGTGATACATTTGGCAAGAAGAAAGTAAGAGATGTGAAATACTCAGACGTGTTGTTCTTTTATACAGACTTGATTAATAATCAGGGATTACAGATTAATACGCTTGAGACAATTAACACAGTATTAAGACCTACATTTCAGCTTGCTGTCAGAGATGATATCATAAGGAAGAATCTGGTAGACGGAGCATACTGTGAAGTAAAGAAGCGTAATGGTGGTGCCAGAAAAACAAGGCGAGCGTTGACTGTGGATCAGCAGAGAAAATTCATGGAGTATGTAGCAAAGAATCCGTTCTTTTATCACTGGTATCCATTCTTTGTATTTTTGTTAGAAACTGGATGCAGAATAGGAGAAGCAATTGGGATACGCTGGGATGATATTGATTTGGAGAATCGAATTATTGATATCAATCATAGCTTAACCTATTACCAGAGAGCGGATGATTCATATAAATGTGAGTTTAGAGTATCTTTGCCAAAGACGGAAGCTGGTAATCGTAGAATACCTATGATGCAGCAGGTATATGATGTGCTTCAGGAAGAATATGAGAGACAGAAGCAAGAAGGCTTTTGTGTTGAGAATGTGGATGGAATGACCAATTTTGTATTTACAAACCGATTTGGGATGCCACATAACCCAGCAACAGTAAACCGGGCAATCAAGAGAATTGTGGATACACATAATTCAGAAGAAGAGGTGGCTGCTAAAAAGGAGAAGAGAGAACCTGTAATGATTCCGAGATTCTCCTGCCATATCTTCAGACATACGTTTGCATCAAGATTTTGCGAGAATGAAACCAACATCAAAGTAATTCAAGAGGTAATGGTGTAGAGCAACTTTTTATAAGTGATTGAGACAAAAGGAAAACAACAGATAATAAGAATAGATAAGTGGGATGAATGATGGGAGTGTGTAGTGATTTACTGCATGCTTTTTTCTCTTTACAAAAGGTTTATAATAAAAAAGAAGGAACCCCTTCCTGGCAAGAACCGGTTCCCTCTTTCTAAAATACATCCCAAAGGAAGTATCCAAATGTTATGATACGTATTTTTAATCTATTTTGCAAGCTAAAAAATATAAAACTTTCTGATCAAGAATGGTTTGATCGGGCAATCGCAAAATTAAATCTTTCAGAACAAGTCTGTCCATACTGTGATTCCAAAGGGCAAATGATTCTTCATGATAGTTATTCGCGTTACATGAGCACCTTAAAAGCCAATCACATAAAAACCGAAATATTACAGATCCCAAGGGTAAAGTGCGCTTCCTGTGGATATACCCACGCAGTTTTGCCGGAGGTTTTGATCCCATACACTTCTTATAGTATCCGTTTCATTCTGACGGTATTAAAAGACTATTTTTTGCGTACACATACCGTGGAAAAATTTGTGAAATGTATCAGATTGCTCACGCTACGCTTTATGCTTTTCGGGATTTGTTCTTTTCTCATAAAAAGCTGATACTTGGAGCATTAAACGATGCGCAGAAGAAACAATCCGATTTTATTGCAGAAATAGATGGTCAATTACTTTTTCAGTTTTGGAAATCGTTCCGCTTTTCTTTTCTGCAGGCAGATAGGAAAAGGAATGGTAAGCCTGCTTCAAGAGTTTGTTACAGGTGCAGATTCTTTCGGACAGTTAAGCAATGGAATCTCAAATAGTATCATTTCCGAGATTCTGTACTGGCTGATCGCAGCCATTATTATGGGAATTTTATTCCTCATAACGGGATTCATGATAATCGGGATTGGTTATCAGGTAGGGAAAATCTACCGGAAATATTGCTGGGATATCATCAGTATCATGATGGCAATAATGAGTACAGCTATCGTGATCTATTTCGGTGAATGGATAAAATCTGTTATTCTGATAAACCTTATTGTGCTATTACTTCTTGTGTATGTGGTCTATATCGGAATCCGATGTTATGTGAAAGACTGGCAGGAAGAACGGGGATATTATTAAAGATAATCGGACAGCAAAAAATGAAAGGCTGTCCGATTTACTACAATAGTTTCAGGCGTTTATGAAAGTTAAAAATGAGTATACGGTATTGCCTGTTTATCCCATATATGTTTTCAGCACTTTATTCCACTATTGGTGGAATAAAGTGCTCAATTGCATTGCGCAGCTTGGGATGATGGATAATAAAATGTATCGCTGGTGCTTTTGCTTTTGATATCATAGCCCATTGCCCCTCATGAACCAATATCTGCAGATTATTAAAAGTATGGGTTGTATTTATCTGCAGTATATAATTAGGATTTTTTCGGGCAAAAGCTTTCGTATCACTCATATGTATCCTGTATTCCTCTTCACTGTATGGAAGATTGGTTTCACAAAAAATTCCAGAAAGATCCAGAACGGGTGGATTTTTGCTGAATGCTTCTGGTGTCAGAGCCGGAACTTCGTCTTCAAGCGTTTCAGAATCAAGAATGGATACAATTCTTTCCTTTGTTTGCGCGCCATGGGCGCGCTCTAACGGGTGTAAGTCCCGAACATGCCCAGGTAGTGGGAAATGTATAGCCGAACAGCAAGGGTGTCTACCGTGAGGTGGAATCTGAAGGAAGCTGTAAGCAAATCTCTGGTCCGACGGACAGAAATCGCATATAAGGCTAGGCTTCGAGTGATAAGCTGGCAAAGAACAGCGAAGTCTAATAACTACCACGTTTGTAGAAGCAGAGTAAATGCGGCGGATATATGGAGAGAAAGAGCGTGCACCTTAAGCGTGGAGGTCTCACAGAGGTTTCATTAGCCTAGTAACAACGAACTGTGAGAAGTCAGCCGAGCCCATAGTAGTGAAGAAGTCTCTGTAATGGGGATGGAGCGAAGGGGCGAACAATCAATCAGTTTGAGTATGTCTCGTATTGCAGAAATGACAACATCTGCCGTAACCAATCGGGTAAAAGGTGGTCAAATCAAGCGAGACGGAAAGGAAAGAACGCATGGACACAAGTAATCTAATGGAGCAGATATTATCTAGTGATAATCTCAACAGAGCATATCTGCAAGTCGTACGAAACAAAGGTGCTGAGGGAGTGGACGGAATGAAGTACACAGAACTGAAGGAACACCTTGCAAAGAACGGCGAAACCATCAAGGGACAGTTGAGGACAAGAAAATATAAGCCTCAGCCAGTACGAAGAGTGGAGATACCAAAGCCTGATGGCGGTGTCAGAAACCTGGGAGTACCAACAGTAACAGACAGATTCATACAACAAGCCATCGCACAGGCGTTAACACCAATCTATGAGGAACAGTTCCATGACCACAGTTACGGATTCAGACCTAATAGATGTGCACAGCAGGCAATTCTAACGGCACTTGATATAATGAATGACGGAAATGACTGGATTGTAGACATCGACTTGGAAAAGTTCTTTGACACAGTAAACCATGATAAGCTAATGACTTTAATTGGAAGAACAATTAAGGACGGAGATGTCATCTCTATTGTAAGGAAGTATCTAGTGAGCGGAATTATGATAGACGATGAGTATGAGGATTCCATTGTGGGAACTCCACAAGGCGGAAACCTTTCTCCATTGCTGGCAAACATCATGCTCAATGAACTTGATAAGGAAATGGAAAAGAGAGGGCTTAACTTTGTACGATATGCAGATGACTGTATTATCATGGTCGGAAGTGAAATGTCTGCGAATAGAGTTATGAGAAATATCTCACGATTCATCGAAGAAAAGCTAGGGCTCAAGGTCAACATGACTAAGAGTAAAGTAGACAGACCAAGCGGACTTAAATACCTTGGATTTGGGTTCTACTTTGATTCAAGAGCGCATCAGTTTAAGGCAAAACCACATGCAAAATCAGTAGCGAAGTTTAAGAAGAGAGTGAAAGAACTCACATGCCGTAGTTGGGATGTTAGCAACAGCTGTAAAGTGGAGAAGCTCAATCAGCTCATAAGAGGTTGGATTAACTACTTCAAGATAGGCAGTATGAAAACACTATGCAAGGAATTAGATTCAAGAATCCGTTATCGGCTTCGCATGTGCATTTGGAAACAATGGAAAACACCACAGAATCGAGAGAAGAACCTTGTAAAACTTGGAATAGACAGAAACACAGCTAGACGAGTTGCATACACAGGTAAAAGAATAGCTTATGTATGTAACAAAGGCGCAGTAAATGTTGCTATAAGTAACAAAAGATTAGCCTCATTTGGACTAATCACAATGTTAGATTACTACACCGAAAAGTGTGTTACTTGTTAAGTTGATTGAACCGCCGTATACGGAACCGTACGTACGGTGGTGTGAGAGGTCGGAATTTCTCATTTAAGAGAAATTCCTCCTACTCGATTGCGCTTTAACATGCTTTCTTATCCGCTGTTTTTGTCCGCTGTCCATGCCGTGGCGAGTAAGAATTTGTTCGAGAAGTTCTTCGCTTATTGTGTATAGCGGCAAGGTGGATCGGATGCCCCGACGTTTTCCTGTTTTTCTGGTATCAGCGATTAGAAAAGTGTTTAGCTCAGTTTCTCGTTCATTGCGGTAAATGTCCATCAAAGGATATGCATTTTTTAATAGGTCATCTGCACGCTTTTGATAGTATTCCACTTCCCGTTTGGATTTTGTCAGATAGTATTTTCCATCTGCATGACATCCGGCAATTGCTTCACCTGAAAGCGCAACAGAACCAGATACTTTTAACAAATGCAGGAATGTGTTGTTTTGTACATTTTTTAAATAGTATGGCGATATTTGCCCGGTCATATACATTGGGATCCAGCTTTCCAATCCCAACATCATTTCATCGAAAGAACGGTCGATGTTATGTATCTGATAAAGATGCAGTCCTTTCTTCAACATCATTGCCATACCAAACATCCATTTCTTTGGAAATTCGGGATCTTTTGCCATTTCTTTCATTGGCATATCGCTATACATGATCACTGGAGAAGTAGATTTTGAAAGGACAGTGGTTTTCAGAAAATCCAGATCACTCTCCATCATTTCGTCTATTCCCCAATAGGTTTTGGAGAATGGAATTTGAAATGGAACAGAAGGGACTTTTAATTTATCAAAATGAATGACACGTATATATTCATCCAGATTAAATTCATCGAGCTTCTCTAAAAAAACGGTCATTGAATCTTTGACAGCCCCTGCTCCGGCAAGCAGCCAGTCTGTAAGGCGATTCTGAAATTCTGTATAGTTTGAGAATTCTTCCACCGGGTAATTGATTAATCTGGATATGACAACTTTCTGTTCCATGGACTGGCAATGTTTGGCGACGAAAATTGAAATCTTTCTGGAAAACTCCGTAGGATTGGCAGGCTGTCTTTGTCCATTTCGGATACGGGAAATATAGGATGGGTCAAAGTTCAGAAAATGTGCCAGATCAGAAATGTTTATCGGTACAATAGTCAGCAATGTATGAAAATTTTTCTGTAAATGAGCAATATCCACGTTGCTTTTTACATATGGAGAAAATGCTTCAGAGACAGACTGTACTGTGATATCAGGTATTTTCTGACTCTCTGCAATAGAAACGATTCCATTTATAAGTCTGTCAAAATTTTCGGATCCATCTTCTGGGATGCGGTCACCGGATCTATAACGGCTGATCGTAGCAGCAGAGAGACCAGATTTTTCTGCTAAATCTTTGGCAGTACAGTCCAACTGCTTCATGTAGTCATCTAATAATTTTTTGAAATCCATTGAGATATGTTCTCCTTCCTAATGATACAGGTGTCCTTTCTTGTAGTATATAATATCCTCAGGGAATTACAATATTGCAATTTCCAAAATGTCACTGACAATTAGGAAATAAAAAGGGTGAAGTACCGGATGTATGGTATATTTAAAGCGTTACAAATAGTTTTACTATAGATGAAAGCAAGAATGGAGGATGATTATGAAAAAAAGAAGAAAGGGAAAAGTTAGGTGGTTGTCTGTTCTGCTTACAGGCTGCCTGTTACTATCTATCATACCTGCAACAGCATTTGCTGCTGAAGATACAGCTCCAGCAAAAAGTGAGAACTCTGCAGGAGAAGAAATTCAGATGCCAGAACAGCAAAATGCAACAGAGGATACATCAAATAGTGTAATCGAAAATAAATCGGAAGATGCAAATACAGAAAATAAGGATGAACAGATTGATAAATCCAATGAAAAGTCATCTGCGGAAGTTGCGACACTTGCCCTCGAGCAACCAAAACCGGATTATCTCCCTCAGGGAGTAACGTATTTTTCTGATGGCTACAAGCACGCATATCACACACGAGTTGATGTAACTGCCAATGTTTCCGTTAAGGATTCGACCGGTACGGTGGTTGAAACCACACAAGTAAGTAAAAGCAGCGGTGAGTTTAATTTTATCACAGAAGAATTCCCAAGTGCCGAAGTGCTGCAGACAGCAGTGGAAAATCTTCAGACCGAGATTGAGACACCGTACAAAGCTAGGGGGACCGTTACAAGTGAAAATGAGAGTGCGGGGCCGATTATTGATCATTTTGAGAGTGCCTCTCTTTATACTTTTACGCCCACATCCGGCAATCCGGTTGATTTTAGTTCGGATTTAGAAGCGGCAAAGCAGTATTTCAATGAGCACCCGGATGCGACCGGTACTTTCACAGTGATTCTGGATGTTCACGAATATCAAATATATGATTATACTTATGACCTGATTGTGCAGGAACCAGATGCTGTGGATGAGGCTATCACCATGGTTGACATTGGTAATATTTGGAAAAATCTTGATGCTTCACAGCCTATTGCATTTACAGCAGAAGTCAATCCTAACTCGGAATGTGCAAACCAGATGACGCTTACGGACGAGTTTTGGATGCAGTGGACTATTGATGGCCCTATAATTGCAAAATCCAATCCCAAAAAGCCGGTTGCAGGGGCAACCTACAGATATGGAGTGAAATTAACAGCGAAAGACGGTTACTACTTCCATGACGGATTCAAAGGTAGCGGAGTTGGATGCATTGTAATATGCGATGGCTCCACTATAACGGCGTTTTCGGGCACACTCTCCGATGATAGAAAGCAGTTAATCCTCTGGTTTAACGACATAAAGGTGACAGCGACTGACGAAAGCTCTCAGAATAGCATTGGTGACGTAGATATTGAGGGTGTAACCTTTAATTATGAGCCGGGAGATGTTCCAAAAGCAACTGCTTACAAATGTGATCCATGGGATGAACAATATGATATAGAATACGAATATTGGGAAGAAATGGAAACGAATGTAAACGGTGAATCTATACCAGTAAAATACTGGTATTCTGATGAAAGCAAGAATAATGCACTTGCACAAGACAAAAAAATAACGACCTTTGAGGATGGCAAAACTTATATGTATAGTCTTTCCCTTAAAGCAAGAGACGGAAATACATTTGCAGCTAATAGTAAAGTAATGGTGAATGGCACAAATGTAAATAATGCAAATATAACAAATACTGGAACAGGACTTTTTGTAGTTGCTGTAAGAACAATAAAACCTGAAACTGTTCAGTTACAAAATATTAGTATTGTCGAAATAAATAATGCAACAATCAGCTTTAAGGTCGGAGATAAGCCTGTATTCAGTGGAAAAACAGCTGAGAATGTTCCGTATATTTATCAATCTGAATTTTGGAGTACAGATGGAGGTAAAAAATACCATTACTCAGCCGATTTTTGGAACGACAACAATCCAGATGATTTATTTACCGAATTTGAAAGCGGTAAAACTTACACTTATGGAATTTATTTCAAGGCAAAAGAAGGATATTGTTTTACAACTGATACAAAATTGAAAATAAATGGTAAATATTACGATTATGACATTACCGACTATGACCCGCTGTTACAATATCCTAATGGCGGATATGCAACGATGTGGATTGACACAAATTTGACCATGACACCACAGGCATCCGGCACAACCCCTGAATATAAAATCACTGAGGGTGCAAATAGCTCTTGGAAGCAGAACAGCGACGACACGCTGAAATTTGTTGCAAACGGAGATTTCTCCAAGTTTACCGGCGTTAAGTTGGACGGTACGCTAGTTGCAGCCGATAAATATACTGCCGTATCTGGTTCTACGGTGATCACACTGAAAAAAGATTATCTCAGCACTCTTTCTGTCGGCAAGCATACCCTGACTATTGTTTATAACGACGGCGAGTGCAGCACGGAGTTTGAAATCAAGGCGGCAAGCATCACTTCAAGTACTGACAGTACTGGTAATAATTCGGGTAGCACTTCATCAAAAGTAAACAAACCGGATACAAGTGAAAAAACAAGTCCTAAAACCGGCGATACAAACAATATGTTTTTGTGGTTTATCATACTTTTTGTCAGTGGAAGCGTAACTATTGGTACGCTGATGGTACATCGAAAGAAACAGTATAATCGATAACAGAATGGGTTAATTTATGCGGCGACTATCGAGGACGATGGTCGTCGTTATTTTAATTAAGATTCTATTGTAAAATTTTTAGATATCTTAAAGAGGGAGCTTTAGACCCACTGGAGCTTTATAATGTAAACAAGTGCGGTAAGTGCTCCCTCGATCGTGACACTACAAAGAATCTTTAGATTTCAAGAGAATCTTCTGCATCTATCCACATCTGCAAATTTCCATTAAGACATAATCTTGCATACTCAAGTGGTTCATCAATGGCAAGTGCGTTTAATGCACAGTCTGATCCGGGTGTAGTCTTTAAATTTTTTTCTGCTTCCCAACAGTCAATGCGGAGCATATAGCCAGCAGAAGTATAAACATCAATACTGTTGCGTTGTGGGTTGTATTCTGCAAATATCGTTCTCATCGTATCGAATCTCCTTATCATTCAATCAATCATCAGTTACAAAAATCAGAAGCATTTCAATCAGTTCACCATGTCACTTTTATTTTGTGTTATACTGTTTTATAGATTTTTCTTGGTCTCCGCTGCCGCTTCGGTCGGCACAGAGCAGATGTCCACCGGACATCTTGTGCCCTTGTATTTGCCCTTATCAGAGTTCGTAAACACTGATGGGATGATATAACACAAGGGAAACAATAAGGGAAAGCTCACCTGCGATAAATCCAGTGTTTTCAAGGGTTTTCGGAGAATTTAATAACAAGATATAACAGTTATTAACTCGCTTAAAACAGGTGAAATCTCAATCGGGATTTGAGGAGGAAACAAACATGGAAGATAATAAATCAATGACTGTCAAGAAAACGGTAAAATCAGGAATAACTTTTGGAAGTGCATTAGCTATGGTTATTAGTTATACAACGTGGAAGTCTGTCGGCTGGGCGATTTTTCATGGATTACTTAGTTGGGTGTATGTCATATATTTCCTTTTGCGCTATTAAATTGGTTCTATGAATAATATTATGGCAGGGATGAATCAGCCAGTACAAAATGGTATGACCCCACCACCTGTTCCAGGTATTTTATATTATATTGTAGTGAATGGACAGGCAACAGGCCCATATGATCTTAATACATTAAGGCAAATGATGACCGTGGGGCAGTTTACTTCAGACAGTTTAGTATGGAAAACCGGAATGTCTGAGTGGGCTAAAGCTGGTTCAGTAGATGAAATGAAGCCATTGTTCCCTGATATACCACAAATTCCGAAAGAAAATTAAAGAAAGAAACGGGGGACGGGCACGATAATTGCCCTACAACCATTTATCCTGTAAATATGTCCATTCATCCTGTGGTTGCAAATTGTTTTCGAAAAATCTGATACTATATAGTTAGTTAAAATTAGCAAATTAGAATAAAGTTTAATTTTTATATTTTGTATCAGGCTGATTATTTTGTAGAGGTGATTATTATGCATATATTATTTGAGGTCTTAGCTACGATACTGATGATTATTAATGTACTATATGTTATTCGTGTATTTTTCATATTAAAAAATTCCAAAAACAGTGATAATCTAAAGAAAAAGAATTTAAACATAGTAGGGGATTTATACATAGCACTGCTTATATTGTTTGTAGTCGGGTATGTATGCATAAGCCTGAATAATAATGGCGAAAATTCAATCCAATTAAATATAATGGCTCAGATTATGTTCTGGGGAGCAGTGTTTGTATTTATAAGTGTGTATGTTTTTAGAACATTGTTAAAAATCACAAAGGACCAGTATATAGGCGAGTTATCAGATTTACAGATATCATTGGATACATATATAAAAAGTATTCCGGGAGGAGTTCATCACTGTGTTGTTGAGCCTGAATTGAGGGTGTACTACGTCAGCAAGGGCTTTACTGATATCACAGGATATACAATGGAAGAAATTGATGAGCTTTATAATGGTAAATATACGGACTTTGTCTATGAGGCGGATAGGAGCACATTTGTAGCAGCAATTGAACGCCTCCTTAGAACAATGTCTGAGACAGTCGTATCGTATAGGATTGTAAGTAAACGAGGCGATATTATATGGGTATCGGACAGTATGAATATTGTAAAAGATTCAAAGGGAAACAGACATATATTTGCTGTTGTTTTAGATATTACCGATGAAAAAAGCAGTGCCGAAACAGATGCACTTACAGGAATATTAAATAAGGGAGCGTTTAATTTTAATGTAAGAGAGTGCATGAAGTTACATGCTGACGAACATATAGCTTTATTTATGATAGACTTAAACTATTTTAAAGAAGTAAATGATAAGTATGGACATCATAGTGGAGATACCATTTTAATTAAAACGGTTGAATATCTTAAAGCAGCTTTTGTTGATGAAGATGCGATAATAGGAAGAGTTGGTGGAGATGAATTTATGGTACTGGTAAAGAGTGTCATATCAGAAGATGCTGTCATGGCTTTAAAGAAAAAGGTTCAGGATAACTTCAGGCTGAGAATAGATGATATTCCTGATTTTCCGCCTGTGTCCGGCAGTGTAGGATGCATATTTGCAAAATGCTCCGATGATTTTGAAACTGTTTTCAGAAGAGCAGATAATGCGATGTATGATGAAAAAGACAGAGCTCATGCATTAAGAAAATAGATTTGCAGATAAGAATTTATGAATATAAAAGATTTGGGAGATACTAATGGAAAAAATATCAATAAAACTTCGTCAACTGGTTAATAACAGTACTTAAAATCGTTAGAAATAATTGCTAATTACGTTGCGATCTTCAATATATTACACTATAATATGGTAAAGAGATTAGATTTACTAGCGTATATGTATATATGGTAAGAAAATAAAGTAGAACAGCAAATTTTCAGGCATGTCAAGAGCGGACGTCAAAAATTCAAGTTTGCCGAAATATATTTCTAACTTTCCCTATTTTACAGGATTTCCAGCCTGTGCATTAGCGAAACGATATGTATTTTCCCTTATTTTTGCCCTTATGAGATAATCGTAAGGGCAAAAATAAGGGAAAGTTTTATTAAGTCATTGCCTGCCACTTTATCAAGTAACCTTGCAGATTCCCGCTTGGCTTTTCTTGTAGAGTGTGCATAGACATTCAGGGTGGTACTGACATCTGAGTGCCCTAACAGTTCCTGCACATCCTTTGGTGCTGCTCCATTTGCCAGAAGGTTGCTTGTGTAGGTGTGCCGCAGCTGGTGAAAATGAAATCCTTCAAATCCTTCCAGCTTCTGAGCGATCTTCCTGCAAACAATTCCTAACGTGCTTGGCAGTTCCAGACTTCCATCCGGTCTTAAGCAGACAAAGGATATTTCCTTATAATCTTCTGGAACATTCTCTGTTCCGTCCAGATGATAGAACTCATAGTAAACTCTGTTTTTGTCTTTTACTTCTCTTGTAGTTTTTGTGGTAAAGTTCTCCGTACTGCATTCGGTTTTTAAGTTGTTCCTTTCGGGCATTGCGAAGAATCTCTGCCAGTGTATCTCCAAAATCAACAATCCTTACCTTTTTTCGTTTGGTTGGTCCGATGATATTCTTGTGCCTTACTTCTGCTGACAGAGCAGATGCAGGAAGAACTCGACCAGAAAGACCGGACTATCCGGGAACTGAAAATGCAGCTCGGCGAATCGCTGACCTTGAACGAGAGGTTAAACAGCGAGAACAGAGCAGGGAACATTCAAGCCTTAAAGAACGACTTGAGGAAAACAAAAGAATTGTTGCAGAGCGAGAAAGAGAAAACGCACGCTGCCGAAATCATGACAGAGGAATGTCAAGACAAGCTAAGGCAGGCAGATATAAAGCAAAAACAGCCATGTATGAAGCATTGATGTTTTTGCTGATATGGTATTCCGTATCGGCTACTCTTTTTCAGATAATACTGTCAAAAATATTTATTTCTGATTGCGTGGTATTCTTTGATACAATCGCCACTTTTGTACAGACCATTGCAGGGTGGATTATACCGGCGACAAAGAACATAGCACAGATTAGTAATGGAATATCCAATCCTGTCGTTGCCGGAATTGTATACTGGCTGATAAGAATATTGATTTGCGGTGGCTGTCTGGTGGGTGCGGGAAGACGCATTGAAACAATATGCAAAACGTAAGGATAAAAACTTACGGATGCTTATGAAATACGCAGCTATGTTTCATGTTGAAAACATACTTAGACCATATTTGGAGGTGTTACTTTAGATAATAACAACGGCACGACAATGAAAGGATTTAATTCGTAATATGTCAAAGAAAAAATCCGCAGATGCACAGATTTTGATGCGGAATTATATGATGGAACGTTTTTTAGAACGAATTTCTTTATCAGAGTATAAAAACCAGTTTATATTAAAAGGTGGAATGCTTGTGGCTACATCCAAAAAAAGGGGAACATTAGACCTGATAGAAGCTGAGGATATAAGAGAAATATTTGATGAAATTGAATCAAGTCCGGTTATGGAGACCTTATGGAAAACATATCAAAAAAATTATTCTTATGCTGCTGATATTCCATGGCATACAATTATGAAGTCAATCTGTGCATTATATGGAAGTATATTGGAGAATATGTATGACACATAAAAAACTGATATGTAATTTACGTTAGCATTTTGAGTTGCCTAAATTCGAAAGTTAGGAAAATCTTAATAATTTCTCAGGCAATCCATTGTGAATTTAGATGTTGTATTTGCTATACTTAATTGGATATATGAGCAAAGGAGTTGAAAATATGTCTGAAAAGATATTGATTATAGATGACGAGCAAGATATAGCGGATCTGTTGGAGGTCTACTTGAAAAACGAAAATTACGTCGTTCATAAATTTTACTGCGCAACGGATGCCATGTCGTGTATTGAAAGCGGCGACATTGATCTTGCCATTCTGGATATTATGCTCCCGGATATGAACGGCTTTTCACTTTGCCAGCTTATCCGAAAGAAATACACTTATCCAATCATAATGCTAACGGCTAAAATTGAGGAAACGGATAAAATAACGGGGCTGACATTGGGAGCGGACGATTATGTGACAAAACCTTTTCGCCCACTTGAAGTAGTTGCCAGAGTGAAAGCGCAGTTAAGACGTTACAAGAAATATTCACCCGGTATCATCACAGAGAAAATTCCATCGGAACTTTCCTATAACAAATTGTGCTTGAATGTGCAGACCCATGAATGTCTGTTAGACGGTGAGCCGGTTTCTCTGACACCGACAGAGTTTTCTATTCTCCACGTCATTTTGTCAAATGCTGGGAATGTTGTAAGTATTGAAGAACTGTTTCATGCAGTTTGGAAAGATGAATACTACTCTAAAAACAGCAGCACAATTACTGTGCATATCCGACATCTGCGTGAGAAACTGAAAGATACTTCCGATACTCCGCAGTATATTAAAACGATTTGGGGTGTCGGCTACAAAATTTAAGCGAAAGGAGAACGCTATGAAGAGAAAACCAAATTGTTTGGCAACTATTTTATTCTTAATTTATCTGGCACTTCTGGTTTGGATCATACTGTTCAAACTACAGTTTTCAATCAGTGATCTGGATAAAGTAAGGAGTATAAACCTTATTCCTTTTCACTATGACAAGGAAATTGGAGCAGCATTTCACTTAACAGAGGTACTCGAAAATGTCTTGATTTTTGTTCCTATGGGCATTTATCTTCAAATGCTTCTGCCAGGCATAGTAAGTGTTGTCGTGATTGGCCTGCTTGGCTTTCTTCTGTTTGCTAATCGGTAGGAGGTGTATTCTCATGTCGAAGAAAGAAATGACAACAGAAAAGCGCCTTAAAGTGCGCTTATACCTATCATTGCTGGTTTATACCGTTGTTGGATATGGTTTGACCCTTATCTTGGACTACATCTTTTCAAAATTTGACAACGGTATTTTTGCATGGCTCTACTGGCGGCTCGATCTGCTTTTTATTTTGTATCTGATGATCGGCTTTGTATGTATTTTCAATTACTATTGGAAAAAGCCGTGGGGCTATCTGGATGAAGTAATTGATGCGACCCAAACGGTCTATGAGCAGAACAGTCATACAGTATCGTTGTCTGATCCACTGAAAGAATTGGAGGCACAACTCAATCAAATCAAAATGTCTGTTCTGTTGAGTAAACGGGCTGCAAAGCAGGCAGAAGAAAAGAAAAATGAAATTATTATGTATCTGGCACATGATATACGCACCCCTCTCACAACGGTAATCGGCTATTTGAGCCTGCTCCATGAAGCTCCTGACATGCCTGAACAGCAAAAGGAAAAGTATGTAAAAATTGCATTGAATAAGGCAGAACGCCTTGAAAAGCTCATCAATGAACTTTTTGAAATTACCAAGTACAATGCACATAAGGTCATTATCAAAAAAGAAAATGTAGATTTACATTGTTTGATTGCGCAGGTAATAGATGAAATATACCCGACACTCTCTGCAAATGGCAACACGGCGGTATTTACTGCGGAGGACAATTTATCTGTGAATGCTGATCCCGAAAAGATGGCGAGAGTTTTCAGTAATCTTTTACGAAATGCTGCGTCATATAGTTACCCGCAGACAGAAATCACTATATCCGCCAAACGGTTAGAGCATGATATTCAGATCACTTTTGAAAATCATGGAAAAACAATTCCACAGGAACAGCTTAACAGTATATTTGAAAAATTCAATCGCTTGGATGATGCTCGGCTTTCTAATACAGGTGGTGCGGGGCTTGGCCTTTCTATTGCGGAAGAAATTATACATTTACATGGTGGAAAGATTACTGCATCCAGTCAAAACGAAACCATAGACTTTGTGATTATATTACCCCTTTCCGCTTAGGAAAATAAGAATGTGATCTTAGGAATTACTTAGGAATTTAAGCGTGTGATTTTTGAGATTGAAAAGCCTTTGTTCGGTACAATGATTATCGAACAAGGGCTTTTTATTGTTCAGCCGAAGCAAAAGAAAGGAGTGTAAGCATGGAACTGAAAATAGAGCATTTAAGCAAGCAGTTCAAAGACAAAACAGCAGTAAATGATGTCAATCTGACATTGACTCCCGGCATTTGGGGACTTTTGGGAGCGAATGGTGCAGGGAAAACCACACTCATGCGCATGATCGCTGATATTATGACACCAACCAGCGGAACAGTTTACTATGACGGAAAAAACATTCGAGAGTTAGGTGAAGTCTACCGAAGCAAGTTTGGCTTTCTGCCACAGGATTTTGGGTATCACCGGGATTTTACGGTCAAAGATTATTTGGAGTATATGGCTGCGCTGAAAGATATTCCTACAAGGGCAACCACCCCAAAGATCAATCATTTGTTGGACATTCTTTCGCTCTCCGATGTGAAAAAGAAAAAAATCTCTAATCTGTCTGGTGGTATGAAGCGACGTGTTGGTATTGCACAGGCGATGTTGAACGACCCGGAGATACTTGTTATGGACGAACCGACAGCAGGACTTGACCCCGGGGAACGTGTTCGATCGCGAAACTTCATTTCCGAGTTTTCGCATGATCGGATTGTACTGATCTCCACCCATATCGTATCTGATATAGAGTATATTTCTACGCGCAATGCGATTATGAAAGGTGGAGAAATTGTTGACGTCGGAACGACCACGGAGCTTGTCAAACAAATTGAGGGCAAGGTCTGGAATTGCACAATTCCGGCCTCAAAGCTGCCGGAATGTGAAATGAGGCTACGTATTATCAATCAGCGTGGCGAGGATCACAATCAAGTTTCCATCCGTTATTTGTCTGAGCATTCAGAAATTGAAGGTTCTGTGGCAACAGAACCACGCTTGGAGGATCTGTATCTGTGGTTATTTCCGCAGACAGACTTAGAAAAGGAGGACAGATAATATGCGACTTTTTAGACTTGAATTAAAACGTATTTTGAAATCACGGCGTACCATGATTTTACTTGTGATTGCGCTTCTGCTCTCCGCAGTTATGGCATATCTGCCTATTTCATTTGAGGGTATCAACCGACCAAATGAAGATGGGACTGTTACGGAATTGGATGGTTTGGCAGCTATCGAATACAAACGGGGTTTATACGAAGCGTCCTCCGGTGAAGTGACCCCGGATAGGATCAAATCGGCTTTGGAAACTTATCAAAGCTGCGTTCGAGAATATGGGCCGGTCGAGGAAGATGGCTTTCCTCTGACGGTATATATTGAAAAAATCGTCCCGTTCCGTCACTTGCTGATGGGTCTGTCCGAAACGTTTGCTGATCCATCAACAGGCATTGGTGCTGATTTAATGGATATTGACCCGAATGACATTGACGGAGCCTATTACGAAAAGTGCGCAGAACATTTACAGGATGTCATGCGGAATGAGCAAAGAGAAAACGAAACCGCACAGCAGAAAGCTCTTGAAAAATATTCAGAACTTGATACGCCATTTTATCTTCATTCTGGAATTTCTAAAGATGCATTTGATTATATTGAGTTTTATATTTTGTTCCTTGCTATTTTGTGTGTGGCAATCGCAGCACCTACTTTCGCCGGAGAATATCAAACGGGCGGTGACAGCATCCTGCGAACCACCAAATACGGGCATACACAATTAGCAATTACCAAAATTCTGGCGGCATTTACACTTTTCGTTGTTACTTTCCTTGTCGGGATCACGGTACACATTCTGATTTTAGATGCAGCGTTCGGGACGGATTGCTTAAAAACATCGTTTCAGATGCGATACTCTATCATTAATCTGCCAAACATCAATCTGGGGCAGTTGCAGATAATTCTCGCAGCAGCGGGCTTACTTTCTGTATTAGCAACGGTTAGCTGTACGCTGTTCCTGTCTGCAAAATGTAAAGACACATTGACAGTTTTACTGATCTCTATTGTAGTTCTTCTCATGCCGCTTTTTGCTTATGTGGCGATGGGAGCAACATGGCTCTCTACCATACTTCCATCTGCCGGAATTGGTATGCAGAACAATTTCCTTTCTCAGCTTGCAGATTTCAATTATCTGAATATCGGTGGAATGAGTTTCTGGACACCGCATGTTATTTTGATTTCGGCAGGAATTGAATTATTTGTGTTTACATTCTTGGCGATTCATTCCTATTGCAGACATCAGGTAGCGTAAAAGAAGTTCAGAATAGAACGAATAGGTTATCTGCCGCGCGACGGCAAAAGAAAAAAGCCGTCGCAGAGCAGACACATTTTCACGCACCTATGAAACGGCGGCTTTGATTTTCAGAGCCGCCGTTTCTTTGCATTTGCACAAACCTATGATGAATTTTCCGGAAATATTGTGGTTAATAGCGATTTAAACTGTTGTATTTGTTTAAAAATTAAAAAATATCTAATGAGTCTTCCGCATCTACCCACATCTGCAAATTTCCATCAAGATATAATTTTGCATATTCAAGAGGTTCATCAATGGCGAGTGCGTTTAATGCACAGTCTGATCCTGGTGTGGTTTTTAAGTTCTTTTCAGCTCCCCAACAGTCAATGCGGAGCATATAGCCAACAGAGGTGTAAACATCAATACTGTTGCGCTTGGGATTGTATTCTGCAAATATTGTTCTCATCGTATCAAATCTCCTTATCGTTAAATCAATCATTTGTTGCAAAAATCAGAAGCATTTCAATCAGTTCACCATGTCACTTTTATTTTGTGTTATACTGTTTTATATAATTTTCTTGGTCTCCGCTTCGCTACGGTCGGTGCAAAGCGGACATCCACTGGATGTCCTGTACCCTTGTATTTGCCCTTATCAGAGTTCGTAAACACTGGTGGGACGATATAACGCAAGGGAAACAATAAGGGAAAGCTCACCTGCGATAAACTTTGTGTTTTCAAGGGATTGAGAGATAATTGATAATAAAATATAACAGTTATTAAATCCCTTGGAATATATGAAATCTCAATTCCGATTTGCCAACTTGCCCTTTGAGAGAGGAGAAATCCTTTTCTCAAAGGGTTTTTCTATTTATACGGATATTCGTAAACTACAAGATAAAGCCAAAACTTCATATACTCTAATCACAGAGGAAGTGGAGGTTTTGATATGAGTAACAGTTTAGCAGAAGTACACCCGGAGCTTGTTTCGGAGTGGTCGGAGAAGAACTTGCTATTGAAGCCTGATGAAGTAAATGCAAAGTCGAGGAAAAATGTCTGGTGGAGATGCGGTAAATGCGGTAACGAGTGGAAATCAGTTATCAATGCCCGTGTGAAAGATACGGTATGTCTATTACTTCTTTGACATTTAATTCTTCTAAAAGTGTATGGATGAGAAAATGCCCAAGATTATATTCCACAGGAGCAGAAAAAGCACGTGGACGAGTATCCTCTGCAAATACAGCAGCACGTTCTTTATTTTTCTCTGCAACAAAGTCTGTGTAGTAAACAATAGGATCTGGAATCTCATCAGAGATAAGCTCCTGCACATAGCCAAAAGCCATGACACTTTTGGAACGTGGCTGTTTCTTTTCTTAAATAGTATGCCATAATAGACCTCCAAATAAAGTGCTATAGAGTACTATTATTGTAACATATAAAAATTTTTTTCAATAAAAAAAGCCCAAAAAGGGCATTGAGAATTCGTTGTAAATACAAGGGAAATCGAGATTTAATAGAACAAATAAAAAATTAGCAGGAAGAAAACGACGGAATTTTCATAGTACTACGACGGAAAACGGGGAGGAAAAACAAAACAATTTTGTGCAATTTTACACTGGAAAAACAAAAGTTAGTCTCATATAATTAAATCACAGTAAAATACTGGGGATTAAAACAACCAATGAAACAGAGCAGCGGATTTTTTATCCGCCTGACAGGAGAAAGGGAGGATGATTATGTCAGCTCAGTTATTACAGATTAAAGATTTATCCGTAAAAGTAGAAGATAAAGAAATTCTCCACAATGTGGATTTAAATTTAAATAAAGGGGAAACCCATGTACTGATGGGACCCAACGGTGCCGGAAAATCAACGCTTGGATATGCGTTAATGGGAAATCCGAGATATGAGATCACAGATGGACATATCTTTTTTAACGGTAAGGATATTACAGAAGAATCTCCGGCAGAAAGAGCCAGAGATGGAATCTTCCTTTCTTTCCAGAACCCGATCGAAGTTCCGGGTATTACGCTTGGAAATTTTATCCGTACAGCACTGGAGCAGAGAACCGGAAGCCGTATCAGACTCTGGAACTTTCGTAAGGAGCTGAAAAACGCGATGGATATCCTTCAGATGGATGAGGAATATGCAGACCGTGACCTGAATGTAGGATTCTCCGGCGGTGAAAAAAAGAAAGCAGAAATTCTCCAGCTTCTTATGTTAAAACCATCCCTTGCCATTCTGGATGAGACAGATTCCGGTCTGGATGTGGATGCGGTCCGCACAGTATCCAGAGGTGTGGAAGAATATCAGAAAAATAAAAACGGAGCACTTCTGATCATTACCCACAGCACCAGGATTCTGGAGGCACTTCATGTAGATGCAACCCATATCCTTGTAGACGGAAAGATGGTTGCTTCCGGTGACAGTTCCCTTGTGGATGAGATCAACACCAATGGTTTTGAGAAATATATCCAGCAGTAAAGGAGGCACAGGCTTTGAAAGAGAAAACATATGTGGAAGATATAGACAGAAGTATGTATGACTTTCGCAATGAAGAAAAAGACGCTTACCGTGTGGATGAAGGTCTGACTCCTGCCATTGTAGCAAAAATTTCAGAAGAAAAGCATGATCCTGTATGGATGCAGAACTTCAGACTTCATTCTCTTCAGATTTATAATGAGATGAAAGTTCCGGACTGGGGTCCGTCTATCGAAGGTCTGGATATGAACAACATTGTAACTTATGTAAGACCGAATACTCATATGAGTGCAAAATGGTCAGATGTGCCGGAAGACATCAAAGATACGTTCGAGAAGCTTGGAATTCCCCAGGCAGAAAGAAAATCTCTGGCCGGTGTGGGCGCGCAGTATGACTCGGAACTTGTTTACCACAATGTAAAAGCAGAGGTTGCTGCACAGGGTGTTGTCTATACAGATATGGAAAGTGCGCTGACCGGTCCGTACGCAGACATGGTTCGGAAACACTTTATGAAACTTGTGCCGCCGCAGGATCATAAATTTGCAGCACTTCACGGAGCAGTATGGTCCGGAGGTTCCTTTGTTTATGTGCCGCCGGGTGTTTCTGTGGAGATTCCGCTGCAGTCTTATTTCAGACTCAATGCACCGGGAGCCGGACAGTTTGAACATACACTGATCATTGTAGATGAAGGTGCTTATCTTCATTTTATTGAAGGCTGCTCTGCACCGAAATACAATGTGGCAAATCTTCATGCCGGATGCGTGGAACTGTATGTGGGAAAAAATGCAACCCTTCGTTATTCCACTATTGAGAACTGGTCGAAAAATATGTACAACCTGAATACAAAGAGAGCAAAAGTAGAAGAAGGCGGAAAGATTGAGTGGATATCCGGTTCCTTTGGTTCTCATGTATCCTATCTGTATCCGATGAGTATTCTCAACGGGGAGGGGGCAAGGGCAGAGTTTACCGGTGTTACCTTTGCGGGAAAAGGACAGAACCTGGACACCGGAGCGAAGATTGTCCATAATGCACCGAACACTTCTTCCTATATGAATACAAGGTCGATTTCCAAGGATGGAGGCATCAGCACATTCAGAAGTTCTGTAGTTGTAAACAGAAAGGCAAAAGGAAGCAAATCCTCCGTATCCTGTCAGTCATTGATGCTGGATGATATTTCCAGATCAGATACGATTCCGGCCATGGATATCCGTACACAGGATGCAGATATCGGTCATGAAGCAAAGATCGGCAGGATCAGCGATGAGGCAGTTTTTTATCTGATGTCGAGAGGTATTTCCGAGGAAGAAGCAAGAGCACTGATCGTCAGTGGATTTGCAGACAATGTATCCAAGGAACTGCCACTGGAATATGCGGTTGAGATGAACAATCTGATCCGGTTGGAGATGAAAGGCAGCATTGGATAAAGCATGGATGAAACAGCAGAAGGGAGGAAAAGGTATCATGAGTCAGAATTTTGAAATGAAAATAAATCCGTTGCCTGCGAAGACCTGGAACTGGCTTCATATGAACGGAACCGTTCTGAAAGAAGAAATCATTACGGAAAGAGGAACCGTAAAAGCAGACAGGCCAGAAACTGTAACAGAGACAGAATGCAGAATGGAAAACCTGATCAAACCAGAAACTCAGATTGAAACAGCAGAAGACTGCGCACAGAAGAAAAGGAATCTTTCTCAGATAAAAACAGGCATGGGAACAGAGATGGATGCATTTGCAGATGCAGGAAGTCTGGAATGGCAGGTTTTCACATCCAAATCAGGGAAAAAAGAAAGCCAGCCACTCAGACTCACGTTTTCTTATCAGGATAAGAGCAGAACCATGAACCGCATCGGGATTCATATGCTGCCGGACAGTGAGCTGACAGTGGTCATGGATTTTACATCAGAAAAGGAAACTGAAGGAACCGCAGCCATACAGACGAAAATTTATGCAGAGGAAAATGCGGTGCTTCATCTGATCCAGGTTCAGCGTCTTGGAAGTAAGATGACATTTCTGGATGATTTTGGCGCAGACTGTGAAAAGAATGCAAGAGTGGAAACTATTCAGCTTGTCCTTGGCGGAAAAGATACATATCTGGGAAACCGCACAGCACTCAGAGGTGAAAGCAGTGATCTGGAGTCAGATATTGGATATCTGCTTGGCGGGGAGAGCCGTCTGGATATGAATCTGGAAGCTGTTCATACCGGTAAAAAGACAAACAGCCGGATGGATGCTGCCGGTGTGCTCAGTGGAAAGGCAGTCAAGATATTCAGAGGAACCATTGATTTTCAGAAAGGCTGTGCAGGTTCTGTGGGAAATGAAAAAGAAGATGTGCTTCTTCTGGATAATACCATTGTGAATCAGACCATTCCGTTGATCCTCTGCAATGAGGAGGATGTGGAAGGAAATCATGGCGCAACCATCGGAAAGTTGGATGAAGAACTGCTGTTTTATCTGGAGTCAAGAGGAATCAGCGAAGAGGCTGTTTATGCGATGATGGCGCAGGCAAGGATTGACAGTATCTGTCATAAAATTTCTGATGAAGAGATGAAGAAGAAAGTTCAGGAGTATCTGGAAGGAGAACGAGAAGAATGATACAGGAATTGGATGTCCAGAAAATAAGAAAAGATTTTCCCATGCTGCAGAATCAGAATTTGATTTATCTGGATAGTTCTGCCACTTCCCAGAAACCATACAGTGTGATCCGGGCGGTTACAGATTTTTATGAAAACTGTAATGCAAATCCGCTGCGTGGACTCTATGAGACTGCGCAGAATGCAACAGAGAAATATGAGGCTGCCAGAGAAAAAGTCCGTCAGTTTATTCATGCAAAAAGCACAGAAGAGATTATTTTTACAAGAAATGCAACAGAAAGCCTGAATCTGGTTGCATACAGCTATGGACTGATGGCATTTCAGCCGGGAGATGAAATTCTGGTAAGCATTATGGAACATCACAGTGATATGCTTCCATGGCAGCAGGCAGCCAAGCGAACAGGTGCGGTGGTAAAATATCTGGAGTGTGACCGGCAGGGAAGAATTACAGAAGAAGATCTGCGAAATGCCATCACAGATAAGACGAAACTTGTGGCAGTTACGCAGGTGTCCAATGTTCTGGGTGTCAGAAACGATATCCGGGCTTTTGCAAAAATCTGCCATGAGAAGGGAATTGTGATCGTGGCAGATGGAGCGCAGAGTGTTCCGCATATGCCTGTGGATGTACAGGAACTGGATGTGGATTTTCTGGCATTTTCCGGACATAAGATGCTGGGACCTATGGGAATCGGAGTTCTCTATGGAAAAAGGGAATATCTGGAAAAAATGCCTCCGTTTCTTACCGGCGGTGAAATGATTGAATCAGTAAGCAGGGATGGTGCTGTTTTCGCACAGCCTCCGCATAAATTCGAGGCAGGCACCGTGAACGCTGGTGGCGCAGTCGGACTGGCAACAGCCATTGATTATATAGAAAATATTGGTTTTGAACAGATTCAGAAGAGAGAGGATGCGCTTACTGCACTGGCAATGGAGAAGATCAGAGAGATTCCTTTTGTACACATTATGGGACAGGAAAATCCAGAGCAGCATCATGGGATTATTACCTTTACAGTTGACGGTGTTCATCCTCACGATATTGCAGCCATTCTGGATGCAGATCATATCGCAGTGCGGGCAGGACATCACTGTGCACAGCCGCTTCTGAGACATCTGGGCGTGATGGCCTCCACAAGAGCCAGCCTGATGTTTTATAATACAGAAGAGGAAATCGTGAAATTTACAGAAAGTCTGAAAGAGATCAGGAGGAAAATGGGATATGCCGAGTAATACTTTTTATAATGAAATTCTGACGGATCACAATCTTCATCCGGGGCACAAACATGACCTACCGGACGCGAACCTTGTACTGGAAGGCGTAAATCCAAGCTGTGGAGACGATATCTGGCTGAAACTTAAGGTGGAAGATGGCAGGATCACAGATGGTGCTTTTGTCGGTGACGGATGTGCCATTTCCCAGGCATCCGCGGATATGATGCTGGATCTGATCATCGGGAAATCGAAAGAAGAAGCTATGAAACTTGCGGAAATTTTTCTCCGCATGATCAAGGGCGAAGTGACAGATGAGGAAATGGATCAGCTCGAAGAAGCCTCTGTACTGAAAGACATTTCCCATATGCCAGCCAGAGTGAAATGTGCGGTGCTGGGGTGGCATACGATGGAGGAGATGCTGAAGACGGAAAAAGAATAAATCAGATTACAGAAAAAGGCATTTCACAAATATTCTTTCTGTGTAAGGAACACGGTGGATGTTGGTTTGAGACCATCTTCAATAATTTTCTGATTGATCTCATCCAGTTTTTGCTGGCCGTGTTTCTGTGCCATATACTCTTTCCGAGTAATTTTTCTCTCATCCGGAGCAAGAAGATCTATCTGGTGAAGTCCTTCCTGTTGGCACCGATCCATGACAGTTTTTTTAAATGTGTTCATGAATTTATCAGTGGAACGATGCTTGTATCGGAAAACTAAGTGAAAAATTCCAAGTTGATATTCCAAAATTTTTTGCTAATCCAACAATCAGAAATATTGCGACCAGTCTAACCGAAGATACCGATACAATGAAAAAAGAATTTTTGCAGACATTCAGTTTTGAAGAATTGCAGAAAACAGATGTACAAGAACAAGCAGAGTATAGAAAAAAATATCTTCAAATTAATGACGTAGAAGAAATGAATAGTAAATACGAAAATATATTATTATTAGGATCAACTGGTTTTTTGGGGCTTTATCTTTTGAATCAATTATTACTGAAGAGTACGGCAAATATTACCCTTATTGTAAGAGCTGAATCTGTAGAACAAGCTCAAAGTAGAATCTATCAGCAATATCGGTATTATTTTGAAAAAGATAGCTATAAAGCAAATTTTCAACGAATAGAATTTTTGACAGGGGATTTAACAAAAAATAAATTTGGATTGTCAGAAAACACATATGCTAATCTAACAGGTGTTATAGATGCTATAATAAATTCTGCGGCTTTAGTGAAACATATGGGAGAAAATTCGGAATTTGAAGCAGTTACTATTGAAATCATTAAAAATTTGATAGATTTTGCGGAAAAAGGTAGAAAGAAAGATATTCATCATATGTCAACAATAGGGATTATATATGGAACAAAAATGAATCAAGAAAGAACGATTTTTACTGAATATGATGATATTACAGAAGAGGGATTAACAAATCAATACTTTTTATCAAAAGAAAAAGCAGAAAGGCTGTTGTTTGAAGCAAGAAAAAGAGGAATCCAGAGTAATATATATCGTATGAGCGGAATTTTATTTGATTCCAAAACTGGCAAATATCAGAGAAATATTAATGAGAGTACGGCGTATATTTATTATAGAAATCTTTATAAATTAGGGATAATACCAGCAGATATAAGACGAAAAATGGATATTTCATGTATAGATAAAATCAGTGAAGCTGTAATTAAACTGGTTTTAATAAAGGGGCACCTGAATGAAGTTTATCATGTTATAAATCCTCATGGACTAATGATTCGAGATATTTTAAATTTAGTACAAGAATGTGAAGAAAATGGAGAGAAGGAGTGGATCAAACAATTAGTTTTTGAATGCTAAATTGTTCAGGACATTGGTAGAAATACTAGGAAGATCAAAGTTGATAAAACAGTATACATTTTAGAAAAACTGGGTTTTAAATGGGCACCTGTTGGAAAAAAAGAATTTATGTCAGCCTATAAAGAAATTAAGAAACTTTGACATTGTGCAATGACAAATATAGGTACGCAAATGATAATAAACTTTTAGAGGGATAATTTTGTATAAAGAATGTGAAATGAGTAAAGCCGAGAGTATTAATCTATCTCGGCTTTAGTATTTTTCCAAATTTTTGAATCGTCGATATTCTAAGGGGGATAATCCAAGCTGTTTTTTAAATACAGCTGCAAATTTTCCTTGATTAGAATAGCCGACCTGTTCGGATATTTCGGCAATCGGACGCTTTGTGTCCGAAAGAAGCCTTGCGGCTTCGGTCATACGGATTTCTCGCAGCCAAGTGGATATATTCTGTCCATATACGCCTCTAAAATAGTTTTTCAGACTGGTTTCACTGACCGAAAAGCGTTCTGCAATCTGCCGTATAGGAATGTGCTGGCGAAGATTATCAGAGAGAATTTGCGCTGCCCTTTTTGCAATTTCAACCTGCGTTTCCGTGTAGAAGCCGCAGGTTTTCGGAGGCCGGATTTCCATGTTAAAAAGCCGGTGGAGAAGTTCAAGCGTATAGATTTGCAAATGGAAGGCAGAGGGCTTTTCAGATAGCCTCCAGAGTTTTTGAAATATATTTTCCATCTCACTGTCCGCTCCGTTGATATATGTCTTATGGTTGCCACAATAATTTTCTTCCAGCGTAGAGAGGTCAAGTGAAAAAGATTTCAAAAGTTCACCGCAGGACTGTAAAAGAAGTGGCAGGTCAAAGTATATTTTTATGCCCTGATATTGCCGTGTGGGAAAGATATATTCTTTCTGTGCGGTCTGCTTACTGACACAAAAATCATTTTCCTTCAGGTAAATGTAGGAGCCGTCATCCAGAAGCAATTCACTTCTGCCCGAAACGCAATAGTTAATCAGCAAAGGCTTTAGATTTGAATTTTCATCCGACTCCGGCCATACGGGAGCGTTTACAAAAATAAAAGCCAAAGTCAGCCCCGGAAAGAGCGTATGGAATGTCATGCGTCCCTTGCCATCCGCCCGATCCAAAAGCAATGTGCTGCTATTTGGACTGTTTTTCAAGGTCACACCAGAAACAGCATCGCTGTTTTCTAAAATGTTGTATATCATGTTACGCAACTGCTTTGCCCCTTTCATCACGCAAAATCGCTGATATTATTATACCTGCGAGAAAACTCCCGGTCAATGGATATTCTGGCAGAGCGAAAAAACTCCTTGCTATACGGGCTTAAAATACCGATATATGCATAGAAGCACAGCTGAATGTATGCTATCATTAGGGTTAGTTAGCAAGAACTAATAAAGATGAAAGTAATCATGTTAGGAGGTTTCGCAATGAACAACAAATTGCAAGGAAAGGACTTAATCAACATCGGTATTTTTACGGCAATTTACTTTATCGTCATTTTCGCAGCGGCGTCTATCGGTTTTATCCCGATCTTTATTCCGCTTATCAGCGTGATCGTGCCGCTTGTCGGCGGTATTCCGATGATGTTGTTCTTCTCCCAAATTAAGAAATTCGGTATGCTTACCATCTGCGGAGTGCTGCTGGGTATCATTATGCTGCTGACCGGCATGGGCTGGTGGTGCATCCCTACCGGGGTGATCTTCGGGCTGATTTCCGATTTTATGATGAAAGCCTGTGACTACAAAAATGCCAAGCGCGAAGTGTTGATTCACGGCGTTTTTTCCATGTGGGTAATCGGCGCCTTTATTCCCATCGTTGTGACGCGTGACGCTTACTACCAGAACCTGCTCCCCGGCTACGGTCAGGAATATGCCGACACGCTCATGGCTTATATGCCCGACTGGATTTTGCCGGTACTGCTTATTGCTGCTTTCGTCAGTGGTCTTGTCGGCGGCCTGATTGGACGGAAGATTTTCAAAAAGCACTTTGAGCGGGCGGGAATTGTGTAATGAGCCGCGAACTTCTTACAAGTCAAAAAAACAATAGTGGAATTTTATTAGACCCCCGGACAAAACTGGCGGTACTGATTACCATAGCTGTCTTTATTTTAGGCGGTTCGTATGAAGGTATCATGCAGTATTACATCATCGTGTTGGCGGCGATCCCGCTGTTACTTTTGTCAGCGGCCAGAAAATGGAAAGGCGCTGTTCTCTATATCCTGATTTTGGGAGGCAGTCTGTGCCTGGAAATGTTCGGTCTGTCACGACTGACCGGCGTAGCAAACTACATTGCAGTAGCCATTGTTGGCATTCTGCTGAGGTTCACCCCCAGCGTGGTCATGGGATATTTCGTGGTAACGACAACCACGGTCAGCGAATTTGTTGCGGCGATGGAACGGCTCCACCTGCCACAGCAGATCACCATTCCTATGTCTGTGATGTTTCGCTTCTTTCCCACGGTTGCGGAAGAATGGAGCGCTATTGGGGACGCCATGTGGATGCGCGGCGTCCGCTTTGGTGGTGGAAAAGTCGGTGCGATTTTAGAGTATCGGATTGTCCCCATGATGATCTGCTCCGTCAAAATCGGAGAGGAACTGTCCCAGGCAGCCCTTACGCGGGGATTGGGAGGCCCGGTAAAACGGACGAATATCTGTAAGCTGGGTTTTCATGTGCAGGATGTTATTTTCCTGCTGATCTGTCTGGGAGCATTTGCAGCGCAAATCTATGTGCTTGCCGCAAGGGGGTGAAGGAAATGATTGAATGTCAAGATGTGTCCTTTTCTTATCCTGCCAGTACCCTTCCCGACAGTGAGAGGCAGGCCGGTGGCGCTTTGAAACATATTTCCTGCACTATTGAGGAAGGTTCTTTTGTCCTGCTCTGCGGGACTTCCGGCTGTGGGAAAACAACCATGACCCGGTTGTTTAACGGCTTGATCCCCCATTATCATGAGGGGACTTATACCGGCTCCGTCTATCTGGATGGAAAGGATACCCGTGACCTGTCACTGTTTGATATTTCTCTGAAAGTCGGTTCTGTATTTCAAAATCCGCGTTCTCAGTTTTTCAATGTGGACACGACCAGCGAACTGGCTTTCGGTCCAGAGAATCACGGCATAGCGGAAGATCTTGTGCGTGACCGTGTAAAGCGTGTAGCTGCACAGCTAAAGTTGGAGCCGCTGCTTGATAGAAGTATTTTTTCTTTGTCCGGCGGTGAAAAGCAAAAAATCGCCTGCGGATCGGCAGCGGCGATTGACCCGGATATTTATGTGCTGGATGAGCCATCATCCAACCTTGACGCATACGCTATCGCTGATTTTCGACAGCTACTCTTTACTTTGAAATCGCAGGGAAAGACCATCATCATCTCTGAACATCGGCTGTATTATCTGTCCGGCCTCTTTGACCGTGTCCTGTACCTGAAAGATGGAGAAATCGAAGGTGATTATACAGCAGAGGAATTTTGCGGCCTGTCGGCAAGACAGCGCGATGATATGGGATTGCGCCCTCTTGACCTTGCGGGGCTTTCAGAAGTTGAAGGCCCGCCGCAGAGAACGAATGAGGCGGTTTGGACGATAAAGAATGTATCTTTCGCCTATAAGCATGAGCCGGAAACCTTGCATATAACGGAAACCTCTTTCCCATCCGGCAGCGCCACGGCCATCATCGGACATAATGGTGCTGGAAAATCCACATTTGCCCGGTGTCTATGCGGGTTGGAAAAGCACTTTAAGGGAACGGTGCAGGATCAAAGCAAGAACTATTCCAGAAAAGAACGATTGAAACTCTGCTATATGGTCATGCAGGATGTAAACCACCAGCTCTTTACCGAAAGTGTTCTGGATGAAATTCTGCTCAGTATGAGAACCGAGGATAAACAGAAGGCAAGAGAAATCTTGCAGGAGATGGACTTGCTTTCCTTTGAGGACTGCCACCCGATGGGGCTGTCCGGCGGCCAAAAGCAGCGTGTGGCGGTTGCCTCTGCGATTGCTTCGGGGCGGCCTCTGATTTTATTCGATGAACCGACCAGCGGTCTTGACCTGTTTCACATGAGGCAGGTTGCCAATGTTGTTAATCAAGTGGCAAATGCCGGAAGAACCGCACTTGTGGTAACACATGACCCGGAATTTATTCTACGCTGCTGCAATTATGTCCTTCACTTAGAAAACGGGCAAATTCAGGAAAGTTATTCTATAGAGGATAGCGATGGCCGAGAACGCCTGCTAAAGTTTTTCCTGAGTGATATGAAGAAGGAGGTGTCCACAGAATGAAGGAGAAAAAGAAAGAGTCGCCCATAGGCGTCTTATGGGGATGGGGCAAACTTTATCATGGAAAATTCATCGGCAGTATTATCCTTGCAGTATTAGGCGTGGCCTGCCAGATGGTGCCCTATTTCTGCGTGGCGCATATTGTCACAATGATGTTGTCTGGGGAACAGAATTTTTCCCGCTATGTGACCGCTGGCATTATTGCATTGTGCGGCTACTTCGGGAAAGTGCTGTTTTCCAGTCTTTCTACAACGATTTCCCACACGGCCGCGATCTGCGAGAGAATATCACCGCAAAGCTGGCCCGCGTCCCGATGGGGACGATTTTAGATACTCCGTCCGGCCAGTACAAAACGACGATTGTTGACCGGGTTGAAGGCATGGAATCGACCTTCGCACACCTGATCCCGGAAATGACCGCAAATGTGCTGGTGCCGCTTGTAATCGCCGTGTACCTGTTCTTTTTGGACTGGCGCATGGCACTCCTGTCCCTTGTTACGTTGGTGGTGGGCCTTGCTGTCATGTCCGCCGGTATGAAGAATTATCCCGTCAAATGGGAGGGCGCGGTTAAAGCGGGAAAGCAGATGGCAAACGCCATTGTAGAGTACATCGGCGGGATTGAGGTGGTAAAGGCGTTCAGCCAATCCGCCGGTTCCTACAAAAAATATTCTGACGCGGTGAATTATAACGCCAACTACTATGTGGACTGGATGCGGGAAAACCAGAAAACCATGAGCGCCTACAACGCCATCCTGCCCTCAGTGCTGATTTGCGTGCTGCCCTGCGGTTTTGCATTCTGGCTCTCCGGCAGTCTGGAGCTTTCCACCTTCCTATCCATTGTGATTTTCTCGCTGGGGCTGATTGGGCCGATTATTGAGGCCTTTACCTTTACGGACGATTTGGCTGTACTGGGGACAAATGTGGAAGAAATCAGCCAGCTTCTGAACGCCGAAGAACTGAACCATAAAGAAACGCCGATCAAGCTGGAAGATACCGGCATTTCTCTTAGGTCTGTGTCGTTTTCCTATGACGGGACAACAGAGGTTTTGCATGATGTGAATCTCGCCATCCACCCCGGAACCATGACCGCCCTTGTAGGGCCGTCCGGCTCCGGCAAGTCTACGGTGGCGAAGCTGATTGCCGGGTATTGGGATGTTACATCCGGCAGCATTACCCTCGGCGGCCATGAGCTGAAGGATATGCCGCTGTCTGAAATTGCAGACCAGATTTCCTATGTATCTCAGGACAACTACCTGTTTAACCGCAGTATCCGGGAGAATATCCGCATGGGAAGACCCAGTGCCACGGACGAAGAGGTGGAGCAGGCAGCCAAACAAAGCGGCTGCGACGCCTTTATCCGCAAGCTGGATAATGGCTATGATACGGTTGTCGGCAGCGCCGGTTCCCATCTTTCCGGCGGTGAACGCCAGCGGATTGCCATCGCCCGCGCCATGCTGAAGGACGCACCTATCATCATTTTGGACGAGGCAACAAGCAGCGTTGACCCGGAGAATGAGGATGAATTGCAGCGGGCTATCGAGGCATTGACCCATGACAAGACCATCATCATGATTGCCCACCGTCTGAAAACCGTCCGCAACGCCGATCAGATCCTTGTACTGGACAACACTCATATCGTCCAGCGCGGCACTCATGCGGAGCTGATCCAGCAAAAGGGCCTGTATGCCGATTTTGTATCGGCCAGACAGGAGGCCATCGGCTGGAAGCTGGTTCAGTAAAGGAGAACTTACCTATAATAATATAGAAGGTCTTTTTATGATTTTCTACTTATTATTTTGCGTTTCACGTACAGAAAACGTATGTAATAAGTAGAAAAGAAAAAAGGAGAGATTCTATATGATAAAACGAATCAGAATTGCAATCGACCATGGGAACAGAAATATCAAAACGGTTCATACAGTATTTACGACTGGAATCAGCGAAAGTGATATTAGCCCAGGCAGGGGAATTGATTATTTGGAGTATAACGGAAAATTTTATGTGCCGAGTAACCAGAGAATTCCATATCAGAGAGATAAGACTGCCGATCAAAGATTTTTCTTATTGACACTTTTAGGAATAGCAAAGGAACTGGAATTAAACCCAAATATCGAAAAAGGTGATTTAATCCAAGTTCAAATGCCAATAGGACTGCCACCGAAGCATTTTGCGGAACTCTATGATAAATATGAGACGTTTTTCCGGGGAACTGGAGAAATGCTTCAATTTAATTATAAGAAAAAAGAATATCATGTAATTATCACAGATGTTATGGCATTTCCCCAGGATTATGCGGCGATTATGCTGCAGCACCGGGAGATACGTTCTTACCCTAAAGTAGTAGGTGTGGACATTGGTGGATTTACAACAGATTATCTGATGTTCCGTTCCGGAATTGAGGATATGGAGATCTGCGACTCTATGGAAACGGGAATCATTAGTCTTTACAACCGGATTACAGCTCGGATGCGTGCGGATTATGATGTGTTGCTGGAAGAAGCGGATATTGACAGTATTATACAAGGGAAAAAAGGATTCTATGAGGAGAAAGTAGTTCGCGCAGTACTGCAAGAAGCGAATCAATGTGGTTTATGATTAGGTTTACGAAAAAGAAGAAAATAATAATATCATGATCCGGATTATGAGTAATATATTGGGATCCCGTAACAGCGAGAGCAGAGAACACATCCTGCATATTAAAACAGCAACGGAGATGATGCTAGACAACTGGTAAAAGTAACAGAGGCTTATCCTTTGACAGAGGCAGATATTGCTTTGATTACAACTGCTTCTTCCCTTCATGATATTGGTAAGATTCGTATTCCGGAAGAAATATTGAATAAACCAGGCAGACTTACCGATGAAGAATTTAAGATTATGAAACCCCATAGTGAGCTTGGCGCAGCTATAATTAAGGACATGGATTTTCCACAAGATCATCCACTGGTACATACCGCATGGGAAATCTGCAGGTGGCATCATGAAAGATGGGATGGAAAGGGTTATCCGGATGGATTGAAAGGTGAAGAAATACCAATCTCCGCACAGGTGGTATCGATTGTTGATGTTTATGATGCACTTACAAGTGAAAGATGCTATAAGAAAGCTTTTGATCATGATACAGCGATTCAAATGATCCTGGACGGACAATGTGGACAATTTAATCCCATCCTTCTTAAGTGTCTGAAAGAACTGAGTATTCAGCTTTCAAAAATGCTTAATAAAGAGATGGACGATAATAAATATTCTCATGAAATACAGAGACTTTCGAATGAAATATTCAATGATAAATCCCTGCCGAATCAAAACTATTCACAGAGTGTTGTCAAGGTCATGCAGGAAAAGATAGATTTCTTCAAATCAAACAGTGGATTGGGTTCGATTGATTACAATACGATTTCAGGTCAGTTAACTATACTAAACGGAACACATAAGATATTATGTCAGAGAAAGAATCCGGAATTTGATCTGTTTAAAGAATTTGGAGTAATTGAAGAAGATGTTCAATATATTCGTGTTTTGTTGCGTCAGACATCTGTGCAAAATAAAGAAATTTCTGTGCAGATAAAAGCAATAGTGGAAAATGACAGTCAGATGTACAAACTGAAATTACATACGCTGTGGTCGCCTATGAAGAAAGATGTATAAAAGATATGGGTGCATCTGTGCTCACAAGATTAAAGAAACAGGCGAAAGAAACAGGAATCAACTATCAGACTTGTCTACAGCTTTTTGCACAGGAAGAGTACCAAGTAAATGAAAAGCAGGAGAATAGTATTCGATTAAAAGAATGACAGGTGGCAGAGTCATTGAAGCAAATACAGATTTTTATAGATACCCTATCTGCCACCTGCCGTCTTCCGGTATATGAAATTACAAAAACAGATTGCGAAACGCTTGCAACTTGCAATCAAACAAGATATAATGAAGAAAAAAGAGGGAGGCGATATCTATGGCAAGAACAGCAAATGTATTTGCACGTGTTGAGCCTGAAGTGAAAGAACAGGCAGAGCAGGTGCTGGATCGACTTGGAATTCCAATGTCCAATGCAGTAGGAATGTTTCTGAGACAGATTGTACTCCAGAGAGGAATTCCTTTTGAGATGAAACTTCCAGCTTATGAGGAGCCTGTTGCATATGGCTCTCTGACAAAGGAACAGTTCAATGCAGAAATAGAAAAAGGCATGGAAGATATTAAGGCTGGCAGAGTGTATTCAGCAGATGAAGTTGAAGCAGAAATGAAACAGGAATTTGGTATATGAAATATAAAGTGATGTATACAGCAGGAGCAAAGAAAGATCTGCGAAATATTTTCAGATATATTTCAGAGGAACTGTTAGCTTCGGAGAATGCTGCAGGACAGACAGAGCGGATTATGACGGCAATTCGGAAGCTGGATACTATGCGAACAGAAATCGGCTCTATGAGGAAGAATCGTGGCACAGCAGAGGACTTTGATTCTTTCCAGTGGGGAATTATCTGGTATTTTACAAAACAGATGATGAAACTGAAATAGTATATGTAGTGCGAATTATGTATGGTGGACGTGATGTTCATAAACAGTTAAGTCAAACAGAAGATGTTTCAGTAAATTAAAACAGAATATGGAACAAAAACACGAGCAGTTAGTCTATGAAAAATAGGTTAGAACTAAAGCTTTTAGGTCGACAGTACCGCCATTATATGCGGATGCGAGTGGAAAGTGTGTTGGAACTGATTCATCTTTTGGACTATACGATGCCAGGGATTAAAACGCTACTGAAAGGGTGGAATGAAACAAATGGGAAAGATAAGCTGGGGGATTTTGTGGAAGAATATTGACATTATGACAATATTACAAAGAAATCGGAGGAACAGTTTATAGAAAAGGAATCTGCAAAAACAGATTCCTTAAACCAGGGGAAATCCCTGTCGAAGAATGGAACACCAGTTACTTTTTTGATAGAGAAAACGGACTACAATAACGGTCTGCTTTTCTTCATCAATAGTATAAAAGGCAAGGTAATTATTGATGATTACAAAACGAATTTCCCAACTGGCTAAAACAGGATCATCGACAAGACGGAACTTTTGAGGAAAATCTGATAATGTTCCTATCTGCTTTGTGACAGCATCTAACAGATTGTCAGCAGCTTGTGGATTTTTTAGGGTAAATTCGATGTAATCCACAGCACGCATAATATCATGCTCTGCGGTGGATGTGATATGAAGCTGATAACTCATCGTGTGCGGCGACTCCTGATATCTGCCATAGCTTCAGAGAAAGGTCGGGTGTTGCCTGATGCAATATCGTCCATTCCGTCCTTGATTTGGCTGTAAAGCTCAAATCGGCTGGCAAGATTTTCGTAGGCTTCAATGCTCATAACTGCAAGGTCTCCTTTTCCATTCTTCGTAATGAAAACTGGTTCTGGATAATTATGACAAAATGTAGAAATTTCATTGTAATTATTCCTTAAATCAGCACTTGATTTGATTATCGGCATAAAAGCACCTCCTTATCTGATAACAAAATTATACATAAATTTTGTTATGAAGTCAATGGGTTTGCTATAAGTGTTGGCAGAATTAAACCTTAATATGTCAATGAGATTGATCTTTCTTTAAAGAAAGTAAGTATCAAGTTTAGAAAATTTAAAATCAATACAGATTGAGCAGACAACTGAATAACTGAGCTTTGTACCGAGCCACGGAACCGATATGAGTTACCAAATAGCCGGGCATTGAGAATGATGGGATAACCAGATCCCGCATATTCTTGATGTTCGGCTATTTTTTTGTTGCTCCGAAATGGAGAAACAGATGAAAAAGCAGTGGCAGGCGTACATCGCCAGATCCCCGTTCCTTATTACAGTAGGTAGAGGAATAAAATTTTTTCATAATTTTTTAAAATCATGTCTGCTTTTATCTCTCCCAATATTCGAACTATCTTTGATAGAGAGCCTACAGATATCTTTGATGTCTGTACGAGGGTATGGGGAATCAGAATCCTCAACAAGAGACTTACCCGGAGGTATGCCGTAGCCATAAAATGTCGATACGGTAATACCTGGGTGGATCTTGCTCTAATCTACGAACCCTCTTACATATACAAAAGATGGAGGAGGAAAATACAGGGTGTGAGAGAAAAGAATTTTAGAAAAATCAAAATAACTCAAAAACTTGACTCTTAACATTGCAAAAGTTAAAACGAAAGAAAATGAGTTAAAAGGAGAACGAGAAATATGTTCACAAGCGTATTCGGGATTTCTATAAAATATGAAACATGGAATCATCAGGATTCTTTGCCTGTTTATATTGCAGGGAGTTATGATTTTCATACAGCATATATTGGAAACAGACAGCTTCGAGGAGTCCGGCCGTTTTTAAGCAACAAATATGACATCACAAAGCACAAACGGTACAAAGAGCTTGCCGATTTCAACAAGAATAATGCGTTTGATGTCGAAAAATATCTGGCACACCGACTGGTGATGTCGGAAGATACAGAATTTGTATTGTACTTGCCTCAATTGTAATCCAAGATTCCATACCCACTATCTTAGATAAGTGCATCGAAATAAGTGAAATATCAATACAATTGTATTGAATTAGCAATGAAATAGCATTATAATGAAGAAAAAAGGGAAATTACCGAAATGCGGATGATGTGATTTCAGATATGAGAGGAAAATATGGATTGCCTGATACCATTTAAGGCGAAAGCGTGGCTGGATTTAAAAGAACGCAAGTTGAATGGAGAGCAGGTTGACAGCAAAAATATAAAGAAAATGCCGTTAGCAAATATATGCGGACATGGAGATGTCCAAGTGCCAACAAGAGATGTGGTCATAAAATGTTGCAAAAAAGCAGGATTAAAAGTAGAAAAATTTGAAATTCGTAAAGGTATGCGAATGCATTGTGTTGTGAGAAAATCTATGGGAAAGGCGATAGGAAATGAAAGATAAGTATCTTAGGGAAACACGAATGGTTGATTTTTCTAATCCGGCAATTCAAAAACTTATTCAAAATATGAAATGGAAGGAAATGGGTGAATTTGAAAGGATTAAGGCAATCTACAACTATGTAAGAGATGATGTTTTATTTGGATATAATATTGATGACGGAATTTCAGCTTCAAAAGTACTTGCAGATGGTTATGGACAATGTAATACAAAAGGAACTTTATTTATGGCACTTTTACGTGCCTGCAATATTCCATGCAGAGTACATGGTTTTACGATTGATAAAAGATTGCAGAAAGGGGCCATGACCGGGTTTGTTTACCGTAATGCTCCAAAAAGTATTTTCCATAGCTGGGTAGAAATTAATTTCGAAAATCAGTGGTACGAACTGGAAGCTTTCATTTTGGATAAAACCTACATAAAGAAGTTACAGGAACAAAATTCGGAATGTACAGGTGCATTTTGCGGTTATGGAGTAGCAGTCAAGGATTTCAGAAATCTCATTATTGAGTTTGATAGGAACAATACTTATATTCAGAGCGAGGGAATCAATCAGGATTTTGGTGTTTATGATTGTCCAGATGAACTGTTGAAGGAACATCATCAAGAAATTTCAGCCTTTAAAGCATTTGCTTATAGACATATTGGAAGACACCTCATGAATCGTAATGTCAGGAAGATTAGAGAACGATAGTTTTAAGCTTTTAGAATGAAAATTAAATTTGGAGGGTAATATGGCAGACAAAATACAAAATGCTTATGAAACATCAAAAAATATATATGACGATGTTCTTACGCAAAGAAATATTTTCAGCAAACTGTATATTAAGTTATTTTGGAGTGGCACTGATGATAATGATATAGCACGAAAAGTTTTATCATATGTTCCTGATGACTTTTCAGGAAAGCTTCTTGATGTTCCGGTTGGAACTGCTGTATTTACGGAAAACAAATGGATTTCTCTGAAAATGTAGAGCAACTTTTTATAAGTGATTGAGACAAAAGGAAAACAACAGATAATAAGAATAGATAAGTGGGATGAATGATGAGAGTGTGTAGTGATTTACTGCATGCTTTTTTCTCTTTACAAAAGGTTTATAATAAAAAAGAAGGAACCCCTGACCGGTGGCGGGCTGGACGGTTTTCTGGAAGCCGCTGAACAGGCCAACGCCATTCCCCAGCCGCAGGCGTGGAACGGGATCGACGGCCTTTTGAATGGAAAGCCGTTCATGCCGGAGGCGTCCCCGGCTGACCGGGCCGCCGCCCTAATTGAGCTGGCAGAGAAAAACGCCCCGCGTTTGGGCAGCTAGGAACGGCAGTTGATTGTGGCCTATGCCGAGGCCGTGGGCGATACCGACAAGATGATCGGGCTTATCAACCGCCTGTGTGAACAGGGCTATGAGCTGAAAAAGGGCCAGATGGATTCCTTTGTGAAAAGCGAGATCGAAAGTGAGATTGCCGTTGCCAACGCCCAGCGGCAGATCGCGCAGAATCCGGCAGCGGAGCCGGTTGTCACGATCCTTTGGAGTGAAAGCCCCCATTTGAAAGACGACCAGCAAATGCCGCTGCATGAAGCCGAGGCCGTTTTCAAGGAGCTGGACAGCGCCAGACGCCATGACCGGGAGCAGCCGGGCTATACGGGCCATTGGTACGACAAGACCAAGTTCCGCATTGATTTTACCATGCAGGGCCAGCCGGACAGCTACGAGGGGCGGCAGGACTTTGGCGACGGGGACGGTTCCCTGATCCAGCATATCCGGGGCTATCACGAATACTACGCACAGGATGAAAGCTGGAAAAACCATGTGCTGCACCATGAGGGGCCGGAGGCATGGGAGGCGGACAAGGCCCAGCGGGATATGCTGCTGCATGAGTTCATCCCGTATATGGAGCTGCATTGCAATCTGGCCGCTATGGAGCAGGAGGCCCGGCGTCCCCTGCGATCCGGGGAAACCCTGACGCCGGAACAGACCGCTTATTTCAACGCGGTTTTGGACTATGTAAAGGAGTGCCGCCCGCTTCTCAATCAGGGCCAGTACAACTTGCCGGAGCCGCCGCAGCTTGCCGACTTCGACCAGAGCTTGCAGGACTACAAAAAACAGATTGAGGCAGAGCTAGAACAGGAGGCCGCCGCTGCCGGGCTGACAGTGGAGGAATATGTTGCCTCTGATTATGAAGCACCAGCGCAGCCCAACTTTTCCATCTACCAAGTACCGCCCGGCCCGGAGGGGCGCGACTTCCGCTACCGTTCCTATGAGGAATTGCAGGCGGACGGGCTTTCGGTGGACAGGAAGAATTACCAGCTTATCTACACTGCGCCGCTGGATGAGATTTACCGCCGCTTCAACATGGAACATCCCGCCGATTACAAGGGACATTCCCTCTCAATGGGGGATATTGTGGTATTTCGGCAGGATGGGAAACAGACCGCCTACTATGTGGACGAGGGGGCCGATTACCGGCAGGTGCCGGAGTTCTTCGCCCAGCCGGAAAAGCAGCTCACACCGGACGAGTGCATGACCGGCGAACAAATCCAGACGCCACGGGGCCGTTTCTATCTGACCGACAGGAGCCGGGAACAGATGGAGGCCGCCGGGTATGGATTCCACCACCAGTCGGAGGACGGCAGGTATCTGATTATGGCAAACGGCACAAGGGCCTTTGCCATCCTCGCCCAGCCAGAAAGTCATATCAAGACGGCGGAAATGTCCACCGAGCAGAATTACAACATGATCGACGGCATGATGAACAACGCCCCGTCTATGGAGGAACTGGAAGCGAGGGAAAAAGCCGGGGAGCAGATTTCCCTTTTGGATGTGGCCGAGGCAGCCAAGGCGGAGGCCAAAAAGCCCAAGCAGACCCGAAAGACAACGCAGAAACAAAAGAAAACATCCATCCGGGCGCAGCTTGCCGCCGCCAAGGAGGAACAGAAAAAGAGGCCCCCGGCGCGGGAAAAATCAAAAGAAATGGAGGTATGAGGAATGTATTTCACCGTGGAAGAAGAAAACCTGATCTGTCTGTACCACAATGCCGACCGCCGAAGGACGGCGGCAAATCTCCGGGCAGCTTTGCCGAACATGGACAAGGAAATGGCGGCGCTGCGCTGGCTGCCAGACCGCCGATAAGCTGGACGCCATGAGCGACGCCGACTTTGCGGCGCAGCGGTTCCACTTCACAGACGAATAAGCAAAACGCCGGGCGCGGGGGCTGTCAAAGCCTCTGCTCCTGGCGCTTCTTTTTTTGCAACAAAACACAAATCAAAACCAGTTTGCCTTTTCATTTCTAAACTGGGGCATATCACTATGCTCATAGGGATTATAATGATTCAGATTGCACCCAAATTCTTTTAATGACTTAATTTTGTTCTCGTCTGTCCACTCAATCAAAGAGATTCCGTCAAATTCTTCTATGCTCCCATTGTCCATTTCATTTTTGAAATACCACTCAACGATTGTCTGATTTTCCTTGTGGAAGAATTGTTTAATTTCCCAAGCAACGACTTTGCCACGGGTATTCCATTCCTGAAACCAGTGCTTCACAGTTTTTCGATTGCAATATTGGGGACTCCAACTTTCTGTATATAGAACATCCTCTGTAAAAATTTCATCTATTCCAAAATCCTGTTGCTCCAACCACATATCAAACCAACGCCGGATAATCTTTTCTCTTTCATTCATGGATAATCCCCCGATCTCGTTTATTAACTCAAATTATAGCACTGCACAAAATCAGTGTCCATGCCAAAATTCAGCCGGGACAAAGACCTAAAAAGCTGTCTTTGTCCCGGCGCTTCTTTTTTGTCCATTTTCCCGCATTTAGAACCCCGTTTTGAGGGGAACAGGATAACTTTATCCACCTGTCTGCCGACCATGCGGAAAAACCCTTGATTTCCGTGGACTTTTACCGCCCTAAATGCATAGACAGGATAGATTTGAAAGTGTGCCTTATGTCCTTTTTTGTAACTACTGTTGATGTAGTCGGATAAAATTGCAGTAATTACTCATGTGAAATGCCCCTTTGTTTTATACACTATACCTATACGCTGGATCACCAGATGAAAGGAGCAAAAAATATGTCTGCAATTCAAAATGCGATTGAAGTGAGGAACTTAACAAAGGTTTTTAGTGGCAGAGTTTTGTTTGAGAATTTTAGCCTGAATGTAAAAGCAAATACTATTCATGCGATTATTGGCCCGAACGGTTCTGGAAAGACCACACTGCTGCGCTTGATTACAGGGGTATACCAGCCAAATGCAGGGACAATCAACATTGCAGGGAAATATGCAATGCAGCTTGAAAATGACTATCTGTATGACGAAAAGACTGGCCTTGAAAATTTGAAAATTTTTGGAAAATACTTTGGATTTGAAATAAATGATCGTTCAGACGGCTATTGTACGCAATTAGGATTGACCGAGCATTTAGGAAAGCGTGTTAGCACTTATTCTAAAGGAATGAAAAGAAAACTGTCCCTTTTGATTGTGATTATGATGGGACGGGATATTCTGCTCATGGATGAACCAACATCGGGTGTAGACCCCATATCCAGAGTAGAAATCCGTAGTTTGATAGAGGCTCTAAAAGCTGACGGAAAAACGGTTCTTATCACTTCACATGACCTTAGCGAGATTGAAAAGTGCGCTGATGATGTATCTATGATTAAAAATGGCAGATTGCTGTTTGATAAGGGTATTCAAGAAATGCAAGGACAATCATTGGAAGAAATCTTTATTAAGGAGGGCAATCGGCATGAGTAACATGGGAAAAGGCGCAGGCTACTATCTTACCAGAAGTAAAAGCCTCCTAATTGATACTGCGATTGTTGCCATTCTGGCGATTTTTATGAGCTTTGCAATGCAGATGGACGCCTTGCAGTCTAAGGGAGAAGATTATTTAGTCCTAATGCTCTATGCGGTTATTTTTGGTCTTACCTCCCTGCAATCCGGTGCTATGATTGTAGATTTGACAGCAAAGGATAAGTTAAGCCGGAGAATTGAATTTTTTGCAGCTTCTGGAATTGCGGTAAAAGAGATTATAAAACAGTATTCGATACAGATTTTCCGCTTTTCTGGTATTATCCCGTTCTTTGTTTTTATGAGTTGCTATTACTTTACCGACTGGACAATGAGCTTTGGGCGGATCGTATGCGTTTATCTTAGTATTCTTGTACTTAGTTTTTGTGAGATTGTCGCTTTGAATATCATTGTACTGGATGTGAAACGAGTAAAACTGTTCAAAAATGTTCTATTCTTTGGTAATTTTGCACTGGTTTATTTGATTGCGATGTCGACAGAACGAATTACAGAGTTTGTGAATCAACATCATATAGGAATTGACTATTTGATTATTGTGGTTGATGTTGCACTTTGCATGATGTTTGCACTATTAAGTTTCTTTAAGGCTCGGCACATGAGCAACGAAGCAGTTATCAGGAGGGATGGCGAATGGGTTTGATAACCTTAAACCTTAAAAGGGTATTGAACTGGAATTTTATATTTATGAGTGCGGTAGCAGCTATCTTTGGCATGATCTCTCTGATGAACTTTGGGGATATTTCAGAGAACATTGTATTTGGCGTTGATATAAAGTATTTTATGCTTGATGGATACCTGTGCTTATTTATCTTTTTTGCCGGAGAAATAAGCAAGGATATGTTGCAGCAAGAAAAAACCACAAAGAGAATAGAATGGAAACTTGCTAATGGTATTAAAATCTCAAGTATTGTTAAGGAGAATCTGCTATCACTATGGATTGGAACGCTGATCCTTTTGTTTCCTCTACTTTTGATGATTTCCATTCGCCTGCCAAACCTTATCTTGTTATTAGGCACCTATTTTCTGATCCTTAGCATATTGTATTCGGCATTTATAAATGTTTTGATTCTCTGGATTAGAAATATGAACTGGTTTAAGAGTATTCCTATCTTTGCAACACTGCTTCATATTTTGCTGGTTGTCTTAAAATGTGGGATATTTATGAAAACGAATAATGTGTGGGTGTTGCTACTATTTTCTCCAGTGAGTATAATAGTTTTGACTGCGTGTGGTTTATGTCTGATGACTAAAGAACGGATCGTATCATCATATTACTAACATAATGAATTTTAGCTGAAAGGAGGGGTGTCCTATGCAGGATAAACGCTTCTATCCGTATCTGTTTCTTCATGCGGGTATTGTGACTTTATGGGTTATATTGGATAGAACACATAAAGGAATTGCGAATGACGGAGCCATCAACTTATTGTCGATTGCCGTCTTGCTTTGTTATTTCAATCTGCTCTATCTTCATGTAATGACATCACGGCGAAAGGCAACAATATCTGAATGTGGCTGGAACCTGCTTTCTGTTTCCTTTATTGCGGCGCTGATGTATGATGGATTTTCCACCTTATACACGGGTGCATTTCTGGCTTTTGCATTGATTATCGGAATAATGCTGGTAAGAACTGACGCAAGCCGGGGTAAAATGGTTCGCTTGCTGTTTGGAATTGCGGCTATCATACTGTCGTTTTTCAATTTCCAAATTCTCCCTGCTATAACTATGTTAGTTGGAATGTTCATGGGAATTTTCCTTGATTATAGATATATAAATTTGAAACAGGTTAATATTCTTCCGATTGCCCAGAGGAAAGCAAGATATGTCCTCGCTTTTATGATTCCCTTGTTTACAGTCGTACTTTATTGCTTTGATTTGTCCACCCTACAAGTCAATGTATTTTTTCAGCTTATAATGCTTTTATTTGAGGCTTTTGCTGTCATTCATCTTGGCGACATGGAGGCCCGTTACAAGGAGTTGACAAAGTATTATGAATTAACGAACTATATTGCAAATGAGAGGGAAGATTTCTCAAGACTGCTTCATAACGATGTGCTTCAAGACATTGGAGGTGCCAAAAATCTCCTGTCGCTTCGCTCACCAGATGTTGATGAAACAAAAAGGATATTGTCTGATTTGGAATTGCGGGTAAGAAATATGATGAATTTCTATTCCTCTAATATCTTTTCGTGGTATGCTTCATGGGAACATATCGGATATATGCTTGACGCGATTAAGAAGCTGTACCCAAAGAAGAATATACTTGTAGATTTCACGATTGACAGCGAAGCAAGGATTGCTTTGAAAAAAGATAACAGTTTGGAACAGACCATGCAGATAATCAAAGAACTTGTCAACAATGTTTATAAACACGCTGCCGCTACTTTTATCCATTTGGAAATCGCGCTAAATGAAGAAAGTAAACTCGTAATTACCTGTCAAAATGATGGAGCGAAACCAAATGACATTGAAAATATTCTTTCTTCCAAAGGTGGTATGCTGTTCTTGACGGTGTTGATAAATGGGAATGGTGGTAACATTCAGTATTTAGAGAAAGATGGTATTTTAACTGCAACGGCAGTTTTGGGGAGAAAAAATGAAGATATTACTATTTGATGATCACAGGATATTTGGAGAGAGTTTAAGCAAACTTCTGGAAGATTGGGATGAAATCTCTATCTGTCGCTATGTAAGTAATGAAACAGAGTTTTGGAATATTCTTTCCGTAGACGAATGGGACATTGTATTACTTGATGTCAACCTAAGAGAGCAGTCAAAAAGTTCTGGCATTGATCTGATAGAAACGATATATAGTAAAAAGCCAAAAATAAAGGTGGTTATGCTATCCTCTTATGATATGCCAGTTTATAGACAGGAGGCACTTAAAAAAGGCGCCGTAAGTTATATTGATAAGTCTGCTTCTGCTGACGAGTTGGTAAAAAAACTCACAGCTATTAGTAAAGGTCACAAGTCCACTGTGTCCCCTTTATTAGATTGTCTAACAGATCGTGAAGTAGAAATTATTAAGGCGATTGGAACAGGGAAAACAAAACATGAAATAGCAAAGGATTTATATATCAGTGAGAGAACTCTTTATAATCATATCCAAAATATTTATGAAAAATTGGATGCCACAAATTCTATTGAGGCGTACAACAAAGCTATTATTTTAGGATACATTAACCCTTTAATGTAACCCAGTGATAGAAAACGCCGAGCGCAGGGGCTGTCAAAGCCTCTGCGTCCGGCATTTCTTTTTGTTCGTTTTCCCGCATTTAGAACCCCGTTTTAAGGGGAACAGGATAACTTTATCCACCTGCCTGCCGACTATGCGGAAAAACCCTTGATTTCCGTGGACTTTTACCGTCCTAAATGCGTAGACAGGAGGTATCTTTTCCGCTGGCGTTCCGCCTCTTTCTTCCGGCGTACCTGCACCGCGCAATCCGGGCAGTATTTGGCCCGGTTGGAGTTGGGTGTAAACGCCGCCCCGCAGACGGCGCAGCGTTTGATCTCGTCCCGGCCTTTGGTGATCTCGGCACACAGGGCCGCGTCCAGCGGCAGGACGGCCACCTTGAACCACCGGCACAGCAGCGAATAGGAAATACTCTGCACACAGACACATTCCTCCCCATCGTCCAGCAGGAGGCAGTTTCCGTTACAGTAGTTGCAGCACTCATGGGTGAGCCTGCGGGCCTTGCGGTATTGGGGATAACTCATTCTCGGTATGTTCATCGTTCCTGCGTATGCTCCTTTCCCGGCGCTGTCCGCAAAATGCTGTCTACATTCTGTTTGACAATGCCGTATTCTTTCAATTTTTGTTTCGCTTCGCTGTACTGTGCGGACAGCCGTTCCCGTTCTGCGTCTAGTTTTTTATACTTGGGTTTGAGGGCGTACAGATTGGGGAGCTTTGTGACCCCGGCCTCTTTGAGCGCCTTTGCCGCCGCCTCATACAAGATCAATTGGCTTTCATGCTGCCGCCGGAACGCGGCCTTGTCTTTGGCATTTCGCAGTTCCAGCGCCACAGGCCGCAGCCCCTTATAGGTGGAAATATGCTTTATCAGCAGCGCCATATCCACAAGGCGACGTTCTGCGTCTTTCAGGGCGGAGGCCGCCGCGTCATTTGCCGCGCTGATCTTGGACAGCCTGCTTTCCAAGCCCTAGTAGCTGTCGATCTGGTGTTCCGTCAGGAAGTTTAAGGAATTGGCGGCCTGCTTCAAGTTGTGCAGCTTCGCCCACCGCGCATAGCCCGCCGATTGCTGGGCCTTGATGTTGTTTTCAAGCTCAATCCGCAGGGAGATTCCCTTATCCACTTTCCGTTTCGGCCCTCTGTCCACGGCCAGCCCCTTAATGCGCCGGGTAATGGCTTCTTCGGTGTAGTCCTCGCCCAAGGTTTTGCAGCGGGTGAAGCGTTCCTGTCCGGGGGAGCGGAATGAAATAAATTTCCCACGCTTTATCTCGTAGCCCTGTGCCTCCATGAGCCGCAGGAGGCCGTCAAAATCTTTGGCCTGCGGGATAGCTGCGTCAATGGCGGTTTTCAGTTTTGCTTTCCAGCTCTTGCCCTTTTTCTGTGCGTCCCACTCGGCGTAGGTCTTGCCCTTGCCCTTGCCGGGCTTTACCACAGACAGGCCGTGTTCCTTGCACAGCCGGTCGCTGGTGAGCCGGATAAAGGCATAGGTCTGGCGGTTGGAAATGTACTTGCGCTGGTTCGCCATATCCACGGCGCAGAAAATGATGTGGTTATGCAGGTGGCCCTTGTCAATGTGGGTGGTAATCACATAGGGGTACTTGCCTTGCAACACTTCATCGGCAAGCTGCCGCCCGATCTCATGGGCCTGCTCCGCTGTGGTTTCCCCCGGTTCAAAGGCTTGTATCAGGTGGTGGGCCAGATTGTTGCCCTTTTGGTACGCCTGATCTAACAGCATTTGAAATTCAATATCCGCCGTTTCATAGGAACAGCCATAGGAAGAAACGAACAGCTTTTCATCGGTCTTGTCCGGGTTCTCGATGTAGTCCAGGGCTTTTTTCAGCGTTGACTTGATAGGATGGATCTTTGTAACTGCCATATCTGTGCCAGCGCCCCCTTGATGTCCTCGATGTCCTGCGCGTACACCGGCCCCATGCTGTTCAACCGCTTTGCAATCTGATTGACGTTGACGCCGATCTTTTGCAGCTCTGCGGTCTGCGCCCGGACGGGGTCGGTGTCGATATGGACGATATAGCCGTCAATCAGCATTTTCCGGGCGTAGGCAGAAAAGTTCTTTGTGCCAAGCTGGGCCATCTTCTGCTGGATCAGCGCCCTTTCCTCCGGCGTCACAGGGACGCGCAGCACAATCTTCCGTTTTCGGTTTGCCATTTCCTCACCGTCCTTTCATTCAGGGGTTTGGGGATTTCCCCAACAAGCAACCGGCTCCGGCCCGCAGGGAGGGATGGGGCCGGTGTTCGGGAGTGTGGCTACACTCCCTATGCTTGCTGTTTTTCTTTTCCTCCGCATATAGAGCGAACAGAACGCCCCATTTTACCCGCAAAACCGGAATTTCCGGGAAAAAATCTGTAAAAAAATAAGAGGCCCTTTCGCGGCCTCCATAAAAAGCAAAACAGAGGATGTTTTATTCACCCTCCGTTTTCCCGTCGATTTCATTCAATTTGATTGCCCCGTCAATGACGCCCTCGACGATAGGCAGGTATTTTTCCGGGCAGAGCTGCAACTTGTGGCTTGTCCGCTGACCCTGTTCGCTGTCCTCCCTGATTAAGCCGGGATTGAAATAGCGTTCCGCTGGCAGCTTGCACAGCCGGATAAGCTGCATAACAACCGGCACACTCGGTATAGTGCCGCATAGTTCAATGTTGGCAAGATAGCGCGGGTCAATTCCCACCCGTTCCGCCAATTCCCTGCGGGACATTCCTACGGCTTCCCGTGCCTGCTGCACGTCCGCCCCGAAACTTTCAAAACCGGGACAATCTTTTATATTCGGCATATCATATCACCCAGTTACATTCTATTGTTCATAGAGTGCGCCGGGAATGATTTGATATGCGTTTTATCTTCATTTTATAATTCTTCCCAGTGCTATTTTTGTAAAGTGTGTTCTTATAATTTATGAACCAACGGGAGCATATTTGAGCTATTGAGAGTGGAAGAAAATTTTTGAGATTGATATACTTAAAAATCGAAAAGGGGTACAAAATTTTTCCGTATCCCTTTTCTAAAGAAAATAGGTTAGCATTTTCTAACCAAGAAACGGAGGAACAATTTATGAATCAACAATCTTCTAAATTGCAGGCAAAAGACCTGATTACCATAGGTATTTTTACTGCAATCTACTTTGTAGTCTTTTTGGCTTGCGCTATGTTAGGGTTTATTCCAGTTTTCTTGCTGGCTATGACATTCTATGGCCCAATCATTACCGGGATTCCTTTCATGCTCTACTTAACCAAAATCAAAAAATTTGGTATGGTAACAATTACAGCGATTATCTGTGGGATTCTCATGTTTGTATTTGGCATGGGATATTTTACAATGTTTACCGCACTGATCTTTGGCCTTGCGGCTGATTTCATTTTGAAAGCCGGGAACTATACCAGCAAAAAGAATACGACATTAGCCTACGCTGTTTACAGCATTTGGTTTATTGGCAATTACATACCGCTTTATCTGACGAGGGAATCCTATTTCGCAGATTTAGTGTCTGGTTATGGACAGGAATATGTTGATACGCTTCGCGCCTATACACCTGGCTGGATGTTCCTTGTTTTACTGGCGGCTTGCTTCATCGGCGGATTGATCGGAGCCGCATTGGGAAAAGCTGTTCTGAAAAAGCATTTTGTCCGGGCAGGTATTGTTTAAGTGTCTGCTGGTCTGATTTCAGGCAACGAAAATACAGTACGCTTTACACTTGACCCACGCACAAAATTGGCTCTTGTAGCCACAGTATGCACCATTATGATAAGTGGCAGGGTTGGTGGAATCATGACCGTCATTCATCCTGTGCTGGCGTTGGTTCCATTTGCCCTGCTGCTTTTGTCTGGCCGTGTAAAAGCTGCTATTTCTTATCTCTTAGCTTATGCCGCCGCATATAGTATGATTTCTTTCGTTATGCCTGTAACAAGTGGAATGATAAGTATTCTGATCGGAGCAACCGCTGGCATTATTTACCGAATGATGCCGAGCCTGATCACTGGATATTTTGTGGTAAGTACAACAAAGGTCAGCGAGTTTAACGCAGCTATGGAACGTATGCACATTTCCAATAAAATAACGATTCCTATGTCAGTTATGTTCCGTTTCTTTCCGACCATTAAAGAGGAGAGCGCAGCAATCAAGGACGCTATGCACATGAGAGGAATCAATTCTTTGCGTAATCCTATGGAAATGTTGGAGTATCGTATGGTTCCCCTTTTAATGTCAGTTGTAAAAATCGGGGAAGAATTATCTATTTCCGCACTGACAAGAGGACTAAGCGGAGATACAAAACGCACAAATATTTGTGAGATCGGTTTTCATCTTTCTGACCTGTTGTGTTTTCTGTTATGTATTGCCTGCTGGATATGCTTTGTGCTTCATGTAGGGGGTATGATATGATTCAACTTGAAAACGTGACCTTTACTTACAATGGAAGTGAAGAAAAAGGGAACCTGAAAAATATCAATCTTTCCATCCGGCAGGGAGAAGTCATACTTCTCTGCGGAGAATCCGGCTGTGGAAAGACTACGCTGACACGATTGATAAACGGGCTTATTCCGTGGTATTATGAGGGAGAGTTAAATGGGATTGTCAAGGTGGACGGCAAGGAAATCCGGGAGCAGCCATTACATATTTTGAGCCGGAAAATCGGTTCTGTCTTTCAGAATCCCCGCAGCCAGTTTTTTAATGTTGATACCACCAGCGAGATTGCGTTTAGTTGTGAAAATCAAGGACTTCCAGAAGATGAAATCCGTGAGCGAATCCATCAGACGGTTTCTTTGTTTCAGATTGAAAATCTGATCGACCGGAATATTTTTCATTTATCAGGTGGTGAAAAACAAAAAATCGCCTGTGCGTCTGTATCTGCCGGGGAACCTGAAATTTTTGTTTTGGACGAACCATCTTCCAATTTGGATGTAGCGGCGATTGAGGACTTAAAGCATATCATTTCATGCTGGAAATCTGCTGGAAAGACTGTCATTATCGCAGAACACCGGCTCTATTATCTTATGGAATTGGCTGACCGCATTATTTATATGCAAAACGGTGAGATACGCCGTGAATGGACAACGGCTGATTTTTTAGGACTCTCCCAAAGGGAAGTAGAAAATTTAGGGCTGCGGCCCGCCAGTCTAAAACAGATTTATGAATTGCATATAGAAAAATCCTCTGGTTCCGGCTTCTATCAATTAAAGCAGATGGATTTTGCCTATAAAGGGGAACAGCAATCGTTACATATTCCTGCGGTGAATTTTACAAAAGGGACAGCGATTGCAGTCATTGGTAAAAATGGCGCGGGAAAGAGTACCTTTCTCCGCTGTCTGTGCGGTTTAGAAAAAAGATGTTCCGGGGAAGTGCAGGACAATGGAAAATCGTACTCTTTGCGTAAATGGGCGAAAAACTGTTATCTTGTTATGCAGGATGTCAACCATCAGCTATTTACAGAGAGTGTGTTTGATGAAATTGTTTTGGGGGCTGATAATGCAGACACAAATAAAGTAGAACAGGTTATGGAACGTCTTGACCTCATTTCGTTTCGTGAAAGACATCCTATGTCATTATCTGGTGGGCAAAAACAACGGGTAGCCATAGCCGGTGCTATTTTTTCTGATAAGAAAATGCTTCTATTAGACGAGCCTACAAGTGGCTTAGACTTCCGACATATGGAACAGGTGGCGGAACTTATGCAGCAGCTTAAACAACAAGGAAAAACGCTGTTGATCGTGACACATGACCCGGAATTTATTCTAAAGACCTGTGACAATATTATCCGTATAGAGGACGGAACAATCGTAGAGCAATACAGCCTCGATACTGCTGAAATGGGAAAGCTGTTCGATTTTTTCCACTTATATTAGTGATAGAAAATAAGTTAGAAAGTAAGGTGACGGAATGGGTGAAACGAAAAAAAAGCCGTATTATAAATCAGATACTTGCGAAGTGAGCCGTATGGAAAATGAAACCGGCGACGGGATTTCTACGGCCTTTCGGGTGTTCCCCGGTATTTATCTGCTTCATTCTGATTTTCATATGCAGGAGTGTCCTACGGTTAAAAGTGACGACGTTGATATTCTTTGGCTGGATTTTTGCAGGGAAGGCCGTGTAGAATGGGAAATTTCCAAGGATAAATATGTTTATCTGGAATCAGGAAACTATGTGATTGATATTCGGGCGGGACGTAAATTTACCCTCCACTTTCCAATGGGACATTACCACGGAATCAGCCTGCGTATTCACATGAAAGAAGCAAATCAGGCGTTGGCAGACTTTATAAAGGGTGTAAATATTGATATTTATACCATCAGGGATAAGTTTCTTTCGGAGGGGCAGCCCTTTATTACAAAAGGAAATGAAATCATCCATCATATTTTTGAGGAAATTGAGCAAGTACCGTGGGATAGCAGTGGCGAATACTACAAGATCAAAGTATTGGAAATCCTGTTTCAGTTAAAAAACATGGAACGCCCCAAAGAACAGATCGAGAGGCCCTACTTTGTGAAACAGCAGGTTGAAATTGTGAAAGAAATACGCGATTTTATTACCGCTTCTCCAGAACAGCATTATACGATGGAGGAATTGTCCAAACGGTTTGAAATACCTGTTTCCAGCCTGAAACGCTGTTTTAAGGGCGTATATGGAACGGCAATCTATTCTTTCATGCGTTCTTACCGTATGGATATGGCAGGTCATTTGCTGGCGGAAACCGGCGAAACCGTAGCTGCGATTGCGGCTGAAGTGGGTTATACAAATTGCAGTAAATTTTCAGAAGCATTTAAGGAGGCCACGGGAATGACGCCGATTGATTACCGTAAATTCAAAAGCCATCGGGAGTAGGTTTGAGCCGTAGAGAGTGGATGAAAAAAACAAATACCAGTACAATAAGTGGTAGGTTAGAAAGAGCTAATCTATCACTTATTTTTTTGATTGTGAGGTGTTCAAAATGAAAACTTCTGACAGTAGAACAAAGTTGCTGACAGAACGCCCAATACCTCTTATGATTTCCCTTTGTGTTCCTGCGGTAATCGGTATGTTGGTAGTTGGGCTGTACTCTTTTATGGATGGAGTATTTGTAGGACAAATGGTAGGTACAGCCGGTGTAGGCGCGGTATCTGTTTCCTACCCGTTCACTTTGATTAACAACGGGCTTGCGATTATGGTAGGCGTCGGCTCCGCTTCGGTATTATCACGGGCTATCGGGAAAAAAGACCAGGCCACCGTTGACAAAATCATGGGTAACTTGATTATGATGATTGTTGTCTGCTCCCTGATTATTACTGTGATCGGAACGGTATTTACCCGTCAGATTTTGCTTCTTTCCGGCGCTTCCGGGGAAACTCTGTCCCTTGCGGTAAAGTATCTTAGAATTGTCTTTTTAGGCTCTGTATTTGTAAACTTCTCACAGGCGGCAAATATGGTAATGCGCGGTGAGGGCTTATTGAAACGCGCCATGACAATTATGGGAATCGGCGCAGTTTTGAATATTGTCCTTGACCCTATTTTGATTTCCCTGCTGAATCCATTGGGAATGGGAATTGAAGCGGCAGCTTATGCAACAATCTTCTCCCAATTTGTTCAGGCGGCAATTACACTTTGGTATTTCGTGAAAAAGAGCAAAAATGTCCGTATCTGTAAAATCCGGTTTGAGCGTACTCTGGTGCCAGAGATTGTCGGCGTGGGAATTTCTGCTATGTTAATGCAGGTTACAACCTTGCTTCAGCAAACAGTTCTCTATAACGTAGCCGCTAACTATGGCGGTGATACATGGCAAACCTTATTAGGTGTTGCCCTGCGTATTCAGTCTTTTGCCTTTATTCCTGTTTGGGGAATCAGCCAGGGATTCCAGCCCGCCGCCGGGACAAATTATGGAGCAAAACAATATGACCGGGTAAAAACGCTCGCAAAAGTTTTTATGATTGGCGCGACGTTAGTTTCACTCCTGTTCTATATTCCCATTGAACTTGCGCCGAAAGCTGTTATGTCTTTGTTTATTACTGACCCGGCGATTGTAGATCAGGGAGTGGCAAATTTCCGTATCTTCTTTAGTTCTTATATTTTGCAAGGCTCCATGATTGTGATTATCACGCTGTTGCAGGCATTGGGACGGGCGAAAAAAGCCAGTATCATGTCGCTTCTTCGGCAGATTGTTCTTTTTATCCCATGCGTCATGATTTTGCCTATGATTGCTGATATGGGTATCAGAGGCGTTTGGGCGGCTCCCGCAGTAGTGGATGTCATTATTTTTATTATCTGCGCCGGAATTGCGGTTATTGAATTTCGCAGAATGTCCCTATTGAAAAAGGAGGTGTGCTGAAATGGAACAGAAAAAACAATCTTTTATGCAGGCATTGGATGAATTTATACGCCCTAATCGTCAAGGCTATCTATTTTCTGTACTTACCAGCATTTTAGGCGTGGCTTGTAGTATTGTTCCCTATATTTGCGCTGGCCAGATTATAACGGAACTGATTCAGGGCCAAACATCTGTGCAGAAAATTTTACCGTGGGTATTATTTGCACTTGCAGGATATTTCCTAAAGGTATGCTTTTCAAACCTATCAACTTCTCTGTCGCACAAAGCTACATTTTCTACATTGGAGGCTTTAAGAAAAGCTATGGTAGAAAAATGGCAGCGCGTCCCTATGGGATATTTTCAAAATAATACTCTGGGAAGTTTGAAAACATCCTTTGTTGATCGTATCGACAGTATGGAGCCAATTTTAGCTCATATGTTCCCGGAAATGACAGCAAACCTTTTGGTTCCTGTCGCTATTTTAATCTATCTGTTTTTGTTGGATTGGCGTATGGCATTAATTTCTTTAATTGTTCTTCCCATAGGTTTTGCTTTACAGATGGGATGTATGAAAGGATTTGCAGAGAAGTATAAAGAACAGATACGAATTACAAAGAAATTAAATACAACACTTGTTGAATATGTCAATGGAATTGAAGTTATAAAAGCCTTTAATCAGTCGGCTGCATCTTATCAAAAATTTACTGACGCTGTAAATGAAAACGCAGCATTTTATGTAAATTGGATGCACGACACGCAAAAAGATATGGCAAGTAGCCGCGCTGTTATGCCTACGGTTCTCGCTACGGTTCTTCCCTTTGGCGTGCTTTTCTACTTGCAGGGTTCTCTTTCTGCGTCTGCCTTTGTTATGATTATGATTCTATCATTGGGAATTATAAAACCGTTATTGGCCGTTGTAGATTATACGGATAATTTTGCTATGTTAGGTACGATTGCCGGGGAAGTCCGCACAATATTGGACGCGCCGGAGCTGATACGCCCAGCACAGGAAATCAAGATAACAGATACAGCAATTTCTTTGGAAAATGTTCGGTTCCATTATAATGCAAATACAGAAGTTTTACATGGAATTGATTTGAACATTATGCCAGGAACAGTAACTGCGTTAGTCGGAGCGTCGGGCAGCGGGAAATCGACGATTGCCAAACTGATTGCAGGTTATTGGGATGTTACGGACGGTTCTATTAAGTTAGGGAATATTGATCTGCGAAATATTCCTGCGGAGCAGTTGACAAATCTTATTGCTTACGTTTCGCAAGACAATTTTCTCTTTGACGATACCATCCGCGAAAATATCCGAATGGGAAATCCAAAAGCCACAGATCAGCAAGTCGAACAAATGGCGAAAGCGGCAGGATGTGATGAATTTATCCGTGAGCTGCCCGCTGGTTACGATACAAAGGTTGGAGAAAGCGGCGGCCAGCTTTCCGGCGGAGAGCGCCAAAGAATTGCGATTGCCCGCGCTATGATGAAAAATGCGCCAATTATTATTCTCGATGAGGCGACCGCCTACGCTGACGTTGAGAATGAAGCAATTATGCAGGAAGCGATTGCAAAGTTGATTACAGGAAAAACCTTGCTTGTTATTGCACATCGGTTGTCTACAATTACGGACGCAGACAATATTGTAGTTGTTGAAAATGGTAAAATCGCGGCTCAAGGCCAACATTCTTATCTCTTAAAAAATTGTGACTTGTACCGCAAAATGTGGGCGGCCAATCAGGAAGCCGCAGATGAAAAGGAGGCGGTATTATGATTCGGACATTAAGAAAAATATGGGCTTTCTCTGGTTCCAAAAAAGGCGTGTTGGCAAAGGCTCTTATTGCAAGTATATTAAATGCTGTTTTTGAATCGCTGCAATTCGGAGCTATTATGATTGCGCTTCAAACGATTTTAGGAAATCAGATCGTTAGCCATCCTGTTTTCGCAATTTCTGGCATTATGCTGATTAGCATTTCAGGAAAAGCTGTTACTGGCTTTTTCAGTAATCAGGGCATGACAGAAGCAGGCTACTATATGTGTGCTGAAAAAAGAACACATATTGCAGATTTGATGAAATATGTACCTATGGGCTATTTTAACAAAACAAGCATGGGGAACATTACCGCTGTACTTACTTCTGTTATGGGAGATATTGAAAATACGGCTCCCCGTTCCTTAATTCTGATGTTTGGCGGCTTTATTCAGGCTGTTATTGTATCTGCTGCATTACTATTTTTTGATGTGCGGATTGGTCTGGTAATGCTTATTGGGATTGTATGTTTCTTGTTTGCTACTTCTCTCTATAATAAGCGTGTAGGTAAAAATGCCCCTCAAAAACAAAAAGCGCAGACAGAACTTGTAAAAAATACAATGGAGTTTTTAGGAGGAATCAGTGTTATTAAATCCTTTGGGCTAAAGGGCCGTAATTCTAATATTATGCGTTCTGTTGAAAACAGTACAAAGGAAAACCTGAATCTGGAATATGCGATGATCCCTTTTACCATGTTTCAGGAAATGATTCTTTATGTGTTTGATATAGCGATTATCGCATTGGCAATCAGTTTTTATTTTTCTGGCACAATGGCTTTAGCAGACTGTTTGTTAATGATTGTTGCTGCGTTTATGGTATATGCTTCTCTGCTCTCGGCTGGAAATATGGTTGCAGCATTGGGCCTGATGGATGTCGCTATGGAGCAAGTAGAAGCCCTTGATAACACGCCGCGTATGGACTTTAATGGAAAAGAAATCTCGGTAAAAAATACAGATATTACTCTCTCTGATGTTTCCTTTTCCTATGACAAGAGCGAAACCTTACAACATATATCGTTCCGTATTCCAGCCAAAAGTTTTACAGCGATTGTAGGGCCATCCGGCAGCGGAAAGTCAACCCTTTGCCACTTGATTTCCCGATTTTGGGATGTGAACCACGGCAGCATTAAGTTAGGCGGAATTGACATCCGTGATTATACTCTGGATAGTTTGCTGGCGAATATAAGCATGGTCTTTCAAAATGTTTATTTGTTTCAGGATTCTGTAATAAATAATATCCGCTTCGGAAAAACAGACGCTACAATGGAGGAAGTAGAAGCGGCTGCGAAAGCAGCTTGTTGTCACGATTTTATTATGTCTTTACCCAATGGATATGAAACAATCATTGGTGAGGGCGGCTCTACTTTATCTGGTGGAGAGCGTCAGAGAATCTCGATTGCCAGAGCTATTTTGAAAAATGCACCTGTGATTATCCTCGACGAAGCGACTTCCAGCATTGATCCAGAAAATGAGCGACAGCTTCAAATGGCGATTGAGGCATTAACAAAAGAAAAGACAGTGATTATGATTGCACACCGTTTGAAAACGATTCGTGGTGCCGATCAGATTATTGTGCTGGACAAGGGAAAGATCGTTCAGACTGGTACGCACAAAGAATTGCTTGCACAGTCGGGAATTTACTCTGATTTTATCACAATTCGGAAAAAAGCAATCGGTTGGAAACTGACTTAACTATGAAAACGAAAAATGAAAAACTACGAATAGCCTTGCTTAATGCCGGTAAAAATGAATTTTTGGCACATGGATATAGATCTGTTTCTATAAGAAATATAGCAGCAAAGGCAGGGGCCACAACAGGGGCTATCTATGTATATTTTGAAAATAAGGAAGGTCTATTTCATGCTTTAGTAAAAGATACCGCCCAAGAGTTATTGGCATTTTGGAGACAAATGGCCGCCCGAAGTACACGGATTGTAAGAAATGGTTGTGGTTATGTATTATGAGAAAGAAAAATATGATAAAAAATTCGAACTGCTTTGGCGTAAGCTGCAAAAAGAAAAACTGGTCAAACATTCGCTGGAAGAAATTAAAAATTCAGATCTATTCAAATATTCTCCATATAAAGAATTGAACGACAACCAGCGGAAAGCAGTCGAAGATATACTTGCGTAGATTGAGAGTGGAAATGTGAATCGTGTAGTGGTAAATGGAATGCTGGGAAGTGGTAAGACAATTGTGGCGGTATATCTTATGAAATACCTGGCAGACAGCGAAGAATTTGCCGGGAAAAAGATTGGATTCGTTGTGCCGCAGACTTCGCTCAGAAAGACGATGAAGTTCATCTTCCGAAGTATTTATGGATTGACGCCATCACAGGTACTGTCCCCGTCTGATATTACGAAGAAACAATATGATATCTTACTGGTCGATGAAGCACACAGACTTCATCAATATAAAAATATTTCCTATAGGGGAGCTTTCAAGAAAAGCTGCGAGCGGCTGGGCATGACGACGGATGCAGACGAATTAGACTGGATATTAGAACAATCAAAGTGTGCAGTGTTATTCTACGATTACAATCAGGTGGTTGGTCCGTCGGGCATTGATTATGAGAGGTTCGAAGAAAAATGAGAAATCCATATAAAAAACATACGATATCGTATTTCACCCTTGCAACGCAGATGAGGGTGCAGGGAGGTAATGACTATATTGCATTCATAAAGGATCTATTGGCCGGAGCCGCTGACCGGAAGTATCATTCGAAAAAATATGATTTAAAATTATACTCTGATTTTTCAAAAATTTGAGAAAGATATGTATGCCAAAGAGGAAGAAACAGGGCTTTCCCGAATGGTAGCAGGATATGCATGGCCATGGATCAGTAAAAATGACCGGAGCAAAAAGGACATAGAGATACAAGGTGTAAAACGAATGTGGAATCATTGTACAGAAGGATGGGTTCATACAAGAGAAGCAATCGATGAGGTGGGATGTATTCATTCCATTCAAGGTTATGATCTGAACTGTGCGTTTGTTATTCTCGGAAATGATATTGGATATGATAAAACAACAGGACAGATCATTATCCGGCCAGAATGTTATTTTGATAAAAATGGTAAAATAACGGCATCATATGAAGAACTGAAAGAATACATCACAAATGTGTATTATGTGCTGATGACCAGAGGAATCAAAGGAACATATTTGTATGTGTGCGATGATGAATTAAGAGAATATTTTGGTAAATATATTGAAGAGGAAAATTAAAATGACAGAAGAAACAATCAAAGAAATATTAAAATTCAGGGACGACAGAGATTGGAAACAATTCCACAATCCGAAAGATCTGGCAATCTCCATTTCGTTGGAGGCAGCAGAGCTACTGGAAGTATTCCAGTGGAGCGGTGCGGATATCTCAAATGAAGGAAAACAGGAAAAGATAAGAGAAGAACTGGCGGATGTTGTGAATTATTGTGTCTTGATGGCAGATGCCTGCGGACTGGATCTGGATGAGATCGTGCGGGAGAAGATCAAGGTGAATGCAAAGAAGTATCCGGTGGAGAAGGCTAAGGGGAAGAGTGCGAAGTATGATAAGCTGTGATTGAACCGGAGGTATAGAAAATAGTCATTGACAGACATTTATACATGAATTATTATTTTAATAACGCAATGCGTCTGGAAGGTGATCTGATGAGTCGAGGAAAAGAAGTAAAAGAATTACGGGAAAAAATGGGAATGAACAGGAGAGAGTTTAGTGATTATTATGGTATACCGTATCGTACTATTCAAGATTGGGAAGCTGAGAAGAGAGAACTTTCGGAGTATCTTTTACGTTTGATGAAATATCGGGCGGAAGTGGAATATATGATGAAAAATAAGTCGTAAGACTTATTTTTTTACTGATAATATAACGCAACGCGTTAACTATGAGGAGAGATAAAATATATATGAAGAAGGAAAATATTATTGACATAATTACAGATGAGGATGGAAGAAAAATAGTTGTAATTACAGATATACGATTTAAAGGGAAGAGAAATATCGATTGGGAAGATGTTGAAAATTATTTGAAGGAATATGTAGGAAAGTGTTATGAAGTTGTTGAAACAGCGGATCAAGTCTTTATTGGAAATGATTTTCCGGCAGAATTAAAAGGATCTGAAGATACAAAACGATTGTGTGGTGCTAATGCAAAAGCCAAAGCAAATGCGACACAGAAAATTCCTACGTTATTGAAATGTGCAACTAACAAACGATGGCAGGAAAATTTTAAGGGGAAGCATAAAGTTGATGCAAAATATGGCTGGTATCGTTTTACAACTAGGTTTGCATTACCTGTTTATAGTAGTGATTTAAAAGAGGTGGAACGATTTAATATATACAGGATAGAAATGTTAATTCGGCATGCAGCTGATGGAAATCTATATTTATATGATATGGTGAATATAAAAAAAGAAACGAGCACCCCGCTTAGGCAATAGCCGTACGGTAACAAACCCATTTCTTGTATATAATATTAATCTGTTTGTTAACAAAAGTCAACTATAAAAATCAAAAAGATGAAAGTTGTGAAGCTTAACTCAGTACAGTATAATTAATATATCATTTCAATTCAAAACATAATGTAAGGAGCACCCCTATGTCCACATCCCATAAAGAAAAAATAATCCGCGTCCTTCAACTTTTCCAGACCACCGATGAGAAGACGCCGATGAATGCAGTGCAGATAAGCCAGAAACTGGAAGAAGAATACGGAATGGAAAATGTACACCGTACATCCATTTATGACGATGTGCGTTTGTTGCAAAGCTGCGGTTATCCGATTAAGCAGGCAGAAAATTCACATAAAGGATGGTATATGGAGAAACATTTGCTGGAAGACTGGGAAATTAAGCTGATGTTAGATTCGGTGCAACAGGCAAGGTGTGTGTCCGTTCATGAAGCGAATGAGATTCGAAATAAGCTGTTAAATCTGACGAGTCAGAGAGGACGAAGCCGATTTTCGCATATGATTATGCCGCTGCCCGGAAATGTCAGGGGTGTCGGTCAGACCGTTAGAAAAAGGAAAGTATAAAGCAGTATTTAAAAAGATGGACAGCGTGACATTGGTTGGCTGGTTTGTACAATATGCGAATAGATTTAGAGTCATATCACCGGAGAGTCTGAAAGGTAAAATTATAGAAAATTTAGAACAGGCACAAAGCATATATAGTGAGTAAGAAAAGTCCTACATATAATATGTGGGATTTTTTTGAAGTAAGATACATAAGTGTTGCGATATTACGACAGTAGATTTGCTAAAATGATAATAACTATGAATGATACGACGAGAAATAGAGTTTATAAATGTAAATGCATGTGGAGTTTTTGAAGATGGGAGTAGATGAATGGAAGAAATAGTGACAATTTTATCAACAAGAGAATGGGCAATTGCCATATGGGGTACAGGATTCTTTGTATGGATGTTGACTCAAAGGGAAATCCGTAAAAGTTTATGGAACGTTATTAAAATCCTCTTAGGCAAAAAATTAAGACACTTTTTTCTGATAATTGCTTTATATGTGGCGGGAATAACCATGATATTTTATCAGTTACCATTCTGGAATAATATATATTTAAAAGATATTATGGTTGATCTTTTCTGGAATATCATATTGTGTGAATTCTATTATAAAGGGTGATGCAGAGCATTTGAAAAGCACAGTGAAAGATAACTTTAGAGTAATAGTTATTTTCGAATATTTTATTGGAACATTTACATTTAAATTTTGGATTGAAATGTTGATTATTCCGGTAATAACAATATTAATACTTATGAATGTGGTAGCAGAATCTGAAGAAAAATACAGGAGAGTTCATAAGCTAATAGATATTGTGCTGGCATGTATTGGTTGGTATATGCTTTGGGGTGCCGCGAATGTTGGATTAAAAGAGTATAAAGAATTAAATGCAATCAATACACTGGTTAGTTTTATGATTCCAATAGTATATACAATTTTAATCTTGCCGTTGGAATTTGGACTGGAGATATATTCTGATTATGAACAAGTATTTGTCAGGATGAAATTTCGTGATAACCAAGATAAGAAGATTCAAAGGAAACATCGATGGAGAGTGATTCGAACTTGTAAATTATCACTTCGGAAAATATTGTTGTTCAGAAAAGAATATGTGAATAAAATGTATGGTTTAATGTCAGAAGAAACATTTGATAATATAATGAGAGAATTCAAAGAAGAGAGTGATAAGTAATAAAAGGTGAAAAAAGATAATGGTTATTAAGTTGCTGAATGCTTTGTGAAGGAGAGTATACTCTTTCTTGTATCCATCCACTCCCATGCAGTATAATATTGGAACAAGTATCACACCCTCAGGAGGCAACCGTGAACGCAAGAAACGAAACCACAAAATCAACCACAACACTGGACTACTACAACAAAAACGCAAAAAAATTCATCACCGGCACTAGATTTGTAGACTTCGGAATCGTGCAGAATCGCTTCCTGGACAAACTGCATCCGGGAGCGGAAATCTTGGATTACGGCTGCGGTTCCGGCCGCGATACAAAATATTTCCTGGAGCAAGGCTGCAAAGTCACTGCCATAGACGGTTCACAGGAACTATGCAAACTCGCAAGCGAATATACAGGCATTCCGGTAAAGCACATGCTGTTCCGGGACCTGGATGAAAAAGAAGCCTACGACGGAATCTGGGCATGCTCGTCAATCCTTCATGTTCCGGCAAATGAACTGCGAGACATTATAAAGAAGATGGCAAACGCTCTTCGAGCCCACGGAATCATTTACACATCCTTCAAGTACGGGACATTCGAAGGGGAACGAAACGGCAGATATTTTACGGATATGACAGAAGAGACATTTGCAAAATTGATTCAGGATATGGATGAATTAGAGATAGAAGAACAATGGATTACATCAGATGTACGTCCGGGGCGGGGAGAAGAAAAATGGCTCAATCTAATTTTGAGGAAAGAATAGATACATATGAGATCGAATCTACGAATGTAATGACCGGGGACAGAGACCGGAGCCGGTATCTATATTATCAATTGAAAATGAGTATGGCAAAGGCGAAGCAGATTGATATCATCGTCTCATTTCTGATGGAATCGGGTGTGCGGATGCTCTTAAATGATATGAAGCGGGCGCTGGAGCGGGGCGTGAAGATCCGTATCCTGACGGGAAATTATCTGGGAATCACACAGCCGTCGGCTTTATATCTGATCAAGAGCGAGCTCGGCGACCGTGTGGATCTGCGCCTGTATAATGAAACATCACGCTCATTTCATCCAAAATCTTATATCTTTCATTATGAATCTTCGAATGAAATATACATCGGATCATCGAACATTTCCAAAAGTGCGTTAACTTCAGGAATCGAATGGAATTACAGATTCAGTGATACACTGGACAAAAAGAATTATGAATTGTTCTATGCTACATTTGAAGATCTGTTTCTGAACCATTCGATCATTATAGATGATGAAGAATTAAAACGATATTCCAAGGCATGGAAGAAGCCGGCGGTGTCCAAGGATCTGGCGAAATATGACGCTGCAGAAGAGAATGAGGACAAGAATGCTGAAAATGTCCGAATGATGTACCGCCCGCGGGGAGCGCAGATAGAGGCGTTGTATGCGTTACAGGAAAGCCGCATGGAAGGTGCGGCGAAAGGACTTGTATATGCGGCCACCGGAATCGGAAAGACATACCTTGCTGCATTTGATTCGGCAAAATATGAACGGGTGTTGTTCGTTGCACACAGAGAAGAAATCCTGAAGCAGGCGGCGGTTTCTTTCAAAAATGTGCGGAACTCGGAGGATTATGGATTCTTTGACGGAAAAGAAAAAGATACGGATAAATCCGTCATTTTCGCATCGGTAGCGACACTCGGAAGACCGGAATATTTGAATGAGACATATTTTCCGGCAGATTATTTTGACTATGTGATCATTGATGAATTCCATCATGCGGTTACAGATCAATACCGGAGAATCGTAGAGTATTTTCAGCCGCAATTTTTACTGGGATTAACAGCAACACCGGAAAGAATGGACGGAAAAGATATCTACGAAATCTGTGATTATAACGTGCCATATCAGATTTCCTTAAAAAAAGCGATCAACAAAGGAATGCTCGTACCATTTCACTATTACGGCGTGTATGATGAGACGGATTATTCCGGACTGCGGATCGTGAAGGGCCGCTATGATGAGCGGGAGCTGAATCAGGCTTATATCGGAAATGAAAGAAGATATAATCTGATTTACAAATATTATCGAAAATATCGTTCTTCGCGTGCAATCGGATTCTGCTGTTCCAGACGGCATGCAGAAGACATGGCAAAAGAATTCTGTCAGAGAGGAGTCGCATCCGCAGCCGTATACAGTGGTGGAAATGGAGCATATGCCGAGGAGCGTAACGAAGCTATCCGCAAATTGAAGAACGGAGAGATACGGGTGATCTTCTCTGTGGATATGTTCAATGAAGGTGTGGACGTGCCGGAGATCAATCAGGTCATCATGCTTCGTCCGACAGAGTCGCCGATCGTGTTCATCCAGCAGCTTGGCCGGGGACTTCGAAAAGCTGAGAACAAAGTATATGTCGTTGTATTGGATTTCATCGGAAATTATCGGAATAACTTTATGATTCCGATTGCGCTGTCCGGCGACCGCAGTTATAACAAGGATAATATCCGCCGTTATGTCACGGGGGGCGGCAGAGTGATTCCGGGGGCGAGCACGATTCACTTCGATGAGATTTCCAGGAAGCGGATTTTCCAGGCGATTGATAATGCGAACTTCAGCGATATCAAATTAATCCGGGAGAATTATACGAATCTGAAGAATAAGCTAGGGCATATCCCGGCACTTGCGGATTTTGATAAATATGGGGAAATGGATGTGCTGCGGATCTTTGATAATAACAGTTTTGGTTCGTATTATAAATTCCTTGTGAAATACGAAAAGGAATATACCATCCGGCTGTCAGAAGACGAAGAAAAAGCAATCGAATTCATTTCCAAAAAGCTGGCAAGTGGCAAGCGGATTCATGAGCTGGAATTGTTGAAACGTACGTTGCAGTATCACCATGGAATCATTGGGCGTCTGCAGAAGCATTTATCCGAGAAGTATCATTGTGAGATGGACGAGTACTGTACGGAAAATGTGATCAATATGATGACCAATGAATTTCCGACGAGCGCAGCAAAGAAGACTTACGCACAGTGTGTATTTCTCAAGAAGGAACAGGATGATTACGGCATTTCCGATTCTTATGAGAAAATGTTACAGAATCCGGAATTCTGTGCGATTCTGGAGGAACTGGTAGACTTCGGAATCTCGAGATATAAGGTCAATTACAGTTACCAGTATCAGGATACGAATCTAGTATTGTATCAGAAATATACATATGAGGATGCCTGCCGTCTGTTGAACTGGGAGAGAAATGAAGTGCCGCTGAACATCGGCGGTTACAAATATGATAAGAAGACTAAGACATTTCCGATATTCATTAACTACGATAAGCAGGACAATATCAGCGATACCACGAAATACGAAGATCATTTCGTAGCAGAGAACCGGCTGATCGCGATTTCCAAAAGCGGAAGAAGCATGGACTCGGAAGATGTGCAGAATTTCCTGAACGCAACAGAACGTGGCATAGATGTGCAGCTGTTTGTGAGAAAGAATAAGGATGATAAGATATCCAAGGAATTCTATTATCTGGGGCGTGTGATCGCGACCGGGAATGCGAAGCAGTTTGTGATGCCGAATACGGATAAGACGGCGGTGGAGATCGAATGGGAGCTGGAGACTCCGGTGAGAGAGGATATTTACCAGTATATTGTGAATGAAATGAAAAAGAACTCAAATTTGAAGTATAAATTTGAGTTCTTTTTTAGTTCATAAGAATAATATTTGAGTTTCTTGCATAAACTTAAATATAGTGCTAGAATCTAAAATATAAATGGAGGAACTAAAATGACAACAGAAGAATTATATGACAAACTAAAATTAATTCAAAAAATGAAATGCGAAACGCAGAATTTGGAATTGAAATCAGCGGAGCAAGGATGTCCGAAACGATTATATGATTCTTTGTCAAGCTTTTCTAATCAGGATGATGGTGGCATTATTGTTTTTGGAATTGATGAGAAACAAGATTATAAAGAAGTTGGTGTTTATGATGCTCAGGACATTCAAAAGAAAATTAACGAGCAATGCTTGCAGATGAATCCGGTTGTACGGCCGCTTATTACAGTTGTGGAGAAGGAAAATAAAAAATTTGTTTCTGCTGAAATTCCCGGAATAGATTTGGCAGACAGACCTTGCTATTATCAAGGACGTGGAAGGTTGAAGGGGTCCTATACCCGTATTGGGGATAGTGATGAACCGATGACAGAATACGAAATATATAGTTATGAAGCATATAGAAGAAAATATCAAGACGATATCCGTGAGGTTCCGAGAGTAACATTAATGTCATTGGATCAGGAAGAACTGAATCGTTATGTTGAACTGTTAAAGAGAGGAAAACAAAGATTAGCAACACTTGATAATGAAAGTATTTATGAACTTATGAGCATAAAGCGAGGAGAGAAAGTAACGCTTAGTGCGACTTTGCTTTTTAGTCCATATCCACAGGCATATTTTCCACAATTGTGTATTACGGCAATTGTAATTCCTGGGAGAACAATAGGAAGTCTTGGCGACATGGGGGAAAGATTCTCGGATAATCAGAGAATAGAAGGAACAATTCCGGAAATGTTGGATGAGGCATTATTATTTGTGAAACGCAATATGCGGACAAAGACAATTATAAGTCCGACAACCGGACGAAGAACTGACAGAACAGACTATCCAATAACAGCGGTTAGAGAAGCTATTATAAATGCATTAGTACATCGTGATTATAGTATTCATACAGAAGGAATGCCGATTCAACTTATAATGTTTGAAGACAGGATTGAAATACATAATCCAGGTGGATTATATGGAAGAATCACTATTGACCAATTAGGAAAAATTCAACCGGATACAAGAAATCAGGTACTTGCATCGGCACTTGAAACATTGGGAATAACAGAAAACAGGTATTCGGGAATTCCAACAATCCGGATGGAAATGGAGAAATATAACTTAAGACAGCCAGAATTCTTGGATGAAAGAGGAAGTTTTATTGTAAAACTATATAAAGAATCAAAGAATGATTATGAAGATATGTCAAATGATGAAGAAACAAATAATTTAATAGTATTTTGTAAAACACCGCGTACAAGAAAGGAAATTTGTGATTATCTGGGGTTAAATTCTGTTACTTATGCTATACAGACGTATGTAAATCCATTAGTAGAAGCTGGCGTAATTAAGTTGAGTATTCCAGATAAGCCAAAGAGTCCAAAACAGTTATATTATAGCGTAGAAAGAGAAGAATGAAAGAGGAACAAGGATGAACATACAAATATTCGGAACCAAGAAAAGCTTCGACAGCAAAAAAGCTGAACGATTTTTTAAAGAGCGCGGAATTAAGTACCAGTTCGTAGATATGAAAGAAAAGGGCCTGAGCAAAGGCGAATTCAATTCAGTATGCCAGGCTGTCGGAGGATATGAAAAACTGATTGATCAGGAGTGCAAGGATAAAGATCTGCTTGCGTTGATTACTTATCTTGCAGAGGAAGATAAAGCAGAAAAGATTTTGGAAAATCAAAAGGTGATCAAGACACCGATTGTGCGTAACGGGAAACAGGCAACGGTAGGATATCAGCCGGATATCTGGAAAAACTGGAAGTAAAAGAGTATAAAGAAAGTAAAAAAGGAACTCAAAAATAATAACAAATAAATTTGAGATTAAGGAAAGAATACTGAGTGAGAAGATGATAGATTACAACCGAGAAGATCAATTCCTGCGACAACGCTTGCAGAAAGAAATCCCGATTTTACGGGCATTAATACAAAATCTATATGAAGAACTGGATAGAAAGCTGCATTTGAACGGGGCAAAAGTACCGATAACATTTGGATATGACACGGACACACTGGGATCTTACACCAGACGAAGTGCACATGAAAAAGAGCATTTTCATTTTTCGCTGTTGTTTATCGCATACGGTGTGAAGAATCCGCTGTCCAAAGAGGATCGCATAGATTTATTCAAACACGAATACGCCCATTACATGCAGTACAATATGCAGATTCCCGAAAAGTATAAATGGCAGGCGGGAACGCACGGAAGTGCGTGGAAATACTGCTGTTCTCTAATCGGAGCGGCGCCGACGCCGTATTATAAGGCGGGCGAAGCGCTTATGAATCATGACTACGATAAGGTATTAAAAAATAGGATTCATGATAAGTCCGTGCCGGTCCGGGATACTTATCAGCAACTGAAGACTGCACAGAAGAAAAAAGATGAAGTGGTCCAGTATAAGCTTGGCGATGCGGTGACACATCCGAAATTCGGACATGGAATTGTGGAGAAGATCAATCAGAGATCTGGCGGGGTGCATTTACATATCCGGTTTGATGGGGAAGTGAAGTGTATTGATCAGAAATGGCTGTCGCGGAAGAAGTATATGTGAAAAGATCCAGTAAAAACAAATAAGATTAGAAGCATGTCGATAGATTTTTATATCGATCCGTTGTCTGAATTTTGCGGTCTTCAAGCTGGCTTCCAATGCATTTTCTAACAGGTTAGAAAGAACAAGACAAAAGTCTGTTTCATCGACTGAAATTTGTGCCGGAAGATCAATCTGCACGTGGAAAGGAATTGTGTTACGTTCAGCCATTGAGGATAGCTGAAAAAAATGATGGCGCATATCATGTCGTGCCTGACGTGTCTCTTCGATTGCATTGCAGAGGTTAGTATATCTTTCCTGTTGGATTGAAAGAAGATAGTTTTCTTGTTGAAGCCGTGCATTTCGGTTTAGACTGTTTCTCTCATGCGTTTATTTTAATATAAAACAGATAGACAAACTACGGGGCGGATTTACAATTCGTGCTATTTTTTGACTATTCGTGACAGAGCGATTGAAAACGAGAAGTGTTTTTTTATAATAAAAGCAGTAGATTACAAAGGCTGGAAAAAGGAGGAAAGTATAAATGAAAGGAAGAAAAATACTATTAGCGTTTATTATATCTGCAGTTACACTCACATCGGGATGTGCAAATGGTACACCAAAGACAGAGGAGGCAAAATCAGAGCAGAAGACAACAGAAGAAAATGCAGTTGTTCCAATTAAACCGCTTACGGCAAAAGCAATTGATGATAATCCATATATGGCAAAGAGTGATGCCAATATTCATCATGACTGTTATAATTCAGATACGACAGATGAAGTATTACCGGTTGATATTTATCCGGAGATAAATGTTTCTTATGAAACGGTAAATAAAAATGCATCTCCGGCGGTATTTTTTGATACATATGGACATGCTGTTGTTCCATTGCAAGGAGGACTGGCTATCCGTGATATTAATGCGGATGAAGCACAGACAGAAGGTTATTTTTCACCGGCAAAGCATGATGGCGGAGGATATGTGATACAAAGCTCATATTCATTCGTAGATGAGAGCAATCGCCTGGTATGTCCGACAAGCAACAACCATGTGCTTATGTTGAAAGCAACAGATGATGCGGGAAATGTCCTTCCGGAATTTGAAAAAGTGCTGGATATTGATATTAAAGCAGCGGCAGAAGAAATTACAGGGAAAACATTGGATCAGAACTTATTATCTGTAGTTTTTGACTATGAAGGAAATTTATGGTTTGCTACAGGCGGTTTTCGTATTTATCCGGAACGTAAACAGCAAGGTGCAATGGGATACATTTTAAGGGCAGCAATTGATGCCATCTTAAAGGGAGAACATGTTGATCTGAAAGAATCTACATTTGTATATGAATTGGAGCCTGGCGAAGGTGCAGAGAATGGAATTGCATCGTCAAAGGAAGGTGCAGTTATATTAACGAATCAAAATTGTTATTTATTAAATGCAAAAGATGGTGTACAGGTGCAGTGGTGTACCCCATATGAAAGCGTGGGAGCGAAAGACAGCAAAGAGGGAGATGAAACTACAGGCGGAGGTCTTGCCTGGGGAGGTGGATGTTCACCATCTCTGACAAGCAAATTAGTTATGTTTACAGATAATCAGGATCCGGTAAATCTGTTGGCATTAGATATGAAGACCGGGGAAATAGTGGCAAGCATGCCGGTAATCGATGAGCTTCCGAAAAATATGCAGGTGTCGGTAGAAAATTCAGCAATGGTATATGATAACGGAGAAGGTACAGTCAGCACAATCGTATGTAACTGGTTTGGAGCCGGAAGTGCTAAACTTGCGGACGCAGACAACGATTCTTCTATACAGACCTATGAAAATATTTACGATGTAAACTGGTTGAAGAAGGGAAATAAGATGGTTGTGCCGGGAGTAGAGCGTGTCGATACCATTAAGACAAAGGACGGATACGAAATGAAGAGTATCTGGTGCAGAAACGATATCCGTGATACATCTATGATGAAGCTTTCTACAGCGACAGGTTATATCTATGGTTATGTTCAGGATCTGGAAAGTGGCATGTGGCAATTCATCATGTTAGATTTTGAAACAGGAGAAACAGTATTTACAATGGATGTCTCAGATAAACCGGGATACAACAATATGGCAATCGGCATGTATGCAGGAAATAGTGGAAATACATTATATTGCCCGACAGGATATCTGGAGCTCTTAAGATTGCAGGACAGATTTGTTTATCTGCCGGAGATGCCTTATCGAAAAGTAGATTTAGACAAGGCAAAGAGAAATGTACTAACACAAGAAGAATTTACAGAAGCCGGCGGGAAAGGAAATGTTGCAGGCTGGCTGAATACGATTACAGTAGAAAATGTACATCCAAATACTACTGTGGCAATACGAATGAAAGGAATTGCAGGAAAAGCAGATACATTTACATTATATGCATATGATAAAGAGAATAAATTAAAAGAAGTTCCTGCAGAGTTATGGCATATTCAGGAAGAAGATGGAACATTGCCGGATAAACTTACAGAGGATACATTATATGAAGTGCATGTTATGGTAGAAGATGGAGGAGAATTTGATCTTAGTGATACAGAAAAAGAAATTAAGATAGCAGTTATTCTCGGAAATAAATGATTTGTTTTTAAGAAAATCACCTGAAGAGATTATTTGAGGTGGTAAATTTCGTTGCAACCACGCACCCTATGGGTTAAAAGAGATGCAGGAGCCGCGACGCCTGCCAAATAATCTCTTTCACTTATTAGTTGTATATCACAAGGGGGCTGTGAAAAAAGAATAGTCCCCCAAAAAAGAAAGACCAAGAGTTTATAATGAACTCAAGGTCTTTCTTTCTGTTATAATTAACTTGCAATGAAAATTAATAACATAATCTATTCTAACCCAAAACAGGCAGTTTTGCCAATGCTAATTCAAGATTATTTGGACATCTGTGATCCAGTGCTGACTTTTGATAGATTTATGGGAGAAATCGAACTGGAGAAATATCTGAAAAATATTCCTCAACATGATACAGGAAGACTCAGGTATGACCCGGTCAGCATGCTGAAAACAGTTTTGTTTGGATTTATGGCGAATGGCTATATATCATTGCGTGAACTGGAGGATCAGTGTAAAGTCAATCTCCGTTTCATGTATCTTATGGATCATCAAGCACCTTCTTACCGTACTTTCGGCTACTTCATCAACGAAGTACTTGCTGATTCCATTGAAGAAATATTTCAAGATATAAACAAAAAAATCTTCGAGACAGAGCATGTGGATCTTCAACATCTATACATTGATGAATCCAAGTTTGAAGCAAATGCGAATAAATACTCCTGGGTATGGAAAAAAGCAACCGAAAAATCCAGATACCGTCTCTTTGGTAAGATCACTACACTCTTTGAAGAAATCAATGAGGAACTTTCATGTACAGGTATGAAACTTTGTATCAATAGTGAGTACGCACCAGAGTATCTGAAGGAAGCTGCTGAACAGTATGCAGAAGTCTGGCAGATTAATGAAGCAATGTTTGTTCATGGCAGGGGACATCGTAAAACTACACAACAACATCATTATGAGAAACTCAAAGAGTATGCTGCTAAGTTGGAAGAATACGTGGGAAAAATCAAAATCTGTGGAGAAGATCGCAACAGCTACTCGAAAACAGATCATTCAGCCACTTTTATGCGAATCAAGACAGACTACATGGGAAATGACCAGTTGCTTCCAGCTTATAATGTACAGGTCGGTGTTGCAGATGAATATATTGCTGTTGTTGATGTAAATCAGTATCGCTCAGATATGGATTGTTTTATTCCATTAATGAACAAGTTTTATATAAAAAAACTGTCATTATAGGAGATAGTTTACAAAATGGATTTATTGTTATGATTTGTGATGGAAATAATGATGGTGTTTATTATTACGATGATTCATATTATTTTGATGAGTCTAACGATGAAAATAATGTATATATCATATCAAATAATTTTACAGAATTTCTTGATATAATTGTGAAAAGATAACTTCCAGTTTGCCAACTTGCCCTTTGAGAGAGGAGAAATCCTTTTCTCAAAGGGCTTTTTCTATTTATACGGATATTCGCAAACTACAAGATAAAGCCAAAACTTCATATACTCTAAGCACAAGGAGACCCCGGTTTGGCTATGAATAACAGTTTAGCAGAAGTACACCCGGGGCTTGTTTCGGAGTGGTCGGAAAAGAATTTAACGCTTACGCCTGATGATATTACTTTCGGTTCAAATAAAAAAGTATGGTGGAGAGGTGCTTGCGGTCATGAATGGCAGGCAAGAGTTAAGGCTCGTTCTAATGGAGAAAAATGCCCGATATGTTCCGGTGCGAGAGTGATTGCAGGTATTAACGATTTGACGACATTAGAGCCATTACTGGTAAAACAGTGGTCGAAAAAGAATAAGATAAAACTGACAGAGGTTTCTATTGGTTCTCATAAGAAAGTGATTTGGAGATGTGAGAAAGGACACGAGTGGGAAGCTGCCGTTAAGAGCAGGACAATAAATAAAACAGATGCAGATGTTTTGATCTGCGGCGGAAGCGGAGGAGGTGCTCAAACCGCATTAGTGGCAGCTGGCATTAATCTTTTCGGAGGTGTTTCAGGAGATGTGGATAAAGCGGTAGAAGCTTTTATCAATGAAACACTTGGGTATAATCCGGATGGATTGATTATATTTCTTTCTCTGCTTGTCGAAAGTGATGGATAGAATGTATAATATTGTTAATGATCCAGAGATATTTATTTTTGAAACAGCTTAATCAATTTGGAGGTATAAAATGAAAGCACATAAGTATTGGTCAATCGGAGCGTTAATTACTATGATTGGAACTTTTTATACTGGATATAAAGGATCCAAATCAGGTCATAGGTATTTTGCGTGTAGCACTCTTATATGTATGATCATGTCTATGTATACGGGACATAAAATGATTTCAGGTAATAAAAGAACAAGAAAACAGGTGGAAAATACAAAAGCGGAGGAATAGTAAATGTTAGAGTTAGGAATAAAAGCACCGGATTTTGAATTGCCGGATCAGAACGGAGAAGTGCATAAATTAAGTGATTATTTAGGTAAAAAAATAATTTTATATTTTTATCCAAAGGATAATACACCAGGATGTACGAAGCAGGCATGTGGCTTTTCTGAGCGTTATTCACAGTTTACTGAGAAGGGAGCTGTTATTCTCGGAGTAAGCAAGGACTCTGTAGCGTCTCACAAGAGATTTGAAGAAAAATACGGACTGGCATTTACGCTATTAGCAGATCCGGAGCGTAAAGTTATTGAAGCATATGATGTCTGGAAAGAAAAGAAAAATTATGGAAAAGTATCTATGGGTGTAGTAAGAACTACATATCTTATTGATGAGCAGGGAATCATTATAAAGGCAAATGATAAAGTCAAGGCGGCAGATGATCCTGAAAATATGCTTAAGGAATTGGCATAATGAAGATTATTTTATCACCTGCAAAAAAGATGATTGTAGATACCGATAACTTAGCACCGATTGAACTGCCTGTCTATATTGATAAGACAGCAGAAGTATTAAACTGGATGAAAAGCAAATCAAAAGAAGAACTGAAAGCTATCTGGAAATGTAATGACAAGATTGCAGAGCAGAACTTTAACAGATTGGAAAATATGGATCTTTATAACAGGCTTACTCCGGCTGTTTTAGCATATGAAGGGATTGCATTTCAATATATGGCACCATCTGTGTTTGAAATCCAGCAGTTTGAGTATTTGCAAAATCATTTAAGAATCTTGTCTGCGTTTTATGGCATTTTAAAACCAATGGATGGCGTGACTCCTTATCGTCTTGAAATGCAGGCAAAGGTTGGAATTGGAGATGCAAAAAATCTGTATGAGTACTGGGGAGCATTGTTATACCGCTCAGTAATCGATGACAGTAGGATTATCATTAATCTTGCATCAAAAGAATACTCAAAATGTATAGAAAAGTATCTGACACCACAGGACAGATATATTACGATTGTATTTTGTGAGTTATCCGGAGATAAATTGGTAACAAAAGGTACCTATGCCAAGATGGCTCGTGGTGAAATGGTCAGATTCATAGCGGAAAATAATATTGAAAATCCGGTGGAGATTCAGAAATTTGACAGACTCGGATATTCGTTTAGGTCTGATTTATCTTCAGATTCAGAATATGTATTTGAACGCAAAATAAAATAGTGATTCAGGTAAAAGATGCTCAGTTTGGCAGCTTTTATAATAATGAGAATTATTACTATTTTTATTGACAACAAGATAATAATGGTATACAATCCTTATTAAGAACTAATCCTAATAAGGAGGACTAATGATAAGTAGGAGAAATACAATTCAAAAAGATCTTGTAAGAAATACTGTATACGAAATGAGAAGACATGTTACGGCAAATGAAGTGTATGAATTTATAAAAGAAGCATATCCAGCAATTGGAAAAGGAACTGTATATAGAAATCTTGATATATTGGTAGAGGAAGGTGCATTAAGAAAGGTTGAAGTTCCGGATGGACCGAACCGATTTGATTTTACATTGAAAAATCATTACCATGTAAGATGTATAAAGTGCGGTGAAGTTTTTGATGTGGATATGGATCCAATACCGGATTTGCTGGAAAGAATTCATAACACTCATGGAATTGAATTTGTGGATTATGATATTTCATTTAAAGGCATTTGCCCGAAATGCAGGGAGAAGGTAAAGGAGAAACAGCATGGATAAGCCTAAGCCACAGGAGGTTGGAAAAACAGAGGACAGTCAGACAATATGGCGTTGCAGAATTTGCGGATATGAATATGTAGGCGAGGAATTATCAGATGAATTTATATGTCCTTTGTGCAAGCACCCGGCATCAGATTTTGAAAAAGTAGTAAAGAAAACGGAGGTAAAAGAGATGGCAGCAAACAAATATGCAGGAACACAGACAGAGAAGAATTTACAGGAGGCATTTGCAGGGGAATCACAGGCGAGAAATAAGTATACCTTTTTTGCTTCTGTAGCAAAAAAGGAAGGTTACGAGCAGATGTCAGCATTGTTTTTAAAGACTGCAGATAATGAGAAAGAACATGCAAAGATGTGGTTCAAGGAATTAGCAGGAATTGGTGATACAAAGGAAAACCTGGCGGCAGCGGCAGAAGGCGAAAATTATGAGTGGACAGATATGTATGAAGGCTTTGCTAAAACAGCTGAGGAAGAAGGATTCCCTGAGCTTGCAGCAAAATTCAGGGCAGTAGGTGAGATTGAGAAGCACCATGAGGAAAGATATCGTGCACTTCTTAAGAATATTGAAACTGCACAGGTATTTGAAAAGAGCGAAGTTAAGGTATGGGAATGCCGTAACTGCGGACATATTGTGGTAGGAACTAAGGCGCCTGAAGTATGTCCGGTATGTAATCATCCACAGAGCTATTTTGAAGTTCATGAAGAGAATTATTAAGGAGATGAGATTATTATGAAGAAGAAAGTGATTAATTCAAAAAAAGCAGTAATGATAGGCTGTGGCTTTGTTGGTTCTGCATCGGTATTTGCTCTGATGCAGAGTGGCTTGTTTACAGAGATTGTCCTTATCGATGCAGATAAGAACAAGGCAGAAGGAGAAGCGATGGATATCAGTCATGGTATTCCATTTGCGAGTCCGATGAAAATATATGCCGGAGATTATGATGATGTGGCTGATGCTGCAATTGTTGTCATATCTGCCGGAGCGGGACAGAAACCGGGAGAGACAAGGCTTGATCTCGTAAATAAAAATGTAGCAATATTTAAGTCAATCATTCCTGAAATAGCAAAGAGAAATTTTGCAGGTATCATGCTTGTAGTTGCGAATCCGGTAGATATTCTGACTCAGGTAGCCATAAAGTTATCAGGACTTCCAGAAAACAGGGTTATTGGATCGGGTACTGTGTTAGATAGTGCCAGATTAAGATATAAGCTTGGTGAGCATTTATCTGTGGACAGCAGGAGTGTTCATGCATTTATAGTAGGTGAGCATGGAGACAGCGAAGTTGTAGCATGGTCATCAGCCAATGTATCTGGTGTTCCATTAAGTGAAATGTGTGAAATGCGTGGACATTACAAGCACAAGGAAGACACGGCAGAAATAGCTACAGCAGTCAAGAACAGTGCTTATGAGATTATAAACAAAAAGCACGCTACATATTATGGAATTGCAATGTCTGTAAAAAGAATCTGCGAAGTGATTATGAGAGATGAAAAATCAATACTTCCTGTATCACACATGATTCATGGAGTATATGATATTGACGGAGTATCGTTAAGTATGCCAGCTATTGTAGGTGCAGATGGTATTGAGTCGGATATACCTATTAATTTAAGTGGCGAGGAAGCGTTAAAGCTTAAGGAATCTGCAGATTCATTGAAAAAGATTATGGAGACAATTGAATTATAAATTTTACACAAGGAAGGAGAAAAAGGCATGGAAGTAAGGTACCGTATTTGTAAGCATTGTGGAAACATTGTTGAAAAGGTAAAGGATAAGGGTGTACCTGTAATTTGTTGCGGAGAACCTATGCAGGAATTAAAAGCCGGAGTGACAGATGCTGCTGTTGAGAAGCATGTACCTGTATATACGGTAGAAGGCAGTCATGTTCATGTCGTGGTCGGAGAGACAAAACATCCAATGCTTGAAGAACATTTCATTGAGTGGATTACATTAAATACAAACCAGGGAATATACAGAAAACAGTTAAATCCAGGTCAGGAGCCGGTAGCGGATTTTTGCCTCTGCGATGGTGAACAGGTAGAAGAAGTATATGCATATTGTAACCTGCATGGATTATGGAAATGCTAAAAGCATTTATACATATTAAGGCTACAGAACAACACAAATATAACAATAATATAGGCTGTGTATTAATATATTTACAAGGAGGAACAACGAATGAAATACGCATGTGATGTTTGCGGATGGGAATACGATGAGGAGAAGGGCTATCCAGAAGGTGGTATTGCACCTGGTACAAAGTGGGAGGATATTCCAGAAGATTTTGAATGTCCGTTATGCTCTGTAGGAAAAGACCAGTTCTCAGAAGTATAAATGTATTATGATAGGATTATACCAATGAAAGAAGAACTAAGTATAGATATCATCGGACTTGCAGGAGCCTGTTCTTATGCTTTGGACTGTATAGAAGCAGAGTTGGTAAATATCAAAAACAAACATGGAAAAAGAGTGGCTTATATAAGTATATGCATGGCTGAATATTGGAAAATTTAAGGTGATGAATTACAAGATTTAGCCATGTGTGCTTTACTGCATGATAATGCTTTGACACAATATATTTCGGAAGAACTGAAAAAGGATTCCGTCATTAATTGTAAAAAAGATTTATCCGAGAAAAAAACAAATCTTCATTGTATTTATGGTGAAAAAATATTACTAAAATTCCATTGTTTGCAAGGATTATTCATCTTGCAGATACCATTGATATTATAGGAAATAACACGGGATCTGGAAATAACAGTTGGAATTTTATATGTCAGTACCTTTTAAAAAATAGGGATGGATTATTCGATTCAGAGCAGGAAATATCCGGGCGAACAATGCGTGATGTGAGAAGCCGGATGAAGAATGAGTTGGAGTACCAAGTAAATGAAAAGCAGGAGAATAGTATTCGATTAAAAGAATGATGGGTGGCATAGTCATTGAAGCAAATACAGATTTTTATAGATATTCTATCTGCCACTTGCCGTCTGCCGGTGCATGAATTTTTCAAGTATCAGGAGTAAGTAAAAGTAGATCGACAGATAATATAGAAAAGCGTATTATAATAATAAGAGGTGGGATTTCCCACACAAATGCTTGCGTTGGAGGTGTTGGTAATGGAAGTAATGAAAGATTATGTTGCCCATCTGGATAACAAAAAAAGAATTACGCTCAGAGGAGCTGCTTATCAGTATTACAATGTAAAAGAATACGGAAATGGATGCATTATTCTGGAACCTCGGGAACTGGCAGTGCCAGAGAGCGTTTCAGCCAGAACTCTGGCAGATATGGATCGTGCAGTAAGTAACTTTAAGAGAGGCGATGTTTCCCCGGCTATTGACCTGTCAGATTTTTAAAAGGAATAAGAGATGTTTAATATACGAATGGGAATTCCTGAAATGCAGGAACTTTGGTTAGATCTGCAGGAGAAATATCGTTCCGGTAATATAAAAAAGAAGGAAGAACAGTTGTATAAAAAATGGGGAAAGGCTTTAAAGCTGTTGTCGGCTGATCCGGGTTATCCGAGTCTTCAAACCCATGAAATAGAGCCATTATCCAGACGTTATGGAATGTTTCACTTTCGGATTTGTAGAATAAAACTGAATATGGAATTTAACACGAGCAGTTAGTCTATGAAAAATAGGTTAGTTGCTTTTTTCATGCAAAACGGGAGGTGCCGTGTATGGGATACGCACGTAAAGATGTAGAGAAAACAAAGAAACTAGCAAAAAAATTTGTACGCTATCAAAAAGGAGCAGAGCTTTATAGCATTGGACTGACGAAATTCCAGGAGTTGGTGAAAGAGGCTAAAGTAGTGTATAAGATTGAAAAGGTTGCTCTTGTCAACTGTGAGATATTTGAAAAATATCTGGAGACATTTCGGATTGCGTAGGGAACAGAAAAAAATTGTGGAAGGACGAAAAATAGGGACTGGAAAAAGTATTGAACAGACCTGAATAATATGTAGTCCTTCCTTTATTTGAAAGAGGATTTTTATGGCACAGACAAGAAAAGATCTGCGGGGCAGAGCTCTGCGGAAAGGCTACAGTAAATTTTAAAATGTAAAACAGGTGAAATCTCAATCGAAATTTGGAGGCTATTGGAAATGACTGAAAAAGAAAAAATGCTAAGTGGGGAGTTATACGATCCAAGAGTCAGAAAGTAAAGAAACTAGAAAAACAGAATCGCAGATTATAGCGTAGTATCTCTCGTTCTTACGAGAAGAATAAGAAAGGGGAAAGTTACTGCAAAACCAATAATGTAATCAAAAAGGAAAAACTTTTATTAAAACGAAATCACAGATTAACAAACATCCGTAAAAACTATTTGAATCAGACCATATCTGAGATCGTAAATCGAAACAAAACTGTTTTCAGCATGCTGACCGGGTCATATCTGAGTCTTCCTGTATCATGTTGAGGAATATTTTTCAGATATTTCTCCAGTTCGATTTCTCCCATAAATCTATCAAAAGTCAGCACTGGATCACAGATGTCCAAATAATCTTGAATTAGCATTGGCAAAACTGCCTGTTTTGGGTTAGAATAGATTATGTTATTAATTTTTTTCACAAGTTAATTATAACAGAAAGAAAGACCTTGAGTTCATTATAAACTCTTGGTCTTTCTTTTTTTTCGGGACTATTCTTTTTTCACAGCCCCTTTTTGCGTTAATAACAATATTGTGTCGCAGAGTATTGCACTCTGCGACACATGGGCATTCTTCTCTTATTTTATCTACGGTTATTCAATTTTTTGACTGCTTATTTGACTGCGCAGCCAAATCCAGCTTCTTCCAATTTTTTTATATTTTCTCTCTTTAAATTCAAATCCGGATGAACATATCGGTTCATCGTAATAGAAGTGTTGGAATGTCCTAATATTTCGCTTAATGATTTAACATCACAGCCAACTTCAATACATCTAGTTGCGAAAGTATGCCGGAGTGTATGAAAATGAGCATCTGCTATACCACATTCTTTATAGTATTTCGTCAACTGTCTCTGTAAAATTCTGGGTTCTGCAAAAGATGTGGTTCCAGTCAAAAGAAATGTGAATTGGTTTTCGGATTTCAATTGATTACAGTACTTTACAATCCCATCTGTCAATGGAACAGTCCTTATGGAACTTTTACTTTTAGGTGTTCCAATCCTTACAATTGTTTTTTTTTCACTATCCTCAGATTGATTTTTTACTCGTTGGACTGTAGATTTCACATGCAATATACGCTTATCTAAAGAAATGTCTTTCCATTGTAATCCACACACTTCTCCAACACGAAGTCCTGTAGTAAGCGAAATCATAATGCCTAGTTTATACAGATCTGTATCGGTTTCAAGATGATTCATTAATCTTAACTGTTCCCCTTGATTCAGTACACGTAATTCTCTTCTTTCTTCTTTGGGATAAACAATTTTAATTATTTCTCCCTGAAAACTACGTTGTTCACAATCATAAATAAGAATAGAATGTAGTACAAACAAAATATCACGAACCGTTTTTACTGCCAGGCGTTCATGCTCTAGCAAACGGTTCGTGAACTTTGCAACATTGTCTGTCGTAATTGCAGTGATAATATGATCACCAAATTCCGGAATAATATGTTTTTCAATGATTGTACTGTATTTTGAATAGGACGATTGTTTTAATTTATTCTTATTAATATCAAGCCAGTTATTACATATCTCTTTCATCGGAAGCAGCGTGAGTTTAGAATATGCCTCACCTTTTTGCGTTGCTTGATTATACAATTTAGACCTTGCATATGTTACTTTTTCTTTCGCTTCACGATAAGAATGGCCATAGCAAAAACCATATTTTATTTTATGATTATTATCATATCCTTTTATATAACGTCCTTCCCATCTTCCATCTTTTCTCTTAAAAATATTCTCACCTTTTGCCATTACTGTTACCTCCCTGGCATGATATTTCTCTGACTGTGCATATGACTGCTGAAAAATGAAATTTTTCTTGAAAATTCAGTCAAACACTGTATTTTATATGTATTTGTTATCAAACAACAATATTTTTAGTCAAAAAAAGATTGTATATCGCTCTCAAAAGAGCTATTATAATGTCAGAATAGATGATTTATGTGTCGCAGAGTGCAATACTCTGCGACACATGGGTATTCTACTTGAATTTAGTGTTATCCCTGTTATTTAAAATGTACATTTTATATTAAATTATTCATGTTGTAAATGTCATATAAAAGGATATTGTGAACTTGTTCAAAAGTATACGGAACCAATACTAGAATAAAACGATGCGCAACAATTATGTTGAACAAGTATCGAAGCTTTCAAAATAGCAGATAGAAGATATCTGGGATGAAGCAGAATTCAAATTATTCTAATTCTGTTGCTGTGTATGATGGTGAAAGAAATGATGGATTTTTAATAGTTGGAAGGAGGAAGGGGATATGAGGATTGCGATATGTGATGATGAAAAGAAAATCTGTTTGTTTATGAAAGAGGTAATAAACCGATTTTATTTTGACAGCGATGAGGAAATACACATCAACTGTTTCGAAGGTGGAGAACAATTATTACAGGCAAATTTAAGTGATATCGATCTTCTTTTTCTGGATATAGAGATGCCCGGATATAATGGATTGGATGTTGCCAAAATGATCAGAAAAGAAAACCAGTCGATGATCATTGTGTTTGTTACAGCCTATGATGAATTCGTTTTTGAGAGCTTCAAAGTAAAAGCTTACAGGTATCTTTTGAAACCACTGAAGGAGAAAGATTTAATTGAGACATTACAGTCCATACAACAGGAGCTGTATAGCTCGGAAAATGAACTTTCCATCAGCTTTCAAAATAGAAATTACCGGATCCGAATCCCGAACATCACATATGTAGAAGGCATGAAAGGAAAAATCTGGATTTACTGCAAAAGCGATACATATAGGTATCGAGGTGCATTAAAGGATATTGATGAGATGTTAAAAGGCAAAGGATTTTTCCAGATTCATCAAAGCTACATCATTAACATGAACAAGATAGTCCGATATGACAAAATAGAAATCGTGCTTGAAGGAGGTTATAAAGTACCGGTAAGCAGGTACAAATGGAAAGGTTTTCAGGAAGAATATGCAAGATATTGGAGTAAAGTATTATGATGAATCATATGATACTGGTATTTTTAGGGAATTTACTCTTATTGGGATTATACTTATTTATCAATGTCAACCGGAAAGATTTGAAAGAAATTATAATCAAAAAGAATCTGATGATTGGGTGTATTAACATCCTATTTACAATAGTTGGTGCGGTCTGTTTTGAACGCTTTGATATCTTATTAATTCTACTAATGCTGATTCAGGGAATTATATTGGCACTTGGTGAGAAACAGCAGGAAGTGTCCAGTATGGCTATGAAAGTAATCGGCTATGTACTGTTGATGATCCTTACGGAATTAATCGGTGTTTATTTTTTCGGACGGCATCTAGAAAAATCAGGACTGGATATTCAACAGTTCTACGATGAGACATTAGTTAATTTATTATTGGTTATGTGTCTGGTGGGTTTGTTGTTGACATATATATATCAGGTATTTCATACAAAATCAAAGACAAAAAAAGTTCTATGGCTGCTTGTAAGTGCAAAAATTATTCAGGAAATAATCGGATTACATACAAGTATTTTTTTTACTTATTCTAATAAATTAGAATTGCCGGTAAAGCATATCTTGCTTAGTATTCTTTTTATATTTGTAGATGATCTGATATACATTTTTCTTGTTTATAAAGTTCAGGAAACAAAAGGCCAGGTGGAAGGATCACTTATCCGGACCAATTCTTATGAATATTATACAACTCTGGAAGAAGAACAGCGGAAGATACGAAAGATGTATCATGATATGAAAAATCAGATTATGATTTACGAAAATACAGAAGGATTAAAAGAAGTATTCGCTCCGATGCAGGAAAATCTTCAGTCCATGTCCCGGTTCTATCATACAGGTTGTCCGGCACTGGATATGTTGTTATTTAGCAGCAGACGGATCACGCAGGAAAAAGGAATTGAATTTAAAGCGGTGATTTCGGAAGGGACTTTTTCGTTCATGGCAGAAAATGATATCAGTATTATTTTTTCAAATGCGATTATGAATGCGATTGAAGCTTGCGAAAAGATAAAAACCGGTCCGAAAACAATACAGATTAAAGCTGGTATTAATCAGCAGGACGTGATGCTGTATATCAGAAATACGGTATCCGGTGAACGGTCAAAAGGAAGATTTTCAACGGATAAAAGTAATAAGAAATTTCATGGAATCGGTCTGACCAGTATTCGGGAGACCGCAGAAAAATATGACGGCTATATCTCAGTGATCGAAGAAAACCAGACGATGCAGCTTGCAATCATATTTACAGGAAAGGGAGAATATGAAAAATAAGAAGTCAAAGTGGATCATTTTTTTGGTAGCTGTCTGTCTGTTGTTACTGAACAGAAATACAGTTTTGGCAGAAGAGACAAGTGCTTATGAAAAATATTTTCAGTTCAAAAAGTTCAATTCAGAAAACGGACTGGACGGAAGTTCGGTGAATTGTGTTCTGGCTTCGAAAGAAGGATTTTTGTGGATTGGAGGTTATTCAGGGCTACAGCGATACGACGGAACGGAATTCAAAAATTATCAGATTAACGGAAAAACCTTGCCGGTTAATGATATTGAGCAGGATGCAAAGGGGACATATTGGATTGCTACCAATGGAGAAGGATTATATACCTTTGATGGCAAGGAATTTACACTGATCGATCCGGGAGAAGTGAGTGAGACCGCATATACGATAAATAAAATATTAGTAGACTCTTCTGACAAAGTATGGGTCGGTACGAAAGAAGGATTATATATCTATGATGGGAAACTCAAAGTGGTTGAAACATTAAATGCGGAAGACATCATATCCATCACAGAAATAGAGAAAGGGAAAATCATAGCAATTAGCAAAGCTGGAAATATTTATCTGATAGAAGATAATGTGACAAATAAAATAAATATCCCGGAACTGGATGGGGCAGGTCTCCCTCGTTGTTGTATAAAAAGCTCTGATCATGGTTTTTTTATCGGAACATCGGGAGAACAGATTCTGGAATTGGATATGCAGGGACAGGTTGAACATATTTATGAAGATCCGGGATTAAAATGTATCAACTCCATGTACGAACTGAAAGAAGGGACATACTGGGTATGTACGGACTCCGGAATAGGAATGATGGAGGAAGGAAATTTGAAGAAACTGGATATTCCTTTAACAGATTCTGTAGAAGAGGCATGTATTGATTATGAAGGGAATTATTGGTTCGTATCATCACGCCAGGGAATCCTGCAGGTATTTGAGAACATGTTTTCAAATCTGGGAATGTATCTGGGAATTGAAAAAACCGTAAACAGCATAGAATACTATCAAGATGATTTATATGTCGGATGTGATGATGGAATCTATTGTTTCCGGAATAAGGAGCCGGTAGATAACAATCTGACTCAGTCATGCAAGGGTGACAGAATCCGGCAGATTTACAAAGACCGGGAAGATTATCTGTGGGTGTCCACCTATTATCATGGTCTGAAAGTCATGGATGCAAATGGGATGGTATCAGTGCTGAATACAGACAACAGTGGTTTAAAAACAAATCAGATTCGCTGTACCTGTCAAAGAAAGAATGGAGATATGTTAGTAGGTACGGAACAAGGAGTGTACCTTATAAATAAAGAAAAGAAAGTCAGCCAGTTGTTGGATGATAAAGCCGACTTAAATAACATTCGGGTTCTGGACGTCAGAGAAGCAGAAGATGGAAAAATCTATGTCACAACAGATGGACATGGAGTCTATGTGATTCAGGATGATGCAGTTGAAAAAGTATACACAAAGCAGCAAGGGCTTCTTTCGAATATTGTAATGAAGGTTGTTCCTTCCCAGAAATTACATGGCATTTGGTTTGTATCCGGAATAGGAATTAATTTTTTGTCTGAAGACGGGAAGATAACGGAAATTAGAGATATTGGCATGTCAAATGTATTATCTATGAATCTCATAGATAGTGGAGATGCTCTCGTCTATGCATCCAATGGATTGTTCAGGATCAACGAATCGGATCTGTTGAACGGACGTGATGATTCATTGGTGCATTACAAGAGACAGGACGGTCTTCCAATTGATTTTACTGCAAATGCCTGGAATTGTATACATGATCAGGTGCTGTATATGTGTGGCAGTGACGGACTTGCCTCCATTGATCTGACCAGAAAATTAGAGCATCCGGATATGAAAGTGTATATTTATAATCTTCAGATGGACGGGAAGAATCTGGAAGAAAAAGATGGAAAATATATACTTCCCTCTAGAGGATACCGTCTTACGATAGATGTGAGATGTATCAATTATATTTATAAAGATTATGATATTGGCTATTATATGGAAGGAACGGATCAGAGCGAAACGATCATAGAGAATGGAAGTAAGAGTGAGATCAGTTATACGAATCTAAAAGGTGGGGATTATGAGTACCACTTCAGAATTTTCAGTCCAGATAATGGCGAGTGCCTTGGAGAGATTGTCATACCGATGCATAAGATGGAAAAAATGATCGAGAGACCGGAAGTTCAGGTATTGCTTTTCATTTCTGCCGGACTGATATTTGCAATGTGTATTGTCTTACTGCTTCGATATAAAGAAAAAAGAATGAATAAACAACTTGCCATGAAGTATCAGAAAGAAAAAGAAGAGATGATGGAAAGACTGGCCTACAGAGATATGGTGACAGGTGTTTATAACCGGAATCTGTTCGAGGAAGACAAAAAGGAAATGAATATGGAACAGGTAACGGCAGTTGTACTGTTCAGTGTGAATCATATTCGTTATATTGAGCAGAAGCTGGGAGTGCTGCAGACAGGAGAAATCCTCCGCTGTGCAGTAGAAATCGCAGAAAAATGTCAGGAAAAACAACCAAAAGTATATCGGTTATTAGAGAATATGTTTTGTCTTGTATTCTTCGAACCGATGGAACTGGACCGGTATATTATGACAATAAAAGAAGAATTTTTACACAAAGGGGAAGAAAGAAAACTTAGATTGTCACTGGCTGTTGGAGGTATCTACAATAACCGGATAAATCAGGAAGATATGGACAGCCTGATCAGCCGATGCGAAGAGGTACGATTAATGGATGAGAAAAAAGCAGAGGCAGAATTTGTAAAAGGGAAAATTAATATATTGTAGCAAAAATTGCGAAATTTCGCGTCAAATAAGCAGAATGTCGCGCGAAAAATAATAGGGTATTTAAATATGATAAAATTTTCTCAAGAAAAATTGCAAGGAAACTTTACTTTTATACAAAATATAGGAAATGGTTCAGGATAGGGGGAATGGAAAATGTTCAATCATTCTTTTAAAAGCAAATATAAGAAATGCTTTATTGTGTGTATCTTGGTCATGGCAATGCTCTTGACAGCTTCCATGCCGATCAATGCGATGGAAGAAAACGAACAACCGGAAAGCAATACTGAGAAAATCACAGAAGTGCAAGCGGAAGCCCCGGTAGCAGATGACATGGAAGCTGCTGAGACCGTGTCGGCGGGTACTCAAAATAATAGCAATTCGCTATCAGAGCAAACAGTGCAGGCTACAGAAAGTAATGAATCGGTAGTGCCAGAATCGGATCAGATGAAACCGTCAGCTGATGCAGGCAGCCTAGAGAACGAGGAAGGTGTTAGGTATGCACTGGCTCCGGCAGACTATACAAAAGTAACATTTGAGCATAATTTTGATAGCTCTGTATTACCAACTACACCGGGAAACGGAGTCAATGAATGGCAGATAATCAGAGGTGGATACAAAGGTAGATATACAACAGGACAGGATGTAAGTGATAGTTTCGATAAGAATGCAAATGTCAGCTATTCTAATGATAATGCAGTCAGAATGACAAAAAATGTTATTAGCACAGATACGGAAAATGAGTTTCATATGTATCTGAATGTAGAACCACAGGTCAGTTGGGAAGAGATTCTTCAGTTAAATACAATTATTGTCTCTCATAACAACAGACCACTGTCGCCTCCGGCATACCCGGCTGGTGGAGGAAAATCGGAAACTTTTTCTCCTGTGAAGACAGGAAACTATCGGACCCCAATAAATTTTGTGTATTATGCAAATTCAAATGGAAAAAAAATCATCCTGGCAAAGATTGTCATGTATGCAACTTCTAATTCCGTACCGAACGGAGGAATTGGAATAGGAAACCCGCTGTTGTCTGGGTCAGGATCTTTTTACGCACATAATAATTTTGATTTGGACAAAGGAACAGCAACTGCTGAAATTGATATCTCAACATTATATGAAAAATATGAATTTTCTACTAAAAAAGTACAGGTAAATAACGTTCAGGATCAAGTCAATGATTTGATGAAAGTATATGAAGATTCGTTTAATTTTGACGGTGGTTCCTGTTCGCTTGGAGGAAATGTAATCAATTGGACTATGCCGACAAAGGATCTTGGATTATTGCCATATAAACAAGGGGCAGATGGTAAAATTACGCCGGTTGGAGTCAAACGTACACTCTCAAATGGAAAAGTAACCTATTACAGGCAGGAAGCATATCAGTTGTCATACAAATTCAGCCTGGATGTTCAAAATGAAAATTTTACGAGTGCGACATCCAAAAACAGTGCAAATAACATTTCGGCAGAGTATGCAGTTCAGACCAATAAGAGCCCGGACGATGCTTCTGATAAAGAAAAAGGCGGAAAGGTTACATATACGACAAATGGTCAGACAGGAACAGGTGATTTTAAATCCCCGTATATCAAAGGGCTTTTGTATGATCTGGAATTCCAAAAGGTTGTGGAAGGAAGCAAAGTACCTTTAGCGAGAGTCACCTTTACAATTGAAAGACAGGCTGGAGGAAGTACTTATTCTGAGCAAATTGTGTATACAGATACAAAGGTGACGGGAGAAGATGGTTGGATTAAGTTCCATAATCTCCCATGGGGAACTTACACAATAAAAGAAATCTCATATAAAGACGGTGATGAATTCCAGACGAATTATCTGAACACTGGTGATCTTCCGAAAGAACTGGGGACTGTTCAGATAGGAGAACTTATCAATCCAACAGCTTTGACAGAGAACCATAGTTCAGGTCATTCGGGAGATACAAGTTCAGATATAAAAAATCGATTGTTTGTATTTCAAAATGGGACAGTGGAAAATACTCCGAACAGAGCAAGGATAACCATTGTCAAGAATGTGAATTCTTATGACAGTATTCCGGAAGCACTAAAAAGCCAAAAGTATACGGTCAACGTCAAGAGTACCGGCAACATGAAGATTTATGAAAAGCCGGGAATCCAGGATGATAAATTGGATTCTCTGAACAGACAGCAACAGTTAGGTCATCAGGAAACCGCTACATACGATTTGATCGTTCCGAAGAATGGAGGAACGATAAATTTACAGGAAGTGATTCCGGAATCCATAAAGAATAAAGTAGTATTTGATTCCGCTACAGTTACTGCAAATACAGGAAGTACTGCTCTTGGTTCAGTCACAGAAAAGGATCAGGGCTGTGAAGTGACAGTATTACCGGGAAATGATCTTACAGTGACCATCACGAACACACCAGTTGGAACCGTGAAGATAAAAAAAGTCATTGACAATTATCAGAAGGAACTGGCTGAAGATGTATTTATCATTCAGGCGGAATCAGCAGATGATAACGGGACATCAGTGAATACGGAAGCGGTATTAAAGCATGATGAGTCAAGCGGAACAATCACAATCAAAAAGACAACAACCTTAAACATTAATGAGATAGTGCCAAAAGAGTATAGCCTGTCAGAGATTACCATATCAGGCGGCGGCATGTTGAATGGCAATCAGGTAACGGTAAATCCTGGAGAAAACGTGACTGTAACGGTTCATAACACATATTCTGGGAAACCATTTTTCCATGTGGCAGATGCAATTAAGAATCAATTTAAATGGAAATAGAGAGGGGGATACATCATGCGCAAGAAAAGAAAGATACTGCTATTTTTGAGCGGATGTCTGTCATTGCTCCTGATTGCTTCAACATTTGCTTTCTGGACAGGGAAAATAAATCATACCAATGAACTAAAAGCAGAAAACATTAATGCAAAGATTGAAGAAACATTTAAACCATCAAAGCCGATTGGAACAGTAACAAAAGAGGTTGCATTTAAAAATGACAGTTCAAATGCATCGTTCCTGCGTATCTCCTATGCAGAGACATGGGAGAAAACGGAAGGTGACAATAAGACACTTCTGAATAACCGGTTGAATGGAAAAGATGTTGCAACCAAAAACTGGATAAATGGATTTGGACAGTCAAATGGAAACTGGACAGATGGAGGAGATGGCTGGTACTACTACAACAAAATTCTGAAACCGGGAGCAGCTACAGAGGATATTCTGGAGAGTGTTACATTCCCGGATTATTCCGGAGAATATAAGGAATATGAGGGTGCAGATTATCAATTGTACTTTCGAATGGAGCTTCTTCAGGCCAGTGACAGCCAGTCAACTTTAAATAGCGCAGAAGTGAATAAAAATGCTTCACAGACTGTATTTGGAAAAGAAGCGACTGTAGCTGGTGAAACCGTGAACTGGAAGTAAGGAGGGGCATGATGAAAATGAAACGAAATAAAAAAGTGCTACTGATCATGGGAATGCTTGCCTTACTGGTAATCGGAAGTACCTTTGCTTATTTTCAGAAATCAGAAAGCATTGACAACAAATTCAAGAGTGCCGAAGCAAAGGTAAATATAACAGAGAAATTTAACCCTAAGGATCAATGGGTTCCAGGCGAAAAGAAGCAAAAAGAAGTCCGCTTTGGAAATGAAGGGACAATTGCTTCAGTCCTGCGTGTGAAATTCACACCGGTTCTTACATTAAAAGATGGAACAGAAGATGCAGAAGCAGCCAAAGGCTTTCAATTAAATTTTGCTAATGACTTCGGGCAGAACTGGACAGACGGAGGCGACGGCTGGTATTACTACAACAAAGTGTTAGAACCGGATCAGATGACAGATCTGACTTTAAAATCGGTCACGATCAGTGACAAGATTGGAAATGATGAACATAAAATAGGAACAGATTATACAGAAGCTTCCTATGATGTGAAAATTGAAGGAGAGCTTTTACAGGCTTCTTATGCAGCAGAAGCTGCAGCTCAGATGAGTTGGGGCAAGACCCCAGCCGTAACCGGAAAACAGGTTACATGGAACTAAGGTTAAAACAGAATGAAATGCTGTTTTAATAGATAAATTCAAAATCCAAAGTACTTAATAAGGAGGACGAGAGTATGCGAAAAAATAAGAAGATCGCAGGCGTAGCAGGCTTAGCAGCAATCATGGTAATCGGAGGTACATTTGCTTATTTCAATCAGACAATGACTGTAACCAACCCGTTTGATACTGGTAAATATGACACAAATGTAACCGAGGATTTCAAGCCAGAAGATGGTAACAATTGGGAACCTGGAGCAGAGGTAAACAAAGATGTAACCGTTAAAAATACCGGTGACTATGATGTATTAGTACGTGTAAAACTTACTGAAAAATGGGTAAATAAGACAACGAGTAATACAGTTGCAGAAAACACAACTGGATTAAAAGGAGATGCATCTCAGGTTGATGCAAAAGATGGTCTTACAACAGGAGACTATTCTGTAGTTGAAAAAACTTTGAATGCAGCAAACTGGGTATACAGTGATCCTGAAAACGGTGGTGATGGTTACTGGTATTACAAAACAAACCTTGCAGCAGGGACAGATACAGGAAAATTCCTGGATGCTGTAAAACTTCTGGAAGATGCTGATATGGGTAAATATACCGTAACAAATTATTATACAACAGCAGAAACAAAACCGGGAGAGAGTGCAATTGGTGATGATCCGGCAACTCAGTGGGTAGCTTATACAGGAAATGTACCGCAAGCTGCAAAACACAGTATGGCAGTTACAAAACAGGATCCGAATGCAACAGGTTATGGTAATGCAAATTATACTCTGACCATTACAGCTCAGACAGTACAGGCTACGGATGCAGCAATGAAAGACGCATTTGGACTGACAGCACAGCCAACAGGATGTACATGGAATCTTACACAGAATAAATAATTTACTGACACAGACGTTCTTAGAACAAAGGAAAGAAACGAGGTAGCAACATGAAAAAGACAAAAAAAGTAAAAGCATTTGCAGGTCTTCTTGCACTGACACTGGTAGTAGGATCATTAGCATATTTTACTAAAACAATGTCCATCGATAACCCATTTTCCACTAAGAAATACGGTGGTGAAACAGTCGAGAAATTCACACCGGAGAATAACTGGGAACCGGGCGGACAGGTAACCAAGGAAGTACAGGCAAAGAATACCGGTGATTATGATCTTTGGGTCAGAGTGAAATTTGATGAGAAATGGGAAAGAAATGGAAAATCAATTGAAGGAACAAATCTTTCTTCAATTGATGCAGCAAAATTCTTCCCGACAAGTGCTGACAATGCCGTAGCAGGTGGTTCTTCTGTATATAAACATCTGGCAGGCGTAGAAGGTGACACATGGAAAGATGGCGGCGACGGATATTTCTATTATAAAACCACACTGGGAAAAGATCAGTCAACCACACAGCTCATGGATTATGTAACACTTTGCAAAGATGCTAATATGGGAGAATATACAGTTTCTACTATGAAATATGCACTAGTAGATGAGTCAAAAAAGGCAGAAGACCTTACAGATGCAGATTATGATCTCACAGACGCACCAGCTGAGATCCCGGCTGGAAAGGTCCTTTACCAGAAAAAAGTCGTAGAACTCAATAAGGCAAATGCCGGATTAGCAGGAGCAAATTATACATTAACTATCACGACAGAATTAGTACAGGCCAATGCTGATGCAGCTAAGGGGTGGACAGTAACTCCGACAAAATAAATTAGGCAGTGACTATGAAAGTATTAAATTATCTATTTAAAGGCTTATCCTGGATAGTAATCGCAGTAATCGTCATGTATATGGCGATTGCTGCCCCCCTGATTATGGGATTCCGGCCGGTGGTTGTGCTTACAGGAAGTATGCAGCCAACATTTCCGGTGGGAAGTATTGTGTATTATCACAAATGTGATTTTGAAGATCTGCGGGAGGGGGATCCGATTACCTTCAAAGCAGAAGATGCACTGGTTACGCATCGGATTACAACTGTAAATGGTATTTCCAGAACAGTTGTTACGAAAGGGGATAACAACCCGACTGAAGACCCGGTACCTGTTGAGGAAGAGCAGATTGTTGGAAAGACTACGAAGTTTGCGATTCCTTTTGCAGGGTATTTTGTAACTTATGGAAAAAAGCCGGTCGCAATAGCAGTGATGGCGGCGATTCTTCTTATCAATTATGCCCTGGAAAATCTATGTTCGGGGCAGAAAGGGGAGAAGAAATATGACGAAAAAAAAGAATAAAATCTATTGGCTGGCAGGAATTATGCTGTTGTGCTGCATGGGTGGAGTATTTGCATATTGGACGCAGGAATTGCAGGTTCATAATGAATTCAAAACAGCCAGATATGATACGACAATTGAAGAAAAATTTGTCCCACCGGATAATTGGAAGCCGGGAGAGGAGATCAACAAAGATGTATGGATCGCAAATAAGGGAACAGTTCCGGTATTTGCCAAGGTCGTATTACATCAGGAGTGGGTTCGGAAAGAGGATGTAAAGGATTTGGATGGATCCGTTATCCCGCCGGCTGCCGGTGAAAAGTTTCCACTTTTTTTTGAAACAAAAGAAGGAAGCGAATATGCGGCACAGATTGCATGGGGAGAGAATGTTGTTCTTTTAGCATCAGGCAAGAAAAGTAATATAGATCTTGGAATACAAACGGTAGGACAGATAGAAGATGCGAGAGGAAAATGGCTTTTGGTAAGCGATGTACCAGATCAGAATGGAGATTTCCTGCTTTATTATATTGGAATGATTGAAGAAAGTGGACAGTCTCCTCTGATTGTGGACTCTGTGACGATGAATCCATTGATTCAGCCTTCGATTGTTCAAAAAGATACTATCTATGATAAAGCAAAAGAAGACTGGGTTACAACTTCAAAAAGAAACAGTACATATGATTATGAATGTTCAAAATATACAATGCTTGTCACAGGAACGACTGTCCAGGCAACTTCAGATGCCGTAAAAGAAATTTTCGGTACAGACAATGACAATCCAGAAGTTGTGAACTATCTTGCAAACCATGCAGTGAATCCTGCGGACCTTTAATTATGTATTCTGTAAGGAGGCAAAATGATGAAGAAAATAATTAGACATATAGGAATGTTTGCGCTGGCATTATGTCTTCTTACGGCATACATGTTACCAGTGTACGCAAAAGATGTTAAAAAATTATACTTTGAAGAACAAAATGGAAAGATGGTCTGGAATAATATCCGGGGAGATGAAGGGAATTGGTTTATGAGTTTCACCAACATGGTTCCTGGTGGACAGTATGAAGACCGGCTGGATATTGAAAACGGTTCAAAGAAAACCTATGCCCTGTATATGCAGGTTATACCGCTTCAACAAGATGAAAAGAAAGATGAATTACTGGAACTTATCTCAATGAAAGTTACGCTTGGGAGTAAGACACTATACGAAGGTACTGCCAGCGGTAAGGAGTATAATAACGGTAATCTGCAAAATGTGATTTATCTTGGAACTTATAAATCCGGGGAAAAAGACCAGATTCATGTAAATCTGCAGTTAGATAAGAATGTGGGCTTGGAGTATTGTGATCTTTTAACCAAAAATGACTGGAAATTTATGGTAACAGAGATAACCAATCCAAATAAACCAGGAAAACCACAGACAATCCATCCTCCAAAAACAGGTGATGAATCTCAGATAGGAGTATATATTGCAGTTATGGGATGTGCAATTGCAATCATACTCGGAGTAATGGTAAAGAGACGTAAAGACTCAGAGTATAAGTAATACATGGATATCTGTATGGATATGTAGATTTTAGGATATATGAATTTCTTGAAGAAGAGGAATAGTATGACTAAATCAAAAGAAGATATGGATAAAAAGGTAGAACTTTCTCCAGAAAGAGCCTGCGAGATATTAAAAAATGTTTTTCGGGCTTGTGATATGGAGCCACCGAAAAATTGTGAAAAATATTTTTATCGAAAAGATAAACATGAAACTATATAATGGAAGATTCTTGAAAGCTTAGAAAGAAATGAGTTGATAAATATGACCCAAATGCGAGATATTACAAATATTAAGTTTGGAAAATTAACTGCTCTTTATCCGACTAGCAAGAGAGGGAAAAAAGGCTCTGTCTACTGGCATTGTAAATGTTCATGCGGGAATGAAATTGATGTTTCAGCAGATAATTTGCTTCATGGAAATTATAAAAGCTGTGGTTGTGTGCAAAAAAAGAACCGGGAAAGTGTTCATGATAGACTCCATATTGTAGATGGAACCTGTGTTGAATGGCTTAAATACAGGAAAAAGCGATCAGACAGCAGTAGTGGCTTTCGAGGTGTATACAAGACAAAAAGAGGAAAGTATCGTGTAACCATAGGGTTTAAGAAAGTGCGCTATCAGCTTGGAACCTATGACACGTTTGAAGAAGCAATAGACGCTAGAATGAAAGCGGAAGTCGTATTACATGATGGATTTTTGAATGCTTATGAGAAGTGGCAGGAAAAAGAGAAACAAGATCCACAATGGGCAAAAGAAAATCCACTACTTTTCAATGTACACTATGAGAATGGTCAGTTCGATATCGAAACCAATATGTAAAAATCAAAATAATACGAAGGAAAATGTAGTATCAATGATTATGTTTTAAGAAGGATTTATTTGATAGTGAATAAATTTTTCTTAAAGTATAACGACTAACACTATAATTTTAGAAGAAAAAACGAATCTAAAGCAAGAAAGGAATAGACGAGTTATGGGAATTATTAAGGAATTTAAAGAATTTATATCAAGAGGAAATGTCATTGATCTTGCCGTAGGTGTCATCATTGGAGGCGCTTTTACTGGTATTGTGACATCATTAAATGAAGATATTATTACCCCTGTTCTGGGAATGTTTGGTGGTGTTGATTTCTCCAATTTAAAAATATCTTTGGGACTTGCGAAGAATGCCCCTGTTTTGACATATGGTAACTTTCTTACAGCAGTAATCAATTTCCTGATTACTGCAGCAGTCGTTTTCCTGTTGATCAAAGTCATAAATAATATTACGAAAAAAATGAGCCCAAAAGAAGAAGTAAAGATTACCACAAAAGTATGTTCATATTGTAAAACAGAAATACCGGTTGATGCTGTGAGATGTCCGCATTGTACAACAGAATTAAGTGAACAGAAATAAAAAATCTGTTAGAAACGATTGCTTTTTTAGTTCTTTGGTAAGTATAATAAAGAAGCATGATATGCGTTAAAAAATAAAGTTGGGAGAATATTATCAGCTCCACAATTTCCATGAACTCTATCAAAGAGCTTGGGCTTGAAGTTGGAAAGACAGCTTACGCAGTTATTAAAGCAACATCTGTAATGGTTGGGGTTGACGACTAATATAATGGGAAAAATGTATAATGAATCAGACATTAGAAATGATTACAAAAAACTGACGAAGCTCTTGATTGAGCTGGGTATGACGATTACAACAATGGAATCTGCGACTTCAGGGCAGATTGCGTCACTGATTACGGACACCGAAGGCTCATCGGCAGTGTTAAAAGGAGCTTTTGTCACCTATTGCAACGAAGCAAAAATCATGCAGGGCGTTCCTGCCGAGATTCTGGAGAAGTATACGGTATATTCAAAAGAGACCGCAGAAGCAATGGCGAAGGCCTGCACAAAAGCGTATAAGGCCAATATCGGAATCGGTGTGACCGGAACAATGGGGAACGCAGACCCGGCGAATCTGGAAGCATCTGTGCCGGGGCAGGTATATTTTGCAATTGAACTTAATGGAGAGGTTATGTCTTATTATCGTGAATTGCAGCCACAGCCTACAAGACTTGCTTATAAGCTGGCGGTTGCAAAGGAAATTTATGATGCCTTGATGGAGAGATTATAGGATTGTGGGAGTACGCTTGCGAACAATCCGTGGGTATCATAGTAGGGAGCTCTTGATCCCTGACATTGGATATTAAAAAAGGAAGGATTTCTTCTGCTATAGCAGAAGAACCTTCCTTTGTTTGCGCGCCATGGGCGCGCTCTAACGGGTGTAAGTCCCGAACATGCCCAGGTAGTGGGAAATGTATAGCCGAACAGCAAGGGTGTCTACCGTGAGGTGGAATCTGAAGGAAGCTGTAAGCAAATCTCTGGTCCGACGGACAGAAATCGCATATAAGGCTAGGCTTCGAGTGATAAGCTGGCAAAGAACAGCGAAGTCTAATAACTACCACGTTTGTAGAAGCAGAGTAAATGCGGCGGATATATGGAGAGAAAGAGCGTGCACCTTAAGCGTGGAGGTCTCACAGAGGTTTCATTAGCCTAGTAACAACGAACTGTGAGAAGTCAGCCGAGCCCATAGTAGTGAAGAAGTCTCTGTAATGGGGATGGAGCGAAGGGGCGAACAATCAATCAGTTTGAGTATGTCTCGTATTGCAGAAATGACAACATCTGCCGTAACCAATCGGGTAAAAGGTGGTCAAATCAAGCGAGACGGAAAGGAAAGAACGCATGGACACAAGTAATCTAATGGAGCAGATATTATCTAGTGATAATCTCAACAGAGCATATCTGCAAGTCGTACGAAACAAAGGTGCTGAGGGAGTGGACGGAATGAAGTACACAGAACTGAAGGAACACCTTGCAAAGAACGGCGAAACCATCAAGGGACAGTTGAGGACAAGAAAATATAAGCCTCAGCCAGTACGAAGAGTGGAGATACCAAAGCCTGATGGCGGTGTCAGAAACCTGGGAGTACCAACAGTAACAGACAGATTCATACAACAAGCCATCGCACAGGCGTTAACACCAATCTATGAGGAACAGTTCCATGACCACAGTTACGGATTCAGACCTAATAGATGTGCACAGCAGGCAATTCTAACGGCACTTGATATAATGAATGACGGAAATGACTGGATTGTAGACATCGACTTGGAAAAGTTCTTTGACACAGTAAACCATGATAAGCTAATGACTTTAATTGGAAGAACAATTAAGGACGGAGATGTCATCTCTATTGTAAGGAAGTATCTAGTGAGCGGAATTATGATAGACGATGAGTATGAGGATTCCATTGTGGGAACTCCACAAGGCGGAAACCTTTCTCCATTGCTGGCAAACATCATGCTCAATGAACTTGATAAGGAAATGGAAAAGAGAGGGCTTAACTTTGTACGATATGCAGATGACTGTATTATCATGGTCGGAAGTGAAATGTCTGCGAATAGAGTTATGAGAAATATCTCACGATTCATCGAAGAAAAGCTAGGGCTCAAGGTCAACATGACTAAGAGTAAAGTAGACAGACCAAGCGGACTTAAATACCTTGGATTTGGGTTCTACTTTGATTCAAGAGCGCATCAGTTTAAGGCAAAACCACATGCAAAATCAGTAGCGAAGTTTAAGAAGAGAATGAAAGAACTCACATGCCGTAGTTGGGGTGTTAGCAACAGCTGTAAAGTGGAGAAGCTCAATCAGCTCATAAGAGGTTGGATTAACTACTTCAAGATAGGCAGTATGAAAACACTATGCAAGGAATTAGATTCAAGAATCCGTTATCGGCTTCGCATGTGCATTTGGAAACAATGGAAAACACCACAGAATCGAGAGAAGAACCTTGTAAAACTTGGAATAGACAGAAACACAGCTAGACGAGTTGCATACACAGGTAAAAGAATAGCTTATGTATGTAACAAAGGCGCAGTAAATGTTGCTATAAGTAACAAAAGATTAGCCTCATTTGGACTAATCACAATGTTAGATTACTACACCGAAAAGTGTGTTACTTGTTAAGTTGATTGAACCGCCGTATACGGAACCGTACGTACGGTGGTGTGAGAGGTCGGAATTTCTCATTTAAGAGAAATTCCTCCTACTCGATTGCATGTCCTTTTTTAATATTATTTATTCAACTTCTTCCGGTTCCATGCTTCGAATATGTTCCTCAATTTTTATGAGTTCATATTTCTGACTATATTCTGCCAGATAGGTCTTATATTCTTGAGTGTCGGAAGGATATACTCTTGAGTTGTGAATGTGGATATCCACAGGCTTTTCGCTATTCTTTGACAGTGCTACCATTGCGCTTGCGCAGTGGGCAGAGATACGTGTGAAGCTGTTCAGGATATCCGAATATACCGTCCCTTCTTCCAGACCGCAGGCTCCGTTACTCATACGTTCAACGTGGCGGATCTTGAGTTCATCACACAAAGTTGTAATGACCATTCCAAGTGGAGCAACTCTCTGAGAGAGTTCTTTATCATTTTCCAAAAACGCTTTGCAAGTTGTATTAATCTCCTCGCGGACAGCTTCCATAACAACATTCAGTTCATCCCATGCTTCTTCGGAAAATTGTGTTTTGTTCTGATTCATTTCATTAGACATGTGAGCAATACAGGAGGCATGATCACCAATCTGTTCGAAGTCATTAATCATATGTAGATAAAGAGAAACCTGTCTTGTCTGAACAGAATTCATCGGATGCTTGGTAAGCTTAATCAGATAGTCACCCAGACGGGATTCATAGCGGTCGATCAGGTCTTCTTTTCTCTGTACCTTGTCGAACTTGCCAAGTTGGAAATCATTCAAAAGGTTCATGGCGCGGTTTACATTTTTACGAAGTTTTCTTGCCATACCGCTCATAGCACGGTGACACTGTCCGAGTGCAAGTGCAGGGTAGTCAAGAAGACGCTCCTCAAGAAGATCAAAGTCTGCTTCATCTTCCAGTTCTTCCGCACTGTCTTTCACGAACCAACATACAAGCTGCTCCAGTTTTGGGATAAATGGAAACAAAATACAGACTGTTACAAGACGGAAAACCGTATTTAAAAGTGCGATGGACACTGGCGTCATAATCGTATTCAGGAATGAAAAATGTACAAATGCATTGATGATATAGAATCCGATTGACCAAAGCAACATTCCAAAGGTATCATTCAGCAAGTATACAAGAGCAGTTCTTTTACCATTTTTATTCGCTCCGATTGCGGAAATCAGAACCGGGCAGGAAGCTCCGACACCGATACCGAGGATAATCGGAAATGCACTGGAAAATGTAAGCAGTCCTGTTACAGATAAAGCCTGCAATACACCGACTGTTGCTGAGGCACTCTGCAGGATGGCGGTAAATACAATACCTACCAGGATACCAATGACTGGGTTTGAAAATGTTGTTAACAGATCCATAAATACTTTGCTTTCTCGAAGCGGTGCGACGGCTCCGCTCATGGTCTGCATACCAGTCATGAGGATCGCAAATCCAAGCATGATGTCCCCGATATTCCGGTGGACGGTTCTTTTGCTCGCCATTCTAAGAATAATACCGATAACTGCTACAACCGCAGCGATTGTGGCAGATGACAGGATACTTGCAATTCCGTTAGATCCTTCTATATAAGAAAGACATAAGATCCAACCGGTAATACTGGTTCCGATGTTGGCTCCCATGATGATACCGATGGCCTGGCGAAGCTTCATCATACCAGAGTTAACAAAACCGATAACCATGACAGTCGTTGCTCCGGAAGACTGGATAACGCTTGTAACGGCTGTACCAAGTGCGACTCCCTTCAGTGGCGTATTGGTCATTTTGTAGAGAAATGATTCCAGTTTATTACCGGCAACCAGTTTGAGTCCATCCCCCATCAAAGACATACCGAACAGGAATAAAGCAACTCCGCTTAACAATGACAATACCATAGAAAATATTCCCATAATTTCTCCTTTGTCGTCAGTTATTTACATACACTTAACTTTCTTTTTAAATTTTCTTAACACTACCTTTCTATTATGTCACGTTAAAACCAGAATTACAATTTAATCTTATTGAAAGAATAAAAAAATGTAAGATTATACAAAAAAATACCTGCTCACAGGGAACAGGTATGACAAAATCATGAGATATTTTACTTGAAAACAGGTTGCTTTACTATAGCAATGTTGATATATTTTTAACGCGTCAGAATCTTTACAGATGTATCTTCATATCCTTGCGCCAATGAAAATATATCCTTTAATCCATCTGTGATGTAAACAGTTCCATCGGTTGCTACGAACACGGCTTCGAAATCATCACTTTTCGCCCAGAGGTCATAGGCTTTATCCAGACCCATAACAAATAGCGAAGTGGAGAGGGCATCGCAAATTCCTCCTTTGTCCCCTGCGACTGTGACGGACAGAAGCCCGCTCTTGGCAGGGTGGGAAGAGAAGTCCTATAGCTTGTCAGCAGGTGGAGCATACAAAAAAGATACAGATAATAATAAACTTATCTTTGCAACAAAAGACTTTGTCGCTAATCCTGAAATTCCAGCATTGAAGAGCGGAGATGTAGTTGCAATTTCTGCAAATGGATATGATGATCTGACATTTAAGCTTGTCATTGATACAAATGGAAACGCTTCTCTTGTAGAAGATGATGGTAAGGGAGATCCATACGAGCTTCATGTAAAAATCGAAGGAGAATTTGAGGCGGCAATCGTAGGACAGAAAGATTACGATGGAGTGTCCAGTGCCAGCGTCGGCGGTTCCTCAAGTAATAAGAACAGTGCAGTGAAAGTATACGGCGCACTGGTAGAAAAAGGAAAAGACGTTGCTGACAAGGATTGGGAAGAGCTGGATAATATGGCTAAGATTAAATTGAATGGAAGCAAATGCAGTGTTAGCATCGTTCCGGACACAGAAAAAGGAACATCTGCAGACAGTGACAGCGGTATGCAGGGCGTATATATGACGATCAGCAGTGATCTGACACTTAGCGGTACGCCAAAAGATCCTGGAAGTTATCTGGTTTCCGTGTCTATTGAGGATCAGCAGGGACGCAGCGCAGTCAGCAACACACTGCCATTCAGAATTTACAGTGGCGAGGAAACGCTTGCAGACCAGATGAAGAAAGAGAATTTTAAAGATTATGGAAATGGACTCTATGCATGGGATATTATGGAACCATGGGCAATCAGTAAATTTGGAAGTAATGTAAACGGTGAGGAAGAGAGCGTCCGTGTGCCAGCGTATTTGGAGGCATGGTTCGGTTCCCACGAGAGCGGAACTTACGGATATCTGGGGTATGACATTCCGTGGAAGCAGGTCGTAGCTGGAAATATTCCTCAGACACTTTATATTCCGAGTGGATGCAATCTGACACTGACAAATATGGAAGTACTCAGCAGTGTACATATTATTGTAGAAAATGGTGGTAAACTGACGCTTTCTGATTCTGTTGTACAGGGAATTATCGATGTACAGAGCGGAGGAACATTTTCTATGAACTATGATTCTTTCAACAACGAATTTACAACAGGAGCGTCTCTGTGTGGACAACTTCGTCTTGCAGACGGTGCTGCTTTGGAAAATGCAGCAATTTACTCTCACGCAAATTATCTTGCAAACGGAGATCTGACAGACCGTACAACTTCTGAGCCGGTTGTAGTGGCAAATGGAAATGTAACCGTAAAGGGTACGGTAGCTATATTAGGTGATGATGGCGGAAGCGATATCGGACAGACAGCACTCCGTGTAAATGGAACATTAACTCTGGCAGATAAGGACACAACACTTGTAGCTTACGGTGGAAGCGGAAAGACTCTGCTTTATACAGACGGTGGAACAGCCATTGACATTACAGAAGGCAGCCAGATTACAGGAGATGGAAAATTAGTTGCAATCGGTGGAGATGTTCTCTGGGGAAATGGTGGAAATGCTGTATCCGGAAAAGGAACAATTGCAACGAAAAAAGTATTCCTTCAGGGAGCAACCGCTAATACATCTAACAAAGCAGAGGCTGGAAAAGCAATTGATGGAGATGTAAAAGTTATCAGTTCCAGCACTCATATGGAAGACGGAACAATGATCAGCGGTGCTGAGAATGATCCGTTAGCCGATTTGTACTGGAAAGCTGGAATTAATGTACTGCCTCCATTAGAAAAATTTACAACAACAGATAACGGAAATAATGGTTCCGATAATGGCGATAATGGGGATAACGGAAATAACGGTTCCGATAATGGCGATAACGGGGATAACGGAAATAACGGTTCCAGCAACGGAAATACTGGCAATAATAGTAACTCCGGAAACAATGGTAACACAGGTAATAGTGGTGATTCTGGAAATAATGGAAAGATTACATCAGCAACTAAGACTGCAGCAACTAAGACTGCAGCAAATGTGAATACAGTTAAGACAGGAGATACAAACAATGTATTACTCTGGGCTGCACTCTTTGTAGTTTCCTGTGCAGGAATGGCAGGTATTACAGTAGTTGCTAAGAAAAGAAAATAGTATACAGCATAGTATACAGCAGATGTAAATTTGCTAATATAAAAATGCGACCGGCATGAATGTCGGTCGCAAAAATATTCTATACTAGAAGTCCTTCCTGATTTGCTAATGAGAAAGCAGTGCTTGCATAGCCTAAAATATTAGTCGGTGATTTTTGATTCTCTGTAAGTATGTATCAACAGTGGTAATTCTGCCACCAGCATCCCAATCCAGCCTGCCAGGTAGGAGAATGGCAGTGCTTCAATTCCAAATCCCCATACAAGAACGAGCGGTGCGGCAACAAGAACCCGAAGCCCCATATTGACAAAACTGCTGATCAGGGTAATCTTCAAATCACCGATTCCACGGAAGAATCCCTGAAGTCCATTGGTGATAGCCGGCAAGATATACATTATGGAAATCAGGTGCAGATAAGTAACACCGTGCCCGATAACTTCCTCATCTTTCACAAAGAGCATCATCAGATGTCTTGCAAAAACAAAACAGACAATAAAAATGAGGATGCCGTAAATGGTCTCCAGTACCAGTCCACATCGGAAGCCTTCACGCATCCGGTCATTTCTTTTCGCCCCCTTATTCTGCGCCATAAGTGCTGTCATGGCGTGGGCTATATTCTGCTCCGGGGTATAGGCAAAGTCATCAATCCGGTTGACCGCGGTAAATGCAGCGGCAACAGACACACCCATAGTATTAACAATTGCCTGAACACCGATTTTTCCGAGCTGAACAGTTGCCTGTTGCATTGCAGATGCCCAGCCGTATGCAATTGTACGCTTTAACAGGGAACGGTCGAAAATGAGCCATTTCTTTCCTAATTGAAGGAGTGGTACTTTTTTCTGCACATAGATAATACAGAAAATACAACACAGTGCCTCACTGATAACAGTGGAAACAGCGCAGCCATTACTTCCTGCTTTCAGTACAATGATAAAAAACAAATCTCCGAAAACATTAAGAATCGCACTTATAATCAAAAAATACAGTGGTGAATTACTGTCTCCGAGGGCTCTTAATGTACTGGAGAAAAAATTATATAAAAATGTAAACATAAGTCCTACAAATATGATGCGAAGGTAAGAAGTCGTCATATCCAAAATAGATGCGTCTACCTGTAGCAATCTGAGAAGTGATTTCGCAATTCCAATACTGAGAATGGTTAGAATTACAGAAAATACAGATCCTGAAATCATAGTCGTACTGATCTGGCGTGAGAGAGTATCGTAATCTTTCGCCCCGTAATACGTGCCGATCAGAATACTCGCGCCCATGCACAGACCATTCAGAAACAGAATGACCAATGTCGTGACCGGATTGCAGATACCGACCGCAGCCAGTGCCTCTTTTCCGATAAAATGTCCCACAATAATGCTGTCTACGGCGTTGTAGGTAAGCTGGAACAGATTTCCCAGTACAAGTGGAATTGTAAATCTAATAAGCATGGGCATAATCTTACCCTTCGTCATATCCTGTGTCATAATATCTCTCCCTGGTGTAAAACTAAACAGCGCAGGATATCCGCTCATATAAATGAAACGGTTTTCCTGCGCTTTTGATGATATTACTTCCATGTCTATTCGTCAATTGAAATCTTTACCTGAGATGAATTCCATTTATTAATCATTGATCATAATTCGAATGATTTCTTCATTTGTCTCTTTCATGCCGTCTTTTCCGAGACGTCCCACATTATCAATGGTTCCCTCGATTCCTTTTGTGATGATGCCATCACCGGCGTAGAACTGCTGCCCCTGCAGGTACATATTGTAACCAAGTATTCCGGCATCTACGGAAGCTGCGATTTTGGCTGCACAGGAAGCTTTTGCTCCGTCGCAGACCATACCGGATACGATCGCGAGTGCGTTGACAACAGTATGGATCACTTCTTCATATCCACCGCCGCACAAGTATGCGATTCCGGCTCCGGCAGCGGCTCCGGCGCTGACAGCTCCGCAGTAAGCAGAGAGGCGCCCGATTCCGGTTTTCTGGTGGATTGCGATCAGATTGGAAAGTGCCAGTGCGCGGTAAGTCTTATCTTCGTTAGTGTGTAGCTCTTTTGCATATTCCAGAACAGGCAGAGAACAGGTCATTCCCTGATTTCCACTTCCGGAGTTGATAACGACCGGAAGCTCACAGCCATTCATTCGCGCATCAGATCCGGCAGCAGCGCGAGCTTTTGCGCGTGTGCGGACGTCGTTGCCGTAAGTATTAAGAAGTACAGTTCCAATATTTGCACCATAATTTCCGGCGAGTCCTTCATCGGCGATTGCGCTGTTATACTCAATCTGACGGGACAGGACTTCACGGATATCGTCGATGTCAGCCATATTAATAAAATCCCAGATAGACTTTACATCCAAAAGAGTACGGTCAGTCAGTCCTTCTTCGCTTGCACCTTCAACTGGTACATAGTGAAGGATTTTTCCATTTTTTTCAATTCTTACAATGTTTGTATGATAGTTGGCAATACGGACTTTAGCAGAATCCTTTCCGGCAAATACTTCAACGATGATGTCGAAGATACAGCCGTTATCAATATGCTCGACGGTAATCTCAGTTTCTTCGAGATACTTTGCCATTTCTTTTGTCTGTGCTTCTGTTACATCAGAGATAACTTCCAGTTCTTTAGAAGCATCTCCGGCAATGATTCCGGCTGTAGCAGCGGCCGGGATTCCTTTTAAATGATTCGTGTTCGGAACGATTACACTTTTTACATTTTTAATAATGCTTCCGCTTGCTCCGATATGTACGCGCTCCGGTATGCAGCCCAGCACTTCACGGGCTTTGGCAGCAGCGTAAGCCAGAGCAATTGGCTCGGTACACCCCATAGCCGGTATTAATTCTTCTTTTAATATCTGGATATATGCCTGATATTTAATATCTTCTTTTGTCATGAAAACCTCCAAATGCCAGTTTTCTCCTGGCAATAATAAAAAACGTTCGACTTGAATTTATTGAACCATATTTTCGGGGAAAATGCACCTGTTATTTAAAAATTTGATGAAATTAAATGTTGGAATCTGTATTCCGCTTTTCTTTACCGCGGTCCAGATCGGCGTATTTGCGAAAGAGCCAGTCGTAGAAGTCAGGCAGGAAGTGACAGATGAGAGTGCTCCGGTACTCCGCATGGTGGTTGATGATGGGTTTTGCCCAATGTCATTTTATGAAGCAGGTATGAATGAACATCTGACAAAACCTGTAGATGGTGAAAAATTACTTCAGGTACTTTACAAGTATAAAAAAACGGGGCTTTAATATAAAAGAACAGGAATAACACCGGCGGAAATACCGGTGTGAGAGGAGAGATTTATGAGCCACATAGCAGACTGGCTTACGGCAATCGGACATAATTATTTCAAATTGAAGCTGAAGTGTTGAGAGATGGCAAGAATCGGAAAGTAAAAATTATGCTTCGTTATGAGTGGATTTACAGAAAGCCTGAAAAAAATAGATAAAAATGTATTTAAGTTTTAGTATATCCATGTATTGACATGAGGTTATAATATTTATAAAATACAGACAGAAAGGGAGCGTGAAAAAAATGAAAATCGCATTATTAGAACCAATTGGAGTATCAAAAGAAGTTATTGATGAGTTATCAGCACCGATTACAGAAAAGGGACATGAATTCGTATATTATGATACCAAAACAACAGATCCGGCAGAACTTGCCAAGAGAAGTGAAGGCTGCGACATTGTTATGATCGCTAACAATCCGTATCCGACAGAGGTTGTAGAGAAAGCGAACGCACTGAAGATGTTATCTGTAGCATTTACAGGAATTGACCACATCGGAACAGACAAGTGTAAAGAGAAAAATATTATGATCTGCAATGCAGCAGGGTACTCAAACCAGACAGTTGCCGAGCTTATCATTGGTATGGCGATTGATGCATTAAGACATGTAGTAAAAGCTGACGGACTTGTAAGAAATGGTGGAACAAGTGCAGGCCTTGGAGGAAAAGAAATCTGCGGAAGAACGGTCGGAATTATCGGACTTGGACAGATCGGACTCATGGCAGCAAAATTATTCCAGGCATTTGGCGCTAAAGTTATCGCTTACAACAGAAGTGAGTCTGAGGAAGCAAAAGCACTTGGAATCGAGTATAAATCATTAGAGGAAGTATTATCAACAAGTGATATCGTATCACTGAACCTTCCACTGAATGCAGAGACGAGAGGATTCCTGTCAGCAGATAAGATTGCACTTATGAATGAGAACACAATCTTCATCAACTGTGCAAGAGGACCGATCGTAGACAACGAGGCACTTGCGAAAGCGCTGAATGATGGCAAGCTTGGATATGCATGCATTGACGTATTTGATATGGAGCCGCCGATCCCGGCAGATTATCCATTGCTTCAGGCTAAGAATACATTATTGACACCTCATCAGGCATTTATCTCCGAGGAGTCTATGGTAAGAAGAGCAAAGATTGTATTCGATAACGTGACCGCTTATCTTGACGGCAAGCCGGTCAACGTATGTAAGTTGTAAGAATAAAAAAGACAAAAAAGACATAAAAATAGAGAATGATATAGTACTTTGATAATTTCACATATTTACAAAGTTCTAAGTATGAAAGGCAGTTTCGTAAAAGTCAACCAAATAGAGCAGACTTACCGAAACTGCCTTTTGTTGCCAAGCATACGACAAAAAGGTCCGGTGGAACTTTTTTAGTTTGAAATACTTGGTGTATCTTCCGTATGTGCAATTCTTCCAATCATGGATTTGAATGTAGCCGTACTGACTGGATGCCAGAGAATCTTCTCCGGTATCTCTGTATTCAGCCTGCTTGCTATCCCGTTCTTTATTCTTGCAGGAAATATTATGAATAAAGGTGGTATCGCCGTAAGACTGATTAACCTTGCAAAATTAATTACAGGACGCGCTCCTGGAGCACTTGCTCAGACAAATATCCTTGCAAATATGTTATTCGGTTCTATTTCCGGATCTGGTACAGCAGCAGCTTCTGCTATGGGATCTATCATCGGACCAATCGAGAAAGAAGAGGGATATGACCCGAACTTCTCAGCAGCAGTTAATATTGCAACTGCACCGACAGGACTTCTGATCACGCCAAGTAACGTAATGATCACATACTCACTGGTCAGCGGAGGGACTTCCGTAGCAGCACTTTTCATGGCTGGTTACATTCCGGGAATCCTCTGGGGACTTGCTTGTATGTTAGTAGTATATGTGATTGCCAAGAAAAAGGCTACCGTGCAAAAACACGTTTTACAGCATCTGAAGCTGGTAAGATCATCCTTCAGGCTCTGCCTTGTCTGCTTCTGATTGTAATCGTAATCGGTGGAATCATCTTCGGTATCTTCACTGCAACAGAAGGTTCTGTAGTGGCCGTAGTATACAGCCTGCTTCTGTCATTATTTGTATACAAATCAATCAAGATCAAAGAACTGCCGAAAATCCTTCTGGACAGTGCTGAGATGACTGGTATCATCATTTTCCTGATCGGTGTATCCAGCATCATGTCATGGGTTATGGCATTTACCAATATTCCGGAACTGGTATCTACAGCATTGCTTTCCGTAAGCAGCAACAAGTTTATTATCCTGTTCCTGATCAATATTATCCTTCTGATCGTCGGAACATTTATGGATATGACACCGGCCTGCCTGATCTTCACACCGATCTTCCTGCCGGTATGTACTGCACTTGGAATGGACACTATCCACTTTGGTATCATGATGATCTTCAACCTGTGTATCGGAACAATCACACCACCGGTTGGAACAACACTGTTTGTTGGTGTTAAAGTCGGTAAAGTACAGATTGAGACAGTATTCAGACAGTTGCTCGTATACTTCGCAGCAATCTTTATCGTACTGATGTTCGTAACATATATCCCGAACTTAAGCCTGTGGCTGCCGAAATTGATGGGATACATCTAGGATAAAATTTAATATAAGTTGCACAACTAAAAGCACGCAGATATGAATGATTTTCTATGACTGCTGCGCCGCATATTATTGATTTTCTACGCAAACTCGCCTAAAGGACAGGCTCGGACAAAGCTGCGAAAATCAAGCTATGCTCGCAGTCATGACGAAAATCACACAATTATCTGCGTGCTTTTTAGTTGTGCGTAAATATTGAATTTTGTGAGGGGATGTGGCGTGGGGTGTGATGCATGTGATTCGCTTATGAAATTGTTAATGCGTTGAATAAACAGCGAAGTATGTAATCTTAGTATATGAGGGTGAATTGTATGTATTTGAGACGGAAAATAGATGATTATTTGAAGAATGGAAAAATAGTGAGGTAAGCCTTTGATTATCAAAGGTGCAAGTCAGATTGGGAAGAATCAAAAGTGAAAATTACCCGGATAGTTTGCTAAAAACTATGTCCCTAAATGAGCGCCTTTAATTGATGTCTTTCCGGAAATATGGTATATTTAACTTATCTGATGCCGTAGGCATCTTACATATGAAAAGAAGCAAAAAAGAATATGAGTCAGGAGTGGTAGAATATGTATCAGGATGATTACAAACGTTGGATGGAGGCTGATCTGGAGGATGCGGATCTGAAGCCGGAACTGGCGAGAATCGAAGAAAATGACGAGGAGATCAAGGAGCGTTTTGCAGTTGCGCTTAAGTTTGGAACTGCAGGACTTCGGGGTGTTCTTGGAGCAGGTACGAACCGGATGAATATCTATGTTGTACGTCAGGCTACGCAAGGGCTGGCGAACTGGGTAAAGACACAGGGTGGAACGCAGACAGTAGCAATCAGCTATGACAGCCGTATTAAAAGTGATGTATTTGCGAAGAATGCGGCAAGTGTACTGGCAGCGAATGGAATCAAGGTTCGGATCTATGATGCATTGATGCCTGTACCGGCTCTTTCATTTGCAACACGTTATTATAATTGTAATGCAGGTGTTATGGTAACAGCATCTCATAATCCAGCGAAATATAATGGATATAAAGCATATGGTCCGGATGGATGTCAGATGACAGATGATGCGGCAGCAATTGTTTATGAAGAGATTCAGAAGACAGATGTTCTGACTGGTGCAAAATACATGTCATTTGCACAGGGCGTTGAAGAGGGGATGATTCGTTTTGTGGGCGATGATTGTAAGAGAGCTCTTTATGATGCAATCGAGGACAGACAGGTTCGCCCAGGACTTTGCAAGACAGCAGGATTGAAGCTTGTATATAGTCCGCTCAATGGGTCAGGACTTGTTCCTGTCACACAGGTATTGAAAGACATTGGAATTACAGACATCACAATCGTTCCTGAGCAGGAGTATCCAAATGGATATTTCACAACATGTAGTTATCCGAACCCGGAGATTTTCGAGGCACTTGAGAAGGGACTGAACCTTGCAAAGGAGACTGGCGCAGACTTGATGCTTGCAACTGACCCGGATGCAGACCGTGTTGGTATTGCAATGAAGTGTCCGGATGGTTCTTACGAACTCGTCAGTGGAAATGAAGTCGGAGTTCTGCTTCTTGACTACATTTGTGCAGGACGTATAGAGAAAGGTACGATGCCAAAGAATCCGGTAGCAGTGAAATCTATCGTATCAACACCACTTGCAGATGCAGTTGCAGAGCATTATGGAGTAGAGCTTCGAAGTGTACTGACAGGATTTAAATGGATTGGAGATCAGATTGCAGGTCTTGAGGCAGCAGGCGAAGTTGACCGTTTCATTTTTGGATTTGAGGAGAGCTATGGATATCTGGCTGGTCCATATGTACGTGATAAAGATGCTATTATCGGATCTATGTTGATTTGCGAGATGGCTGCTTATTATAGAAGCATCGGAAGTTCTCTGAAGCAGAGAATGGAAGAAATCTATTCCGAGTATGGACGTTATTTGAATAAGATCGACAGCTTTGAATTCCCGGGACTTAGTGGTATGGATCGGATGTCTGAGATCATGCAGGGATTAAGAGACAAGCCGCTTGAGGAGATTGCTGGATATAAAGTTGTGAAGGTTACGGATTATAAGAAACCAGAAGAGACAGGCCTTCCGGCTGCAAATGTACTTATTTATAAGCTGGAGAACAACGAGACAGTTATCGTTCGTCCTTCCGGAACGGAGCCGAAGATTAAGATTTATTACACAACGCTTGGTAAGGATCTTGCGAAGGCGCAGTCTGAAAAAGATAAATTATCTGAGGCGTTAAAGCCAATTATGAAATAAAAAACATTAGAATGTCGAGGCATCCTCGCGGAGCGTTTATCTCAGTCGGAGACCTAACTCCCACTGAGACAAATTTGCTATTACTCACCACCTGAAGGACGCCACTGAAAAAGTCCTTATTTTGCGCAAAGTAGCACAAGATAAAGTATATTTATATGCTTTACGCTACTATATATTGTATGCAAAAACAGTTTTTCAGTGGCGTCTCTGAAGAGGTGGGAGTCTTCTCGACTGAGATAAATCTAAGTCTGTCAGATGGATTTGACATGCCAGACAGACTCGGATTGCTTCCACGGGATCTATGAGCAAGTCCTGAAATCTCAAAAATTATAGGCGTATCTGCTCAAACATTACGAAATTGGGATGCAAATGGAAATATTGATAATACTGAAAATCTGAACAGCAGGAACTTGTTGAAGATCTGGTTCAAATAATCACAGTATTCAGCTGCAAATTACAAGAAAAACGAGCGAACAAAGCTAAGAAACTTATCCGGGAATTGATACAGGAGGAAACAGATGGTAAAAGCCATAAAAGTAATGCTGATACCAAACAACGTACAGAAAACTAAGATGTTTCAGTACGCAGGTGCTTCAAGATTTGCTTATAACTGGGCTTTGGCCAGGGAAAAAGAAAATTATGAAAAAGGTGGCAAATTCATTTCAGATTCAGAACTCAGAAAAGAATTTACAAAGCTCAGACATTCTGAGGAATACGCATGGCTGCTGAATATTTCAAATAATGTAACCAAACAGGCAATCAAAGATGCCTGTACTGCGTATAAGAACTTTTTCAAGGGCTTGCAAAAATTCCCAAGATTCAAGTCTAAAAAGAGATCAATGCCGAAGTTCTATCAGGACAACGTTAAGATACAATTCAGTAATACCCACGTTAAGTTTGAAGGCTTTTCTTCCAGCAGGAAAGCAAATAAGCAGAAAATGAATTGGGTAAGACTTGCAGAACATGGACGTATTCCAACAGATGTTAAATATATGAATCCGAGAATATCCTTTGACGGATTGAAAGTAAAGAAACTAGAAAAACAGAAACGCAGATTACAGCGTAGTATCTCTCGTTCTTACGAGAAGAATAAGAAAGGGGAAAGTTACTGCAAAACCAATAATGTAATCAAAAAGGAAAAACTTTTATTAAAACGAAATCACAGATTAACAAACATCCGTAAAAACTATTTGAATCAGACCATATCTGAAATCGTAAATCGAAAACCAAGATTTATCTGTATTGAAGATCTGAATGTCAGCGGAATGATGGAAAATAGACATTTATCTAAAGCAGTTCAGGAACAAGGATTTTTTTGGTTTAGAAAACAGCTTGAACACAAATGCGGTGATAAAGGGATCCAGCTTATTGTGGCGGATCGGTTTTATCCATCATCAAAGCTTTGCAGCTGTTGTGGAAACATCAAAAAAGATTTGAAATTATCTGACAGGGTATATAGATGTGCGTGTGGGAATATAATTGACAGAGATTTCCAGGCATCTATAAATCTTAAGGCTTATGGAGAACGATTTGCAAGCTGACACTGAAACGTTAATGCGAATATATACGGATACGTTAGTCCGGAATTTACGTCTATGGAGAGTACAAGAACTTGTGAGTAGATAGATATTTATATCATCAAAAGCATACTCGTTGAAGTAGGAATGAAACATAGAAGTTTATAACTTTTCATAAGTTTTCAGTAACGGTATGTCGTTATGTTACATGAAGTATCATTTGCGTCTTTTAACGGACGCGATCAGGTTCAAGGGTGGATTTATGTTCCGGCTTGTAAGCCGAAGGGAATCGTTCAGGTGATTCATGGATTCGGCGAACATTCCAGACGTTATCTACATATGATTTCTGCGTTTTTAGATGCAGGGTATATTGTGGCAGCAGACGACCATGTCGGTCATGGAAAGACAGCTATGGTCAATGAGGTATGGGGCGACTGGGGAGATAAAGGTCCGCATACCATGATGGAAGATGAGCATACATTAAAAGAAATTGTGTGTGGAAAATATCCGGACTTGCCATATTTTTTATTTGGCCACAGCATGGGATCCTTTATAACAAGAGATTTCATTGCAAAATATGGAGATGAACTGACAGGAGCTACTATTTGCGGTACAACCGGAATCTTCCGCGGAGCAAAAGAAGTGGGAGAAAAGCTGAAAGAAGTAATTGATGCCGGACACGGCGAGGAATCTAATCCAGAATTTGCAGGGGAACTGATGGGCTGGATGTGCGAGCGGTGCGGCGAGATCAGTATCGGAAATGAGTGGATCTGCGCAGATCCTTATGTACAACGCGACCATGCAGAAGACCCATTTGACGCATTTACAAGACCAACCAGTAACCGTTCAATCTATGATTTTATACAAATGATGGAACAGATCGAAGGAACCAAGTGGGCAGATAAAGTTCCAATTGACCTGCCAATTTACAACATCGCAGGAGACCAGGATCCAGTCGGCGAATACGGAGTCGGCGTCTACCAGGTAAGTAACTGGCTGATACAGACCGGCCATACAGTAACAACAAAACTATATTCCGGATATCGTCATGAAATCCATAATTACGCAGAGATAAAAAATGAAGTCGAGGCAGGAATTATCGCATTCATGGATGGAATATTAAGTTAAAAATGAATAGGGTGGGGACGTAGTAAAATGTTAAAATGCTACGTCCCAATTGTATTTTGCGGCGTCCTTTTTGAGAATCAGGGTGTCCCTGATTGGACCTAGAATTAGGTGGGAATAAAAATATGAATGAGGAATTATAAAAAATGAGTGGAAAATTATATGGTGTCGGTGTCGGTCCGGGAGATCCGAAGTTAATGACGTACTTGGCAGTGGAGACGATTCAGAATTGTCCGGTAATCGCAGTGCCTGCTGATGGAAAAGAACATGCAATCAGTTATAAAATTGCATCTGGAATTGTGAAGAATATGGATCAGAAAGAATGTCTGGGACTGTCTTCACCGATGACGAAAGACCGGAAAATTTTAGAAAAGAATTATCAAAAAGTATCAGAAGAAATCATAAAGAAACTGGATGAAGGTAAAAATGTGGCATACTTGACACTTGGAGATCCAACGGTTTATTCCACTTATATTTATATCCAGCGTATTGTAAAAAAGTGCGGATATGATGCAGAGATTATTAATGGAGTTCCATCATTTTGTGCAGTTGCAGCCAAACTGGGAGACAGCCTTGCAGACCGATCCGAGCAGCTTCATATTATTCCATCTAACTATGATATCCAAGAGGCGTTGAAACTTCCGGGAAATAAGATTCTTATGAAGGCAGCTTCAAAATTGTCGGATGTGAAGAAAGTTCTGAAAGAACAGGGGCAGGAGGCATGGATGATTGAAAATTGTGGCATGGAAGAAGAAAAAATCTATCACAGTGTAGAAGAAATGCCGGAGAAGGCGACGTACTATACGACATTGCTGGTGAAAGAGGAAATTGATAAAAACAGTTAAAGAAAAGCAACGGTGAGAGAACATAAAAGCGAGTAGAGGTTAATTATAACATGATTAACCAACTACCCGCTTTTTTGATAACAGGCATATGATAAAAAGATTCAGCAGACTGACCTTTTCTAGCTGCCGGGCATACGATAAAAGATTACTTAGTAAAAATTATTCTGTTACAACATTTTTCGCTACTGCATTCTCTTTATTTGAAAACATTTTTCCAAAGATAAAACGGATACATGGTCCGCAGTAGAATATCTGCCAGAAAAATGCAACAGGAAAATTGAAAAACGTGGTCTGGAACCATGTCGAAATAATGTTTGAACCAGCATTTTTGAAAAGTACAGTTGCAATCAGACTCATGACTGGACACATAATGCAGATGATCATAGCTGAAATCGCAAGTGTAATTAGTTAAAAAAGAGTACAAAAAAGACACTTGTGTTGTTCGTTATCAAGCATACACTTGTGTCGTTTCCAATTATACCATAGTTCTATATAAAATTTCGTACAGTTATAGAGTATAGCAAAAAAATGAAAAATTGCAAGTGTTAAAAAATAAACAGGGGACGTAGCAAAACGTGGCAAAACGTCAAAGTACTACGTCCCCATTAGTGATTAACGGTGTCCCTTTTTTTATATTTGTGATATACTGGAGGCAAATATGAGCTGGAAGGACTAGATTATGAAACCTGTAGTAGTAAGAAATGTTGCAATCGGTGAGGCTATTCCGAAAATCTGTGTACCGATTGTTGGTAAGACGATAGATGAGATTTTGAATCAGGCGAAGCATATCTGTGAGATAGGAGCAGATGTAGTGGAGTGGCGTGTGGACTGGTTCGAGGAAGTGAATCATTACGAAAGTGTGGAAAATGCTGCGAAGCAGTTGAGAGATATTCTTGGAGAGACACCGATTCTTTTTACATTTCGTACCGCGAAGGAAGGTGGCGAGCGCGCGATAGAACCAGATGAATATGTAGAGCTGAATGAAAAAATTGCGAAAAGCGGGTATGTGGACCTTGTGGATGTAGAAGCATTTATCGGGGATACATATGTGGAAAAAGTTGTAAAAACGTCGCATGAATGTGGAGTAAAGGTGATTGCTTCTAATCATGATTTTAGGAAGACACCTCCGAAGGCAGAATTAATTTCACGTATGCGAAAAATGCAGGAACTTGGAGCTGATATTCCAAAGATTGCGGTGATGCCGCAGAGCACAGAAGATGTTCTGACACTTTTGTCTGCTACGGAAGAAATGAGACGATGCTATGCAGACCGCCCGGTTATTACAATGTCTATGGCAGGAACCGGGATAGTAAGCCGCATGTGTGGGGAAGTCTTTGGCTCAGCACTTACATTTGGTGCGGCGGGAAAAGTATCTGCACCAGGACAGATTGATGTGGAAGAATTAAGAACGGTACTTGGAATCATACACAAGAGTTTATAATAAGTATGAATTATTTTTGGTTAAAGCATAGACTTGATAAGAAAGGACTTGAATTCGATTATGCAGATTAGTGTATTGCTTGCAGAACAGATTGCCGAATTATTTCTCATGATTCTCATGGGATATGTGATAGTGAAGCTGGGACTTGTAACGGACGATGACAGCAAAATTTTGTCGAAAATTGTCTTATATATTGTGATTCCGTGTGTTATGATCAATGCATTTCAGATAGATTATACGCCGGATAAAGTACAAGGTATGTTTCTTGCGCTGGTTGCTTCGGTAGTTTTGCAAGTCTTATTATTGATAGCAGTATGGATTATGGGAAAAACATTTCATCTGGATGAAGTGGAGGTCGCTTCTATATACTACTCTAATTCCGGAAATCTGATTGTACCGATTGTGACTTATGTACTGGGGGACGAGTGGGTCGTATACGGGTGTGTATTCATGGCTGTGCAGTTGATTTTTATGTGGACACATGGAAAATATATTATCAGTTCAGGGGATAGGATTGACTGGAGAAAGATTGTGCTTAACATCAATATGATTGCAATTTTCATAGGAGCGGTTTTGTTTTTGCTGAAGATTCATTTGCCGGTGATTATAGACGATACACTTCGTGCAGTGGGAAGCACGATTGGGCCGGTAAGTATGATTGTGACCGGTATGTTGATTGCCGGTATGAACCTTCGGGATATATTTACAAATCGAAGAGTATACGCAGTTACATTTCTAAGATTGTTGCTTGTGCCGGTGCTGGCACTGATTATTCTGAAAATCAGTGGTCTGGTTACATGGCATCCACAAGGTGAGAAAATTCTGCTTGTTATATTCCTTGCTGTTATTACGCCGTCAGCATCAACTATTACACAGATGTGCCAGGTATACGGCGGGAATTCAAAATATAGTAGTGCAATTAATGTTATGACAACGTTACTTGCGATTGTGACGATGCCGATTATGGTATTACTATATGAGAAAATTATTTGATTTCATGTTTTGAACACATTTCAGAGATATTTCAAACACATTTTTTGGGTATTTTAAATTGTCACTGTAAAACATGGATTTAGGAAAGGCGAGTGAACCAGTGAAAGAAAGAGTACCTAAAAAATGTGTTTTTTATTTTATTCCTGAATAAAGCAACTACTTAAAAATGTTTCCCTATGAAGTAATATATTATCTTCGAGAAAGTGTATGCTGTGGCGTACGCTGCTGTATGCTTAGATCAATCTGTCTTTTATATCAGCAAAATTAATCTCCAGTTTTCCATCATAAATCATAACAGGGATAATATCATCAAATGTATACATCTGGGGATAATCTTCTCCTTCGAAGAAATAGCACAGTACAGTCTCACGTTTCGGATCTACGATCCAGTATTCCCGGACACCGGCGATCTGATATTTAGAAACTTTTTTTATGTAATCGCGGCTGCGGCTGGAAAGAGACACAATTTCAATACAAAAATCCGGTGCGCCGTAGACGCCTTTTTCCACAAGCCGGTCAAGCTGGCAGATTACGGAGATATCCGGCTGGATCATTGTGCGGTTATCGCAGTCGAGCTGCACATCAAGCGGGGCAGGAAGGACTTTACATGTACCTTTGTTATTGCGGATATATAGCTTAAGCTCGAAAAGCAGTTCACTGATCAGTTCCTGGTGTACAGAGCGAGGTGCTTCCAGAAAGATCAGATGCCCGTCGATGAGTTCAGCACGAACATCGTCTGGGAGGGCATAGTAGTCGTCCAGAGTGTATTCGCCCTGTTTCTTATCGGAAGAAAAAGTATAGGCTACAGCGGCCTCTCTGATTCCAGCAATACCGGAATCGATATCTCTAAAAAGGACATCATTCAGTGCTTTCAGTGTTGCATAGCGTGGAGATTTTGTCTCGCCATTCAGAATCTTGTTGATGGTACCTATCGGTATGCCGGAAAGTCTGGAAAGCTGTTCTGTTGTAATGCCAAGTTCTTTTTTTCTTTCTTTGAATTCTTCCCCTAATGACTCCATAACAGCGCCTCCTTGAAACATTTTGTTAAAATTAGTATATCTATAAAACGGGTGAAAGTCAATGATAAATATCCGAAAATTAAAAAATAACCGTAAACGGTTAAAATCTATTGAAATAACTTGACTGGGAGGCATGGAATAGACTATGATAGTGAAAAAGAAAAGATGAGAGGACTGGGGAAATTATGAAAAAGAGTAATCCAAAGGCACTTATGCCAATTGGTGTATTTTTGGTTTTGTATCTGGGGCTTGGAATTGTTTTTGAATACGTGATGAAGATACCGATGGGATTTTACAACATTCCAATTGTACTTGCATTTATGGTGGCAATTTTAGTGGCCTGTTTTCAAAACAGGGAAGTCAGTTTTGATGATAAATTGTCCATCATGGCGCAGGGACTGGCAGATAAGAATATTATTACAATGTTGTTGATATTCCTTGTGGCGGGGAGTTTTGTTGGAGTTGTGGGAAGAAGCAGTGCAGAGAGTGTGGCATATTTCATGCTTTCACTGATTCCGGCCAAGTTTTCCGTGGCGGTGTTATTTGTAGTTGCGTGTTTTGTATCAACAGCTATGGGAACTTCAGTCGGAACAATTACATTGATTGCCCCGATCGCAGCGGCAGTTTCTGATGCTTCAGGATTTGATCTGGCGCTCTGCATCGGTTCGGTCATGGGTGGTGCTATGTTTGGGGACAATCTTTCTTTTATATCAGACACGACGATTGCGGCGTGCAACGGACAGGGCTGTCCGATGAAGGATAAATTCCGGGAGAATTTCTGCATTGCATTTCCGGCAGCATTGGTAACGTTAGGTCTGATACTTGTATTGTCATTGCGTACGGATCTTGGCGGGACAGTGAACCATGAGTATCATCTGATTCAGATGGTTCCATATATTTTAGTACTGATTGGCGGTATTATCGGGATCAATGTATTTCTCGTACTTTTGATCGGTATTTTCTCTGGAATTGTAATTATGCTTGCGACAGGACAGACAAGTTTTGCGGATTTGATCAGCAGCATGGGATCTGGAATTTCCGGAATGTTTGAGACTTGTATGGTAGCGGTACTGGTAGCAGCATTGTGTGCGTTGATTCGCGAGTATGGCGGCTTTGAGGCGCTGCTGTCTGTGATACGCAGGATATTTCGTGGACGAAAGGGCGGTCAGTTTGGCATGGGGCTTTTAGTAGCTGCAATGGATGTCGCAACGGCGAATAACACGGTGGCTATTGTCATGGCAAATCCAATTGCAGTGGAGATGTCTGAAGAATATGGAATTACACACAGCAAAGCAGCATCACTGTTGGACACATTTTCCTGTATTTCACAGGGAGTCATTCCTTATGGTGCGCAGATGTTGGTGGCATTGTCTGCAATTCACGAGATGGGGCATGAACTTTCAGCATTTGATGTAATACCGAAGTTGTTCTATCCGGAATTATTGTTAGTCAGTTCGCTGATATTTATTTTTATAATTCCTCAGAAGAAAGTTTCATAAGTGGATAGAAACTGATTTTGCCGAATAACTTTTGAAAAAATTGACAATGACATTTATTTCTTATATAATGATAACCTATTGAAATGGTAAGAAAAGGAGACTGCAACAGATGTTAAATCAGTTTTCAAGAACACAGTTATTGCTAGGAAAAGAAGCAATGGATAAATTAAAGAATTCCAGAGTCGCAGTGTTTGGTATTGGCGGAGTCGGTGGATATGTGTGTGAGGCTCTTGTAAGAAGCGGAGTCGGTCATTTTGATCTGATTGATGATGATAAGGTGTGCCTGACGAATTTGAACCGTCAGATTATTGCTACGAGAAAGACTGTTGGACAGTATAAAACAGATGTGATGAAGGAGAGAATGTTGGACATCAACCCAGATATTGAAGTAAATGTTCACAAATGTTTTTTCCTTCCGGAGAATGCAGAGGAGTTTCCGTTTGCTCAGTATGATTACGTGGTTGATGCGGTAGATACGGTGACTGCCAAAATTGAACTTGTTATGAAAGCAAAAGAGATGAAAGTGCCGATTATCAGCAGTATGGGAGCTGGTAATAAACTTGATCCAAGTGCATTTCGTGTGGCAGACATTTACAAGACAAAGATGTGTCCACTTGCGAAGGTTATGCGCCGTGAGTTAAAACAGCGTGGCGTGAAGAAATTGAAAGTGGTATATTCCGAGGAGAAGCCAACGAGACCACTGGAGGATATGGCTATCAGCTGCAGAAATCACTGCATTTGCCCTCCGGGTGCAAAACACAAATGTACAGAGAGGCGTGACATTCCAGGAAGCGTGGCATTTGTACCATCAGTCGTTGGATTAATCATTGCCGGAGAGGTCATTAAGGATCTGACTGTAGAGGAGCGCGCAATTTATTTGAACTAGACAAGACGATCGAAGATAACAAAAAAACTTGAACTGTGTGGTCAGTCAGAAGTGGAATATCTTCTGACTGACCACACAGTTTTGGATTAAAGACTTGAAATATCAAGATGGGATTACTTATATTCCATTTTATATGACAATGTTGTTATAAAACAGATATTTAGAAAGCGAGGTACTTTTTATGGAATTACAGACAGCATTTGAAACGAGACGGAGCATCCGACATTATGATGCTGAGAAGAAAGTAACGAAAGAGCAGGTGGAGACATTGATCAAGGCAGCAAGTCTTGCACCGTCATGGAAAAATACACAGACTTCCAGATATTACTGTGTATTATCCGAGGACAAGGTTGCAGAATTCAGTCAAAAATGTCTGCCGGAATTCAATCAGAAAAATTCAGCAGGTGCAGGCGCGTTAATCGTTGCAACATTTGTAAAAGGACTCGTTGGATTTGATAATGATGGAAATCCGGTAAATGAAGCTGGAGACGGCTGGGGATACTATGATCTTGGACTGCAGAATGAGAATCTGCTTCTCAAGGCAACAGAGCTTGGGCTTGACACATTAGTCATGGGAATTCGGGACGGCGAAGCTATTCGTGAGATGCTTCATATTCCTGAGACAGAAAATGTAGTTGCAGTCATCGCGGTTGGTTACAAAGCAAAAGAAGCCAATATGCCAAAGAGAAAAGAATTAGAAGAAATCGCAAAATTCTTCTAAAGAAAATATTAGATTCAACGGATATAACATATAAGAACAGAATACAAAATTTTGTATTGATAAATATAGTGAGAAGTCTTGAAGTCGCCGTAAATTATAAGAGATATGGCTGGCTGTATCGAACGATAGTCAATTTTTTGCAATTTTACGAGCATAATTAAGAGGACATATGCACTGTCTGAACCGTTTTTTAGGTGAGTTTGCATATGTCCTCTTTAATTAATGGCGCAGCAAGAATGCAGAAATTTTAGAACAATCCTGTAATCTTTCCTTCTGCGTCGACATCAATTCTTTCAGCAGCAGGTACTTTTGGAAGTCCTGGCATGGTCATGATATCTCCGGTCAATGCTACGATGAATCCGGCTCCTGCAGAAATCTTTAAGTTTCTTACAGTAACGTCGAAATCTGTCGGTGCACCGAGTTTAGTGGCATCATCTGTTAAACTGTATTGAGTCTTTGCCATACAGATCGGAGCATTTTCAAATCCAAGGTCAGAGAGCTGTTTTGCCTGTTTCTGGGCAGCAGGTGTCAGGACAGCTTTTCTTCCACCGTAAACTTTCTGTACGATCTGGTCTAATTTCTCCTGAATCGTTGTATCCTCCTCATAGCAGTAGTGAAAGTCATTTGGCTCATCACATAAGCGGATCACTTCTTCTGCCAGCTTAAGACCACCTTCGCCGCCTTTTGCCCATACCTCAGAGAGAGCAACGTTGACGCCAACTTCTTTACATTTTGCTTCTACAAGATCAAGCTCAGCCTTTGTGTCTGTTGGGAATGCATTGATTGCAACAACACAAGGAAGTCCGTATACATTTTTAATATTATTTACATGTTTCATCAGGTTCGGGATACCTTTTTCCAGAGCCTCTAAGTTCTCTTGGTTCAGATCCGCTTTTGCAACGCCGCCGTTGTATTTCAGAGCGCGTACTGTTGCTACGATAACAACTGCATTTGGCTTCAAGCCAGCCATGCGGCACTTGATATCCAGGAATTTCTCAGCACCGAGATCAGCGCCAAATCCGGCTTCTGTGATGGCGTAATCAGCGAGGTTCAGAGCCATCTTTGTAGCTGTTACAGAGTTACAGCCGTGTGCGATATTTGCAAATGGTCCACCGTGAATAATCGCTGGAGTGTGCTCCAGTGTCTGAACAAGGTTCGGCTTCAAAGCATCTTTTAACAGTGCGCACATAGCTCCTTCTGCGTGAAGGTCGTGAGCGGTTACTGGTTTTTGCTCAGAAATCTTTCCATATGTATAACCAACAATGATGCGGCCAAGTCTTTCTTTCAAATCTGTAATGTCTTTAGACAGACACAGAACAGCCATGATTTCGGAAGCAACAGTGATGTCATATCCGTCCTCTCTTGGTACGCCATTGATTCTTCCACCAAGTCCGTCTGTTACAAAACGAAGCTGGCGGTCATTCATGTCAACACAGCGTTTCCATACAATTTTACGTGGGTCGATATTTAATTCATTTCCCTGGTAAATATGGTTGTCGATGAGGGCTGCTAATAAGTTGTTGGCAGCTCCAATTGCGTGAAAGTCACCGGTGAAGTGAAGGTTGATATCCTCCATTGGTACAACCTGCGCATATCCGCCACCGGCAGCACCGCCTTTGATTCCGAATACAGGTCCAAGAGAAGGCTCACGAAGTGCGACCATAACCTTTTTATTCAGACGTTGCATTGCATCAGCAAGTCCGACAGTTGTGGTTGTCTTTCCTTCTCCGGCAGGTGTCGGGTTGATTGCTGTGACAAGAATTAATTTGCCATCTTTGTTCTGGGATTTCTTTAAGAAATTGTAGTCAATCTTTGCTTTGTATTTGCCATATTGCTCTAAGTATTCGTCCGGGATTCCGGCTTTCTCTGCAATGGCAGTGATTGGTTCCATTGTACACTCCTGTGCGATCTCGATATCAGTTTTCATCTTCATTTCCTCCCTGGTTTAATGCAAGCCTCACGTCGTTAGATAAGTACATGCATGGGCTATGGCTTATCCCCCTGGCATTAATAAAAAAGGACAACATCTATCGTTAGGATAAATGCTGCCCAGACGGTCGGCTTAATACGACTTCTGATTCCTCTGTGGTACTCCACAATTATCCGTCAGTCATCAGAATGCTTAGTAATATCTTATGGTATCCGGAACTAAAAGTCAATGAAAAAATGAACTTCGTTGATATTTATAAGGTAAAATGTTACAATAGTTAGGCAATTTTAAAGTAAATTTTTGAGAAACCAACGACAGGAGGGCATGTGATGACATTACAGCAGTTAAGGTATGTGACGACCGTTGCGGAGACAGGCACTATGAGCGAAGCAGCCCGTCGTCTTTTTGTTTCTCAGCCAGGACTCACAAAGGCAATTAGAGAACTGGAACAAGAGATGGGAATTATCATTTTTGCCAGGACGAATAAGGGAATCGAGGTGTCAAAGGATGGAGCGATATTTTTAGGATATGCAAGGCAGGTGCTGGAGCAGGCATCACTTTTGGAAGAGCGCTATAAGCTTCAGGCAGGAGGCAAGAAAGAATTTAGTGTCTCTACACAACATTATTCTTTCGCAGTCAATGCATTTGTTGACCTAATCAAAGAATTTGGCGGGGACAATTATGATTTTTCTCTTCGAGAGACACAGACATATGAGATCATCGATGATGTGGCGAAGATGAGAAGTGAGATTGGAATTTTGTATCTGAACGATTTTAACCGGACTGTATTAAAGAAGATCATCAAGGCAAATGATCTGGAATTTGAGACTTTATTTACGGCCAGACCACACATTTTCGTCAGCACTTCAAATCCGTTGGCAAAAAAAGAATCTGTAACGATGGAAGATTTAAAGACATACCCATATCTGTCTTTTGAGCAGGGAGAACACAACTCTTTTTACTTTTCAGAGGAAATATTCAGTACTACAGAGCGTGCGAAGAATATCCGTGTACGTGACCGCGCGACACTTTTTAATTTACTGATTGGACTGAATGGATATACGGTGTGTAGTGGAGTCATTGATGAGGAACTGAACGGAGCTAATATTGTGGCAGTACCTTTAAAAGAAGAAGGAGATATGGAGATTGGAATTCTGACGCACCACAGAATTCGTGGGAGCCGGATGAGTGAATTTTATATTCAGGCTCTGCGAAAATATATCAGCTGGAAGAATGCCGAGGCATTCTTGATATAAAATTTATATACCGGCAAAACGGTGAAATTGACTTTTGACATGTGCATCTATATAATAGGAAACTGAAAATACAAAGGATGAGTAGAGGTGTTACGCATGGTCGGTAAGAATTTTTCGGGAAAGCAGATGTCAGAGGCATTTATAAACAGCGCATTTCTGGCGTTATCAGGAGGTTTTCAGGACGCTTATACATATAATACGAGAAATGAAGTTTTTTCCAACGCACAGACAGGGAACGTAGTATTGATGAGTCAGCATTTTATGACCGGAGACTGGAAGGCCGGAGTACGATATTTGCTGCCTCTTATAGCATTTGTTCTTGGAGTTTTCGTGGCAGATCAGATTCAGATGCGGTATAAATATGCCAGACGGCTTCACTGGAGGCAGGGGATTCTGCTTGCAGAGATCGTCATATTATTTGTCGTAGGATTTATTCCACACAGTCTGAATATGACAGCGACGATTTTTGTGTCCTTTGCCTGTGCGATGCAGGTGCAGACATTCCGGAAGATGGGTGGTTATTCCTATGCAAGTACCATGTGTATCGGCAACTTAAGAAGTGGAACAGCAGCATTTTCTCATTATCTGCAGGATAAAAAAACAGAGCAGTTAAAGCAGGCCGCTTATTATTTTGGAATTATCTTTTTATTTGCAATCGGAGCAGGACTTGGCGGCAACCTAACGGAACATTTTGGAATCCATATGATCTGGATTTCCTGTATTCTTCTGGGACTAAGCTTTTTATTAATGTTTGAGAATGAGTGATAAAAATGAATATAACAGAGTTAAGATATATCATTGAAATTGCACAGTGTGGTTCGGTGAGCGCGGCATCCAAGCGTTTGTATGTTGCACAGCCGAACATCAGTAAGGCAATCCGGAATCTGGAAGAGGAATATCAGATCCAGCTCTTCGTGCGGACAGCGAGGGGAATGGCTCCTACCAGGGAAGGGCAGCAGTTTATTGCGCAGGCGAGACGGGTCATTCAGGAAATTGAAGGGTTGGACCGTAAATTCCAGGGAAATAAAAAAGGGACTGATGTAGAGATGAAAATTTCTATACCAAGAGCCAGCTATGCATCTTATGCATTTGGAAAGTATGTAGAGCAGGTGAGAGATGCAGAAGAGCTGAGACTGCATATCCGGGAGTGCAATTCTGTCCAAGCGCTGGACAATCTTACAAAGAAGCATTACAATCTTGCGCTGATCCGGATGGAAGACAAATATGAAGAATATTACTATTCCATTATTCATTTAAGAGGTCTGGAATATGAAAAAATCATGGATTTCCAGTATCGTCTTGTTGTTAATGAGAATGATCCGCTGGCAACGAAAAAACTGAATGGATATGAAGATCTGGAACCTTATATCGAGCTGATACACGGAGATTCCAGACTGCCGAACGGGGAGTATCTGGACATTAAGGAAACGCCGGAGAATCAGAATGCACACAGACGGATTCATGTATATGAGCGTGGCAATCAGTTTATGCTTCTGAAAGATATACCGGGAACCTATATGTGGGTGTCACCGATTCCGGAAGAACTTCTCCGAAGAAATGGACTGGCACAGCGTAAGATAGAATGGCAGCAGCGGCGGATGAAAGATGTTATGGTATATCCGGGCAGAAAGTTTCTGAGTGAAGATGAACGGGAGTTTATCCGGCAGCTGAAGAAAGAAGCAATAGAAGTCTCAAAATAGCGAGGCTTCTTTTTTTGATCTTTAAAGTTACTTGAAACTAATAAATATATGTAAAAGTATATATCACTCATGCTTTATTGATATTTTCATGGCAATAAAAATTGAGATAAAATAGAAATAGAATAAATTTGATTCATGAGGAGGTTTTTTATGTTAGACGCATCTTATTACGAGAAGACAGATGAGATTATTGCCTGTCACACGCGTGAAGAGCGGTCGCTGATTCCGATTATCCAGGATATTCAGGAGGAATACCGCTATCTTCCACCGGAATTATTAAGTTATGTGGCCGGAAAAATTGGCATTTCAGAAGCAAAGGCTTTCAGCGTTGCAAGTTTTTATGAGAACTTCTCGTTTGAAGCAAAGGGCAAATATGTTATTAAAGTCTGTGATGGTACGGCCTGTCATGTGCGTAAATCAATTCCGATACTGGAAGGATTATATAAAGAGCTGGGGCTTAATAAAGATAAACACACAACAGATGATCAGTTATTTACAGTAGAGACCGTTTCCTGTCTTGGCGCATGCGGACTTGCACCGGCAGTCATGATCAATGACGAGGTGTATGGTAAGATGACACCGGAAAAAATGAGTGAATTAATCAAAAAACTGCGGGAGGAATAACAGATGAAACTGGAAAACAGAACACAACTTAGACTCCTGCGTGAACAATGCCAGGAGAAGAGAAATAAAGAAACATGTAAGATACTGGTCTGTGGAGGGACCGGATGTCTTGCAGGTGGTTCTGACAAAATCTTTGACAGATTCAGTGAACTGACAGCGGGTATGGATCATGTTGAGGTCAGAATCGGAGCAGAGATTGCACATGGAGAACATGTCGGCGTTAAGAAAAGTGGATGTCATGGCTTTTGCGAGATGGGTCCGCTTGTCAGAATTGAACCTTATAATTATCTCTACTTAAAAGTAAAGCTGGAAGACTGTGAAGAAATCTTTGAAAAGTCAGTCCTCCATGGAGAGCCAGTCACACGTCTGATGTACAAGCAGGATAATGAGGTCTATCAGACTCAGGAAGAAATTCCATTCTATGCAAAACAGACAAGACTTGTTCTGAAAAACTGCGGCCACATTGATGCAGAACATATTGAGGATGCACTGGCAGTAGGTGCATATGAAGCATTTGAAAAAGCTGTATTTGAGATGACGCCGGAGGCCGTAATCAAGACGATTACCCAGTCAAATCTGCGTGGACGTGGAGGAGCTGGTTTCCAGACTGGAAGAAAATGGTCCCAGGTTGCTGGACAGAAAGAAAAGATCCGTTATGTCGTCTGCAATGGTGATGAAGGAGATCCGGGAGCATTCATGGACAGAAGCATCATGGAAGGAGATCCGCATCGCATGATCGAAGGTATGATGATCGCAGCCTATGCGGTACAGGCACAGGAAGGATATATTTATGTCCGTGCGGAATACCCGCTGGCAGTCAGCAGACTTCGCATTGCAATCAAACAGGCAGAAGAGCTTGGAATTCTGGGAGACAATATTTTGGGAACAGGATTTAGCTTCCATTTACATATCAACCGTGGAGCAGGAGCTTTCGTATGTGGTGAGGGCTCAGCCCTGACAGCATCCATTGAAGGTAAGCGTGGAATGCCACGTGTAAAACCGCCTAGAACCGTTGAAAAGGGATTATTTGGAAAACCGACGGTTCTGAATAATGTTGAGACTTATGCGAATGTACCGATGATCGTGAAGCATGGAGCTGACTGGTATACAGGAATCGGAACACCGGAAAGTCCGGGAACGAAAGCATTTGCCCTGACAGGAAATGTAAATAATACCGGTCTGATCGAGGTGCCGATGGGTATTACGTTAAGAGAGATCATCTTTGATATTGGGGGCGGAATCCGTGATGGAAAGATGTTTAAAGCTGTCCAAATCGGAGGACCATCTGGAGGATGTCTGACAGAATCACAGCTGGACAGTAAGATGGACTTTGATTCACTGACGAAGATTGGTGCCATGATCGGTTCTGGAGGACTGGTTGTTATGGATGAGAATACCTGTATGGTTGAAGTTGCAAGATTCTTTATGAATTTTACGCAGCGTGAAAGTTGTGGAAAATGTGTACCATGCCGTGAGGGAACGAAGCGTATGCTGGAGATTCTGGAGCGTATCGTTGCCGGAGAAGGAAGAGAAGGGGACATCGAAGAGCTGAAAGAGTTAGCTGATATGATTGAAAACACAGCTCTCTGCGGTCTTGGAAAGAGTGCGCCAAAACCGGTAATCAGCACGATTCAGGCATTCCGGGAAGAATATGAAGAGCATATCCGTGATAAGAAATGCCGTGCCGGTATCTGTGCAAATCTCCGGAATTATAAGATCAATCCGGAAAAATGTAAGGGATGCTCCAAGTGTGCAAGAAATTGTCCGGTTGGTGCCATTACAGGCAAGATTAAATCACCGTATGTGATCGACAGCGCAAAATGTATCAAATGTGGAGCATGCTTAGAGAATTGTTCCTTTGGTGCAGTCTATACAGAATAACCGAGGAGGAAAGAATATGGGATCAATGATGATTGATGGACGGCGTGTGGAATTCACGGATGAACCAAACGTTCTGGCCGTTATCCGCAAAGCCGGAATAGATATACCAACATTATGCTACCATTCTGAATTATCCATTTACGGTGCATGCCGTCTTTGTACTGTAGAAAATGAATGGGGAAAGACGTTTGCTTCCTGTTCAGAAAAACCGAAGGACGGAATGGTCATTTATACGAATACACCAAGACTGATAAAATACAGAAAGCAGATTATAGAATTGCTTTTAGCATCGCACTGCAGAGATTGTACAACCTGTATCAAGAGCGGGGAATGTCATCTCCAGGATCTTGCACACAGGCTGGGAGTGCACGATGTCCGATTTGAGAATACAAAAGAGCCACATCCGATTGATGACAGTTCACCAGCAATTGTACGTGATCCAAATAAATGTATTCTCTGTGGTGACTGTGTGCGTATGTGCGACAATGTACAGGGAGTAAATGCCATTGATTTTGCCTATCGTGGAACAGAAGCAATTGTATCTCCTGCATTTAATAAGCCAATTGCCCAGACAGACTGTGTAAACTGTGGACAGTGCCGTGTTGTCTGTCCGACCGGAGCAATCAGTATCAAGACGAATATTGATGTTGTCTGGGATGCGCTTGCTGATAAAGATACCATTGTAATTGCCCAGATTGCACCGGCTGTACGTGTGGCAGCAGGTGAGGAATTCGGAATTCCAAAGGGTGAGAATGTGATGGGAAAACTGGTCGGAGTTCTTCACAGACTTGGCTTTGATGAGGTCTATGACACAGCATATGGAGCTGATTTGACAGTTATGGAAGAGTCGAAAGAATTTATGGAGAGATTCAACGCAGGAGAAAATCTTCCGTTATTTACCTCATGCTGTCCGGCGTGGGTGAAATTCTGCGAGAACCGTTATCCGGAATTTGTTCCACATCTGTCTAGCTGCCGTTCACCACAGCAGATGTTTGGAGCAGTCGTAAGAGAATACTATAAGAATCCGGAAAATAATGCCGGTAAAAAATTAGTATCTGTATCAATTATGCCATGTACGGCAAAGAAAGAAGAAATTCTTCGTCCAGAATCGAAAACGAATGGCAGACAGGACATAGATTATGTTCTGACAACAACCGAATTGATTTCTATGATTAAGCGGGCAGGAATTATGTTTGACCAGGTTGAAATCGAATCTGCAGATGTACCATTTGGAATTGGTTCCGGAGCCGGAGTGATCTTTGGAGTGACCGGAGGAGTCACAGAAGCTGTTCTTCGTAAGATTACACAGGGACACAAGCGTGCAGATATGGAAGAATTGAAGTCCAGCGGAGTGCGCGGTGATGATGGAATCAAAGAGATTATCTATGATTATAATGGCAAAGAGATCAAAGCTGCAATCGTAAGCGGCCTTGCAAATGCAGACCAGCTGCTGAAGAAGATTAAGAGCGGAGAGATTCATTATGATTTCGTAGAAGTTATGGCATGCAGACGCGGATGTGTCATGGGTGGCGGACAGCCACTGGATGCAGGTGCACATACGAGAGAAGCACGTATGCAGGGACTGTATAAGGCAGATGTCAATACCCAGATTAAGAAATCAGATGAAAATCCGATGGTACAGTCTTTGTATGAAGGACTTTTGAAAGGTAAAACACATGAACTTCTGCACAGAAATTTTACGGAAGCTGAGAAAGAAAAGAATAAATAAAAACAGACCTGCATATAGTTGGGGATGACTTTTTAACAAAGTTTTGAATATTTAAAATTATTTTGTAAAACTACATAAAATCTTAAGAAAAGGAGTGTATAGTGGAGTGTGAAAGAGAGGGTTATTATGGCTTATCACACAACACCATACTTACTCCTTTTTTTGCCGGCAGCACTTCTTTTCTATCAGATCACTCCGGCAAAATGGAGAAGTTATACATTGCTCATATTTAGTTATTTGTTTTTCTGGAGCTTTAGTGAAAAATTAATTATTTATCTGATCGGGACAACATTTCTGACGCATCATATCTGCATTTGGATGGATACGATGGACAAGCGCGATAAGAGAAAAAAGAGAGTACTTCAGTTAGGAATTTTTTTGCTTTTAGGAACAATTTTGTATCTGAAGTATCGAAATTTTTTCTTTGGAAATGTTTCGAAGCTGGCAATGGCGCTTCATATAGACTGGAGCTATCAAGATCAACTGATCTTTTTACCAATTGGAATTTCTTTTTATACACTATCTGCAATCGGATATATGGCAGATGTGTACTGGGGAAAGGTAAAGGCAGAGTACAGTCTGGTGAAGACCGCATTGTTTCTTGGATTCTTTCCGGTAATCGTAGAAGGTCCGATCTGCAGATGGGAAGATGTGGAAGATACGTTGTTTAAAAATGAATCTGTAAAAGCAGAGAATGTTTTTAAGGGCTGTTATCGGATCATCTGGGGATTGTTTAAAAAGATGATTATTGCGGACAGGCTTGCAGTGCTGGTCGACAAGGTGTATGTCGGATACGAGAGCTACAGTGGTGCCGTGATTGTGGCAGCGGCGATTTCTTATACGATACAGTTGTATATGGAATTTTCGGGCTGTATGGATATGGTCATCGGAAGTGCCGGACTTTTTGGAATTCGCCTGCCGGAGAATTTCAGTCAGCCGTTTTTTGCAAAGACATGTACAGATTTCTGGAAACGATGGCACATTACGCTTGGTGTCTGGTTCAAGAACTATATCTTTTATCCAGTATCCATTTCCAAGACGGCCAGAAAGTGGAATAAGTTTACGAGAAAACATTTCAAAGGGGATTTTGGAAAATATGTGGCGAGAATGGGAGTTGCAGCAATGGCACTTTTCCCGGTATGGATCAGCAATGGTCTGTGGCACGGTCCGAAATGGAATTACATTTTTTACGGATTATATTACTTTGGATTGATTTTTATGGGACTTGCATTGGAACCGGTAAGAGACAGAATTCTTGCAGTACTTCATATTAATCCGGAGTGTATGTTCTATAAAGCATTTCAGACAGTGAAGATGCTGATCATCATATTCACGGGTGAAATGTTTTTCCGAGGAGATGGCTTCCATCAGGGATTTCATATGTTTAAAAGTATCTTTCAGGGATTCGCGACAGAGACGTTTAAGGATGGCACCTTGCTTACATTAGGTTTGGATCAGAATGATTTCAGAATTATAATAATTGGCTGTATGATAGTATTTTTCGCAGATCTGATGAAGGAGTATTGGCCGAAAGAAACAAAAATGTGTCAAAAACAGTGGATTTGCACGGTTGAAAAAGCATTTGTTCCTGGAAAATGGGTCATTTGCTATGGTCTTGTTATGGCAATTCTGATCTTTGGGGCATATGGAGAAGGTTATCAGATGATCGATTTGATTTATGCAGGATTTTAGAGGATATAGACATGAAGAAAAAGATAGGAATATTTATATTTATAGTGATATGCAGTACAGTAATGTTATCTGACTGGATAGAACGTATCTATATCGGCAGACTTGCAGGGCTGCCGGGAAGATATAACAGCTATGTCGGTATTCAGAAAGAACAAAAAGATTCTATAGATATGCTTGTAATTGGGGATAGTGAGAGCATGACGTCGATATCTCCGATGGAATTGTGGAAAAGTACCGGAATTACAAGTTATGTATGTGGACAATCTGCTCAGCGCATTTCGGAATCATATTATATGTTAAAGCACGCTTTAGATTATCAGTCACCACAGGTCGTACTCTTGGAAACCAATATGTTGTTTCGCTATACGAATACGCCGGATAGTCTGCGCAGCTCCATCAGTGATACGGCTATGTATTATTTTCCGGTGTTACAATATCATAATTTGTGGAAAAATATTGTGAATGACCAGATACCAGAAGGATGGCAGTCTTACAAAGGCTTTGCAATCCGGCCGGGAGTGGCGCCGTACAGCAAAGGCAGTTACATGAAGAAGACGAAAAAGGAAAAAGAAATACCCCAAATAAATCTCTGGTATTTGGATAAAATCCGGAAACTGTGTGAGAAAAACAAAATTCAGCTCTTGCTTTACACATCGGCTTCTCCGGTGAATCATAATTACAAGAGATACAATGCAGTGCTAAAATACGCCGGGAAGTATGGAATTCCTTATATTGATTTTAATCAGAAGCTTAAGGAACTGGGAATCGACTGGAAAAGTGACACTCTGGATAAAGGCGATCATTTGAACCTGTCAGGAGCACATAAAATTACAGATTACATGATCACGTATTTGCAGGAGCATTATATGCTGCCGGATCACAGAGGTGATGAGAAATTTACGAGCTGGGATACGATGGCAGAGCAGTATACAACGGAGACAGGATATTAGGTCGTTAGAATTTCATAAAAAATCCCAAGATGGAGAGCTTATAGAAGAGCTGTCCATCTTAGGATTTTTATCATTTTACTATAGTTAGTCTGTATAAAAATGATAAATAATTTGTTTTTTATAAGTTTCACCGGCTTTTACCACGGGGCTTGGAAAATTCGGATGATGAATAGCATCTGGAAAATATTGTGGCTCGAAGCACACAGCATCTCTTGCTTCGTATACATGCCCTTGCTTTCCGGCAACATGCTCCAGATAGTTGGCAGTGTAAAGCTGGATTCCAGGATAATCTGTCGATAAGTCCATGGAGATGCCGCTCTGGTCACCTGTTGCGGTCAACACTTTGTGAGGAACACCATATCCGGTTCCGATTACCCAGTTGTGATCATAGCCACGGGCAGTCTGTAACGTAGAAGCTTCAATATCAGTGCCAAGATAACGTCCGTCACGAAAATCCATAACCGTTCCGGTGACAGAAGTAATTTCTCCGGTTGGAACAGAAGCTGCATCAGTTGGAGTATAGAAGTCTGCTGCCAGCGTAACCTTATGATTCAGAATATCACCGGAACCTTCTCCGTTCAGATTATAGTAACTGTGGTGCGTCATGCTGATCAATGTATCCTGATCCGGAGCTGCTTCGTATGTAATCGAGAAAGCAGGCTCTTCGTTCTGACCGGAAATCTCGTAGGTGACAGACATGGTCAGTGCTCCTGGGAATCCCTGATCCATATGAGGGCTTTCCAGAGAAAATGTAATGGAGGTATCTGTTTTAGCTGCTACGTTCCAGATCCGTTTTGAGTAAGAGTCCGGACCGCTGTGAAGATTATTTTCTCCATCGTTGGCAGCCAGTTTATATTCTGTACCATTCAGTGTAAATGAAGCACCTCCGATACGATTGGCGCTTCTGCCGACATTATTTCCAAAGCAGGTGTCATCGGCCACGTAGCCTGCAAGATCATCATAGCCAAGGACAACATCCGTTGGCTTGCCATTCTTATCCGGGACGAGCAGGCGTACGAGAGTGCTGCCGTAATCTGTGACAGAAAGTTCGATGGCGTCATTTTTTAATGTATATAATCTGACTGTTCTGTCGTCACATAAAGTTCCGAAATCGGTAGTTGTAATCATAATCAAATCTCCTCATAGAAAACAAATATATAAAACTAAAACTGAAACTAAATTTAGTATAGTACCTGGAAAGAAGTTTCGCAAGAAATAAAAAGTATAGACTTATACGGAATATATAAAAAAAGTAGACAAAAGAAAAGAAAAAGAGCATAATGTGGTTATTGAAAAATCAAAGGAAGAAAACATATGAAAAGATATAATAGAAAGAAAAATATCCGCTGGAATACGATGAAGATTCTGGCAGCCGGATTTTTGTTTGTAATTGTGGCCGGAGCAGTTCTTTTATGGCTTCCGGTCAGCAACCAGAAGCCGATTGAATTCTTTGATGCGTTATTTACATCGGCATCTGCAGTGTGTGTGACAGGGCTGGTCACAATCATTCCGCAAACTCAATTCACATTATTTGGAAAAGTAATTTTGTTGATATTGATACAGATTGGCGGACTTGGAATCATTGCCTGTGTAACGGCATTCTTTTTGCTCTTACGCAGACAGATTACTGTCAGGGAGCGTATGGTTATCCAGGAGACGTATAACGCAGATTCTATTGGTGGTATTGTAGGAATGGTCAGAAGAATTCTGATCGGAACATTTACGGTTGAGGGTGTGGGAGCTTTATTCTATGCAGTGCAGTTCGTGCCGGAATATGGATTGCTGCGTGGAATTGGGTATAGCATCTTTCATTCGGTATCTGCGTTCTGTAATGCAGGAATTGATATACTGGGTTCAGACAGTCTGGCAAAATATATCTGTAATCCACTTATTAATATTACGACAATGCTTCTGATCATCTTAAGTGGTATCGGATTTGGTGTCTGGTATGATGTGCTGGGTAATATTAAAAAAATCCGAAAGAAAGAAATTCCTGGAAAATGGTGGTTTACAAGACTCCGGCTGCATTCAAAGCTTGCAATCGTGACAACCTTGATATTGCTGGCAGTGGGAACATTATTGACATTTTTACTGGAATATCATAATCCGGATACAATTGGACACTTAAGTTTTGGAGAGAAATGGATGGCATCTGCCTTTCAGTCAGTGACGACCAGAACAGCGGGATATTCTACATTTTCACAGGCAGGTATGCATGAAGAGACAAGATTTCTGAATATCCTTTTGATGTTTATCGGAGGATCACCTGGAGGAACGGCAGGAGGTGTGAAGACTACTACTATAGCAATGCTCATGCTTACATGCATTGCATTTGTCCGTGGGGGACAGGATACGGAATGTTTTGGAAGAAGAATATCCGCACAAAATGTCAGAATGGGATTTGTGACAGTCGTGCTTGCGCTGATCTGTTACTTAACTGGAACAACATTGATTGCAGTATTTGAAGCAGACAGGTTATCCTTTCTGAACATTATGTATGAGACGGCTTCTGCGCTTGGAACCGTCGGTCTGACTGCAGACCTGACTTCCCATCTGTGCAGGGAAAGTCAGGCGGTAATTATTGCACTAATGTATATTGGAAGAGTTGGACCTGTGACAATTGCACTTTTGTTTGCAGGAAAAAAGAATCAAAAAGACAGGATGCGCACACTTCCGACGAATAATATACTGGTAGGATAAAGTAAGAAAAATGAAAGAAAATGTGATATGGAGGAGATACAGTGAAGAAGCAGTATGCGGTATTTGGGTTAGGTAGTTTTGGAGAAAGTGTTGCCATTGAGCTTCAAAAATTAGGTTGTGAAGTGGTTGCAATCGATGCAAATATGGAGCGTGTGGAGGCAATTGCGAATCAGGTGTCCTATGCTATGAAAGCAGACATTGAAGATGCAGATTTTATCCGTTCGCTTGGAACGAGGAATCTGGACGGAGTTGTGGTAGCGGCATCAGACAATATGGAAGCGAGTATCATGGCAACACTTGTGTGCAAGGAAATTGGCGTTCCATATGTTATGGCAAAGGCAAAAAATGAACTTCATGCAACAGTGCTTAAGAAAATCGGAGCAGATTCTGTTATTTTTCCGGAAAAAGAGATGGGAATGCGTGTGGCAAGGAATCTGATGTCTGCAAACTTTACGGACTGGATCGCGCTCTCACCGGATTATAGCCTGGTCGAAACAGAAGTGCCGGAAAAATGGGTTGGCAGGACGCTTTTAGAGTTAGATGTAAGAAAAACTTATGACGTTATTGTTGTGGGAATCAAGATGGGGGACAAAGTAGAAGTCAATCCAGATCCAAAAGAACTGCTGAAGGAAGGGAATGTTCTGATTTTGATTGGATCAAATCAGGCATTGGAAGCTATACAGTAGAAGAATGGAGAAAAACGAATGAATTTGATTTTTCTGGCAGCGGGCAACAGCACCCGGTTTGGCTCGAACAAGTTGTTATATAGGTTGAATGGAAAATGTATGTACCGCTACGGACTGGAAGTTGTAGCTGCATTGTGGCAGAAAGGGCTTTTAGATACCATAGTGATTGTGACGCAGTATGAAGAGATCATCTATGACATGGAAGCACATTTTTCGTACATGAAAACCGTGAATAATCCACATCCGGAAGCCGGAATATCCGGCTCTATCCGTCTTGGAGTGGAAAAGCTCATAGAATTGGAAGAAAAATGTGGAAAAACAGGCAGCCGAAAGAGGGAAGGCTGTATGTTTGCAGTGGCAGACCAGCCATATCTGACAAGAGAATCACTTGAAAACATGGTGGAAACATGGGAAGTTTCAAAGAAAGGTATCTTGGTTAGTGAAAATGCTGGAAGAATGGGGAATCCTGTTATTTTTGCATATAAATATTACGAGGAACTAAAAAAACTTGAAGGTGATGTGGGGGGGAAATGTGTATTAAAAAAACATCTGGACGATGTCCAGATGTTTGAAATGCCAGCGTCAGAGCTTAAAGATCTGGATTCACTGACGGAGATTCATGAATAACCATAACGACCCAAGGATTTTCTTTGGAACATTCAGCATCCGGGAAAAGTTCCAGTGATGTCCAGAAATATCCGGCTTTGAATTTTCTGCGGAAGCGATAGATGACAGATCCTTTTTCATGGAACATACGCAAACGAAGCTGGTCAAGAGTCATGATAGAGCGAAATTCATCTGCATCGTCCGGATGGACTAACTGTTCGTCCAGTAGGCGGGACATGTAGGTCTGATAATCGGTTTCATATTCAATTCCAAAACCTGCAAGAGACGAATCTCTTTTGATCGTTTCCATACCTCCGGTGATCAGATTAAATCTGGAGAGCAGAAGCATATGATCCAGAAGAATCCGGAAAATATTGTCACCTAACTTCCACATTTCCGGGGAATCAGGGAGCGCTTCGCAGACATTACGAATCCGGCTGACCTGTTCATGGGCGGCCCGGAAGTTCTCGATTGGAATCGTCTGAATGAGTTCCTCAGCAGCTTCTACCGACATAGGTCTGTGAAAATAAAATCCCTGACCATAGTTACAGTTCATGGATTTCAGAATCTCGGACTGTTCCTTTGTCTCAACACCTTCTGCAATGATTACAAGACCAAGCCGGTAAGCCATATCTACGATAGATTTCAGAATCTGAATTCCTTTTCCTTTATTCTTTGCATCGATCTGCATGAACTTCATATCTAGTTTCAGATAATCTACATTCGCGTCTTTTAACACATTTAAAGAAGAATATCCACTGCCAAAATCGTCCATGAGCACGTAAAAACCCTTTTTGTGGAAACGGGTAATAGTATTCTTTACAATGGTGTTGCTCTCTGCAAAGACAGATTCTGTAATTTCCACAGGCAGATATTCCGGGGAAATGTGGTACTGCTCTGTGAGCATTGACAAATATTGAGGCACGTCAATATTCGTAATGTCTATCATAGAGACATTGATGGAAATCGGAACAAGTTTGCAGCCTTTATCCCGCCAGGCGGCTAAAGTTTTGCAGACAGATTTCCAGATGTACATGTCAAAGCGGGTAATAAATCCACTGCTTTCGAACAGTGGGATAAATTCTCCGGGTGAGATAAAAGTTCCGTCAGATTTCTGCCATCTGGCAAGCGCCTCCATGCTGACCAGTTCACCGGTCGTCATGTTACATTTGGGCTGAAGATAGAAGATAAATTCGTGATTTTCCAGTCCATGTCGTGCATCCCGGAGAATGCGCTGCTTTAATTCTATTTTTTTAGTCATGCCAGATTCGAAATAGCAGATTCTGTTTCCAATCTTTCCAACGACACTGGAAGCCGCAATCTGCGCATTGTTGCACATCGTGCTGACATTCAGAGATTCGTCTTCAATCCGATAGACGCCGATGGATGGAAGGAAACTATCATCTTGTTCCAGCTTATCAATGTAATGATAAATTGTTGCATAAATGTGGCGGAGTTTGTGACCGTCATCTGGCATGCAGATAAAAAAGTCATCGGCACTAAAGTGTCCGGTGATGTAGTGATCTTCCTGGTGAAGGCTTCGAAGATAGGCAGCAATTTCCAGAAGCAGATAATCACCGCTGTCCTGCCCGTACCAGTCATTGAATAATTTAAAATTCTCAATATCGATGGCTACAATACACCAGCCTTGCGGATGCTTCTGGTCCAGAAAAGTACGCACTTCATTTAAAAATCTTTTTCTTATATATAGACCGCTAAGCGGTTCTAGATCCTGGATTGAGTCCGGGTAATTTGGCATAAAGAAGTCCTCCTGTTATCAAAATTATCAATTCATTTTACGCCAATCACTATTATAACATTCGTCAAATATGAGTTCAACATGGAGAGGAAAAAGAAAGAGGAAAATTCTTATGGAAATTTTTTCCACTTTCTGAATTTGATAAATAGAGGTGACGCGATTAGAGGCGGGAAATAAAATAGAGGTGACGCGGCTGGAGGCATGGAGTATCAGAAAGTGAAAAAATGTAAAATATACTAAATCACTTGGAATAAAAGGTGACAACATTTTTCACATGATTTATAATAGAAAGGTGTCTGGGGCTTTTGCCGGGACATTTTGAAATCTGATATGGGTCAGAAGGGAGATTATGTTATGCTGGAGGTAAAGAATCTTACATTCCAGGTTCAGGAGAATGGAGTAGAGAGAAGCATTGTTGAAAACATCAGTTTCGATGTTGCGGATGGCGAGATGCTTGTCATTACCGGACCAAATGGTGGAGGAAAGTCCACACTTGCGAAAGTTTTAATGGGAATTGAAAAAGCAAGCGCCGGGCAGATTATTTTAGATGGAGAGGATATCAGCAATTATGATATCAATCACAGAGCAGATGCAGGAATCGGTTATGCATTTCAGCAGCCACCGAGATTTAAAGGAATGACTGTTATGAAGCTGTTGTCACTCTCAGCAGGTAAAGAATTAAAAAGAGAAGAGTGTTGTAAGCTTTTAAGTACGGTCGGCCTTTGTGCAAATGAGTACATTGAAAGAGAAGTGGATGGCACACTATCAGGCGGTGAAATGAAACGTCTGGAGATTGCAACCGCACTTGCAAAATCGCACAAATTATGTATTTTTGATGAGCCGGAGGCAGGAATAGACCTTTGGAGTTTTTCCATGCTGATCGAACAGTTCGAGAAAATCCACAAAGAAAAGAAGGAAAGCCTGGTTCTCATTTCACATCAGGAGAGAATCATTCAGATGGCAGACCGGATCATGGTCATCGAAGACGGTAAGATCGCGTCCATTGGAGCAACTGACGAGATCCTTCCACAACTATTAGGAAAGACAGCAGATTCTTATAGCTGTCTGACATGCAGATAAGGAGGGAGGAAAGCAATATGATGACGTTAGATGAAATTACAAAAAAAGTACTGGAACAGATCGATGCAAGTGGATTTAAACAGTCAGGTGCATTTAACTTAAGACACAATGGAATTGCCCTCTGCCACGGTGACAGCGAACATATCAAAATTAAGAAAAAGCAGGATAAGCCGGGCATCGACATTTATATTGATGGTAAGACAGATGGAGAAGAAGTACATATTCCGGTCGTTGTAGATGCCACAGGAATGACCGATGTGGTTTATAATGATTTTTATATAGAAGAAGGAGCAAATGTAACGATTGTTGCAGGCTGTGGAATTCACAACAGCGGTTGCAATGAAAGCCGCCATGATGGAATCCACACATTTCACGTAGAAAAAAACTGCAACGTACATTATGTGGAGAAACACTATGGAGAAGGCGAAGGAACAGGAACAAGAGTCCTCAACCCGGTCACAGAAGTTTATCTTGGCGAGAATTCCGTCTTTACACTTGATACCGCACAGATAAAAGGTGTAGATTCCACTGTACGTGAGAATAATGTATATCTGGAGGCAAACTCAAAACTGTACGTTATAGAGAAGCTGATGACACATGGAAACCAGGAAGCAACTTCCAATATGATGGTAGAAATGAATGGTGAAGGAAGCTCTGCACAGATCGTATCCAGATCCGTTGCAAAAGGCAGCTCCAGGCAGATATTTCACCCAAGAGCAGTCGGTAAAAATCTCTGCCATGCTCACGTACAATGCGACTCTATTATCATGGATCATGCTGAAGTCAGCTCTATTCCGGAGATTAACGCAAAACATGTAGATGCAGCAATTATCCATGAGGCGGCTATCGGAAGGATCAACGACGAGCAACTTGTAAAACTCCGTACACTGGGAATGACAGAAGAAGAAGCAGAAGGAGTCATAATCGAAAACTTCCTGAACTAAAAAATGCTAAAAATTCAAGTCGAACATCCGTGAGACTTGGCGCGTGATTCTGGTCAGCAAAGCTGACATATTCCTATCAGAATCACTGCGCATCCTCGCGGAGCGTTTATCTCAGTCGGAGATTGGACTCCCACTGAGATAAATTTGCTGTTTTTTCTATTTTTGAGCAAAGAAAAACACCATAAACCCTCGAGTTTACGGTGTTTTATATCTTATGTCCAATGCGGAGAAAGGGACTTGAACCCTCACAGGATTGCTCCCACTAGAACCTGAATCTAGCGCGTCTGCCATTCCGCCATCTCCGCTCGACAAAAGATATGATATCATAGGTTGACGGAAAATGCAAACACTTTTTTGAATTTTTTTGAAAAAATGTTGTTGTTCTTTCGGTGGAAGGAAAGTTAATTACAAATGTCTTTTAATGGGCTGATCGTAATACCTTCTTCTGCCATAGCTTTTCGGATTTTCTCAACGAAAAGAAGAGCTTTTTCGCCATCACCGTGAACGCATACGGAATCAGCCTGAATGGAAATATCTTTTCCGGTGATTGTTGTAACTTTCTGCTCTTTTACCATGCGGATCACGCGGGCAATTGCTTCGTTCTCGTCTTTGATGACTGCACCTTCTTTGCGGCGGTTCACAAGTGTTCCGTCTTCTTCATAAGCGCGGTCTGCAAATACTTCGCTGGCTGCTTTAAGCCCCAGATCTTTTGCTGCACGGATCATTTCACTGCCAGAGAGTCCCATTACGATGATTTCCGGATCATAGGACTTAATAGCTTCACAGATAGCTTTAGAAAGCTCATAATCTTTTGCAGCCATATTATAGAGGGCTCCATGTGGTTTTACGTGCTGCAGGCGCATATTATGGGCTTTGCACATACCTCCAAGAGCGCTGATCTGATACAGAGTATACGCTTTTGCTTCTGCCGGAGAAACGGCCAGATTTCTACGGCCAAATCCCATCAGATCTGGAAATCCCGGATGTGCACCAATCTGAATCCCGGCCTCCTTCGTTTGCTCAATCGCAGTTGTCATCACAACCGGATCAGATGCATGAAAACCACATGCAATATTCGCAGAAGAAATCAGTGGAATAATCTTGTCATCATTTCCAATCGTATAACGGCCAAAACTCTCACCTAAATCACTATTTAAATCAACTTTGTACATAATAACATAACCTGCCCTTCTTTTATAAAATTTAATAATCTATATAGAAAATCAGAAGGCTCTGTAGATATATATCTATCTTTCCACATACATGACTTCTACACAAATTATAAATATTCAAAACATTGACTAATTACATATATAATAACATAAAAATTGCATATGAGATATGTAAAACATGGATTTTCAACACGAAAAAAGAGCAAGAAGCATAAGTCTCATCGGAATGCTTTGCATAAGGTCGTGCTGTCAATGCTTCTGCTCTTAGAGGAACATCTTGAAAATAGAAATTCCCAAATTATAAAGACTTACAGAAAATCAGAATAAAGTTTTTCAAGGATGCTTGCAAGTCTTAAACTTACTAGGTTAAAGAATGATATTATCGAATGGTGAAATAAGTTTCGTAAACTATAAAAAGAGCAAGAAGCATATGACCAGCCGACTTTATGCAATGAAGATGAGACTTATGAAATCGTGGAAGCCAATGCTGAATACGATTTCAGCGCTTTAAGGCTCATCGGAATGTTTTGCATAACGGAGGCTGGGGTAATGCTTCTGCTCTTAGTGTTATTGTTTGAAAATTATTTCAGCAAGATAATTAATCAATTTTTAACAACCGCTCAATAAATCCGGTATCTGCATTTCCTTCACAGAATTCAGGATTTTTCATGATCCGGTACTGGAAGTCCAGATTTGTCTCAACGCCCAGGATCACCATCTCGTCCAGCGCAGACCGCATTTTCTGGATTGCAGCATCTCTGTCCGGTGCATGAACGATAACTTTCGCAATCATGGAGTCATACTCGGAAGGAATGCGGTAGCCAGTGTAAAGACCGGTATCAACCCGCACACCATTTCCAGAAGGAAGGTGCAAATGTTTTACCACACCAGGACTTGGCATAAAGTTTTTCTCCGGAATTTCAGCGTTGATACGGCACTCAATGGCATGTCCGCGTGGTATGACCTCTTCCTGAGTGAAGCTAAGCGGCTCGCCCATGGCAACACGGATCTGTTCAATAATCAGGTCTGTGCCTGTAACCATTTCTGTGACACCGTGCTCGACTTGAATACGGGTATTCATTTCCATGAAGTAGTAAGTTCCGCTTTGGTCAAGAATGAACTCGATCGTTCCGGCATTTGTGTAACCAACAGCTTTTGCGGCAAGAACGGCATCGTGGTTCATGGAAGCGCGGGTATTGGCTGTGATAGCCGGAGAAGGAGATTCTTCAATCAACTTCTGGTGGTTGCGCTGTACAGAACAGTCACGTTCGCCGAGAGCCACTACATTTCCATGAGTGTCGGCCATGATCTGGATCTCTACATGGCGTGGGTTTTCAATATATTTTTCAATGTACATGGTGTCATCGCCAAATGCGTTGGCAGACTCTCTTTGAGCCATGTTGAAATTGAATTCAAAATCATCTTTAGAGCGGGAGACACGCATGCCTTTTCCACCTCCGCCGGAGGAGGCTTTGATCATAACCGGATAACCGATTTCGTCTGCAAGATTTTCGCCGGTCTCTACGTCATAGACTGGATCTTTCGTACCTGGAACGACCGGAACTCCGGCCTCCATCATTGTCTTTCTGGCGTGAGATTTATTTCCCATGCTGTCGATAACATCTGCACTTGGTCCGATAAATGCAATGCCGTGTTCTTCGCACAGACGTACAAAGTCTGAATTCTCAGAGAGAAAACCAAATCCAGGGTGGATCGCATCGGCTCCGATGTTCAGGGCAGCGGTGACAATTTGCTGCATATTCAGGTAATTGTTTCTGGCAGGGCCTTCACCGATACAGATACGCTGGTCGGCGAGCTGTACGTGAAGACTGTCTTTATCTTCTTTGGAATAGACTGCTACGCTGCGGATACCCATATTACGGCAGGCGCGGATAATACGAACAGCAATCTCTCCGCGGTTTGCAATCAATATTTTATGAAACATGGAACTCCTCCTTAGTCGTCAAGCTTCTTTACTTTAAAGAGTGGCTGACCATATTCAACTCTCTGTTCGTTGCTGACAAGAACGGCCTCGATCTCGCAGTCAAAATCACTTTCAATCTCATTCATCAGTTTCATAGCTTCCAGAATACATACAGTCTCGCCGGCTTTTACGCGGTCACCGACTTTTACGAAAGCTTTAGCTTCCGGTGAAGGTGCGGAGTAAAATGTTCCGACGATCGGGGAAGTAATGTATGTTTCTTCTTCCACTGCTCCAGAAGTCTCATCTGCAGTAGCAGCTTCCGGTGCAGCAGTTCCTGCAACCGGCATTCCCATACCTGGTGCAAATGGGACGGCAACGCTTTCGCCTGCGCGTTTACTCATTTTTATTTTAATATCGCCTTCCTGAATGGAAAATTCCTGCAGGGAAGACTCTTCGATAATTTTTACAAGCTTTTCAATTTTATCTAAATTCATGATGTCCTTCCTTTCTTTTTACTGGAATAATTTGCTGATTCGTTTTGCGACCAGACGGCAGTCCAGAACCTCTTTACAAGGCTGGTAGATCTGATGTCTGAATTCGTTCATTTCTTTTGCTTCAAGTGCAAGGAGTTCCTGGGCTTCTTCTACAGTAACTGCCTGGAACTTCACTTTATGATCTGTCTTTCTCTGAACCAGTTTTGGAATATCTACAGAGATGACTGTAGCAATCTTCGCATATCCGCCGGTAGTCTGTCTGTCCGCCAGCAGAATGATTGGTTTTCCATGGCTAGGTACCTGAACAGAACCGAATGCGATTCCATCAGAGATAATGTCTGTTGTTGACTTTGATGCAATAAATGGTCCTTCCAGACGGCAGCCCATGCGGTCGAACTCACTCGTTACAACATATTCGGAAGATAGAAATGTCTCTTTTCCTGCCGCGGTAAATGCATCGTCCTGTGGTCCCATAATCACGCGCAGTGTAATGTTGTCCTGATCAAACTCGTTGAGATCCAGGCTTCTAGACAGGAAATAAGGCAAGTATCTTCTTTTGGCACGGAAGCTGATATAGTCACCGTCTAAGAGGCGGCGTCCCTTAAATCCTCCAAGTCCACATTTGATGTTGGTAGAGCGGCTTCCCATAACGACCGGGATTTCCAGATAACTGGAAAATGCGATGTAGCCGCGGCTTCCGGTACGGCAGCCACGAAATGAGAGAATATCTCCACGGTGCATATAGAGCGCCGTATACATTTTCACAGGCTTTCCGTTGACCTGTGGCTGAAAATCACCTCCCGTGATAGCGATGATCGTCTCGGAAGTAAATTCCAGTGTTGGTCCAAGAAGAGTGAATTCGAGAACTGCTTCATTTTCCGGATTATCCAGAAGAAGATTGGCAATTTTGAAGGAGCGGCGGTCCATAACACCAGATACGCCGAACCCCTGGCTCTGATAGCCCGGGCGCCCACTGTCCTGTACAGTTGTAAGCATTCCGCCTTTTAAAATGCGAATTCCCATATTACACTCCTTTCTGGCGAATCACACACTCGTAAGTCCCCTGATTCACCTGTTCTTTAATCTCAAGAAAATCTTTTTCTGTGACCGGTACAAAATGAATATAATCACCGGCTTCGAAAAGGATTGGAATCTCGCGGTTCGGATCATAAGTCTTTACCGGAGTCAGCCCCAGAAGCTGCCAGCCTCCAGGGGAGTCGAGCGGATAGATTCCCGTCTGGGAACCGCCGATTCCGACGCTTCCTGCCGGAATCTTAATACGCGGATTTGCAAGTCTTGGTGTGTGGATCCGTTCGTCCAGTCCCCCAAGATAAGAAAATCCAGGAAGGAATCCGAGCATGTAGATCAGATAGTCTTCACTGCTGTGGATATCAATTACTTCCTGAGTAGAAAGATTGGCATGCATTGCGATATTTTCCAGGTCAGGTCCATATTCGCCACCGTAGCAGACCGGAATATCAAAGATCCGTGACGGAGCAGTTTCCTGGCTGACCTCAAGTTTTAACAGCTTTTCCAGACGCTCTTTTAATGCGCCGTAATTTACAACTCTTGGATCGTAGTTGATCAGAAGACTTGTAAATGCAGGAATCATATCTTTGACTCCTTCAACATGCTGGGCCTTCATCAGATGGACGAAGGCCGTAATTGTTGCATTGATCTCCGGGGAGATCTCCTGTCCGAATTCAATCAGGACAGAAGAGTCACCGGCTGTGTGGATTTTCATTTCTTCCATAAAAAACATCTCCTTATCCGAACAGTGCGCTCAGCTTTCCAAGGGAAGTGATTCCAAGGTATGCAGAGATTACAACTACAATAATTCCAAGGATTAGAAGCACGATCGGGTGTTTGTAGTTCTCGCCCATGATAGACTTCTTCTGAGATGCGATCAGACATACTCCCAATGTAATAGGAAGGATCAGTCCGTTGAGGGCACCTGCTAATACGAGCAGAGTTGCAGGCTGTCCGATGAGAGCCATAACAACGGTGCTAAGAGCGATAAATCCTACGATGAACCATTTTTCATTGTTGGCAATTGTCTTGCTGAAAGTTTTCAGGAAAGATACAGATGTGTAGGCGCATCCGATGATAGATGTAACAGCCGCACACAAAAGTACCAGTCCGAAGAAACGGTATCCGATCTGACCTGCACCCTGTAAAAATGCGTCGGCAGCCGGGTTGCTTGCATCAAGAGTTGTAGCCGGGGAAGTTGCAGTCTCAACAACAACGCCTAAGATTGCAAGGAAAAGTAAGATACGGACGATCGTTGCAATTCCGACTCCCATAACAGAACTCTTGGTGATCTCTTTTAAATTCTCTTCTTTTGTAATACCGGCATCGATCAGACGATGTGCACCGGCAAATGTGATGTATCCGCCAACAGTTCCGCCAAGAAGTGTCAGAATTGCAGGGAAGATACTGTCCATAGGAGCAGTTGGTACAAATGTTTCCTTGACAGCCATTCCTACTGGTGGTTTTACAATCAGGATGACAACAAAAATAACGACGATCATGATACCACCAAGAATTTTTGTCAGTGTGTCCATTGCATCTAATGCATTTTTATAAAGGAATACACAGATTGCGATTGCTCCTGCGAGGAAGCAGCCATATGTAGTCGGGATGCCAAGCAAGGTGTTGAATCCGAGGGCACCGCCGCCAACGTTACCAATGTTGAATACAAGTCCGCCGGCTACAACGAGGAATGCAATCACATATCCAAGACCTGGCAGGACTTTGTTAGCAACGTCCTGACCACGCATACCGGATACGCATAAGACTCTCCATACATTAAGCTGAACGATTGCTGCTAAAATAACTGATACTAAGATTACGAAGCCAAAGCTTCCTTTGAGGTTTCCTGTGAACTGTCCGGTCTGTGTAAGAAATCCAGGACCAATTGCAGAGGTTGCCATAAGAAACGCTGCACCAATGAGAGCACTGGCACTTTTTTTGTTTGTGTTTTTCTCCATAACTACTCTTCCTTTCGATAAATCATTTTGTATAGTATACAATTATACAGAAACTCGGGAAAATACGCAAATAAAAAACAGAAAGTTTAGAAAAACTTTCTGTTTTTAACCACATTTTAACGGACTTCGATGCCATTTACCTCAAGATGATCGTCAATCGCGATGACAAGACAGCGTCTTCCATCGATTTCACGGGTCTCTACGAGGTCGGATCTTTCCGGATTAACTTTTACTACAATATCAGGTGTCTCAATCTGGAAAGTTTTGACACTGGCAATGTTGGAAGCAAGGAGAGTATTTTTCTCACCGACAGCTTCCTCAAAATTCTTATCGAAATGTTCCATTTTTTCTTCCGGGACTCCACTTCGCTCTAACAGGTGTTTCACGTCTGGGCGGGACAGCTCCAGTGGGTCAGGAGATTCCTTAGCTTCTTCCATAAGTTCATTCAGATTGTCGTGGATATTGCGGACGGTGTCATAGTCACAATCCTCACCGAGTGTATCACTGACAAGAGACTGAAACGTTGTCTTTTGATCCTTTGCAGTAAGCGGTGTAATATTGCCAAGTACATTTGCAATAAAGTCAGGCTGGAGATCTTCTGGTTTCTTGGAGTAGTACAGGACGTGATGAACGTCACTTGCACGATCCTGGAAAGCCGGGAAGAGAAAACCGGTCGCAGGCATCTCCACGAACCAGTCACGGATACGGTCTTCAATATTGTTCTTTTCGGCGTTATATGTAAGTCCGGCTTTCGTCAATTTTACCGGGCAGACACTGCACATGATATGTTCATATACGGTATCGGAAGCGTCAAACATTTCCATATTATCGGAAGATTTCCCTGGCACGTCGTATGCAGCATGAATCAATATAATATAGTAGTTTTCCGCGAATTCGTAGTTCTCAATAACCTTGTCGTAGAATTCTTCCAAAAGCAGATCATCAGTAAGCTTCGTATCGCGCAGCCTTAAAAGGAGCTCCTGCGCGCCGCCTTCCAGCTCCTGGTCCAGCGGGAATTCCATAGTCATCAGGTTCTTGCCAACAGTTCCGGATAATGTATGCCTGAAAATGTCAAAATACTTGAAAGCTTCTTCCTCCGGCATGGAAAGAAAAGCTTTTTTCATCTCCATTTTTTTCTCTTTTTCATGATCCACATAACAGCCGCAGATACGGGTAATTGTGCAGTTTTCCGGGGTAAACTGCTTGCGGATCTCCAAAACTTCTTTTTTATTCATAAATCAGATACACTCCCTTACGATATAGTTACCATAAAAGATAGTATAGAGAGTTTTCGGGGGAAAATCAATGGGTTTTAGAAGAGGAGAAAAGTCGGATTTAAGAAAAATGTTCTTGACAAAGCTTTTTTTGTTATGTATACTTTGAAAGTCAAAATAATTGAAACTCAAATAAATTGAAGTTCAAAGAAAAACTTCAGAAAGGAAAGATATGAGTGCAAGATTTTGTGGAACAGGCTCCTGTGTCCCGGATTATGTTATGGATAATGATGGGGTTGCAGAGCTTGTAGAGACAAGTGATTCATGGATCAGAGAACGGACCGGAATTGCGAGACGCCATATTGCAGTGAAAGAGACGACCGTGTCCATGGCGAATGAAGCTGCAAAACGAGCTCTTGATAATGCAGGAGTTTTACCAGAAGAACTGGATCTGATTCTGATGTCCACGATTTCTTCGGATGTCATTATTCCATGTGGTGCATGCGAAGTGCAAAAGGCCATTGGTGCAGACAAAGCAGTCTGTTTTGATTTAAATGGAGCATGTACCGGGTTTGTACTGGCATACAATACAGCATTGGCATACATAGAAAGTGGGATTTATCAGACAGTTCTGATCGTAGGAAGTGAATCGCTGTCCAGGCTGACGAACTGGAAGGACCGTGGGACGTGTATTCTTTTCGGAGACGGCGCCGGTGCAGCAGTAATAAAAAAAGATGAAAGAGCCAGTTATATTCCGGCGGCACATTCTGACGGGACTCGAGGAGAGGCGCTTTTGTGTCACAGTAAGCGAGAGGAGAATGGACTTCCTCTTCAGAAAAATGATGAGATTGGCGGGAAACATTTGAACAGTGAAGACTATCTCATGCAGATGGACGGTCAGGGAGTATTCCGGTTTGCGATTAAGCAGGTACCGGAAGTCATTCAGGAAGTGCTGGAAAAAAATGAAGTAAAACCAGAAGAAATCGATTGGTACATTTTACATCAGGCGAACCGGAGAATTCTGGAAGCTGTAGCAAAACGCATGGGCGAACCGGTCGAAAAATTCCCAATGAACATGGAAGAGTATGGAAATACATCTTCCGCAAGTATTCCGATTCTGTTAGATGAAATGAACAGAGACGGAAGATTAAAACGAGGACAGAAAATCGTGCTGGCAGGATTCGGGGCAGGCCTGACCTGGGGCGCAACAATTATTGAATGGTAAAAGGAGAAAAAAATTATGTTAGAGCAGATTAGAGAGATTATCGCAGAGAATTTAGCAATTGATGTGGAGAAGGTTACAGAGAGTGCAGATTTCAAAGAGGATTTAGACGCAGATTCCTTAGACCTCTTCGAGATGGTAACAGCATTAGAAGATGAATATGAGATCGAAATTCCGGAAGAAGACCTTCCGACACTCAAAACAGTCGGCGACGTAGTGAAATACGTGGAAGCACATAAAGAATAAAGATATAGCCTTCGACAGATTGCTGACTCTTTTAGAAGTGTGAATGCAAGAAAGGAAACAAATGATGCAGACAGAAATAACAAGACTTCTCGGAATAAAATACCCGATCATCCAAGGTGGTATGGCATGGGTAGCTGAGCATCATCTGGCGGCTGCTGTTTCAGAAGCAGGTGGTCTTGGACTTATTGGTGCCGCCAGTGCTCCGGCAGAGTGGGTGCGCGAGCAGATACGGGCAGCACGCAAGCTGACGGACAAACCATTTGGAGTGAATATTATGCTTATGAGCCCTTATGCGGCTGATGTTGCGAAAGTAATTGTGGAAGAAGGTGTCCAGGTCGTGACGACTGGAGCCGGAAGTCCGGGAAAATATATGGAAATGTGGAAGGAAGCAGGAGTGAAAGTAATTCCTGTTGTTGCTTCTGTGGCTCTTGCGAAACGTATGGAGCGGGCAGGAGCCGATGCAATTGTTGCAGAAGGCTGCGAGTCTGGCGGACATGTCGGAGAGAGCACGACTATGACACTTGTACCACAGGTCGTTGATGCAGTCGATATTCCGGTTATTGCCGCAGGTGGAATCGGAGACGGAAGAGGAATTGCAGCAACATTTATGCTGGGAGCAAAGGCTGTACAGATGGGAACTGCATTTGTTGTCACAGAAGAGGCACAGGTGCATCAGAATTATAAGGATAAGATTTTAAAGGCAAGTGACATTGATACAAGAGTCACAGGACGTACAACAGGACACCCGGTACGGGCACTTCGCAATGAGATGACAAAGAAATACTTGAAGATGGAACAGGAAGGTGCTCCATTTGAAGAGTTGGAACTTATGACTCTTGGAGGTCTTAGAAAAGCTGTCGTAGACGGTGATGTGAAGACTGGAAGTGTCATGTCAGGCCAGATCGCGGGACTGGTAAATGAGCAGATGAGCTGTCAGTCATTGATCCAAAAACTGGTCAGAGAAACAGACGCTTTGATAGGCACTCTGAATCTGTATGAAACCGAAGTGTAGTAATTGGAGGATAAGAAATATATGAGTAAGATTGCATTTATCTATCCGGGACAAGGGGCGCAGAAATGTGGCATGGGTGCAGATTTTTACGAAAACAGCGCCAGTGTCAGAAAGCTCTTTGATGAAGCAGGCGAACGGCTGGGGCTGGATATGAAAGCATTGTGTTTTGAGGAAAATAATCTCTTAGACCAGACAGAATATACACAGGCGGCAATGGTAACAACATGCCTTGCCATGACAGAAGTTCTGATGGAACGTGGAGTAAAACCAGATATTACAGCGGGACTGAGCCTTGGCGAATACGCAGCCATCTCTGTGGCCGGCGGGCTGGAGCCGATCGATGCGATCCGCCTTGTGAGAAAACGTGGAATTTTGATGCAGCATACAGTTCCGGCAGGAGAAGGCGCTATGTGCGCGATTCTTGGATTAGATGCAGAGAAAATCGAAGCAGTGACAGCAGAGATGGAAGGTGTATCTGTAGCGAACTATAACTGTCCGGGTCAGATTGTTCTTACAGGAAAAACAAAAGCAGTTGAAAAAGCGGCAGAACATTTGAAAGAGGCGGGTGCAAAACGTACCGTAATGTTAAATGTTAGTGGTCCGTTTCATTCTACGCTCTTACTCCCGGCGGCAAAGGAACTGGAAATGGAGCTAGATAAGACAGAATTTCATGAGCTTATGATCCCTTATATTACAAATGTGACGGCAGAAGCAGTTACGGATGTTCGTAAGAGTCCGGGATTACTTGTGGCACAGCTTACATCGTCCGTTCGCTGGCAACAGAGCATGGAGAAAATGATCGCAGATGGAGTTGATACATTTATCGAAATCGGACCGGGCAAGACTTTGGCAGGATTTATGAAAAAGATTGACCGAAGCGTCAAGGTCTGCAATGTAACAACATGGGAAGATCTGGAAAAGATCATATAGAAACAAGGCGAAAATGACAGGAGTTATAAATAAAATGGAAAAAAAGGTAGCAGTTGTGACAGGAGCTTCCCGTGGAATTGGCGCGGCAATCGCAAGAGAGCTGGCAGCAGCGGGCATGTATGTTGTGATCAATTACTGTGGCAGCGAGGAAAAAGCACAGGAATTAAAGACAGAAATTGAGCAAAATGGAGGAGAAGCTTCTATATATAAATGTGATGTTTCTGACAACGTGGCATGTAAAGAATTTATTGGAAATGTGATCGCGGAATACGGACATCTGGATGTGCTGGTGAATAATGCAGGTATTACAAGAGATGGTCTGTTGATGCGGATGTCAGAAGAAGATTTTGACGCTGTGTTAGATACGAATCTAAAAGGCGCATTTCATACAATCCAGGCGGTATCCAGACAGATGTTAAAGCAAAGAAGCGGGCGCATCGTGAATATTTCATCTGTAGTTGGTGTGTCTGGAAATGCAGGACAGGTCAATTATGCAGCTTCCAAGGCCGGAATCATCGGACTTACAAAAGCTGTGGCAAAAGAGCTTGGCTCCAGAGGAATTACTGTGAATGCAGTAGCTCCTGGATTTATTGACACAGATATGACGCAGAGCCTGCCGGAAAAGGTTGTAGAGACTACGCTTGCCCAGATTCCTCTTGGAAAATTTGGAGTGCCTGAGCAGGTGGCAAAAGCAGTTGCATTTCTCGCATCGGAAGATGCTTCTTATATTACCGGACAAGTGCTGCATGTAGACGGCGGCATGGTAATGTAGAAAGTGATGCAGGAGAAGGAGTACAAAAAAGATGGCAAATAATAAAGTCTTAAAAAGAAGAGTGGTCGTGACCGGACTTGGTGCAATTACTCCAATTGGAAATAGTGTAGCTGAATTTTGGGACGGAATCCGCAAAGGTAAGGTTGGAATCGGTGAGATCACAAAGTTCGACACTACAGATTATAAAGTAAAACTGGCAGCAGAAGTCAAAGACTTTGTGCCGGGAGATCATATGGATAAAAAAGCAGCCAGACGTATGGAAGCATTTTCTCAATATGCGGTTGCAGCAGCCAGAGAAGCTTATGAAGATTCTGGACTGGAGATTGAAAAAGAAGACCCATTTCGCGCTGGCGTGATGATTGGTTCTGGAATTGGAAGTCTTCAGGTAGCAGAGCAGAGCTATGAAAAAATTCTGACCAAGGGACCGGCAAGAGTGAATCCGCTTATGGTGCCTTTGATGATTTCCAATATGGCAGCGGGAAATGTGTCAATTCAGTTAGGATTCCGTGGAAAATGCAGCAATGTCGTAACTGCCTGCGCCACAGGAACGAACTGTATTGGTGATGCATTCCGTACAATCCAGTATGGTGACGCAGATATGATGCTTGCAGGAGGAACCGAAGGCTGTGTATGCCCACTTGGTATTGCCGGATTTACAGCACTGACAGCACTTTCTGCTTCTACCGATCCACTTCGTGCCTCCATTCCATTTGATAAAGACCGGGATGGATTCGTACTTGGTGAAGGTGCGGGAGTTGTAATGCTGGAAGAGCTGGAGCATGCAAAAGCGCGTGGGGCAAAGATTTACGCAGAAGTGACCGGTTACGGATGTACAGGGGATGCTTATCATATTACTTCTCCGGCAGAAGACGGAAGCGGTGCAGCGAAGGCAATGGAGCTTGCCATGGAAGAGGCCCAGATTACACCGGCACAGGTAGATTACATCAATGCCCATGGAACAAGTACCCATCACAATGACCTGTTCGAGACACGCGCCATTAAGAAAGCATTTGGCGAGGCAGCGAAAGACGTGGTGATCAATTCTACGAAATCCATGATCGGTCACTTGCTTGGAGCAGCAGGCGGAGTAGAATTTATTACTTGTGTCAAAAGCATGGAAGATGGATTTATCCATCAGACGGTCGGAACAAAAGAGGCCGATGAAGAATGTGACTTAAATTATGCAATTGGAAGTCCGGTAGAGAAAGAAATCAAGGCAGCCATGAGCAATTCACTTGGATTTGGCGGACACAATGCAACAATTTTAATTCAGAAGTATGAAGCGTAAGGGGGAACCTGGAAATGGACGTAGAACAGTTGATGAAACTGATTGATAAAGTCTCTGAGTCAGACCTGACTGGATTTAAATATGAAGAAAATGGTATAAAATTGCAGCTGAATAAGAAAGAGAACCTGGTGATGGGAACGACTGCGCCAATGCAGGCTGTTACACCGGAAGCTGTGAAAGTTACAGGTGCTTCTTCTAAAGCGGCCACAGATTTAGAAGAAGAAGTACAGAAACAGACCGGGATATCTGAGCCGGCTCCTGTTGGAAATGTAGTCAAAGCTCCGCTTGTGGGAACATTTTACGCGGCTCCGGCAGAGGATGCAGAGCCATTTATTCAGGTTGGCGATTCCGTGAAAAAAGGTCAGTCGGTTGCAATTATCGAGGCCATGAAGCTGATGAATGAAATCGAGAGTGATTTTGATGGAACAGTCACGGAGATTCTTGTAAAGAATGGTCAGGCAGTAGAGTATGGCCAGCCATTATTCAGAATTGCGTAGGAGGTTATCATGAAACATTTGGATATTAAACAGATTCAGGAAATCATACCTCACAGACATCCGTTTCTGTTATTGGATTATGTAGAAGATTACGAGCCGGGTGAGTATGCAGTGGCGTACAAATGTGTTTCCTACCGGGAAGAGTTCTTTGCCGGACATTTTCCACAGGAGCCGGTCATGCCGGGTGTGCTGATCGTGGAAGCGCTGGCACAGGCAGGTGCGGTAGCGATTTTAAGTGAGCCAAAGAATCAGGGAAAAGTCGCATATTTTGGCGGAATTGATAAATGCAAATTCAAAGGCAAGGTCGTGCCGGGGGACAAGCTTCGTCTGGAAACAAGAATTATCCGGAAAAAAGGACCGATTGGTGTCGGAGAGGCTGTCGCTACAGTGGACGGTAAAAAAGTAGTCAGCGCGGTACTGACATTTGCAGTAGGGTAGGTGATCTGTGTGATTAAGAAGATTTTGATTGCGAACCGTGGTGAGATTGCAGTTCGGATTATCCGTGCGTGCCGGGAAATGGGAATTGAGACGGTTGCAGTATATTCAGAGGCAGACGCAGAAGCCCTTCATACAAAGCTTGCAGATGAGGCGGTCTGTATCGGACCGGCACCGTCATCTCAGAGTTATTTAAGTATGGAGAATATTATCAGTGCAACGGTGGTGAGTGGGGCAGACGCCATTCACCCGGGTTTTGGCTTTTTGTCAGAGAACAGTAAATTTGCAGAACTGTGTGAGCAGTGCGGAATTACCTTTATCGGACCGCCGGCAAATGTCATTGCAAAGCTTGGCAATAAGCAGGAAGCAAGAAATACGATGGAAGCAGCAGGTGTTCCGGTCATCCCAGGAAGTAAGGAGCCAGTCTGTGAGGTGCATACCGGACTTTTGCTTGCACGGGAAATCGGTTACCCGGTTATTATAAAAGCTGCCCTCGGCGGAGGTGGAAAAGGCATGCGTGTGGCATATTCCGAAGAAGAATTCACGCAAAGCTTTCAGACCGCACAGAAGGAAAGTCAGATGGCATTTGGCGATGATACCATGTATATTGAACATTTTATGGAGGAGCCGAGACATATCGAATTTCAGATTCTGGCAGATTCCTATGGAAATGTAGTGCATCTCGGAGAACGTGACTGCTCTATTCAGAGAAATCATCAGAAAATGATCGAGGAGGCTCCGTCAGCGGCGTTGTCTTCAAAGCTTCGAAAGAAGATGGGAGAGGCAGCAGTAAAAGCTGCGAAAGCCGCAGGCTATGTCAATGCAGGAACCATTGAATTTCTTTTAGAGAACAATGATGCCTTTTACTTTATGGAGATGAATACCAGAATTCAGGTGGAGCATCCGGTGACTGAGTGGGTGACTGGAATTGACTTGATCAAAGAACAGATTCGTATTGCAGATGGACAGAAGCTGTCATTTACTCAACAGGATATTGAAATCAATGGGCATGCCATTGAGTGCCGGATCAATGCGGAAAATCCGGAAAAAGGATTCCGGCCGTCGCCTGGAACTATTACAGATCTTCATTTGCCGGGAGGAAAAGGAATCCGTGTAGATTCTGCAATTTACAGTGGATGCAGCATTTCTCCATATTATGATTCCATGGTTGCAAAGCTCATTGTCTGGGCGAAGAACCGGGATGAAGCAATCCAGAAAATGCAGAGCGCACTTGGAGAGGTTATTATTGAGGGCATCGACACGAATGTGGATTATCTCTATGAATTATTAAATAACCCGGTATATCAATCCGGAGAGTTTAATGTGAATTTCATAGATACTATAAAGCATTAAGGTATACAACAACCGTGGAGTGAAAGAGTATAAGGAGTGGACATATGAAGTTAGATAATATGTTTAAGAAAACAAGACGTCCTTCCGGAAAAAAAGGGCATATCGGTGGGAAACACCAAAGCCCGGAAGTTCCGGAGGGACTTCTGTGTAAATGTAACAAATGTCAGAAAGCAATTATTACAGAGGACGTTATAACAGGCGGATATATTTGCCCGAAATGTCATGGATATTTCCGCATGCCGGCACCGGAGCGGATCCGGTCAATTGCAGATGAGGATACGTTCGAAGAGTGGGACAGAGGAATTGAAAATACGAACCCGATTGGATACAAAGGGTATCCGGAAAAGGTGGAAGCATTAAAACAAACAACTGGATTAGATGAGGCAGTGGTGACTGGAAAAGCTGCAATTCATGGAATTGAGACAGCGCTTGGAGTCTGTGACGGACGTTTTTTAATGGCGAGTATGGGAGAAGTCGTAGGTGAGAAAATTACAAGGATGGTAGAACGTGCGACAGAAGAAAAGCTTCCGGTTATCATCTTTACATGCTCTGGCGGAGCAAGAATGCAGGAAGGAATCGTGTCTTTGATGCAGATGGCAAAGACATCCGCTGCACTGAAACGTCACAGCGACGCTGGACTTCTTTATATTACGGTGCTGACAGATCCAACAACCGGTGGCGTGACGGCAAGTTTTGCTATGCTTGGAGATATCATACTGGCAGAGCCGGGAGCACTGATTGGATTTGCAGGTCCTCGTGTCATTGAGCAGACGATTGGTCAGAAACTTCCGAAAGGATTCCAAAGATCCGAGTTCTTAAAAGAACATGGATTTGTAGACCAGATTGTAGAACGCCAGCAGATGCGGCAGACGCTGGGAAAAATCCTGAAAATGCATCAGACTGGAAATGAAAAAGTCGAAAAAGCGACAAAAGAATTTCAAAATAGAAAAACCAGATCAAAAACTCTGGAAGCCTGGGAGCGTGTACAGATTTCCAGAAGAAATGACCGCCCGGTTGCAGGCCACTATATAGAAGCTTTGTTCCAGGATTTTATAGAACTGCATGGAGATCGGTATTTTTCCGATGATCCGGCAATTGTCGGAGGAATCGCAACCTTTCACGGAAGAGCAGTGACAGTCATTGCCCAGGCGAAGGGGCAGAATACAAAAGAGAATATCGGACACAATTTTGGTATGCCGTCACCGGAAGGCTACCGGAAGGCATTGCGTCTTATGAAGCAGGCAGAAAAATTCCACCGCCCGGTCATTTGCTTCGTAGATACGCCGGGAGCCTTTTGCGGAATTTCCGCAGAAGAGCGTGGCCAGGGAGAGGCGATTGCAAGAAATCTGTATGAGATGTCAGCGCTGAAGACCCCGATACTTAGTATTGTTATCGGAGAAGGTGGAAGCGGCGGTGCACTTGCAATGGCGGTTTCAGACCAGGTATGGATGCTGGAGAATTCCATTTATTCCATTCTTTCACCAGAAGGCTTTGCAAGCATTTTATGGAAGGACAGTACGAAAGCTGCGCAGGCTGCAAAAGTTATGCGTCTGACAGCAGCAGATTTAAAAGAAATGGGGATTGTAGAGAAGGTGTTTGCAGAACCAGAACATTTTACAGCAGAAACGATGAGCAATATTGCAGATGAACTGGAGAAAAATATCGAAGGGTATCTGGAAGAATATACAAACAAAGACATCCAAGAATTAGTGGATTCCCGATATGAACGCTTCCGTCGGATGTAAGCAGAATCTGAAATATATCAGTACAAAGTTGTCTGTAAAATGCAAGTGTCAGAGAATTCAGAAGGAATGCAGGAGCAGGTTGACTTCTTTGACAAAAAACGTCTATAATGAAAAGCAAGTAAAGGATGAAGGAGCAGTGCGAATGAGTGATGTATATGCAACAATTAACTATGTCCTGGTGAATCTGATCAATGAGATCTGGGAGGTAGAAGGTAAGGCAATTATTACGGATGAATTTAAAGATATTACCAACAATGATATGCACGTCATAGAGGCAATCGGACTTGGAGAGGGCAATAATATGTCTACCATTGCAAAGAAGCTGAATATTACAGTAGGATCACTTACAACTGCTGTGAATAGTCTTGTGAAAAAGGGTTATGTTGACCGGTTCCGCAGCAAAGAGGATCGACGGGTCGTGTATGTGCGTCTTCTGGAAAAAGGGGAAAATGCATATCATCATCACGAAGATTATCATAAGCAGATGACACAGGCCATTGTGGACAAGTTAGATGAGAGCGAGATTCCGGTACTGTTAAAGACGCTGGACGCACTGACTGGATTCTTTACCGATTATACAAGAGAAAGCAAAGGAAAATCGTCAGACAGCATGGATAAAGAATAGACAAAAAATGACTGATGATGAGAGAACGTATAGAAGAGTGAGGCGTACAATATGATCCGAGGCGTGATATTTGACATGGATGGCACTTTGTTTGATACAGAGAGGCTATATACGATTGCGTGGAAGCAAGTCGGAGAAGAGATGGGGTATTCCATTACGACAGAACTTCTGAATCAGTGCCGGGGAAAGACGGCAGCGATTATCAGGGGAATATTTGAAGATACATTTGGCAGAGAATTTCGTTATGAAGAAGCAAGACAGCGAAAAGATGAGATTTTTATGGAGATGCTTGCGCGGGACGGAGTTCCTAAAAAGAAGGGGCTTATGGATCTCCTTTCCTATTTGGAAGAAAAGAAGATTCCGGCAGCAGTTGCAACTTCTACAAGACAATCGCGTGGAGAAAAAGTTCTTCAAATGTCAGGAATAGCAGAATATTTTGCAGCATTTATCTATGGAGACACGCAAAAAGCAAGTAAACCCAAACCGGATATTTTCTGGAATGCAGCAAAAGCGATCGGACGCGATCCGAAGGAGTGTCTGGTAGTTGAAGACAGTACACCGGGAGTCATGGCAGGAATCGCAGCCGGTGGAGAAACGATTTATATTCATGATATGGTAGATGTGCCGGAAGAGGTACTGGAACATGCATCAGCCAGTCTGGAGGATCTGGGTCAGATCATTGAGTGGCTGGAAAATGTAAAATAGGGAGATGATTTTGTGAATAAAGAAATCGAAGAGTTGCAGGAAATCATTGATGACAGTGAAAATATTGTCTTTTTCGGAGGAGCAGGAGTATCTACAGAGAGCAATATTCCGGATTTTCGAAGTGCGGACGGCCTGTATCAGCAGAAATACAAGTATTCACCGGAACAGATCGTCAGTCATACCTTCTTTAAGCGCAATACAGAAGGATTTTATGAATTTTACAAAGAAAAGATGATGTTTTTAGATGCGAAGCCGAATGCCGCGCATAAAAAGCTGGCAGAACTTGAGCAGGCAGGAAAACTTAAAGCAATCATTACGCAGAATATTGACGGACTCCATCAGGCAGCAGGAAGTAAGAATGTATATGAGATCCATGGAAGTATTCATCGCAATTACTGTCAAAAATGCGGAAAATTCTACGATGCAGCATATGTAAAGAACAGCAAAGGAGTTCCACGTTGTGAGTGTGGAGGAGTGATCAAGCCGGATGTCGTGCTTTATGAGGAAAGTCTGGATGAAAATATGATTGACAAGAGTATCCGTGCGATCAGCCAGGCAGACACACTGATCATAGGGGGAACATCGCTGGTCGTTTATCCGGCAGCTGGATTTGTAGATTATTTTAAAGGAAAACATCTTGTCGTGATCAATAAGGGCGATACGGCAAAATCAGTTCGTGCAGAACTTACAATTGCCGCACCGATCGGGGAGGTATTGAGTCAGATTACAGTATGAGTACATTAAAAAAAGAAATCGTGATTCGTGTTGCAGCATTAGATGATGCAGAAGAATTGTTGGAGATTTATGCACCATATGTCAGGGAAACTGCAATTACATTTGAATATGAAGTTCCCTCCCCAGAGGAATTTCGTGATAGAATTGCACATACACTTGAAAAATATCCATATCTGGTGGCAGAACATGATGGAAAAATCGTGGGGTATGCATATGTCAGTCCATTTAAGGAGCGCGCAGCTTATGCCTGGGCGGTGGAAACCTCCATATATGTAGATCAGAATTGTAAACGTATGGGAATAGGAAAAAAACTTCATAGTGCATTGGAACATTGTCTGAAAGAAATGGGAATTTTAAATATGGAAGCATGTATTGGATATCCCGAGGAAGACGATGAGTATCTGACAAAGAACAGTGCACAGTTTCATGAACATCTTGGCTATCGTAGGATAGGAGAATTTGAAAAATGTGGATACAAGTTCCATCGCTGGTACAATATGATATGGATGGAGAAAATCATTGGAATTCATGAAGAAATTCAAACGTTTCCAAAGAAATTTGATGCGGACATGTTGAAGGACTAGAATACAGCAGACTTGGATGGTAAGGTGAAATATATGGAAAATGAGAAAAAACAGTTAAGACTTTGGCAGGGATTACTGGTAATCATCCTGGCAGGTCTGGAAGTATTTGTGTTCAGTGACTTTCTGCCGCAATGGTTAGGAATGGGACGGTCTTTGATCGGAGAATTGATTTTACTGGGCATAGCAGTTGGAGCAGTGGCAGTGTTTGGCGGAAAATTCCGGTCGGTGTTTCCGATTCATAAGCCAAAGCTTACGGAGGTCATGGGGACGATACTGATTTACTTTGGTGCGAGTCAGGCAATTTCTGTTGTGACCATGATTGAAATGTATATTGCTCCGGAGATGGTTACTGAAACATCAATCGGATTAAGCAGTATGTTCACAAGTTCCTCCATGATAGTAGCAATTATAGTTGTTGGAATTGCACCGGCAATCTGTGAAGAAGCAGTGTTTCGTGGTGTATTTTTTAATTCTATTTGGAATCAGACACACGGAAAATGGATTCCAATTATAGTTACAGCGGCAGTGTTTGGTCTGTTTCATGGAAGTATCATACGATTTTTTCCAACATTTCTCCTTGGAATTGTACTCGGATATCTTGTCTATGAGACGAACAACATGTTTTATAATGTGATGTTTCATGCGATCAATAATATCATTCCGGTACTGGTGCTTTATGGGATGCAGTTTTTGATGCAGCTGATGGCAAGAGCACTTGGAATGAATGGAAGTGGAATGTGGAACTTTGTAATGGATACAGCAACCAGCCAGGTTTCTCAGCTTTCACCGGCATTTATGGGAATTTATATGATAGATGGCGGCGTGGGGCTGGCAATTTTGTATCTGGGCAATCACGTGTTACATCTTGGGCGGGAAGGTTATCCAAAAGAATTATTTCCAAAAGAAAAACGCAAACAACAGTTCATCTGGCTGGCACTTGCCCTTGCCCTGGCTGTAACCGGAGGAATGATGATTGTAGCAGGTACGATACAAGGTCTGCATTTTTAACAAAGATAAAGCGGCATTCTTGAATGGGGGGCTTTTCCCTCCAACATCATATAGTGTCGGCAATTAAAGTATAGGGAGGGAATAAAGATGGCGGCAAATGTATTAGACAGATTCGAATTTCGATCTGTCAGGGCAAATGAAGCAGAGGAAGTAGCAGAGATTGAGAAGATCTGTTTTCCACCACATGAGGTATGTTCTAAAAAAGATATGTTTGAAAGAGTGGAACATGCACCGGAGCTTTTTCTTGTTGCAGTAGACAAAGAGACTGGAACGATCGCAGGCTTTTTAAATGGACTGGCAACAGATGAAGAAGCATTTCGTGATGAGTTTTTCACAGATATTACCGTACATAATTCGGAAGGAAAGAATATTTTCATTCTGGGGCTGGATGTCCGGCCAGAATACCGCAGGCAGGGTCTTGCAAGAGAAATCATGAACCAGTACGTAAAGCGTGAGCAGGCAAACGGACGTAAGATGCTGAAACTGACATGCCTTGAACAGAAAGTGGAAATGTATAAAAAAATGGGCTACAAAGACGAAGGTATCTCTGCTTCTGTATGGGGCGATGAAGAATGGCATGAGATGAGATACATATTATAAATAGTAATATACGAGAGGAAATCTATGAAGACATATCAGATACAGCTTTTAAATTGCAACAATCACAATATTGAAATCTCAAAATATCTTCAGATTATGACAGCGATTCCGAAAGAAGATGCAGACCAGATTGTATCAAATGTCCCGGTTGTATTGTATGAGAATCTGGATGAGGAATGTACGGGATATTTTGAGACTGCATTAGACTATTATCAGGCAGAATATAAGATACTGCCGATGCCAGAAGAATGTACCATTCCGAAATTTCCGTCTAGACAGGTTATTGTACTTGGGCGTGTAGTTGATTATTTTGGTCAGAGAAGTGATTTTGTGCAGTTAGCACGGAAATATGGATTCAGCAGGAAAAAACAGTTGTCCCAGACTCCATTTTCAGCAAAAGATGGAATTACCGAGGAAGAGGCCGTGAAACTTTTCCAGGAATTCACGAACATGGGAATGCGTGCACAGATCGTGCGTAGCAAAAAAAATTGAAAAAACAATATGCAAAATGAATACCAAAGGAGGAATTATAAAATGAATCAGTTTGTGTACAATATTTCTACGAAAGTGTATTTTGGAGAAAATCAACTGGGACATCTTGGGGAAGAATTGAAAAAATTCGGAACAAGGGTATTGATGACTTATGGAGGCGGTTCTATTAAGAAATCCGGATTATATGACAAAGTTGTAGCAGAAATTAAAAAAGCTGGATTAGAGTTATTTGAGTTATCCGGAATTGAACCAAATCCAAGAGTTTCTTCTGTAAATGCAGGAGCAGAAATCTGTAAGAAAGAAAAGATAGATGTTCTGCTTGCAGTAGGAGGCGGTTCCGTAATTGATTGTACAAAATTTATTGGAGCTGCAACATTTCATGATGGAGATGCATGGGATATTTTGGAAGGTAAAGTAGATGTAAAAAAATGTCTTCCAATTGTCGATATTCTGACATTGGCAGCGACTGGCTCAGAGATGGATAACGGAGGTGTGATCAGCAATCCAAAGACAAAAGATAAGATTGGAATGGGATTCGATGTTATGCAGCCGAAGGTATCTTTCCTGGATCCAACGCTCACTTATAGCGTGAGTTCATATCAGACAGCCTGTGGATCTGCAGATATGTTAAGTCATATATTTGAAGTTTATTTTAACATGGAAAAAGATCTTTATATGCTGGATACAGTTATGGAAGGTCTGATTAAGACAATTATAAAATATGCACCAGTTGCGATGAAGAATCCAGAAGACTATGAAGCAAGAGCAAATCTGATGTGGGCATCATCCTGGGCAATCAATGGATTTATAGACGGTGGAAAATGCCAGGCATGGAGCTGCCATCCGATGGAGCATGAATTATCGGCAATCTATGACATTACGCATGGGCTGGGACTGGCTATTTTGACTCCGCGCTGGATGGAATATTGTCTGGATGATACTACGGTATCCAGATATTATCAGTTTGGCTGTAATGTATTTGGTTTGGACCCATCCATGGAGCCGATGCAGGTGGCAAAGAAAAGTATTAAATTGACGGCAGAATTTTTATATCAGACACTGGGACTGAAAAGTACATTTTCAGAGATTGGAATTGATGAAACGAATTTTGAAGTTATGGCAGAGAAAGCTGTACGAATCGGTGGATTGAAAGATGCTTTTAAACCACTTACAAAGGAAGATGTTGTCAATATATTCAAGATGTGTAAATAATCACATCTATTACAGCAATCTGTTTTGCGGATCAGGCAGCATGGATTGCAGCATGCTGTTACAGTGTTCCGACCTGCCTGTGGTGCATGAAGAAGTCAATTGCAAAACTGAAACGGACTAAGTAATAGATTTTACAATGAAAAAGCTCCCGGGTTGATGTAAAAACCCGGGAGCTTTGTATTGTATTGTCTTTATAATTTTTATAACTGTGGTCCAGCGGATACGAGTGCTTTTCCAGCTTCGTTTCCTTCGTATTTTGCGAAGTTCTTGATGAATCTTCCGGCAAGATCTTTTGCTTTCTCTTCCCACTCGGAAGCGTCAGCGTAAGTATCACGAGGATCAAGGATTCCTGTATCAACACCTGTAAGTTCCGTAGGAACTTCAAAGTTGAAGAAAGGAATCGTCTTAGTTGGAGCGCTCTTGATATCTCCATTCAGGATTGCATCGATGATACCACGAGTATCTTTGATGGAGATACGTTTTCCTGTTCCATTCCATCCTGTATTTACAAGGTAAGCCTTTGCTCCACTCTTCTCCATCTTCTTAACAAGCTCTTCTGCATATTTTGTAGGATGCAGCTCTAAGAATGCCTGTCCGAAGCAAGCTGAGAATGTAGGTGTAGGCTCTGTGATTCCACGCTCTGTTCCGGCAAGTTTTGCTGTAAATCCTGACAGGAAGTAGTACTGTGTCTGCTCTGGTGTCAGTACAGATACTGGAGGAAGTACGCCGAATGCGTCTGCTGACAGGAAGATGACGTTTTTAGCTGCAGGTGCAGAAGAAATCGGGCGTACAATGTTCTCGATATGCTGAATCGGGTAAGAAACACGAGTGTTCTCTGTTACGCTCTTATCAGCAAAATCAATCTTTCCTTCAGCGTCAAGTGTTACGTTCTCAAGAAGAGCATTGCGCTTAATTGCATTGTAGATATCCGGCTCAGACTCTTTATCAAGGTTGATAACCTTAGCGTAGCATCCACCCTCGAAGTTGAATACTCCGTTGTCATCCCAACCGTGCTCATCGTCACCAATCAGAAGACGTTTCGGGTCTGTGGAAAGTGTTGTCTTACCTGTTCCGGAAAGTCCGAAGAAGATTGCTGTGTTCTCACCATTCTTATCTGTGTTAGCTGAGCAGTGCATAGCAGCGATGCCCTTCAGTGGAAGGAAGTAATTCATCATAGAGAACAGTCCTTTTTTCATCTCTCCGCCATACCATGTGTTTACGATAACCTGCTCTTTGCTTGTGATGTTGAATAATACAGCTGTCTCTGAATTTAAGCCTAACTCTTTGTAGTTTTCAACTTTAGCTTTAGAAGCATTATATACAACGAAATCTGGCTCGAAATCTTTAAGTTCCTCTTCAGTTGGCTGAATGAACATATTTGTAACGAAATGAGCCTGCCAAGCTACTTCTACGATAAAACGAATTGCCATACGGGTATCTTTGTTAGCACCGCAGAATGCATCTACAACATAAAGCTTTTTGTTGGAGAGTTCTTTGATCGCAAGATCCTTTACAGCGTTCCATGTCTCTTCAGAAGCTGGATGATTGTCATTCTTGTACTCATCAGATGTCCACCATACTGTGTCTTTTGAATTTTCGTCCATAACGATAAATTTGTCTTTAGGAGAACGTCCTGTATAGATGCCTGTCATTACATTTACTGCACCGAGTTCACTGACCTGTCCTTTTTCGTAACCTTCAAGTTCAGGGTTTGTCTCCTCCTCAAATAATAACTCGTAGGAAGGGTTATACACGATTTCTGTAGTTCCAGTAATACCATACTTGCTTAAATTGATTTCTGCCATCTTAAACCAAACCTCTTTTCTTAAATGTAATAAGGGAAATGGTCGATAGCTGGAACATTTCCCCCATTCATATTTAATTATACATTATTAATTTCCAAAATCAATAAATTTTTAACAAATTCCTCCGGTGCAAAATTACCAATTTTTTCCTAGGAAAGTTCCAATTTTCCGGTATAAAGCTGATAATAGGTTCCTTTTTGCTGAATCAGGTCATCGTGATCACCGCGTTCGATGATCCGACCGTGATCCAGGACGATAATTGCGTTACTGTTGCGAATTGTGGACAGTCTGTGTGCGATAACAAATACGGTACGCTCCTTCATCAGATTGTCCATACCTTTCTGTACGATACTCTCGGTACGGGTATCAATACTTGATGTTGCCTCGTCCAGAATCAGTACCGGTGGATCGGCAACAGCGGCTCTTGCAATAGACAGAAGTTGTCTTTGTCCCTGGGACAATTCCTCACCGTCACCGCTTAGTAATGTATCGTAACCATTTGGCAGCATCTGGATGAACTGGTCCGCGTGAGCAAGTTTTGCAGCATGGTAGATTTCTTCGTCAGTGGCATTCAGTTTACCGTAACGGATATTGTCTTTGATCGTTCCGGTGAACAAATGTGTATCCTGAAGAACGATTCCGAGGGAACGGCGCAAGTCATCTTTTCTGATTTTTGTAATGTCGATGCCGTCATAAAGGATTTCACCGCTTTGAATGTCGTAGAAACGATTGATCAGGTTGGTGATCGTTGTCTTACCGGCGCCCGTAGATCCTACGAATGCCAGCTTCTGGCCAGGTTTGGCAAAGAGGCTGATATCATGAAGAATAATTTTGTCTTCATCGTATCCAAATGTTACATCTTTGAATCTTACATCTCCGGTCAGTTCAGTATAAGTCACAGCACCATTTTCGTCAGCAGGCTTTTTCCATGCCCACATACCGGTACGTTCTGTGCATTCAGTAATCGCTCCATTCTCATCTTTTTTTGCATTGACCAGTGTGACAGAACCGGTATCCTGTTCCGGTTCTTCGTCAATGAGCTTAAAGATACGTTCTGCTCCTGCAAGTGCCATGACGATGGAATTGAACTGCTGTGCAACCTGCATGAATGGCTGGGTAAAGCTCTTTGTAAACTGCAGGTAAGAAGCGATGACACCGATGGTAATACCGCCCACACCAGTAACTGAAAGCAGTCCGCCGAGAACTGCAGTCAGTACGAACTGGAGGTTCCCGATGTTTCCGATGACCGGTCCCATCATATTTGCATATTTGTTTGCATTTGCAGCGCACTCGAACAATGCGTCATTTAGTTCGTCGAACTCTTTTTCTGAAATTTCTTCGTGATTGAAGACTTTGATGACACGCTGCCCGTTCATACGCTCTTCAATAAATCCAGTCACATCTGCCAGCGCCATCTGCTGACGGATGAAATATTTTCCACTGTTTGCGCCGATAGCCTTTGTTGCAGAGATCAGAACCCCGATGATGAGTACTGCAAGGACGGTAAGAAGCGGGCTTAGCACGAGCATGGAGATAAATGTTACGACGATAGTGAAAAATGACATCAGTGCCTGTGGGATAGCCTGGCTGATCATCTGTCTTAATGTATCAGTATCGTTCGTGTAAAGGCTCATGATAGATCCGTTCGTGTTCTGGTCAAAGTAGCGGATTGGCAGTGTCTGCATGTGCTCAAACATATCGTCGCGCACTTTTTTTAACACGCCCTGTCCAATGTATACCATCATTCTTGTATAGGTAAATGTTGCAATTACTCCGATCAGGAAAATAGTTCCGAGAACCATCAGTGCCTGGTAAAGCTCGGTGTAGTTTGGACTTTTTTGTCCAATCAGCGGAATGATGAAATCATCCAGCAGATATTTCAGAGACAGAGATACCGAGATAGAAGCAACTGCACTCAGCAGGATGCAGATGAACACAAGGATAAATTGATATTTGTAGCTGTCCATTACATATTTCAGAAGCCGTTTTCCGGTGGCGATTGTTGTGGCATCCATTTTTGGTTTCTTTTCAGGTCTGTTATTTTTTTTATGTTCTGTCATATCTTCATATTTCTTATTGGAATTACTCATGATCGCCACCTCCTTTTACCTGTGATTCATATACTTCCCGGTAAATTTCATTTGTCTTTAATAATTCTTCAGATGTTCCAATTCCCATGATCTGTCCACCATCCAGAACGATGATCTGGTCAGCATCTTCGATAGAAGAAACGCGCTGTGCAATGATGATCTTGGTGGTGTTCGGAATTTCCTCGCGGAATGCTTTCCGGATCAGGGCATCCGTCTTTGTATCTACTGCACTGGTAGAGTCATCCAGAATTAGGATCTTTGGTTTCTTAAGGAGCGCCCTTGCGATACACAGACGCTGCTTCTGCCCACCGGATACATTGTTACCTCCCTGGACGATTTTTGTATTGTAACCGTTCGGGAACTCCTGAACGAATCCGTCAGCCTGCGCAAGCTTACATACACGTTTGACTTCTTCATCGCTTGCAGTTTCATCACCCCAGCGGATGTTTTCATAAATGGTTCCAGAGAACAGTACATTTTTCTGAAGAACCATGGATACCTGGTCACGCAGGGATTCCAGGCTATAATCACGAACATCAATGCCGCCGACTTTGACACGTCCTTTTGTGACATCGTAAAGTCTTGGGATGAGCTGGACAAGGGAAGATTTTGCACTTCCGGTTCCACCGATGATACCGATAGTCTGTCCGGACTCAATATGAAGATTAACGTTTTTCAGAGATAAATTTCCGCCTTCACCTGCGTAGCTGAAGTCTACATGGTCGAATACAATGTCTCCGTTTGGAACTTCTGTCACTGCATCAGGCTGATCTTGCATTTCCGGAATTTCATTCATGACTTCAGTGATACGGTCAGAAGATGCCTCCGCGATCATGATCATAACGAATACAAATGTAACCATCATCAGAGATCCGATAATCTGTAGTGCGTAAACGATGACACTTGTAAGTTCGCCTGTCTCCATAGTGCCGGCAATGATGCTCTTGCCTCCGATCAGAACCATGATCAGAACGACTGAGTACATGGTAAACTGCATGACCGGTGAGTTCCAGGCAACAATTTTTTCAGCTTTTGTGAAAAGGTTGTATACATATTTGGAAATGTCGTGGAACTTGTCAATTTCATAATTCTCGCGGACGAATGCTTTCACTACACGGGAAGCATTCACATTTTCCTGGACTGAGTTGTTCAGTACATCGTATTCATCGAATACTTTGATAAAATGTGGGTGCGCTTTTTTGGCAATGTAGATCAGTGTTCCTCCAAGAAGCGGGATTACAATCAGGAATAAGAGTGAAATTGTCTTATTGAGGAGCAGTGTCATGATCCATGATAAGATAATCATAAATGGAGCTCTTGCAAGAAGACGGATACTCATCATGTATGCCATCTGGATATTTGTGATATCTGTTGTCATACGTGTAACCAGTCCTGAAGTAGAAAAATGGTCAATGTTTTTGAAAGAGAAATCCTGTACCTTATAAAAGATGTCGTGGCGCAGGTTCTTGGCGTATCCGGCACCTGCGATTGCTGCCATGTTACCAGCCTGAACACCAAAGAACAGGGCAAGCATAGCCATGACTACAAGAATCAGGCCGCGCTGCAAAATGTAGGACATATCTCCATTTGCGATTCCTACATCGATGATTTTGGCCATCTCGAGTGGAATCAGAACTTCCATCAGAACTTCGAGAATGACAAGAAGCGGAGCAAGAATGGATTGCTTCTTATATTCTCGTACTGATTTTAACAGTGTTTTATTCATATTATGCCTCCTTTTTATTGTCAGTACAATTACATTTTGAAGCTGCAAGATTATCAAGCATCTGACAGAGAACTTCCCGGCAAACATGGAGCTTGTCATCAGGAATACCGGCGGACAAAGCGGCCTCACACTTTTTGATATGTTCTACAATACGTGGACGCAAAGCCTCAGCTTTTTCTGACGGAACCAGTTGCTTTAGTCTTGCATCGCTTTCAACACTGGTTCGTGTAATATAGCCCTTTTGCTCAATCAGTTTAATAATACCGGTGACAGTAGACCGCCGGATCTGGAATGCTTCCTCAATATCCCGCTGGAATATTGGTTTGTGAGCAGATTCCAACAAGATAAATTTTAAAAGCTGTTGCTGGACAGGTGTCAGATCACTATCTTCTAAAATCGTATAGCAGTCATTTTGACATTTCATCTTACAGGAAAGAATGTGGATCAGACGTCCCAGTTCCAGAGGATTATTTTGGTTGTTTGTATCTTGCATAATTCACCTCAATTCTCAAAGAAATAATTGTTAGCTTCCTAACTTTTAACATTATATGGACAATATAATAGAATGTCAAGAGAAAAACTAAGAGGATAATTAAGAAAAAATTGCAGAGTAAACTGCAGACAAAAATTAAGAAAAAATTACAGAAGAGCAGTATGATAAAATGACTTTGCTGTGCAGTGATAAATTCTTGTAAAATAATAAAATGTGGTTGAAATGTCAGGTGGATAATACTATAATGTGTGAGGGAGTGATCAGGAACTCCTACAATGATTCATTTTCAGGCAGAAATCAAAATGGAGCCTGGAATGGATGAGTAGAAAAATTTCTAAGAAAAAAGGCAGGTGAACAGAATGGACAGTTGCGATAGTCATGGGCGAACTAAGAACATAGGATCAGATATGAGTAACAGTCTGTTCTGTTTTTTCTAAATAGAATTTATCAATTCATTTCTTATCCTATTTTCCAATGAGCGAACATATGCATAAAAATGCAGCTATCTGATCTGTGAAAAACAGATGCAAGAAGGATAAAGATTTTAATGTCAACAGCTAAAGTGTCTCTTGATGTTTTAATTTTTGTGCTTCTTGCGGAAATGAGAAAACAGGATAAGGAGGTTTCCCAAGATGGAAAACAAAACACAGGATTATCAGTCAGAAATCTTGGCTATCATCAGAGGTAATACTTCACCGGGAGTTATGCGTAACAAACTGGAGGATTATCATGAAAATGACCTAGCAGATGTATTTTCCGAGCTGACAGCAGCAGAGAGACGGAAAGTCTGCAGAATTCTGAATCTGGATATGCTTTCAGATATTTTTGAGTATATCGATGAGAAACAGGCAGCAGAATATCTGGACGAGATGGACGTGCGCAAGGCAGCGGGTATTCTTTCGGGAATGGAGACGGATGCTGTTGTAGATGTTCTCCGTATGACACCGAAGGAGAAAAAAGTACTTCTGATTGAACTGATGGATGATGAAGCAAGAAAAGATATGGCAATCATTGCTTCATTTGACGAGGAAGAAATCGGAAGTAAGATGACAACTAACTGCATCATGATTCGTGAGAATCTAACTGTAAAGCAGGCAATGAGCAGTTTGATCGGACAGGCAGCAAAGAACGATAACATTTCTACTATATTTATGGTGACAGAGGATTCCACATTTTACGGAGCATTAGATTTGAAAGATTTGATTATTGCAAGACAGGATGCATGTCTGGAAGATCTGATCGTGACATCATACCCATATGTATATGGAAATGAACTGATAGATGATTGTATTGAAAAGCTGAAAGATTATTCCGAGAATTCCATTCCGGTACTGGATAATGATAACAAATTGCTTGGAGTTATCACATCACAGAGCATCGTAGAATTGGTCGATGACGAGATGGGAGAGGACTACGCGATGTTTGCCGGTCTGACAGCGGAGGAAGATTTGAAAGAGCCTCTGCGTGAGAGTCTAAAAAAGAGACTTCCGTGGCTGTTGGTATTGTTAGGACTTGGCATGGTCGTTTCATCAGTAGTTGGTGTATTTGAGACAGTTGTAAGTCAGCTTACGATTATTATGTGTTTCCAGTCACTGATCCTGGATATGGCAGGAAATGTGGGAACACAGTCACTGGCCGTAACAATCCGTGTTCTGATGGACGAGTCCCTGACCGGAAAACAGAAGGCGGAATTAGTATGGAAGGAAATGACAATCGGATTTTCGAACGGCCTGATTCTGGGAACATTGTCATTTATTGTAATCGGACTTTATATTGCACTCTTTAAAGGAAAGACTTTTATGTTCGCTTATGCAGTTTCAGGCTGCATCGGAATAGCACTTGTAGTTGCGATGGTCATTTCCGGAGCAATCGGAACATGTATTCCACTGTTCTTTAAGAAAATTAATGTTGATCCGGCTGTAGCATCCGGCCCATTGATCACGACCATCAATGACCTGGTAGCAGTTGTGACTTACTATGGGCTGAGCTGGATTTTCCTTATTGAGATGCTGCATCTTGCGGGGTAAGAAACTATATGATAAAAGCAGTTATTTTTGATATGTATGAGACCTTGATCACACAGTATGGCGGACCGGTATATTTCCGGGCGCAGATGGCAGCAGATGCCGGCATAGATCCGATGTTATTTGATGCACTTTGGATTCCGAGTGAGAATGACCGGACCATTGGAAAGCAGACATTGGAAGAGACAATTGAGCAGATATTGAGACAGACCGGAAAATACAGCGAGGAGACATTCCAGACTATTATTTCCGGAAGAAAGGCAGCAAAAGCAGACTGTTTTTGTCATCTTCATCCGGAAATCATTCCGATGCTTCAGACATTAAAAGAAAAAAAGATTAAAATCGGACTGATCAGTAACTGTTATTCTGAGGAAGCGGTATTAATCCGAGAGAGCCAGTTATTTCCATATTTTGATCAGTCATGTCTGTCTTATGAACTGGGAATGAAAAAGCCAGATCCGGGAATATTCCTAAAGTGTATGGAAGGGCTTGGCGTGAGAGCCGGAGAATGTTTGTACATCGGAGATGGCGGGAGCCATGAACTGGAGGCAGCAGATATTATGGGAATGACTGCGCTTCAGGCACGGTGGTACATCAAAGAGGTGCCGGAACTGGATATCCGAAAAGAGGAGTTTGAACAGCTAGAGACACCGAGGGCGGTGTTAGAAAAGATATAAAAAATGATTTGTTTATTTTTAGACAAATAATATATCTTGAAAATATACAAAAGTATTGCATGAAAAGCATAGAATTGATACAATAAATGTAAGGTGCTGTCAGCACTGGTGTGTTTGGCGGTTTATTTTTTACAGGGAGTCTATAGCTCTGATTACATAGATGATTCTAACGATGAACTAATATGGAAAGGAGAACATACTTATGCTGACAATGGCTGACTTGATTGCAGTACTTAGTCTCTGCTTAACCTCATTTGGTCTTGGATATACGATTGGGTGTAATAATAAGACCACAAAAAAATAACCGCCTGTTAGCCTGAGAAACTAATACGGTTATTTTTTATTTACAATGATCAGGTAAATCGCCATTGGCAGTACCTTTTATATAAGTATATTAACACTGATATGTGTGTGTGTCAAATATATGTTGTATGAAAAGGACGAAGTGGTATGAAGATAAATAATCAATATGAGGAAGCAGAAGCGATTTATCCAGTTACAGGATTATATATTGATCCGGACGGGAATGCTGTAGAAAAGTCAGAGATGCTTTTATCGGAGCATCGTATGGACGTGTATATTAATGATGTGCTGACGATGAAATTAGTGTGTACACCGAAGGATTTGCCGGGGCTGGTACTGGGACGAATGGTCAGCGAAGGCATGATTCATTCATCAGAGGAAGTGGAATACCTTTATATCTGTGAGCATGGGACCAGGGCGAGAGTACAGCTTGGTTCAGAACATTGTGGATTGGTTAATGATAATCTGAGCGCAGAGGTTATGGATACACCGACTTGTTGTACGGATAATAAGACCATATATAGTGGATTTGCAGTGGAAAAAGAATTGCAGCATCTGGAGCCGGTAGAAGTTAGTCTGGAACTTATGTATGCATTCGACGAAGCCTTTCATCAGGATATGCCATTGCATGAGGCGACATGGTCAACACACAGTTGCTTTCTTGCATATAAGGGAAAGATTGTGTATTCCTGTGAGGATATCGGACGTCATAATGCACTGGACAAAGCGATTGGTTATGCACTTATGCATGACTATGATTTTCATGAATGTGCAGTCTTTACGACCGGACGTCTCCCAATCGATATGATCACGAAGGTAATCCGGGCAGGAATTCCGCTTGTGGCAAGCAAAAAGACTCCGACGGCAGAAGCTGTAAAACTGGCACAGAAATATGGATTGACGATGATTGGAAGAGCGAAGAATCACAAGATGATGCAATATACGCTGTATCAGAGATAATGAGAAGATAATGAAATGAGGTAGTTTGTACTTGACAATATATTTGTAGAAAGAGTATACTGCCCATAAATTCACACGTACAAGAAAAAGAGCAATGGAGCACATAATGGTGCAACATTGCTCTTTTGTGTTACCGAGACATTTTAAATTTAACTTAGAAAAAATATTGAAGAAATAGCTTGTTGTGTGAGAGAAGAGGAGGGCGAATATTATGGAACAATTAAATGCGATCATTACAAAAATTGATGATTTTGTCTGGGGGCCGGTGATGTTAATCCTACTTGTCGGAACAGGAATATTTCTTACAATCCGGACCAGATTCCTGACATGGAGAAATCTTGGATATGCACTGAAAAGTACTCTCAGTAAAGAGGCACGCACAAAGAGCAGAGGAGAAGGAGATGTCTCACCGTTTTCTGCACTTACGACAGCTCTTGCAGCAACGATTGGAACCGGAAATATCGTCGGAGTTGCGACAGCAATGGTTTCAGGAGAACCAGGAGCACTTGTATGGATGTGGATTTCCGCGGCATTTGGTTTAACTTCCAAGTTCAGTGAATGTATGCTGGCAATCAAGTACCGTGAAGTGAATGAAAAGGGAGAGATGAGCGGAGGCCCAATGTACACGATGAAAAAGGGTATAAAGAATAAGACATTAGGTTCTGCTCTTGCATGGCTATTTGCACTCTTTGCAGTGATTGCTTCATTTGGTATTGGAAATATGACACAGGGAAATTCTATTTCAGGTGCACTGCATGCAACATTTCATATCCCGACATGGATCACTGGAATTGTGATTACAGTGCTGGCTTTACTGATCATTGTCGGTGGTATTAAGTCAATCTCAAAAGTTTCTTCCGTTGTTGTTCCGGTCATGGCAATCTTTTATGTCATTTGCGGACTGATCGTGATTGTGGGAAATATTGCGAATCTGCCATCGGGTCTTGCTATGATATTTAAAATGGCTTTTTCTGTTGAAGCTGTTGGCGGCGGACTTTGCGGCTCAATTGTAGCTTCTATGATGAATGCCATGAGATACGGAGTTGCCAGAGGTGTATTTTCAAATGAAGCCGGAATGGGTTCAGCAGCTATTACAGCAGCGGCAGCAACAACAGATAATCCGGTACGACAGGGATATATTAATATGACAGGAACATTCTGGGATACAATTGTTGTATGTACCATTACCGGACTTGCGATTGCTTCCTCAGGCGTACTTGGAATGACAGATTCTGCAGGAGAATTTCTGACAGGTTCAGATATAACAATTGCTGCATTTAAGACAGTTCTTGGAACTTCTGGCGGCTGGCTTGTAACAATCGGAATCACATTATTTGCATTTTCCACAATCCTCGGATGGGAATATCATGGAGAAAAAGCATTTGAATATTTACTTGGAACACACAAATATAACATGTTTTACAGAGTGCTCTTTTCTCTGGTTGTATATATTGGCTGCACACAGACACTTAATCTTGTATGGAGCTTTTCGGATATAGCAAATGCGCTCATGGCAATCCCGAACCTGATCTGCATGCTCATACTTAGTAAAGAAGTAGCACAGGCCATCAAAGCATTCCAGCCAGAGATAGACAACAGACATACAGAAAAACGTTCCGAACAAAACACGTATGTGCAAGATGTAAAATAAAAATATGAGAAAAATATAAAAGACTTATCGCAAAATAAAACAGAAAAAGTCCTGTCCTATGACGATAGGATAAAATTCGACATGTCTGCGAGCATAGCATGTCTTTCTATGTACTGTCTGAGCCGTAAGGCGAGTTTACATAGAAAGACATAGATAAGCGGCGCAGCAGACATAGAATTTTATCCGTGTCATAGGCCAGGACTTTTTCTATTATAGTTGTAAAAGAGCTTTTTGTTTTGCCAATTTTTCCATTTTACAAAAACAATTCTAACAGGAACACCACCATGCATGCGCATACGGATACTTGCAGCAGGCTTTTCCCAAACCATGCAAGTGCTGTGGCAACGATCAGAGCTGCCCATGCAGACCAGACACTTCCGGTCGCGGACAGGATTGCCGGGAAGGTCATCACTGCCAGTGTGACGTATGGTACATAGTATAGAAATGACCGAATCGTTTTATTTTTAATTTCTTTTCGAATCAAGGTCAGAGGCAGCATACGGATCAGATAAGATACTCCGGCCATGACCAGGATATAGATATAAATATTATGACTCATGACTTGCCTCCTTCTCATTGTTATTTAATACACTAGATTCAGTGCTTTTTTCATCTCCCTCATCTTCATTGACTGGGAACAGGATTGCAGCACCTCCGGCAATGAGAATCGTAAGCAGAATCGTTCTTGTTCCGGTAGAAAGTGTGTGGACGACTGGAAGTTTTGTAAATGCAAAGCTTGCTCCCATGGAAATCAAGACAACTCCCGCAAGAATCTTATTTTTTCTTGCAGGAGGGATAATGATTGCCAGGAACATGCCGTAAAGACCGACACTTAATGCACTGACGATATTAGCCGGTAGAATGGATCCCATCAAAGTTCCAAAAAGTGTTCCGAAAGCCCAGCCGGGAAGTGCTACAGTATATGCACCAAAAGAATAGTATGGATTCAATTTACCCGGTACGGACACGGAGATTCCAAATAACTCATCAGTGACATCATAACTTAGAAGCAGACGCTGGATCATCGGTGTGTCTGGTGGAAGTTTCTGACTTAATGCACAAGACATCAGAAGATAACGGGCATTTGTGATCAATATCAGAATTGCGACCTCCAGATAGCCGCCACCTGCGGCAATCAGCGTAAATCCGGCAAATTCACCAGCTGATGCATTATTAGTAAAACTTACGAGAAATGCCTGAAAGGGTGTGAACCCGGCATTTTTCGCAGCAATACCAAGGGTAAATGAAACTGCAAGATAGCCAAGGGCAATGGGAATTGCGTCCCGCATACCCTTGGCAAACCAAGACTTATTAGTACCTCTCATTTGTGACCTCTTTTCCTATCTCATAAATTCATTGATTACGTGTAACACACCGTCTTCATCGTTGGATTTTGTGATGTAATCTGCAGATTCTTTCACCAGTGGCTGAGCATTTGCCATGGCAACTCCAAGTCCGGCAGTCTCAATCATAGTCAGATCATTGTATCCGTCCCCGCAGCAGATCATGGCATCGGTAGAAAGTCCGATGCTGGTGAGCAGCTTTGTAAGGGAGTGAGCTTTGTCAATACCCTGGGGCATAATTTCGAGAAAGAACGGATCTGAGCAGTAAATAGACAGATAAGAGTGAAATTGTTTTTCAGCTTCAGCTTTTACTTCCTGAATCAGTTCCGGTTCTCCGGTAATCAGAAATTTATTGTTATTATTTTTAGTGACGTAAGAGATGAAATCGTCCACTTTTGTAATCGGCATATGATTGATGAAAGATTCTTTTTCGCTGTATTCATTCGTATCTCCACCTGAAATCAGCTCGGTATCGGTGTAGGCAAGAATGTCAATCCCCGGATATTTTTTCACGATTTCAAGAAGTGGAGCCGCAACATCATTTGGAAGATATTTACTGTAAATGATCTCACCGGATCGGCAGTCTGTGATACGACCACCGTTGTAGGAGAGAATATAACTTCCATAGTCTCCAAGGTGAAGTTCCTCTGCCAGAGGAAGGACGCCCTGAGAAGGACGTCCACTGGCTAATACAACTTTTTTTCCGTTTTTCTGAATGTCGATCAGAGCATCTCTGGTCGATGGTGTGATCTCTTTTCTGGAATTGGTCAGTGTCCCATCCAGATCCAGTGCCAGAAGCTGGTAGTTCATAGTTTTATACTCCTAAAATTTTTGTAATTCATCTACGATTTCAGGAAACTGCATACCATGTGAAGCTTTCACAAGGATATTGTCACCTGGTTGAATCAGATGTTTCATCTCTGCAAGAAAGTCTGCTTTTGCAGGGAACCATTTTGCCTCGCAGCCATGTTCAGAAGCTCCGGCTACAAGCTCTTTGGAAAGCTCGCCAATTCCGCATACAAGGTCGATGCCTATATCACCTGCATGTGCACCGGTTTCGTAGTGGAGTTCTTTTCCGGTCTCGCCCAGTTCGCCCATGTCGCCAAGAACAGCGACTTTTCGTCCGATTGCCATATTCAGAACATCTAAGGAAGCCTGCATGGAAATTGGATTTGCATTATAGCAGTCATCTAAGATGATGATTTTATCTGTCTGAATGATATTATTTCTTCCGGGGATTGAAGGCAGTCCTTCAATTCCGGCTTTGATTTCTGCTGGTGTAAGTCCAAGTTGATAGCCGACAGCAGTTCCGGCAAGAGCGTTTTGTACCATGTGAGCACCAGGAAGTGGAACGATGCAGTCAAAGCTTTCGCCGGACGGAAGATGAATCGTACAGGAAGAACCGCGAAGTCCAAGTGGTTCTACGTCAGTTGCATAGAACTGGCAGTTCTTTCCAAGACCGAAAAATTCAGGATCTACGCCTTTGACCGGTCCCATATCACGGAGCAGATCATCGTCTCCGTTCAGAAGAATAGAACCACCGGTCTTCATATCCTGGATCATCTGAGATTTTTCCTGAAGAATCCCTTCTCTTGTCTTGAAAAATTCCAAATGTGCAATACCGATATTCGTGATCACACAGATATCCGGGCTTGCTACGCTGGAAAGACGACGCATCTCACCAAAATGGTTGACACCCATTTCCAGAACAGCGACCTGATGCTTTTCATTCATTTCAAAAATTGTAATTGGAAGCCCCCATTCATTGTTGAAGTTTCCAAGTGTTTTATGTACACAGTATTTCTGAGACAATACAGAAGCAATCATTTCCTTTGTGCTTGTCTTTCCGACACTTCCTGTGATTCCGACAACCTTAATATCGAAAGAATCACGATAAAGCTTTGCAGTATCAAGAAGTGCCTGGCCAGTAGACTCTACCAGGATATATGGAAAATCTGTCTCGCCAAGATCTTCATGGGAAATCACGCACATTGCGCCTTTTTCAATGGTATCCGGAATGAATTTGTGAGCGTTGACGCGTTCACCGTCAATGGCAATGAACAGATAGTCTTTTTCAACTTTCCGGCTGTCAATTGTAACACCGGCAACTTCTTTGTCCAAAAGATTTTCAGGTCCCCGGTACTCTCCGTGGCAGGCCTTAGTAATATTTCTTAAAGTAAGGTTTTTCATGATGGATTTCCTCTTATCTGTAACGCGCATTCATAGATTCTTCAATGATGCGTTCGCATAATTCGTTGTACTTGATGCCTGCGGCTTTTGCAGCCTTCGGAAGCAGACTTGCGGCAGTCATTCCTGGAAGTGCATTCATTTCCAAACTGTAGAATTCGCCGTCTTCGTCATCAATGATAAAGTCAGCACGTGCATACACATCCATACGGAGTGCGGCAAATGCTTCTTCTCCGGCACGCATCATGCGCTGCTGAGTTTCTTCATCAATAGATACCGGTGGACAGATTTCCTGTGCTCCGCCAGCCTGATATTTATTCTCATAGTTGAAGACACCATCTTTCGGAATGATCTCAACTAATGGGAGTGCTTTTCCGGCAATGACAGCGCTGGCAAACTCACGGCCTTTGATGTAAGGCTCAATGACCAGTTCTTCATCTGGGTTCTTTTCAAATGATTCACGAACTGCATTGTTATATTCTTCTTCTGTATGACAGATGTAAACTCCGATACTGGAACCATTTTCACATGGTTTTACGACCAGTGGGAGATAATATCCAAGTTCGGATAAAGGAAGATCCTTTGTCTCTTTTGTCAGATGTGTTCCACGAGGAGTCGGTACACCACTCATTTTATAAATCTGTTTTGTTACTAGTTTGTTCATAGACAGGGCACAGCCAAAAGAGTTGCAGCCTGTATATTTGATTCCAAGAAGGTCAAAAGCAGCCTGAAGTTTACCATTTTCTCCGACAGAGCCGTGCAGAGCAACAAATGTAATGTCTGCCATACGGCACAGTTCAATGACATTTGGTCCAAACATGCAGTCGGACTGATCCGGGCGAGATTTCTTAAGGGCTTCAAGGTCAGGTTCTTTTGTGCTGATATTTTTTGCAATCTCAAGACCTGCGCCCGGAAGGGTAAATACATCTTCCAGATTCGCAGGCGCATTTTCAAGACCGAAGTACAGGTCAAGAAGATAAGCCTGGTGTCCGTTTTCCAACAGTGTTTTGCAGATGCCGGCACCGGAAGTCAGTGAGACGTCACGCTCCGGACTTAAGCCGCCTGCTAATACTATAATTTTCATAATGAATGCTCTCCTTTTATTCTGGTTTGTGTGCCTGATCGAGTAAGGCTTTCTTTACATCATATAATCTCTGGGATAAATCTACATAAACCCGGTGTGGATAGAAGAGACGTTTTGTCTCGTCCCACAGGGAGTCTTTTTCCTGTTTACAATATTCTGCAATCTCCGTGACAGAAGGGGAAGTGTAAATACATTCTCCGTTTTTGAAGATCGGAACAAGCATTTCACGCATGATATAAGTGCCGCCTGCAAGCTTTGTTTTCTTCCATGTCTCCAGCGGGTCAAAGAGAAGAAGATCCTGACTTTCGTCAAATGTTTCATCAGCGAAGCAGATCAGATCAGCTTTGATCTTGCCGGTCTCTTTTTCATAGACACGGTAGATTGTCTTATTTCCTGGATTGGTGATCTTTTCTGTGTTTTCAGAAATCTTGATCTTCGGGATAAATTCTCCGTTTTCATTCTTGATTGCAGACAATTTGTATACACCGCCAAATGACGGGCAGTCCTTGGACGTGATCAGATGAGTACCAACACCCCAGGAGTTGATTGCTGCACCCTGTGCCTTCAGATCATGGAGCAGATATTCGTCAAGATCATTGGAAGCGCAGATGGAAGCGTCCGGGAATCCGGCTTCATCTAACATTTTACGTGCTTTTTTGGAAAGATATGCAAGGTCTCCGCTGTCCAGACGGATTCCGTATTTTTTTAATGGTTTTCCTGCGTCTTTAAATTCCTGGAAGACACGGATGGCATTTGGTACGCCAGATTTTAATGTGTCATAAGTGTCTACCAGAAGTGTACAGTTGTCCGGATATAGCTCTGCGTAATATTTAAATGCAGTGTATTCGTCCGGGAATGTCATGATCCAGCTATGTGCGTGAGTTCCCATAACAGGGACATCAAAAAGCTGACCTGCCAGTACATTTGACGTACCGACACATCCGCCGATCATAGCGGCACGTGCTCCGTAAAGTCCGGCATCCGGTCCCTGTGCACGGCGCAGTCCGAACTCCATGATTCCGTCTCCGTCGGCGGCATAGACAACACGGGAAGTCTTAGTAGCGATGAGAGACTGGTGATTGATCAGATTCAGGATAGTCGTCTCGACAAGCTGAGCTTCCATGATCGGAGCAATGACCTTAAGCAGTGGCTCTTTTGGGAATACTACGCTTCCTTCCGGAATCGCATAGATATCTCCTGTAAAGTGAAAACCACTTAAATACTGAAGAAAATCATCATCAAAAATGTGAAGACTTCGTAAGTAGTCCACATCTTCGTAGGTGAAATGCAGGTTCTTAATGTAGTCAATGACCTGGTCAAGTCCCGCGCAGACAGAATAACCATTGCCGCAGGGATTGTGACGGTAAAACACATCGAATACAACCGTCTCATGTTGCCCTTTTTTATAATAACCCTGCATCATTGTCAGTTCATATAAATCAGTCAGCAGTGTTAAATCTTGTTTGTTCATAGTGAGCTCCTTTCATGACTGAATCGTAAGCTTTGTTTTCATAATTGATGATACCACGGATTGCTTCGTATCGTACATTTCATGATATCTTGTGTATTATATATCATAATGGTACCTTTATACAAGGGTATGATTTTTCTCAATCGTGTCCTTTATGATCTTCTGGCAGTAAACATCGATCTTCTTGCGGTCTTCTTTTTCCATTTCATTCATATATATAGGGGAGCAGTACTCCAAAACAACGTGTGTTTTTCTGATATATGGCAAATGTCCCTCGAAAATATTAATGGTGTTATTCAGTGCAACAGGTACGATCGGACATCCGCTCTTTTCTGCAATTTTAAAGGAACCGGCATGGAATGGAAGAAGACTTAATTCGTCTCCTTTGTTGCGTGTCCCTTCTGGGAAAATAAAAACAGAAATTCCATTTTTCACCTGATCGATCGCAGTCAGGATGGTTTTAAGACCTTCTCTTATATTGTCGCGATCCAAAAACAGGCAGTATACCCGTTTCATCCAGGTGCGAAGGAACGGGTAATTTAACATTTCCTTTTTGGCAACGAATCCGGTCAGATCCCTGCAGCGGGAATAAGTCAGCAAAATGTCAAAATAACTTCTGTGGTTGCCCACGTAGAGAACCGGTTCATCAGGAACACGGTCTTCTCCGATGACGGTCACTTCGACACCGGAAATTTTCAGGATCACTTTAAATCCCCATTGAACGATACGTAGTGCTGCGAGATCGGCTGAGCGTTTATTCACTTTGCCAATAAGCCAGAGAATTCCGAGTACAGGAATCCCGAGCAGAAAATATAACAATAAAAATATTGCAACGAGTATAAATCGTAACATATGTCAAGTTCCTCCAACTAATATCTTCCATATAAAATAGTCATGCCACGAAGTTCATCGGCAAGTTCGCCTTTGAGCGCGGACTGCTGATAACGCCAGCTCCAGTTCCCGGCGCCGATACCTGGTGTGTTCATGCGTCCTTCTGCACCGACGCACAGAACATCCTGAAGAGGAAAGATTGCATATGCAGCAACACTTGCAAGTGCGGTTCCAATAAGATCCAATGGAAAATGTGTATCATTGCTGCAGTGTGTGTAGCGGCGTACTTTGTCACGGCATTCCGGGCGCAGTGTCTGATACCAGCTGCGAGTCGTGTCGTTATCATGAGTTCCGGTGTAACATACGCAGACTGGAGATGTGTAGCGGTGTGGCAGGTAACTTCCTTCATCCAGAGAGTCAAATGCAAACTGCAGAACCTTCATGCCTGGGAGCCCAAATTCATCTCGCAAAGCTTCCACTTCCGGGGTGATAACGCCCAGATCTTCTGCAATAATTGGAAGGTTTCCCTCAAAAGCATCACGGACTGCGGAAAATAATGCATGGCCCGGAGCTTTTACCCATTCGCCATTCACAGCGGTCGGTTCGCCGTAAGGAATGGACCAGAAAGCTTCAAATCCGCGGAAGTGATCTACACGCAGAATATCCAGGTTGTGAAGCTGTGCACGGATACGGGATATCCACCAGGAAAAATGTTCCGCCTCATGAGCTTCCCAGTTGTACAATGGATTCCCCCATAACTGTCCGGTGGCTGAAAAATAATCCGGCGGTACTCCGGCTACGCGAGTCGGATACCCTTTGGAGTCCAGCTGGAACAGATGCTGGTTCGCCCACACATCGGCGCTGTCCATAGATACAAAAATCGGGATATCACCGATGATGCGGATACCGTGGTCATTTGCATATTTTTTGATTCGTTTCCACTCGTCAAAGAATAAGAATTGAATGAAACGATAGTATTCTATATCTTCGTGCATGGATTTAAAAAGGCCGGCTTTAAATTCCAAAGTCGGACACCGATATTCATCCGGCCAGTGAAGCCAGTCAGCGCCATGGTGTAATTTCTTACATGCCATAAACAAAGCATAGTCATCCAGCCAGTAGCGGCTGTTTTCACAAAATTCCTGGAAAGACTGGTCTATGCCTGGAATTTCATGGCGTTTCTGTGGAAAACGGCTGTAGGCAAGGGCCAGAACTTTCTCCTTCCACGGAATGACCTGTCCATAATCTACGTGACTTGGGTCTGCAATCGGGCAATCGGTAAGTTCCCAGCCACCGATCAGTCCAAGACGGATCAAATGTCTTGGATCAATGAGAAGAGGCTGACCTGCAAAAGCAGAAAAACTCTGGTACGGAGAGTCTCCGAAACCTGTGTGGGTCAGTGGCAGTACCTGCCAGAGATGCTGACCTGCCCGTGCCAGAAAATCGATAAAGGCATATGCTTCATCTCCAAGATCCCCAATCCCGTAAGGGGAAGGCAGAGAAGTCGGGTGAAGCAAAATGCCGGATAGGCGTTCGTTATTTATCATATTTTTGTAATCTCCTTTTAAAACCATGTTGAAGTAGTAAACTTAATGCCTGCTTATACAAAGTCAAGCCGAGGCATTCTTGGACATGGCATTTTATTAAGTATACAACAATTTTGGAATTTTTCCTAGACTTGGTGTGTATGATGTTATAAAAGGTTTTTCAAGAAGAAAGAGAGCATCATGAATCGAAAACATTTTTACATAATTGCAGGGATTTTTATTCTGGCACTGGCTGGGTGCAGTATTAAAAAGGAAGATACAAAAAAGATACAGGATATTGAATTTACAGTAGTAGCACCAGAAGACGTACCAGAGGAACTGAAAGAAGATATCGAAAAGGCGCGGGATACCCCGTTTCGTCTGACTTATGCAGATCAGGGGTATCTTTACATGGCGCGAGGGTATGGAGAAAAAGAAAAAACGGGGTACAGTGTAGAGGTCAACGCATGCTACGAAACATCAGATGCTGTCAGGATCCAGACAACACTTCTCGGTCCGGCAAAGGGCGAGAAGACAAAAGAAAAGAAGACATATCCGTATGTGGTGATGAAAACAGAATATAGAGAGAAAGATGTGATATTTGAGTAAAAGTAATGTGCCAGCCATAGTTGGGGTTTTTGATGCAACATTATAATAAAACAAACAATAAGGGGGACATGTGTGTGAATTGTGAAAAAAAGATGCTGAATATTTACCGACAGGGGAAAACTTTTACGGACCAGTTCTATGTAGATGAGGATTATAATGTGCCAGACACGAAAGCTGATATCCGGGAGATTATAGAGAGCGATGCGGTTATGGAGGAAATCGACCTGAAGCTTGTGGAGAATTATATCCGGATCACCGGGCGGCTTGCTTTTCAAGTTTTATATGTTGCAGATAACAGTGACAATACCTTATCTTCTCTGGAAGGGAAAATTCCCTTTGAGGAAATGTATTATGTAGACGAGACTTTGGAAGAAACGTTATTTTTGAAAGCAGCGCAGACAGAGCTGACTGTCAATCTGATCCATTCCCGGAAAATCAATGTGAAAGCGATGGCGGAAGTAACCATGAGTTCGGACAGTCAGGTAAGTGAAGAAGTGACGACCGGGATTGAGAGTGGGGAGCAGATTTATACAAAATACCAGGAGAAGCAGATCCTGACTCTTCACACTGTGAAAAAAGATACATACCGCATCAAAGAGCAGCTGACAATCTCCGGAACAAAAGAAAGTATCGGAAACATTTTGTGGAAAGAAGTACTCAGCCGCCGTCTGGATACAAGGCTGGAGGCAGATACATTAAAACTTCAGGGAGAACTTCTTGTGTTTTGTCTTTATGAATCAGTGGATGGAAAGACAGACTGGATCTGTGAAAATGTTCCGTATGAGGGACAGGTAGAGTGCTTTGGTGCAGAGGAAGGTATGTACCATCAGATTTATCCGATTCTTACAGATGCACTTTTAGAGCCGGCTATGGACGAGGACGGAGAAATGCGTCTTCTTGGCATCGAGGCAACACTTTCTATGCGGTTCTTTTTGTGCACGGAGGAAAAGATACAGATATTAGACGATTTATATTCACTGAAAACATGTTGTGTTCCAGCGTATACGCAGTGCAAGGTGGAAAATGTTCTGATGCAGAATCATTCCAAATGTAAAATCGCAGAGCGGTTGTCACTGCCTGAGATTAAAGATGACATTTTACAGATCTGCTATAGTGATGCGAGAATTCAAGTCGAGCAGATGACGGTTCAAGACACAGGTATTCAGATAGAAGGAGTACTCCATATCCGTTTTATGTATGTCAGACCGGACGATCAGATACCATTTGCCCTGTGGCAGGGGATGATACCATTTTCCTGGCTGTTGGAAAGCAATGAAGTCCAGGAGGATATGACATTGGATATGATGCCGTCTCTGGAACAGCTTGGCATCAGTCTCCTTGGAAATGGAGAGATAGAAGTAAAGGCGGTGCTGGCATTTCGGAGTTTCCTTCGTGGAAAAGTGACATTTCGTAACATAGATTCAGTAGAAGAGAAAGAGATAGATTATAAAGTGTTGGAACAAAGACCGGGAATCATTGGATATATCGTAAAAGAAGGCGATGAACTGTGGAATCTGGCGAAATACTACGGCACGACAAAGGAAGGGATTATGGACATCAATCATATGGAGTCGGAACAGTTGAAATGTGGCGACAAACTATTGATTTTTAAGGAAAATGCCAGTATACTGTAGGTATATTGTATACAAGACGGGGCTGGATACGAGGAGAAAAAGTTATGGATAAGATGGAATTAAAGGCACTTGGAAAGATCAATCTTGGATTGGATGTGCTTGGCCGCAGGGAGAACGGATATCACGATGTCCGTATGGTTATGCAGACAGTATATCTGTATGATCAGATCGTGATAACGAAGACAAAGCAGCCGGGAGTAAAGGCAGAGACGAATCTTTTTTATCTTCCGGTAGATGAGAATAATCTTGCATGCCGGGCAGCAAAGATGCTGATCGATGAGTTTAACATTACCGAAGGAGTGCACATTTCCATGGACAAGAAAATTCCGGTATCAGCAGGTATGGCCGGCGGAAGCGCAGATGCGGCAGCAGTTCTTTTTGGAGTCAATAAGATGTTCGAACTGGGGCTTAGCATGACTGAGCTTGAAGAACGGGGGGTAAAGCTTGGCGCAGATGTACCATACTGTCTGATGCGTGGGACAGTTCTGGCAGAGGGAATCGGTGAGAAGCTGACACCTCTTTTGGCCTGTCCAAAGTGTTTTGTGTTGCTGGCAAAACCACCGATCAGTGTATCGACGAAGATGGTCTATGAAAAACTGGATGCATTGGAAATTACAGAACACCCGGATATCGATGGTATTTTAAACGGACTTGCGAGAAAGAATATCCATAAGGTGGCAGAGTGTATGGGAAATGTACTGGAGCAGGTGACGATTCCTGTCTATCCGGTCATTGAACAGATTAAAAATGTCATGAAAGAAGGCGGAGCCATGAACGCTATGATGAGCGGAAGTGGTCCGACCGTATTTGGCTTATTTGAAGACAGACAGTCAGCGAGACGTGCGGCACAGAAGATAAAGGAACAGAAACTGGCAAAACAGGTATATGTAACGAGTATACACCAGGCAAGGAGGAAGTAGAAAGCATGGAGCAAAATTTGAAAGTCAATGAAAATGAATACCTTCCGCTCAGGGATGTGGTATTCAATACACTCAGACAGGCAATCCTTCGAGGAGAGTTTAAACCGGGTGAAAGATTGATGGAAATCCAGCTTGCAAATAAACTGGGCGTGAGCCGTACCCCGATCCGTGAGGCAATCCGTAAGCTGGAGTTGGAAGGTCTGGTCATTATGATTCCGAGAAAAGGTGCGGAAGTGGCGGACATTACGGAGAAAAGTCTGCGAGATGTGCTGGAAGTCAGAAAAGCACTGGAAGAACTGGCAGTGCAGCTCGCATGTGAGAAGATCACTCAGGAAGAGTTGGAAGAATTGGAACAGGCCGGAGAGAATTTTAAAAAAGTCCTGAAAAGAAGTAAAGACATCACAGAGGTAGCAGAGGCAGATGTGCGATTCCATGATGTGATCTATATGGCAACGGATAATCAGAAACTGATCCATCTGCTGAATAAATTAAGAGAACAGATGTACCGCTACCGTGTAGAATATTTGAAGAACCCAGATGTGCACGAGCAATTGACCCAGGAACACGAAGAGATCGTGTACCATATCAAGAGAAGAGAAAAAGTAGAAGCAACAGCAGTTACATGTCAGCATATTGATAATCAGGTATCTGCGGTGACGGACAAGATCAGAACGAAGAATAATTAGCAGATACCTGTATAATCTACGGATATCTGTCCATACTTTCTGTATAAATTCAATTTAAATGTTTGAGTGATTGCAGGAGGTACATAGATATGCGAAAGTTATGGGATCTGTTGAGAAATAAAATCGGGACAAAGAATCTGATTTGTGGTATACTTGGTATTTGTATAGCAGTTGGATGGATGTGGAGTTTTACTGCATGGCGCGTGGCTTTGGTGGATAAGAAAATCTGCGAGACGCAGCGGGGGATTGCAGATGAAGTCTTTCGTTTTCATGTGCTGGCCAACAGTGACAGTGAAAAAGACCAGCGGGTGAAGCTAAAAGTCCGGGACGCAGTGATTGCCTATATGACATCTGAGATGCCAGGTACCACAAACCAGATGGATCACGCAGTGACAATGGATCAGGCGGAGCAGATGAATCCAGGCATTCATAAAAATTCTGCACAGGCAACGAAGAAATGGGCAGAGTCTCACTTAAATGATCTGATCCTGGTGGCTGACGAGGTGCTTGAGCAGGAAGGCATGGATTATCAGGCAGATGCGCACGTGACGAAGTGCTGCTTCCCAGAAAAAAAATACGGAGATATGACATTTCCACAAGGCGAGTATGAGGCGCTGAGGATCACATTGGGTGAGGCGGCCGGACATAACTGGTGGTGTGTGTTATATCCAAATCTCTGTTTTCTGGACAAGACTTGTGCGGTGGTGAGTGATGAAGGGAAAGAAGACCTTAAAGGGGTGCTTACCGATGAGGAATATCAACTGCTTACGGATAATAAAGAACTTAAGATGAAATGGTTTTTCTTCGGAGATTAGGAGAGTATGAGATGACAGAGTTTCTTGTACGACATTTTGTAAAAGATTATGAGAATACGAGTAAGGTGTCTGTGCGTACAGCATATGGAGTGCTGGCAAGCGTGACAGGCATCTTTTGTAATATATTGCTATTTGCGGCAAAATGGCTGATTGGCTATCTGCTTCACAGTATTTCTGTTATGGCAGATGCATTTAACAACCTGTCTGATGCAGGTTCTTCAATCATCAGTCTGATCGGTGTGAAGATGGCAGGAAAACCGGCAGATAAGGAGCACCCGTTCGGACATGGAAGAATTGAATATATTGCGGCGCTGATCGTGGCCTTTCTTGTAATGGAAGTTGGATTCACATTTTTTAAAAGCGCTATTGCGAAGATCAGGGAACCGGAAGAGTTACATTTCCAGGCGGTATCTATGCTCATATTATTTCTGTCAGTGGCAGTGAAGCTGTGGATGGGAGTGTTTAATAAAAATCTTGGAAAACGTATCAATTCCCAGGTCATGATGGCGACTGCAGCAGATTCCATGGGAGATGTGATTACAACGGGGGCGACTATCGCTTCAGTATTATTTTTTTATTTTACAGGAATTAATATTGACGGATATGTAGGACTTGGTGTATCGTTAGTCGTTATGTGGGCCGGTATCGGAATCGCAAAAGATACGCTGGAGCCATTGATCGGGGCACCGGTAGACCCACAGGTCTATAAGCAGATCAGTGACTTTGTGGAGAAATATGACGGGATTCTTGGAAGCCATGATTTGATCGTACATAATTACGGACCAGGAAGGAGCATGGCATCCATTCATGCGGAGGTCCCGAATGATGTGAACATTGAGACATCCCATGAGATTATCGACCGGGTGGAGCGAGAAGCATTAGAACAGCTTGGGGTTATGCTCGTAATACATATGGATCCTGTAGAGACAAAAGACAAGCATGTGCTGGAGACAAAGGAGAAAGTCGAGAAGGTGCTGCGGGCGATGGATCCTAAGCTTAGTATCCATGACTTTCGAATGGTTCCCGGAACGGATCAGATCAATCTGATTTTTGATCTGGTCGTACCATTTGAATATGATCAGAAAAAACAGGATCATATCCGGTCTGCGATTATGGGAGTTTTACAGATTGTAGATCCAAGATATCAGTGTGTCATTACAGTGGAAAGGAGTTACGTTGCAAGTGCCAAAGAAGGAGTATAAATATATGATTGACGGCCGCGTCCGCTTCAGCGAGATCGACCACACAAGAAAGATTACAGTTCCATCGATCATCAATTATTTTCAAGATTGCAGTACATTTCAGTCAGAAGATATCGGAGTCGGTCTGGACGTACTTTCAAAAAAGAAAAAAGCGTGGATTCTGACTTACTGGCAGATCGTGATCGATCATTATCCGAAAATGAATGATAAGATCCAGGTCAGCACATGGGCTTCAAAGTTCAAGGGAATGCTTGCAGAGCGCAACTTCTGTATGACAGATGAGAATGGAGAAAAGGCTGCGTACGCACAGTCAGTCTGGGTATATATGGATGTGGAAAAGGGGCGTCCGGTAAGACCAGATCAGGAAGAACTGGATGCTTATGGACAGTGTGAACCGCTGGAGATGGACTATGAATCCAGAAAAATTGCACTGCCGGAAGAATGTATGAGTCTGGAGCCGTTTCCGGTGCGCAGATACCATATTGATACGAATGAACATGTAAATAATTGCCAGTATGTACAGATGGCTATAGAAATGTTGGATCAAGAGAGAGTGATCCGTCAGGTGCGGGTGGAATATAAGAAATCAGCAGTGCTGGGGGATATGATTGTTCCCAGGACAGGTGACAGAGATGGCCGGACAGTTGTGGAACTGTGTACGACAGAAGGAGAATTGTATGCAGTAGTAGAATTTGCATGGGTGTAGGGGCATTTACATAAAATGGGCTGATGATAGATGTTTGTAGAGAGAGAAAGGATAAGACAGATGAAGTTAATCGAAGAACTCGGAAAACGAAGAATGCTGACAGTTGTAAAGACAGTTGATTTTGGAATATATCTTGGAACAAGCGAGGAACGTGTACTGCTTCCAAAGAAAGAAGTACCAAAAGAAATTGAGATTGGAGATCCGGTGGAAGTATTTCTTTACAAGGATTCCAGCGACAGATTGATTGCAACAACAGCAGAACCAAAGATCACATTGGGTGAACTGGCTGTTCTGACAGTGAAAGATACCGGAAAGATTGGAGCATTTCTCGACTGGGGACTGCCGAAAGACCTGCTACTTCCATTCAAAGAGCAGACGGCTAAGGTGAAAAAAGGAGATCAGGTGCTGGTTGCGCTTTATGTGGACAAGTCCGAGAGATTATGTGCGACTATGAAGGTTTATGAAAAATTAGAGACAGACTCTCCGTATAAGAAAGACGATCATGTAGAAGGAATCGTCTATGAGAGAAGCGATAACTTTGGAGTTTTTGTAGCAGTAGACAATAAGTATTCTGCACTGATCCCGAAGCGTGAAGCGTACGGCGGACATCTTCAGGTTGGGGATAAAGTCCATGCAAGAGTTATAAAGGTACGTGAAGATGGAAAGCTGGACTTAAGTGTGCGTGAGAAAGCATTTATCCAGATGGATGCAGATGCAGAGCTGATCGTAAAACGGATGGAAGAGCACGGGGGAAAACTGCCATTTACAGACAAGGCAGATCCGGAAAAAATTAAAAATGAACTGGGACTGAGTAAAAATGCATTTAAACGTGCAGTAGGACGTCTTTTAAAGGAAAACAAAGTCATTATTACAGAAAAATCTATTGAATTTCTGCACAAATAAGGTATAATGGGGGCGTGATAAATTTTGAAAGGAGCGCGAGCGCATGAAAGTACAGAATATTACAGATATTGAAGGATTTTTTAAAGCAATTGACGGTTGTAAAGGAAAAGTTGAGCTTGTTACTGGTGAGGGAGACAGACTGAATTTAAAATCAAAATTATCCCAGTATGTATCACTCGCGACCATCTTTTCAAATGGGGAGATTCCGGAAATGGAAATCGTCGCACATGAAAAAGAAGACATCGACAGGCTGATTTCCTATATGATTAACGGCTAGGATCAGAAGAGAGAATGAAGTATTGATGAGAATATTAGCGTTGGCGGGCGAAAAAGTCTGTCAGCGCTTTCTTTTCTATCTGTATCAGAGCAGCAAGAATGTGCCGAGGCACATTCTTTATTACATGCGAAGATAAGGAAAATAAGGGAGAAAAATATATGAGCTTTGCACATTTACATGTTCATACAGAGTACAGTCTGCTGGACGGCTCCAATAAAATTAAAGAGTGTGTGGCGCGGGTCAAAGAGCTTGGAATGAACAGCGTGGCAATTACTGATCATGGCTGTATGTTCGGCGTGATCGACTTTTACCGTGCTGCCCGTGCTCAGGGAATCAAGCCGATCCTTGGCTGTGAAGTCTATGTGGCACCAGAATCCAGGTTTGACAAAGAGGCTGTAGGAAGCGGAGATGACAGATATTATCATCTGGTTCTTCTGGCAGAAAATGATGAAGGATACCACAATTTGATGAAAATTGTATCCCGTGGTTACACAGAAGGATATTATTATAAACCACGTGTGGATCTGGAACTTTTGAGGGAATTTCACGAAGGAATCATTGCGCTTAGCGCGTGCCTGGCAGGTGAGGTTCAGAAAAATATCACAAGAGGCATGTACAGTGAAGGAAGAGCAGCAGCTCTTAGGTATGAGGAAATATTTGGAAAAGGGAATTTTTTCCTGGAGCTGCAGGATCATGGAATTCCGGAGCAGCAGACGGTCAATCAGGCATTGATGCGCATGTCACAGGAGACGGGAATTGAACTGGTAGCAACGAACGATATACATTATACTTATGCAGAAGATGCGCGGGCACACGATATTCTGCTCTGTATCCAGACAGGTAAGAAGCTGGCAGACGAGGATCGTATGCGCTATGAGGGCGGACAGTATTATATCAAGTCAGAAGAGGAAATGAAGAAGCTGTTCCCATATGCATTGCAGGCTCTTGAGAACACACAGAAGATTGCAGACCGTTGTGACGTGGAAATCGAATTTGGTGTGACCAAACTTCCAAAATACGATGTTCCGGATGGACTTTCCTCCTGGGAATATTTGAACAAATTGTGTTACGAAGGGCTGGAAAGACGTTACTCGAATCCTTCACAGGATTTGAAAGACAGACTGGACTATGAACTGTCAGTTATTCACAAGATGGGCTATGTCGATTATTTCCTGATTGTGTGGGATTTCATTCACTATGCAAGGTCACAGAAGATTATGGTCGGACCGGGACGTGGTTCCGGTGCCGGAAGTATTGTGGCGTATTGTCTGGAGATTACAAGTATTGACCCGATTAAATACCAGCTTCTGTTCGAACGTTTCCTGAATCCGGAGCGTGTGTCCATGCCCGATATTGACGTGGATTTCTGTTACGAGAGGCGTCAGGAAGTGATCGACTATGTAGGAAGAAAGTACGGCGCAGACCGAGTCGTTCAGATCGTCACATTTGGTACACTGGCCGCCAGAGGTGTGATTCGGGATGTAGGACGTGTGATGGATCTGCCGTATGCATTTGTAGATAATATAGCGAAGCTTATTCCGAAGGAGCTGAATATTACTTTGGATAAGGCACTCAAGACCAGCTCAGAACTTCGCAAGTCCTATGAGGAAGACCCACAGGTAAAAGAACTGATTGACATGTCCATGCGTCTGGAAGGACTTCCAAGACATACTTCCATGCATGCAGCCGGAGTTGTTATCAGCCAGAAGCCGGTAGAAGAATATGTGCCGCTGTCACTTGGATCAGATGGATCTGTAACGACTCAGTTCGTAGCGACCACGTTGGAAGAGCTGGGACTTTTGAAAATGGACTTTCTGGGGCTTCGCACCTTGACGGTGATCCGGGATGCAGAGAAGCTTGCAAGCTACAGTTCCGGAAAAGAGATCAACATTAACAAGATTAATTTTGACGATAAAGCAGTACTGGATTCTATTGGAACGGGAAAGACAGACGGTGTGTTCCAGTTAGAGAGTGCAGGAATGAAGAACTTTATGAAAGAGCTGAAACCGCAGAGCCTGGAAGATATTATCGCCGGAATTTCCCTGTATCGTCCGGGGCCGATGGATTTTATCCCTCAGTATATTAAAGGAAAAGAACATCCGGAGCTGATCACCTATGACTGCCCACAGCTAGAGCCGATCCTGTCGCCAACTTATGGCTGTATCGTCTATCAGGAGCAGGTGATGCAGATTGTGCGTGATCTGGCAGGATATACCCTTGGACGAAGCGACCTTGTGCGCCGCGCTATGTCTAAGAAGAAAGCCGATGTCATGGCAAAGGAACGCCAGAATTTTGTGTACGGAAATCCGGAGGAAGGGGTACCAGGCTGTATTGCAAATGGTATTGACGAGAAGACTGCCAATAAGATTTATGATGAAATGACAGATTTCGCCAAGTATGCATTTAACAAATCCCATGCGGCAGCATATGCGGTCGTTTCTTATCAGACAGCATGGCTCAAATATTATTATCCAGTAGAGTATATGGCAGCTCTTATGACCTCAGTCATTGATAATCCAGGAAAGGTAGCCGAGTACATTTACAGTTGCCGCCAGATGGGGATCAAGATTCTGCCGCCGGACATTAACCATGGTTACAGCAGCTTTTCTGCAGATAACGGAAGTATCCGGTACGGACTGGCAGCGATCAAGAGCATCGGCAGACCAGTCATCAAAGAAATCGTTGCAGAGCGGAAAGCAAACGGAGAGTTTAAGAATCTGAAAGATTTCATTGAGCGGATGTCAGGAAAAGATATCAATAAGAGAACGATTGAGAACTTTATCAAATCCGGTGCATTTGACGAACTTGGAGGAACAAGAAAGCAATTCATGGTCATCTATGTACAGATTCTCGACCAGGTGAACCGGGAGAAGAAAAATTCCATGACAGGTCAGATGTCTCTTTTTGACATTGTAGGAGAAGAACAGAAATCCGAGTTCGATATTCCACTGCCAAATGTAGGTGAATACGAGAAGTCTACGAAACTTGCTTTCGAAAAAGAAGTGCTTGGAATCTACTTAAGCGGACATCCGATGGAAGAGTACGAGGAGCAGTGGAGAAAAGGCATTTCCAAAACGACACAGGATTTCCAGTTTGATGAGGAATTGGGATTTTCAAGAGTCAGTGATGGCGCAACAGAGATCATTGGAGGAATCATTGCGAGCAAGACAATCAAATACACGAAGAATAATAAGACCATGTGTTTCCTGACGATCGAAGATATTATGGGATCAGTAGAAGTCGTTGTATTTCCAAGAGATTATGAGCGCTATCATCAATATCTGGAAGAGGAAAATGTTGTCTTTGTTAAGGGACGGGTGTCAGAAGAGGATGAAGCCTCCAGCAAACTGATCTGTGAGAAAGTCATTCCATTTGGACAGAAGAAACAGGAACTCTGGATCCAGTATCCGGATAAAGAAACATTTCTTCAGGGAGAGAAGATGCTATATGATATGCTTGCATCTTCCGATGGAAATGATGAAGTGATAGTATATTGTAAGGCAGAGCGGGCGGTAAAACGCCTTCCATCTAACCGAAATGTGAATATAGAACCTGGATTACTAAGCAGGCTTATGAATTATTTTGGTGAATCTTGCGTAAAAGTGGTGGAAAAACCATTGAAAAGCTAAGGCAATTCATATACAATGTAGCGTGAAGGGTTAAATAAATAACGAAATAAATATGTTGCTGATCAAAGAGGTGAAAAGCAACTCTACGATGGAGGAGAAGAATCATGGCAGAAAGAATCATTCGTACAATAGGTGTATTGACAAGTGGAGGAGATGCTCCGGGAATGAACGCGGCAATTCGTGCTGTTGTCAGAACTGCACTTGGAAAAGGTGTGAAAGTACGAGGCATCAGAAAAGGTTATAAGGGACTTCTCAATGAGGAAATCATCGATCTGGACGCAGGAGATGTATCAGACATTATTCAGCGTGGAGGTACAATTCTTCAGACGGCCCGTTGTAAAGAGATGATTACAGAAGAAGGTCAGCAGAAAGCAGCAGCTATCTGTAAAAAGTATGGAATTGACGGTCTGGTAGTAATTGGAGGAGACGGATCTTTCCGTGGAGCGCAGAAACTTGCATATCTTGGAGTGAATACGATTGGAGTTCCGGGAACCATCGATCTTGATATTGATTGTACAGAGTATACGATCGGATTTGACACAGCGGTAAATACAGCTATGGAGGCAATTGATAAAGTCCGTGATACATCTACTTCACACAGCAGATGTTCTATTATTGAAGTTATGGGACGTGATGCAGGATACCTGGCTCTGTGGTGCGGTATTGCAAATGGAGCTGAACGTATTCTCCTTCCTGAGGAAGAAGGATATGATATTGATGATATTATCGATGATATAAAAGAGTCTAAAAAAAGAGGTAAGAAGAACTACATTATCATCAATGCAGAAGGTGTTGGTGATTCTGTGAATCTTGCAAAGACAATCGAAGAAAGAACGGGCATGGAGACAAGAGCAACTATCCTCGGACATATGCAGCGTGGTGGAAGCCCGACATGTAAAGACCGTGTATATGCATCTATCATGGGATCCATGGCAGTAGATCTTCTCTTAGAAGGAAAGACAAACCGTATCGTAGGTTACAGACACGGTGAATATGTAGATTTTGATATTGAGGAAGCACTTGGAATGCAGAAAGGAATCCCTGAATATCAGTACGAGATTTCCAAGAAGCTTTCTCTGTAAAGCCGGCAGGAATAGAAGTGATGATGTCCGCCGGACTTCGAGAATGAGGAAAGATAAAGATTTATGACGAAAAATGTATTAGTTACAATATCCGGACTTCATTATGATGACAGTGTGATGATGGTGCAGGAGGAGAATAGTAATGAGGCAAACTCCATAGAGGTGACAACTCCTGCCACCTATTATCTGAAAAATGGGAAACATTACATAGTTTATGATGAGATCGTAGAGGGAATTCCGGGGACGATCAAGAATCGAATCAAAATTGATGAAGGAAGGCTTTTAGATATTACAAAAAGCGGAATTACTAATTCGCATATGGTATTTGAGACCGATAAGATTAATGTGACTCCATATCAGACTCCATACGGAGATCTGCTTCTTGGCACATATACGAAAGGTATGGATATACAGATTGAAGAGGAGCGCATCGAACTTCAGGTCAGATATTCTCTGGATATTAATGGAGACAAGGCCGCAGACTGCGATATCCGCATTCTGATAGAAGCGAATGAATAAGAAGGATAAAAAAATGAGTATAAAAAAGGGGCTGTGAAAAACAGCCTCTTTTTTTGGATTTTATTTTCTATGCTTTATTTTTTATCTTTTTTAAATCTGGCAAAAAATCCTTTTTTCTTCTCTGGTGTCTCCAGTGCACCACGCACGCCCTTAACGCCGGTAATGTAGATACCGCTTACTGTTGCTTTTACTTCTTTTTTAACAGGAATGAGCGGATAAATCTGAGCATCACACATCAGTGTCATAATTCTCGGTCCGACTTTCGCCTTGACAACCGGAACTTTAGAACGGCGGAGATACTTTGGAGTATTGTCGATGACAATCTGTGGAAGACCAGAATCCTTTAACTTCATCTTGCCCTTATCGATGATCAGCATAGATACTGTCTGTGCAACAGCATCTAACTGCTCCTGCTGTTCAGCCTGTTTTTTTTCAGCTTTCTTACCCAGGAAATACAGCACAACACAAGCGATTATCAGTACGACTAAAATTACCAGTAAAACAATCGATAATGTACTCACGAGTAACCCTCCTATATTTATCTAATGTCATTTACACAAATCTCATTGTATCATTCTTTAAGTGGAAGTGCAAGGAAAAACGTCAGTTACTGCGCGTGCAATTATGAAATATATGTGAAAAGTATTTGCAACATTTGGGAAATGTGTTATAACTAGAAGTAGCGTTTTTCCAATCGTGAAAAGTAATTTTAAATTATAAAACGAAGTTTTAAAGGGGTAAGAAGATGAAGAAGAGATTAGCAGCACTTTTCTGTGCAACACTTGCAGCTTCCATGATTCTTGTGGGATGCCAGGCAAGTAAAGGATTAGAGACAGACAATCTGAAAATCACACAGTATAAAGGCGTAGAAGTAAGCGCAGTAGCTAAACCGGAAAAAGTGACAGATGACGATGTAGAACAGTATATTCAATCTCAGCTTACAAGCTCTGCAACGACAACAGAAGTGACAGACCGCGCAGCACAGAAGGGAGATACTGTAGATATCGCATTTGCAGGAACCATTGACGGAGAAGCATTTGACGGAGGCTCTTCTGATAGCTATTCACTGGAACTGGGTTCTGGAAAGATGATTGATGGATTTGAAGACAGCATTATCGGACATAATGTGGGAGAGACGTTTGTATGGGACGGAAAATTCCCAGACGATTATAAGTCAACAGATCTTGCGGGAAAAGCATGTCAGTTTACGATTACTGTAAATTCTATCTCAGAGCAGAATGTACCGGAACTGACAGACGAGTGGGTTGCGAATAATTCTAAAAGTTCTAAGACTGTAAAAGAATATAAGAAAGAGATTAAAAAGACACTGGAAGATCAGAAGCAGAAAGACTATGACAGTACTTTGAAATCAGAGGCATGGCAGGCAGTCGTAGATAACACAACTGTTCAGAAGTACTCTAAGAAACAGCAGGAGAAGATTGACGAGATGAAGAATTCTCTGATTGATTCTTACAAGTCTTATGCAGAGAGTCAGGGAACTGATTATGAGACTTACATTACATCTTCTGGCCAGTATACAGTAGAGAGTTTTGAGCAGAAAGTGGAAGAGGCAGCTCAGGAGTCTGAGAAGCAGACTATGATCGCTGAGGCTATTGCAGACAAAGAGAAGATTAAATTAGATGACAAGACATACAAGAAGATGTTAAAAGAGTATGCTAAGACATATGGATTCGAAGATGGTGACGCCATGGAAAAGGCATATTCAAAAGATACTTTAAAAGAGGCAATGCTCACAGATCTGGTAAAAGACTGGCTGGTAGATAACTGTATCCAGAAAACAGATAATTAAGAATAAAATGGATCTATCGGAGATTGAAAATAAATATAACGAAAGAATAAAATACATCAATCAAGGATTAATGCCATTAGACAATTGACAAGAAAGCACTGATTAATCAGATAACATATGATTCATCGGTGCTTTTTTTGTACTTTTAATAGAATAATTGGAAAATTATACTAATATATGTATAAAATTGCACAAGTAGAAGTGTAATATAAGCTTGAGTTATATGCATTATTTAGGTATAATAAAGAAAGCACGCTCACGGAAGGGCGTGTAAACTCAAGAAGAAAGGTGAGAGGGAAATGAACGAAAAGAATGAGTTTAAACCGTATATCCCGGCCGATAGGGTTATGCCGGAGCTTACGGTAACTTCCATTGTAATGGGAATGCTTCTGGCTGTAATTTTTGGTGCAGCAAACGCATATTTAGGACTTCGTGTAGGTATGACTGTATCTGCGTCTATTCCGGCAGCAGTTATCTCTATGGGAGTGATCCGCGTGATCATGAAGCGTAATTCCATTCTGGAAAGCAACATGGTTCAGACAATCGGTTCCGCCGGAGAGTCTCTGGCAGCAGGAGCCATCTTTACAATGCCGGCTCTGTTCCTTTGGGCAGAAGAGGGCCTGTGCGATATGCCAAGTCTTGTAGAGATTACACTGATCGCACTTTGTGGTGGAGTCCTTGGAGTACTCTTCATGGTACCACTTCGTAATGCGCTGATCGTAAAAGAGCATGAGACACTGCTTTATCCAGAGGGAACTGCTTGTGCAGACGTACTTCTGGCAGGAGAAGAAGGAGGAGCCAATGCTTCAACAGTATTCTCCGGTATGGGACTTGCGGCAGCATTTAAATTCGTTGTAGACGGACTGAAAGTACTTCCGTCTGACGTAGCATTTGCATTTAAGTCATTCAAAGGTGAGATTGGTATGGAAGTATATCCGGCACTTCTCGGTGTTGGTTATATCGTAGGACCACAGATCGCTTCCTACATGTTTGTAGGATCTATAATCGGCTGGATGGTAATCATTCCTCTGATTTGTCTGTTCGGACCAGATACATGGCTTTATCCGGCAGATGTAGGAACAACAATTGCTGATCTTTATGCAGCTGGCGGAGCAGCAAAAATCTGGAGTACATATGTAAAATATATCGGTGCAGGAGCAATCGCTACAGGAGGAATTATCTCCCTGATCAAATCTCTGCCACTGATCATTACAACATTCCGTGACTCTATTAAGAGCATGAAAGGTGGAAAGAATACCAATACAGCTCGTACAGCTCAGGATCTTCCAATGCAGATGATCCTGTTCGGAATCGTAGCTATGATTCTTATCATCTGGGTAGTGCCTGCAATTCCGGTAACATTACTTGGAGCAGCAATTATCGTAGTATTTGGTTTCTTCTTTGCAACTGTATCCTCCCGTATGGTAGGTCTTGTAGGAAGTTCGAACAACCCGGTTTCCGGTATGGCTATCGCTACACTTCTGATTGCTACAATGTCAATCAAAGCAAGCGGTAAGACAGGAATCGACGGTATGACAGCAGCTATTGCAATCGGATCAGTTATCTGTATCGTAGCAGCTATCGCCGGTGATACATCACAGGATCTGAAGACAGGATACCTGCTTGGTGCAACACCTAAGAAACAGCAGATGGGTGAAATTATCGGAGTTGTTGTATCCGGCCTTGCAATTGGTGGAGTTCTGTATCTTCTGAATGCAGCTTGGGGATACGGTGGAGCAGAAGTACCTGCACCACAGGCAACACTGATGAAGATGATCGTAGAGGGAATCATGGGTGGAAACCTTCCATGGAACCTGGTATTTGTCGGAGTATTCTTAGCAATTGCACTTGAAATTTTAAGAATACCGGTTATGCCATTTGCTATCGGTCTGTATCTTCCAATTTACCTGAATGCATCCATCATGATCGGTGGTGTTGTTCGTATGTTCATGGATCGTCGTAAAAATGTTGACGAGGAGACAAAGACAAAGCAGACAACAGACGGAACACTGTATTGTGCAGGTATGATCGCAGGAGAAGGACTTGTAGGAATCCTGCTTGCAATCTTCGCAGTATTTGGAATTAACATAAGTATCGGAGAAAGTGTAAACTTTGGTAACATCGGTGGAGTTGTACTGATGGTTATCATGATCTTATGCCTTCTGAAATTCTCTCTTTGGAAAAAGAGTAAAGAGAAATAATGAAAAAGAATAAGAAAAATAAGCAGCAGATTAATTATCTTGACCTGATTCCGGTGAGACCGGAAAAACTCGGCTGGCATATAGACCGTCGGGAACGGGTTGTATTAGAAGTGAAGAATGAAGGCTTTTTCAATCGGATCGCACAGACATATTTCCGCAGACCACAGACGACGAAAGTTCATCTGGATGTGCAGGGAAGTTATCTGTGGCCGTTGATCGACGGAGAGCGGACAGTGATGGAACTGGCCGCCCTTCAGAAAGAACATTTTGGAGAAGCAGCAGAGCCGCTGTATCCAAGAATTGTGAAATATTTTCAGATTTTAGAGAGTTATCATTTTATCAGCTTTAAAAATATGGAAAAATAATTATCTGTACTGCAGATATTCGAGAAACCGCTTTACCGCAAGGGAAGCGGTTTTCTTGCTTCTAAGAGCCAGCCCTATACGGCGGTAAGCCGGAACATCTAATTCTTTTGTGAGAATGTGATAAGGGATTCGTTGTAGGATCAGTTGTGGAAGCACACTGATGCCAAGCCCTTTTTCGACCATGGACATAATTGCGTAATCATCCCATGTCATAATGTGTACCTTCGGATTCAACCCACAATTACTAAAGATGTCAGTGGCATCAGAATTAGCTCCTCTGGAAAGAAGGAGAAATGGAGCAGATACCAGTTCTTGAACCGGGAATTTTTTACAGTCTGCCAGTGGATGATGTTCAGGTATAACAGCCATCAGCGGGTCAGCTTCTAAAAAAATAGTTTCCAGTTCAGGATTTATTGTCGGGAGACGTAAAAACCCACAGTCCACCCGGCCGGAAACAATCCAATTTTCAATTTCGGCGTAATCACCGAGTAGAAGTTCAAAATCAATATTCGGAAAATCTTTCTGAAACTGTTGGATTATATTCGGCAGCCAATGTGTGGCAACACTGGAAAATGTACCAATTCGAATCAGACCAGACTGCAGGCCATGGAGCTCATCCACCTGCATCTGCAGCTTTTTATATTCGGCACAGACATTCTGTGCGTAAGGAAGAAGTCTCAGTCCATCAGAAGTCAGACGGACACCACCCCTGCCGCGTTCCAGAAGAATAATATTCCATTCCTGTTCCAGATCTCCGATCATCCGGCTGATCCCGGACTGGGAGTAGGAGAGTGCTTCGGCAGCTTTTGTGAAACTGCCATATTCAACAGCCTTAAGAAAGGCCTGGTATTTTTGTATGTTGACGTCCATATGGGCTCCTTTCAATTTGAAAAAGTCAGGACGGTATTTGTAACAGAAGAGCTATATCATGTGTGAATTATAAAATTCACACATAGTGATAGTTTTTTAGTTACAAATACCTGTGTATTTTTATCATAATGATGCGTCGCGAAGTATAGATTTGCTGTAGCGTGAGCGTGCCTTCGAGAACCTGTTTCATGGACGCGCATTATACAGTGTTTTGATTGATCTTATATAAATATCAATACATGAGAAAAACTCATGATACATATGAGAAAGATACGCTTTTGTAATCTGTAGCTCTATGGTAAACTAAACGCAGATGAAATGCAAGAGAGAGCGAGGATTTTTATTATGAAACCTTATCAGAACAGAATTGTTGTTAAAGTTGGTACATCAACACTTACAAATGAGCTTGGAAAGAGTGACCTTCGTTGTTTTGACAGACTGGCATGTGTGCTGTCAGATATCCAGAATATGGGATATGAAGTGATCCTTGTATCTTCCGGTGCAATTGCAGTTGGAAGAAATAAATTAAAAATGAAGACTCAGCCGACAAGTATGCGCCACAAACAGGCAGCCGCAGCAGTTGGACAGTGCAGTATCATGTTCTTGTATGATAAGTTCTTCGGAGATTATGATAAGACGATCGGTCAGATTCTTCTGAATGCTGAAGATATTGAACAGGAAGAGAAAAAAGACAATCTGATTAATACATTTGACGCACTTTTAGAGATGGGAGTCATTCCAATTGTAAATGAAAATGACTCTGTAAGCTATACGGAGATTGAATCTAATGACCGACTTTTTGGAGACAACGATATGCTGTCTTCTGTAGTAGCGGTTCTGTGCCGCGCAAGCAAATTAGTGATTTTTTCAGATATCGATGGATTTTACAATTGTGATCCAAGACTTCATCCAGATGCAAAGCTGATTGAAGAGATTGACAAGATTGATGACGAAGTGTACAAGCTTGCCGGAGGAGCAGGATCCAGACGCGGAACAGGAGGAATGCGTACAAAACTCCAGGCAGCAGCACTTGCAACTTCGCAGGGAATCGACACCATTATTACGAATGGAAAGAACCCGGCAGCACTCTATGATATTATCGAAGGAGTTCCGGTAGGTACGAAATTTAAAGCGCAGTAAAAGTATGTCATGTAATTGCATGACGCGCACCTCGCAGCAAGAATGCCGAGGCGTTCTTGAACAGATGATATAGTAAAAACGCTCAGATCTCAATATGAGATATGAGCGTTTTTATAGTACGCTTTGCAAGAAATCTTTGCGGAGATGAAAAGATTTCTTAACAGATTAATCTTCTTTTTTGTTATTATTCTCGGAATCTTCAGAGATAGAACCGATGCTCTTTTTAAATTCTTTGATAGAAGTTCCAATTGCTCTTCCAATTTCCGGTAATTTGGAAGGTCCAAAGATTACCAGAGCGATAACTAAGATTAAGATTAATTCACTTGTTCCAATTCTTGAAAACATAATAATTCCTCCTTAAATAATTTTATAAGTAATAATTTGACTGACTATTTCTTAATGATCAGTGTACTTGCTTTTGTCTCACCACCGACAGACTTTGCACCAGCGTATTTTGCTTTCAAATCGTCCAGTTCACCGAAATCAAGGGCTCTGGCATTGCAGACATCCACACATGCCGGATTTTTGCCATTTTTGATCAGGTCGTAGCAAAAATCACATTTTTTACATTTTTTAGCGCTTTCATCAATGGTCGGTGCGCCAAAAGGACATACCTTTGCACATGTTCCGCAACCGATGCAGCGTTCTGTATCAACTCTTACAATTTTCAAATCATTGTCGCGGTTCATTGCGCCTGTCGGACAATTCTCAACACATGCCGGGTTCTTACAATTATGGCAGGATCTGGAATGAAAGCAGACTCGTACAAAAGGAAAAGACCCTCTCTCTTCGGTTGTTACAGTTCGTAAATTCATCCCAGCATCGATACCACATTTGTCTTTGCAAGTTACAACGCAGGCTTTGCAGCCGGTACATTTTGTTTCATCTATAAAAAAACCTTTACTCATGACAGTTCCACTCCTAAATCAACTTTCCAGTCGTCTTGTAATTCAATATCTGCTTTCCGCATATTAGCAATGCAGGCACCCCAGGACTCTACATCTGGTCCAGATGGAAAATCACCAGTCAGCACATTAGGAGATCCTGCAATACATTTTTCATTCTTAATATTGATCCATACACCTTCATGAATTACGATAACCCCTGGCATAACACGCTCAGAAATGTGTAACTTACGCAGGATACTTCCGCGGGAGTTGAAGATTTCGATAACGTCCCCTTCTTTGAATCCTTTTTCCCTTGCGTCAATAGAGTTGACTTCCAATTCATAAGAGAATGCTTCGCGAAGCCATGTTACCTGGTTAAATACAGTGTGCGTACCACGAAGATCATGGATGCAGAGAACCTGGTAAGGATAATCTCCTTTTATTCCATTTTCAAAATCAGAGAAGGTAGCTTCATAACCTTCTGTAGGTGGGACATATTTTGCATATGCATAACCTTCATTCCAACCGGCTTTGTCAACGGCCTTTTTAAGAGCCTGACAGTAAAGTTCGATTTTTCCACTTTCCGTCTCAATCGGATTGTTGACAGGATCTTTCCTAAGCTTGCGGTTATGGACATATCCAAAGTTGTCGCCAAGTTTACGCTCAACCTGATAGATTCCTTTCTTTTTCAGTTCCATAATTGGGATGCGTCCCTGTTGGATTGCACCTTTTACGCCGAGCTTGTCTAAATCATCGACTGTGATACTAACAAGATTTTCATAATCTTTTCCATTATCTTTGACAACGGTAGAACTGGCAATAATGTTGAAGCAGCGTTGTTCATTGGAAATCGGATTTGCCAGTTTAGGGTCGACACCCAGTCTCTTTGCGATTTCTTCAGCAATCCATGCGTCATCTTTTGCTTCAAAGTATGGTTCAATAACTTTTTCTGTCCAGATCAGTGTCTCGCGATTTCCCTGAAGAACTTCGCCGTCCTTTTCCCATGGAGTTGTGACAGGTAGAACCACATCTGAGAACTGAGCTTCCGGAGTAAATGTATAATGGTTTGTTACTACGAAATCTACTTTTCTGTGAGCCTGAATACCTTTATTTACATTGTTAGTCTGATTCAGTGTTGCGCTGTGACTGTGATACATAACGTGGATATCAAGTGGTTTCAGACCATCTTTGCCATCTCTCCATGTACCAGATAAAATATCTTCCCAGTGGTGGTTTGTACATAGCTTTGGTTTGGAAATCGGATTCTTGATTTCTTCAATGCCATCTTCACCTTTTTTAACAAGGTTTGGACCACCATTCGTAGAAGATTCCTGGGAGCTACAGGAGAAGGCACCACCCTGGATTCCCATATTTCCTGTCATAGCACCAAGTGCCATCTGCGCAAGACAGACATGCTGTGCTTTCTCAACACGGGCAGAGTTCCAGCTGAACAGACAGGTCGTTGGTTTGTTGTTGATCAGTTCTTCAGCCAGTTTGTAAATACGATCAACAGACAGACCACAGATTTTGGAAGCCCACTCCGGAGTCTTTGGCTCGTGATCGTAAGTTCCGAGAACATAGTCCATATAGTTCTCTTCTTTGTTTGCACCTTCCGGCATATGATCAGCATCAAATCCAATGGTACAGTTATTTAAGAAATCCCAGTCAATGATAGTGCCACCGGCTTCTTTATCTCTCTGAATGATAATGTAAGATAAAGCCAGGATCAGAGTTGTGTCTGTTGCCGGACGGATTGGATAATAGTCATCGGCGAGAACAGCAGCAGACCTGGAGTACATAGGATCCACAGAAATGATTCTTGCACCGTATTCTTTTGCTCTTCTTAAGTTCAGAAGTGGCATTCCCATGGAAGCCTGAGCCGGATTACAGCCCCACAGAATAATCAGCTTAGCATTCAGAAGATCCATGCGGTCGTTTAGACAGTGACTTTTTTTGCTTGTGCCAAGAATTGGCATCATAGCTTTATTCCAGCAGCCTTTTGAGCGGCTTCCGCTCTTTTCAACATATCCCCCATAGAGAGCCAGTGTACGCTTCATTTCACCACCGTCAATCAGATAAATGGATTCATTTCCATAATTTTCTTTTGCTTTTTTTAACTGTTCAGCTACAATATCAAGAGCTTCCTCCCAGGAAATACGTTCCCAGGTATCAATACCACGCATTTCTTTACCGGTTGCGCCAGTCGGATCAAAGTGGGTACGTTTCATAGGATATTTGAGACGTTCCTTTCCGATGATCTGCATTTTTTGTGAAAGGCCTCTTACACAGGCTCGCTGTTGAGGATAATCATAAGAATCCTCGTGGGAAGCATCTGTTTTCAGACGAACGATCGTATCTCCTTTTACCTGTGCTTTCAGGCAGCATGTTCCACCACAGTTGTGCCAGCAAGGTGCATTTTTCCAGACTGCTTTTACAGTTTCTTCTTTGTCAGTGGAATATTCGCCGACAACATCAGAAAGTTTGTTGCCACAACCACCTAGAAGGGAAGCACTGCCGAGTGCAGCAAGTCCTTTCAGGAAGCTTCGGCGGCTAAATTTCTTTTTTTCAATGAAATCTTGAATACTCATTTTAGTTCTCTTCCTCTTTCTTTTCCTTTTTTAACAAGTTTTGTAATACTTTTCTATCGAGTTCACCAGCTGCTTTTGCCATGGAAGCAAATAGAAGATAATAGATACTTCCGCTTAAGGATAGATTTTTCATAAAATCATCAATCCAGTCAAGCAGATATTTTTTGACGAATTCCAAGTTGTCAGAAAAAACAGCAGTGTTCTCATTTAATTTATCTGTATCAATGAAATTCAGTTCCTTTTCTGAGAGTCTTTTTAAAAAGTCAAGCTCTATGGAAATGTGATCACCAGGCAAATGATTATTGGAAACCTCGTAGCCATAGCGGTGGTAGAAAGCTTTTGTCTCATAGTCAGGAGCCTGATACAGTAAATTATCTCGGTTGGTATAGCTGGACTGCCACGGAGAAGCTTTGATTCCGTACGGATCAAAGAACAGGTCATAATATTCCTGTTTCATTGTCTTTGCAAAATCCGCGGAAGTTGTTTCAGATAAGTGTTTACGGAGTTGTTCATGGAATGTATGAATGTCCGGACGATTTTCTGCCAGTGGAAAATAATCCTCTTTTAACATTTGCCAAAGTACATTACAGAAATCTTCGCCAGGCTCTTTCATGAAGACCATGCTCATAAGGTTATAAAATTCAATCTTTTGTTCCCAAAGTTCTCTTAATTCGTTTTTCATTTTTTCTCTCCAATACATAACAAATAAATAATGAAAGCTCATAGAGCAATAATAAAGGTACAAACAGCATAATCTGAGAAATGACATCTGGTGGCGTGAGCACAGCTGCAAGCACGAGCATAATAAGAATGATGTATTTTCCGTACTTTTTTATAGTCGAATAACGAATCAGGTTTATACTTGCCAGGAAATAGATAACAGCCGGGACATCAAATACAATACCGAATACAGTAGTCATATTTATAATAAAACTCAGATAATTTTCGATGGACAGCATCGGGTCTATTTTGTAGTTAGTAAATTCTGACAAAAACCTCAGGCACAGTGGGGTTGTGACAAAAAGAGAAAATGATGCGCCGGCAAAAAATAAAATTGTTGCCATAAGGAAAAAAATCAGGCATTTTAAGCGTTCATTTTTCTTTAATGCAGGGCGGACAAAACGCCAGCACTGGAACATAAAAATCGGAACTGTCAGAAGAAGAGCTGCAAGAAAATCCAGTTTTAGATAGGACATTAGAAGCTCTTCGGGTTTCGTGTATATAAAGTCAATTTTGGTTGCCATATCCAGAATAAAATCGATGAGTTGATCTGTCTTTGTGTAAACATATATAAAAATGGCAATGAAAGCAATCAGGGTTTTTATGAGACGCTTACGGATTTCCGTTAAGTGTTCAACTAAAGTGAATTGTGGTAACATAACTTCTCCCTTTTGTGTTATTGGTTTTCTGAAATATCATTCATAGTTATGAGAAAATATTCACGGAAGTGGATTCAAAATCTTTTAAAGCCAGATCTTTTAAAGTCACCGCTTTGTCATAGCAGACTTCACTGCAAAGACCGCAATTGCTGCATCGGGAAGGATTTAAAGAAATAGAATTTCCTTCGAGCGTCAATGCTTTTGAAGGACAGAGCCGGATACAGGCTTCGCAGCCGGAACATTTTTCGGATATATGTGGAAACTTTAAATCTAAAATGCCGTACAGCTTCGGCTGTTTTTTTAATAAACTTCGGTATGTCTGATAGAAATGTATCTGTGAATCATTCATTTCTGAGTTGATGGTTTCTAAAGTTTTGCGAACATTTATGAAAGACATGAGAAAAGCTCTTTTGTCATCATCGTATTCACTGTCCAAAGTGTCCGGAAGGTCAGATTTCTTTTGGCTTTTGTAAAAATCGCTTCTTGCAAGCTGAGTTTGAAGCAATTCTTTTCTTTTGTTGAAATTATCGAAGCCGGAAACTAGTTCACAATGTTTGCATTTTGAATGGTCGAACTGTTCTAATATAGCAGGTTTTTTTAACAGCAAATATAAAATAGTTTCATCAGGAAGACTGCCAATACAAAACTGATTAAAATATGCAGAACTTTTCTTGTTCTGCTTTTGGCAGCCAAGCACAAAGTGATCATTTGTATCTGTTTCGTGAATGATATAGTCCAATGTCTGCAACTTCATTTTGATTGCCTGTGTTGGACAGGCCTGACTGCAGATACCGCAGCCAACACAGTGATCGTCAATGTTGATATGTTTTGTGATGCGGATACAGGACAAAGGACAGGCACGGACACATTTGTCGCAAGAATCCTTTGGCGAGATCAGTTTTGTACAGCGTGTTTCGTCAACGGTATAGTCACGAATATCCTGAAGAACGGTTTGCAAAATGTTCAGCAGCATAATTGAATTCCCCTAATTCCTATAACATTTATACCCTTATAATAAAAGAACGGAAAAATGAAGAAAGTGACAAAGTCACATATTAAGTGAAATATCATATAGAAAAATCACATGAATTAAACAATTTATTTATAGATAATATAAATAAACACATATAAAAATTCAATTGGTACTGTTCGGGTATGAGTTGTACAATAGATTTTGAAAAAGAATATTGAAGATGAAATTACAAAATGGGAGGAAGACAAATGGAAGGCAAATGGAAAGTTGCATTTTTATGTAAGAACAATACTTGCCGGAGTCAGATTGCTGAAGCGTTAGCTAAGAGACTGGCATCGGATGTTATGGATGTTTATTCAGCAGGAGTAGAGCTTGGAAAAGAAATGCATGACTGTGCAGTCCGAATGTTGAAAGAGACACATGGAATTGATTTGGTGGAAGAAGGTTATCATACAAAGCTGATTTCTGACATTCCAGACGTAGACATTATTATATATATGGGGTGTAACGTAGAGTGTGTGTCTATGCCATGCCAGATCGAATTGGATTGGGGACTTCTGGATCCGTGTGGCGGAACAGATGAAAACTTTAAAAAGACAATTAAGATAATCGAAAATAATATATTAAGCCTGCGCGACGATATTATCAGCGGACGGATCAATCAGTGGAAAAAAGAGAATCTTACCGTTGACTTTGCACCGGTATTCCCATTCTGGAATGAGTTGACAAAGGAACAGCAGGAACGTATCGACAGAGGCTGGCGTATTGAGCTCTTTGACAAAGGAAGGCAGGTCTATGATACGACACAGGGATGCAAGGGTGTTATGCTCGTGAAAAAAGGAAGCCTTCGCATTTACATGGTATCAGAAGAAGGGCGCGAAGTGACATTGTACCGGCTGTTCCCGGGAGACGTCTGTGTATTATCGGCAGCGTGTCTTATGGAAGAACTGGATTTTGATATTTTGATTGAAGCACCGGAAGATTCAGAAGTTGTAACAATTCCGGCAGCAGATCTTCAGCCGATCATGAAAGAAAATGCATTGATGGAGACTTATTTGTATAAGAAGACAGCCGAGAGATTCTCTAACGTAATGTGGACAATCCAGCAGATTCTCTTTAAGAAGATTGACCAGAGAATTGCAAGATATTTGTGGGATGTGATGTCGAGAGATAATACTACAAAAATAACGGCAACTCATGATGAGATTGCAAGAGATATTGGAAGTGCAAGAGAAGTTGTTACAAAGACAATGAAACATATGGCAGGCGATGGTCTGATCAAGAGTGGTCACGGAAAAGTAGAGATTCTTGATAAAGATGGATTATATGCATTGCTATAACAGATAAAGAAAAGCTATAATTAATACATTATTCAACGTAAATCAGAAGAAAGGAAAAAATACAATGAAGAAGAAACTAGTAGCAATGTTATTATGTGTGACTATGACAGTGGCACTCGCACTGGCTGGCTGTGGGAGCAAAAGTGCGGAATCCGAAAAAGACGATAAAGCAGATCTGCCAAAATTCAGAATTGGAGCAATTCCGGATCAGGATACTGCTGAGCTTCAGAAAGGCAATGATGCAGTAGCCGCATATTTAAGTGATTATCTTGGCTTTGATGTAGAATTTGTACCAACAGTGGATTATGCATCTCTTGTAGAAGGATTTCAAAGAGGCGATATTCAGCTTGCATGGTTCGGAGGACTGACTTATGTACAGACAAGAAATATTGTTTCAGACTGCACACCACTGATTCAGAGACCGGTTGACCAGTCATTTCAGTCTGTGTTCATCAAGAACACAGAGCTTGCAGGAAATGTAAATTCTATTTCAGATCTGAAAGGCAAAACATTTACATTTGGCTCAGAAAGTTCTACTTCCGGACATCTGATGCCAAGATATTTTATGGAGCAAGAAGGCCTGAATGTCAACAGAGATATTAAGGGTGGTCCGAATTATTCGGGGTCACATGATACAACGATTCAATTGGTTCAGTCCGGAAGCTTTGAGACAGGCGCTCTGAATATCACAGTGTGGAACAAAGCAATCAAAGAAGGAACTGTAGATACAAGTAAAGTAGAAGTATTTTATACAACACCAGAGTACTATGATTATGTCTGGACAGCAAATGTAGATGAGTATCTGGATGATATTTATGGCGCAGGAACAAAAGACAAGATCGCAGAGGCATTTATGAAGATGAATGAGGATTATTCTTCTGATGAAAATGCAAAGACAGCTCTTGATTTCTATCAGACAGACAAATGGATCAATGCGGCAGAGCCAAGCGCATATGATAACCTGGAATCTGTTGCAAAGAAATTAAATCTTCTGGAAGTAACGAACTAAGGAGAAAATAAACTTAACATGGGAAAAGAAATCATTCAGATTGAACATGTATACAAACAATATGGAGAAAAGAAGGTGCTAGACGATTTTTCGCTGAATATCGAAAAGGGCGAGACAATTGCCATGATCGGTTCCAGTGGAACTGGAAAAACAACCTTATTTAATGTGATTACCGGAACAGTTTCCTTGGATTCAGGGACGGTGCTGATTGATGGAAAAGAGGAAAGTACTTATAATCGGAAGACTATGGCGAAAAAACTTGGTATGATGACTCAAAAATTTGATTTAGTCAATGAATTGAGTGTCATCAACAATGTGCTGGCTGGACGGCTGGCTGACTGGGGATTCCTGAAAAGTTTGATTTCCTTAGTACACCCGCTTGAAAAAGTACTTGCAACGGAAGTTTTGGAACAAGTGAATCTAGAGGATAAAATGTATGAAAAGACAGCGAACCTCTCTGGCGGAGAACAGCAGAGGGTTGCACTTGCCAGAGTTCTTGTGCAGAACCCGGAGATCCTGCTGGCTGATGAGCCGATTGCATCTTTGGATCCGTCACTTTCGGAAACAGTACTTCAGATGTTGACAGGGCTTACAAAAGAGCATGGAATTACATTGCTATGCAGCCTCCACTCTGTAGAATATGCAGTGCGTTATTTTGACCGTGTTGTTGGACTGAAAGATGGAAAGCTGTTCTTAAATTGTAAAACAGAAGAAATATCAAAAGAACAACTGGAAGAACTGTATAGATAGTGGGGGATATAGTTCATGAGTGATTATAAGAAAAGAAAGGGCCAGCACATTCTGCTGGCCGTTGTTTTAATCGGCTCCTTTGTTTGGAGCCTGAGCATTCTTCCGCCGCATGACGAACTGATACATTCCGGCGGACTGGTGCTGATCAAAAAATTATTATTGTCCGTCTATGAGATGGAGATTACGAAAGAATCCCTAAGTACATGTCTGGAAGCGCTGATTCAGACATTTGTTTATGCATCGGCATCTATGGGGCTTTCGATTATCATTGGACTTATATTTGGACTGTTGTCTTCGAAAATTTTATTTTTAGGAAGAATCGGTAATGTTGTGAGGATTATTTTCCGTGTGCTGATCGGACTGTTAAGAGGCGTGCATGAACTGATTTGGGCATGGGTATTTGTAGCAGCGATTGGATTGACACCGCTTGCCGGAGTATTTGCACTTGCTATCCCCTATGGAGGGCTTTTGGCAATTAATTATTGTAATAACTTTAACAGTACACCGAAGGAGCCGTTGAAGGCACTTAGAAGAAGTGGAGCAAATCGGACACAAACTATTTTATATGGAGTTCTTCCACAAGCGTTTCCGGAAATGGTCAGTTTTACAATGACGAACTACGAGTGCTGTCTGAGATCCTCGACGATTATGAGCTTTGTCGGACTTGGCGGAATTGGATATCAGATTCAGATTGCACTGAAGGATATGAAATTTAATCTTGTGTGGCTTAATGTCATTGTTTTGATTCTACTGGTAATTGTAATCGATGTATGGGGAATTGCACTTAGAAAGAGGATTGTAACACGATGAAAAGAAAAAGGATAGGCTTTGTACAGATGTCGATGATTCTGTTTGTTGTGATCGTGTTGGGATCATGGGCATATCTGATTATAAAAAATGATGATTTGTTTGAAGTATTTAATGAAAGGAATCTTGGGTTTCTGGACAATTTTATACAGAAAATGTTTGGAAAAGGAGCAAAGCAGATTGCGTACACCGATAAAAGCCGCTGGATAGAAGTGCTGAAGCTGACTGTAGATACCATTGCAATGAGTTTTCTCGCAAATGGACTTGCTATGATAGGTACGCTGATCACAGTCGTTCCGGCAGCAGCTAACTATGCAGATGGAAGATTGACAGGAAGAAAGAATTGGTATGGGAAAATTATATTTGTAATCATTCGTTTTATATATATTATTACACGATCTGTGCCGGAATTAGTTTGGGGAATGTTATTCATTTTCTTTATCCAGGCAGGAGTGCTTCCGGGGGCACTGGCATTGGCAGTCCATAATTTTGGAGTGCTTGGCAGACTTTGTGCAGAAGTTGTGGAAGATGTGAATGTAAAACCATTACAGGGCCTGGCAAGATGTGGTGCCAGCAACAGCCAGATATTAATGTACGGAGTATTTCCAATGTGCTTTAAAAAGTTTCTGTATTATATGATGTTCCGGTTCGAAGTAATCGTGAGATCGACGATTGTCGTAGGGGCAGTCGGAGCCGGAGGTCTGGGACTTTATTTTAAACTACGTATGTCAGCTATGGATTACACAGGGGTTACCCTTGTGATTATGTGTTATCTGATTGTGGTGTACTTGACGGATATTGTTTCGGGCAAGTTACAGAAGATGTGGAATTGTTAAAATGACCGGGAAATATTTTAGATTATTTTTGTTTTATTGAGGCGGTATAAGTGCGGACAAAAATATAAGAAATGTGACATTATCACTTTTTTTATTTCGAGATATTGATAATATGGATTTACACAAAATGTGTAAGAAAAATATCATATTATTACAGGGGGTAAAAAACCGCATGAAAAAGAGAATTCTTTCTATGCTGCTTGCTCTGACGATGACTGTTTCTATGGCAGTTGGTTGTAGCAGTAATTCAGGCAGCGACAAGTCTTCAACAGATGATAAGAAGACAGAGTCAACAAAGGAGGAGACAAAATCCGTATTTACAAAGTCTCCTACGGGAAAAACAAACAGTGGTGTCGTAACGTATAACGTCGACATGACACAGTATGAGGATGGAAAGAAAGTACGTGTCTGGCTTCCGGTTGCTCAGGATACAGATTATCAGACAATCAAAGACGTAACTTACGATGTAAACGGTGCTGAAGGAAAAATTACAGAAGATGCACTTGGAAACAAAATGCTTTACATTGAGTGGGATAAAGACACAGCAGCCGCTGACCGTACAGCTACATGTTCTTTCCACGTAGACAGAGAAGAAATCTTACGTCCAGAGCTCAAAGAAGAGGGTGAGCCAGGATCTGACTTAGACGAGTATCTTGAGGCTTCAAGCACAATCCCGGTAGACGGAGTCGTAAAAGAGACAGCTGACGAAATTACAAAAGGAAAAGATACATATCTTGACAAAGCAAGAGCAATTTATGATTGGATCATCGCTAACATGAACCGTGATGAGAGTGTAAAAGGTTGTGGCCAGGGAGATGTATGTGCACTTCTTGATACAAAGGGTGGAAAATGTACAGACATTAACTCCGTATTTGTAGGTCTTTGCCGTGCATCAGGAATTCCTGCAAGAGAAATGTTCGGTGTTCGTATCAATGATACAGATATCACAAAGAATCAGCACTGCTGGGCAGAGTTCTATCTTCCAGGATTTGGCTGGATAGCAGCAGATCCGGCAGATGTACTGAAAGCAGTTCTGAAGAACAGCTGGGACAAAGAATCTGCAGAAGCTAAAGAGATTCAGGAATATTACTGGGGAAGCAACGATGAAAAACGTGTTGAACTTTCTGAGGGACGTGACATTACATTAGAGCCTGCACAGGATGGAGATAAACTGAATAACTTCGGTTATCCATATGCAGAAGTAGATGGAACAGCAGTAGATTTCTATACACCAGATACATTTGTATACACAATCTCATTTGCACAGGACGCTCAGTAAGATAGAGGACGGTTTGATGAGATACTCTTGGATAGTTCAAGGAAAGACTTCTGGAATAAACAAAATAAAAAGATTCATATGACATATATTTTATGATATGATACAAGAGGTTGTTGCGGGAGTTGGTGTAACAACCTCTTTTCAATAAAAATGAATTTGGGAAAAGAACTGTAAATAACAGATATTTTTATAGAATATTGATTAAAGAAGGGAATTTGTAAAATGAAAAAATTATGTTCCATACTGCTGATTACTGCGCTCTGTGTTAGTATGGTCGCATGTGGTTCCAAGAATAAGGAGAAGAGACAAGTGAATTCGATTGTTACAACTATGGGAAATAATGCTTCATTTCCGTCTGCTGTAAATGTATTTTCTACGACAGATCTGGAAGGCAACACAGTCACCAATGATATCTTTTCACAGGCAGATTTAACAGTCGTGAATTTCTGGGGAACATTCTGCAATCCTTGTATCAATGAGATGCCGGAACTTGCAAAGTGGAATGAGGAAATGCCTGACAACGTACAGATGCTTGGAGCAATCGTAGATGTAGAAACTGTAGATTCTGACGAATATACACTGGCACAGCAGATTGTGGAAAAAACAGGTGTAACTTATAAAAATGTTATTGCACCGGGAGCATTTGACCAGTTCATTAATAAACTGGCAGGCGTTCCGACAACAATATTTATTGATAAAAACGGAAAAGTTGTAGGAGAAGCTGTTGTAGGTGCGAAGGTAGAAGAATACAAACAGCAGGTAGAGGATTATTTGAATGAGCAGAAATAACAAGATTGCAGTGCAGGTGTTAAGTCTCTGTGTGGCAGCAGTTATGATTATATATGGTGTTAGCCGGGGAGAAACAGCTATCATATTTAATAAGGCGGTGAATATCTGCCTGGAATGTATTGGGTTAGGATAAGTGATATGAAGATTAATCAGGAAATAAAACGAAAAATTGTTCAAGTAGTGGCATTTGGCTACTCCAATACATATATTGGAAATTTCGTATCAGGTCAGATTTACAAAGGAAGCTGGAAAAAGTTCTGCAATCCCGGAATGAACTGTTATTCCTGTCCGGCTGCAAGACTTGCCTGTCCGATTGGAGCTATGCAGGCAGTCAGTGGTTCTATGAATTTCAAGCTTAGTTTTTATGTGATAGGTTTTGTATTGGCACTTGGAGTAGTGTTTGGAAGAGCAATTTGTGGTTTTTTCTGCCCGTTTGGTCTGATTCAGGAACTAATCTACAAGATCCCATTTCCAAAGAAAAAATTATGGAAATGGCTTACTTATGTAAAATATGTGCTGCTGGCAGTGTTTGTCGTTATCATGCCGGTTACGATGGTCAATGAGCTAGGAATGAGCAGCCCGGCGTTTTGCGAATACATTTGCCCGGCAGGAACGCTGGAAGGTGGAATCCCACTTTTAAGTACGCACCCGGAGTTACGCGCAACACTGGGAGCGCTGTTTTCTGTGAAAGCATGTATTTTGATCATAACTTTAATCGGCTGCCTGTCTGTCTGCCGGTTCTTCTGTAAAGTCATGTGTCCACTTGGAGCAATCTACGGACTACTGAATAAAGTCAGCATTTACCATATGGAATGCAATAAAAAAACTTGTGTCTCCTGTGGAAAATGTCATAACATATGTCCGATGGATGTAGATCCAGTGAAGAATTCCAAATCTGCAGAGTGCATACGATGTGGAAAATGTGTGGCATCATGCCCGAAAGAATCACTGGCTTTGAAGTTCGTATATGGAAAAAAGGGATAGCTTCATAAATGTCTTCAGAAAATAAGTTCAGAAAATAAAGCATCAGAAAATAAATTCTGTCAATAAACGACACGCTTATTGACAAAAATTATCAATTATGTTATCGTATCTCCTTGTAAAAGATTATGATTTGTGAGGGAGTAGCAGGCGTATATCAGATGAAAACGGATTCTGAACGCAACAAGTCAACATACTGATCTTTTAGATCTGGCTTGTTTTAATTTGTGAGACTCACGTATGGCTGTAAAGCTTATACGTGGACTCTCTTTATATGGAAGTATTGACCAGGTATGGCAGACAGCTGTACCTGGTTTTTATATAGGAGGAAATGAACGATGAACTGGAATTTTTTGTTTTTTATGAACAGCGCTCTTTTGGGAGTTGGGTTGGCAATGGATGCATTTTCTGTGTCACTTGCGAATGGAATGAATGAAAAAAAGATGAAGAAATCTCGTATGGCCTATATTGCAGGAGTGTATGCATTTTTTCAGTTTCTGATGCCTATGGGGGGTTGGATTTGCGTACATACAATTGTGCAGCTATTTGGTCAGTTTCAGAAATGTATCCCTTGGATCGCATTAATACTATTGCTTTATATTGGCGGAAGCATGATATGGGAATCAGTAAAAGGCGAAGAAGAAATTGAAGAAGTAAAAAAATTAAGTTTCGCAGTATTGATGCTGCAGGGAATTGCAACATCCATTGATGCATTATCTGTAGGATTTACTATTGCAGATTATGGATTTGTTATGGCGCTGGTCTGTTCCATTATCATTGCAGTTGTGACATTTGCGATATGTGAGACAGGCTTATATCTTGGAAAGACATTAGGAACAAAGTTGGCCGGAAAAGCAGATGTCTTAGGTGGGGTGATTCTGACTGGTATCGGAATCGAGATATTTGTGAAAGGCGTATTTTTCTAGGAAAGGGTGAAGCAGACATACATCACCACATCCCTGCATAGATTGTAAAAAAACAAACTATGCAGGGGTTTTCTATGAAGGATTATATTGAAGAGCGGGCGGTGGAAATCGCATATTATATTATTGAAAATAAAGCGACTGTCCGGCAGACTGCGAAGAAATTCGGAATGAGCAAGAGCACGATACATAAGGACGTCACGGAGCGTCTGCTGCAGATCAATCCGGCACTGGCGGGGGAGGCAAGGAAGGTGTTGGATCAGAATAAGTCGGAAAGGCATATCCGTGGTGGACTTGCTACGAAAGAGAAGTATCTTCATCAACATATGCTAAGACAGCATTAAGCGGTGTTAAGATACTGTTAAAAATATCAGATTTGTGCATACAAAGGGATTTTGAAAGCTAATATTTTGGCGTATTTGTCTCTTTTTTTCCGTCTCCGATTGTGCTAACATGTAGCACAGCAAAGGAGGTATGACATTATGAGTCAGAGAACAATCATATTTTCGAGCCCTGAAGACGTTCTGAATTTTGTTAGAACAGTTGAAAAGTACCCTTATGATATGGATCTGGAAAGCGGACGCGCCGTTGTAGATGCAAAGTCACTTTTAGGTCTGATGAATCTGGGACTCAACAAAGAAATTGAGTTAAAAGTTTACGATGAAAACTGCCAGGATCTGTTTGATGAAATTTCAGAGTACTTTGCAGCATAAGCAGTCATCAGGATATTTATGAATGAAGATCTAATTATAGAAGATCAAAAGAAAATTAATCTTGTGGGGAAAAACTTCTCGTCGTATAATAGGTGCGGTGAGGAGTTTTTTGAATTATGAAAAAATGTAATATTGACCGGAGTCATTATCTGTTTGATAATCAGGCTCTGGTATCTTTAATTGTACCATTAATTATTGAGCAGCTTTTAACAGTGCTGGTTGGAATGGCAGATTCCATTATGGTCGCAAATGTTGGTGAAGCAGCGGTGTCTGGAGTTTCGTTGGTAGACCAGATTATGGTACTTCTGATTAATATATTTGCAGCGCTGGCAACAGGAGGTGCTGTTGTTGCAGGACAGTACCTTGGACAGAAAAATAAAGAACAGGCATGTAAGTCTACGACGCAGCTCATGTGGTCTATGGGATTTATTTCCCTTGTCATTACAGCAGTTGTATATGCGTGCAAATATTGGATTTTGCATGGGGTGTTCGGACAGATTGAGGCAGATGTTATGCATCATGCAGATGTTTATCTTCTGATCGTGACAGCATCTATTCCATTTATCGCATTGTACAATGGTGGGGCAGCAGTATTTCGGGCAATGGGAAATTCGGAAGTGTCCATGAGGGTGTCATTGCTTATGAATGCAATCAATGTAAGTGGAAATGCAATCTTAATTTACGGGTTTCATTGCGGAACAGAAGGTGTTGCGATTCCAACGCTAGTGTCCAGATTTGTAGCAGCATTTATCATAATAAAACTATTATTAAAGGATAAATGGTCGTTACATCTGGAACGAACATTTCGTTTCAATCCGGATTGGAGCATGATCAGGAAAATATTGAGCGTGGGAATTCCTAATGGACTGGAAAATAGTATGTTCCAGCTTGGGAAAGTTCTGGTGCTGAGCCTGGTATCCACATTCGGAACTTATGCGATTGCAGCAAATGCAGTTAGCAATGTCATTACGTTATTTTCCATTTTGCCGGGACAGGCAATCTGTCTGGCAGTAACTACTGTAATTGCGAGGTGTGTTGGGGCAGGAGATTATGAACAAGCAAAATATTACAATAAAAAACTAATTCTGCTTACGCACATAGGAATGGCAATCACAATTTTTATTGTATTTATCACATTGCCATTTATTTTAAAAGTGTACAATCTTTCAGAAGCTGCATCTGAGGCTACGAGACACATTATCTGGTTTCATGGCTTTTGTGCAATATTGATTTGGGCTGAATCATTTACATTGCCGGCAACATTCAGAGCTTGCGGTGATGCAAAGGCATGTATGATTATTTCTACAGTATCTATGTGGATTTTTCGAGTAGGAGCCAGTTATATTCTCGGGAAAAATCTTGGGCTTGGAGTTTTTGGAGTCTGGGTGGCTATGATTATCGATTGGGCATTCCGTTCACTATTATTTGGAATCCGTTATTTTAGCGGAAAGTGGAAAAAGCATGCACTTGTAAGTTAGATATTGCTATATGCCATTCAGGTAAGAAAAAATTCGGTAGAAGCAGAGTCATTATTTATAAAATGTGAAAAAATTCTAGAGAATTTAAAAGAGAATTTCAGAAAAATGTGGAAATACATAGAGAATGCTAGAAAGTTGCTTGTCAAGGTGACAGACGTACATTATAATAAAATTAGCGTATTTTATTAGCGTATTTAATTTAGGAGGAAAATCTTGTGAAGAGAGAATTAGTAATTGTCATTGATTTTGGCGGACAGTACAATCAGTTAGTTGCAAGACGTGTCAGAGAATGCAATGTGTACTGCGAAATCTATTCTTATAAGACAGATCTTGAGAAGATAAAAGAAATGAATCCTAAGGGAATCATTTTAACTGGCGGACCGAACAGTTGCTATGAAGAAGGAGCACCGACCTGTTCAAAAGAATTATTCGAGATGGGAATTCCGGTACTTGGACTTTGCTATGGTGCACAGCTCATGATGCACGTGCTTGGTGGAAAAGTCGAGAAGGCAGAGGTCAGCGAATATGGTAAAACAGAGGTTCTGGTTGATAAGACAGAATCTAAGTTGTTCAAAGATGTATCCGAGAAGACTATTTGCTGGATGAGCCATACGGATTATATTTCTCAGATAGCACCGGGATTTGAAATTTCTGCACACACAGCAGACTGCCCGGTAGCAACAGCAGAGAATGCAGATAAGAATCTGTATGCGATTCAGTTCCACCCGGAGGTACTTCATACAGCAGAAGGAACAAAGATGCTTTCAAACTTCGTTCTTGGTGTCTGTGGATGCGCCGGAGACTGGAAGATGGATGCATTCGTAGAGAATACGATTAAAGAAATCCGTGAGAAAGTCGGGGATGGAAAAGTGCTTTTGGCATTATCCGGAGGAGTCGATTCTTCTGTTGCAGCAGGTCTGTTATCCAGAGCAATCGGAAAGCAGTTGACGTGCGTATTTGTAGATCATGGTCTTCTGCGTAAAGATGAAGGAGATGAAGTTGAAGGAGTATTCGGACCGAATGGTCAGTTTGATCTGAACTTTATCCGTGTCAATGCACAGCAGAGATATTATGATAAACTGGCAGGAGTTACAGAGCCTGAAGCAAAACGTAAGATTATCGGTGAAGAATTTATCCGTATCTTTGAGGAAGAAGCAAAGAAAATCGGTGCAGTAGATTTCCTGGCACAGGGAACGATATATCCGGATGTTGTAGAGAGTGGACTTGGCGGAGAATCCGCAGTTATTAAATCTCATCATAACGTAGGAGGGCTTCCGGACTACGTTGATTTCAAAGAAATCATTGAGCCGCTCCGCGACCTGTTTAAGGACGAGGTAAGAAAAGCTGGGCTTGAACTTGGAATTCCAGAAAACCTGGTATTTCGTCAGCCATTCCCAGGACCGGGACTTGGAATCCGAATTATCGGAGAAGTAACAGCTGAGAAAGTAAGAATTGTTCAGGACGCTGATGCAATCTACAGAGAAGAGATTGCAAAAGCTGGACTTGATCGTGATATTAACCAGTACTTTGCAGCACTTACAAATATGCGAAGCGTAGGAGTTATGGGAGATTTCAGAACATATGATTATGCAGTAGCCCTCAGAGCTGTAAAGACAATCGATTTCATGACAGCCGAGGCGGCAGAAATTCCATACGAAGTATTGAATAAAGTCATGAACCGAATTATAAACGAGGTGAAAGGAGTCAATAGAGTATTCTATGATCTGACGAGTAAGCCACCTGGAACGATCGAATTCGAATGATATCTGGTGCGTATCGTGTGTAATGTACGGTTTATCCTCAATAATGGATTTGTGTCCCATCATCTGGGACACGGTTTCAATGGGAACTCCTCTTGACACCATAACCGTTTCAAAGGAACGCCGTAAACTATGGAATCCTCTAAATGCGATTTTGGATACGCCTGCTTTTTCGCAATACTTGTCAATCATACTGCCAAATCCCTTTGACAGTCTTCGATACGGAGCCTTTACTGTTACGAAAACCTCAGTAATATCGCATTTAGGACGCCAGTCGAGGATATAATCAGCAAGGGCGTTCAAGGTGGCACCGTTCAGTTCAGATACGATTGGCGTATGAGTTTTTGACTGCACTACTGACACTTTGTGATTGTGCCAGTCTATATCTGATAACTTAATGCCTATGATGTCGATTCCGCGAAGCCCTGTGCAGTATGCAACAAGTATAATCGCAAGATCCCTCTTTCCAATGGTGCTATCTGTATCAGCTGCCTGGGCTATTCCCGAAATTTCTTCTTCAGAATAGGCCGGGATAATACGCCGGTGATTATTTTTCAGCTTCAGAAGAGTATAATCACGGTGCAGGCAATCATTCCCATGAGCCCGAAGGTATTCTGTGGCATACTTTACACACCTTAACGTACGTCCGGTACTGCCGCTGTTCGAAACCAGTACTTCATCAATCAGGAATGACATGACTATAGTGTCATCAATACGTTGCGGCTTTATCCCGAACTGTTCAGCGTACCACAAAAAATGTCTGGTAGGGGCTCGGAGATCCTTTTTTGTTGCATTGCTGATAGGGTAACTGTTGAGAATTATTTCCACGAGGCTGCTTGTCTCGTCGGATACAATGTACTTGAGCGGATGAGATTTAGCGCTCGAAAAATCAACAATGCCGCTTTCCGCAATTGAAGATAGCATACGCATAACACGCAGTTGGAATCGATGATATTCCTTGCATATCTCACCGGAAGAACACCTGGTGTCAAGATTGTCCTTGTAGGAATCCATCAACTCCGGACTGTAGGAATCAACCTGTGATGACTGCGCAAAGCGTACTATCGAATTACAAACAATCTGATACTGTTCTAAAGACACTTCCAGTATCCCGTAGGCTCTCACCTCCTTCACGAGCTGATCAGTTAATGGTTTTAGTAACGGGTAGGATTTTATCATACACGGTCTCCTTTCTATAGCGATGACTGGTTACATCTCTATAGTAAGAAATGCCGATATATTTATAAAGTCCTGTAAATCCAATATTTCAGAAAGGCAAAAATCGGCATTTCTAAAATATCGGCATATGGGGAATCGAAACTTCTTTCCGTGAGCTGAAATATACGATTGGCCTGACAAATCTTCACTCTAAGTAAGAAAGTAATCCGGTTGTATGCAACAATGCTCTGGGCATTTACACGACCGGAAAAGATACAGAATAAGATGAAGGAAATAAGCTGGAAGAAAAGTGGAAGTAAAGTGGCAGTGAACTGACAGTAAACTGGCATGTGAATGGTATTACAATGAAAATACGTGCATGTTAGAATTGATATGCTGAGAGAAATAGACCTTCGCAGACGTAATGTTTGCGGAGGTTTTTCTTTTCTCAAATTTTAAGGCGTCAGGCTGTGCCCGGAAGGGCATGGCCTTTTTTATACCCAAAAACAGGTTGCAGATTTGAAAAAGCTTCCTTTTTAACAGGTAGATGCCGGAAAGGAAGAGCATATCAAGATGCAGGGAAGAGGCAGGCATTATGCCAGATATCCATGATTTTCGATTTGTCACAAATCAAGTTAAGGAAACAGCAGAGGAACTGGGCATCAGCACACGTCAGGTGAGTAGAGACAAGAACAGTGCTTTGGCAAAAATGTTAAAGAGAATGAAAGCAGCTGAATATGAATCATATGCTGAGGCGGCAGGAGTATTTCTGCAGGAAAGCGATTATATTCCAACACAGATGGAAACACAGAATTCTATTAAGAAGAAAAGGACCGGAGAAGTGAGACTGCCATCGGATAACAAGGCAAACAACTAGATGGATTATTTCTAATAATAAATATCACACATAGGCATACATAATCGTAAGCGACAGAAGAGGTGTTAAGTGATGTAAAAGATAAAAGTTTGTGAAAAATTAATCCTATGGATTAACTATCAGGTGAGGATAATTAAAGTTGTGGGAACAACTGCATACTATAAAGGATAAAATCTATGAGTAAAAAAGTCTGCATAGAAATTAAGCAGTTGCTGAATAAAGTTGTAAAACTTGTTTCTCATGGAAATACATCTCCTTTCTGTTGATAAGGCAATTATAAAATGTGAAACAAAATAAAAGTTTGCAAAAAGTCAATCCTAAAAATTTAAATATCAGTTGTGGAAATAAAGTTGTGGAAACAACTGCATATTATAAAGGATAATATCTGCGAGTAAAAAAGTCTGCATAAAAGTTAAGTAGTTGTTGAACAAAGTTGTGGAATTTGTTTCTCATAGAAGTTCATCTCCTTTCTGTTGACAAGGTCATTATAAAATGTGAAACGAAATATTACTTGCCAAATAAATATAAAAGGTGGACAAAATTTGCAAACAAGAAGGAAGAGTTGATAAATATGACTGATTAACTCTTCCTTTTTTTGCACTTTATATGTTTTTACGATACTCAGATGGAGATATGCCTATCGTTCGTTGAAAGATTCGACTGAAATATAAAGGATTATCATAACCTATTATCTGTGCAATCTCCTTAATGCTATATTGCTTATTTTGCAGTAGCGTTTCAGCATTATTGATTCTTTTTTGCAAAATAAACTGTTTTGGCGTAATTCCAGTATATAACCTGAAATTGCGTATGAACCAGTTTGTGCTGACGTGGTTCTGTTTAGCATAGGCATCAACATTAATTGCTTCATTGTAGTGTTCACTAAAATAAACAATGGCTTTGTCTATTTCTTCTGCTATTTGGGATGTGTCTGTTATAATCGTTTGCTCAAAATGACGCTGTAATCTAATAAAAATCTGTCTTAAATACATTTCGAGCATTTCGGAATAACCAGATTTACACATCTGTAACTCTTTTATCATAACCGAAAAAAGATTTTTATATTCAGGATCAGAACCACAATAAAAGACACGCTTATCTTTGGTTATGCCATAGGAACGAAGTAGATTTGTGACACTGCTTCCGGTAAAGTGAACCCAATATACTTCTGTGTGATCTTTGGCATAATAGACATATTTTTGAGGCTCTTTGGGGCGATATAAAACCATATGACCAGCATGCACAATTGTATCAGTACTATCCTTATCAAAATAAAAATGAGCTTTCCCGGAAGCAACGTATAATAATTGAAAGTCAACTCTGCCACGGGGTCTCCATGTAGGAAGTTTTGGTTTGGTATATAACTTATAAGTTCCGCACATTGTTACAACAAGTGGATTTGATTTATCCTTTCTGTCTATATGCGAATCATTCAGATATGCATTGTTTGTGTACATTGCTACCTCCGTATATGAAAACAATTAGAAAGTGTCTGAAAATTAAACAAAAATGATAGATTTAGTTTGATTTTAACACAAATTTCATGATAAGTCCATTTCTAATGATGGATAACAACGAAAAACAAAAAGTAAAAAGGTTATTTTGTGTATGTTTTGTTCCATTTATGATATTTATTCTGACGTAAAATTTTTATATAATTTTTGTAAAATTATATAAAAGTTGTGGAAAGGAGAAGTTTCACATGGAAGAGAAAAAATACCTTAAATGGTATAACAAGGTAGGTTATGGTTCGGGAGATCTGGCAGGAAATGTTGTGTATGCATTCTTGTCATCATTCGTAATGCTGTATTTGACCAATACAGTAGGTTTAAACCCGGGTATTATCGGAACGTTGATCATGGTATCAAAGTTATTTGACGGAATCAGCGACATGTTCTTTGGAACTATGATTGACAAAACAAAAAGCAAACTGGGAAAAGCAAGACCGTGGATGCTCTATGCGTATATAGGTTGTGCGGTAACACTTGTAGCAAACTTTGCAATACCGGACAGTCTTGGAACAACAGCTCAGTATGCATGGTTCTTTGTTGCATATACACTGTTAAATGCGGTATTCTTTACTGCAAATAATATTGCATATGCATCATTGGTTACATTTTGTACAAAAAACAGCAGAGAACGTGTAGAGATGGGATCATGGCGTTTTATCTTTGCATTTTCAACAAGCTTGCTTATTCAGTCTGTTACAGTTCAGTTTGTAAGAGTAGCAGGCGGTGGAGCAGCTGCCTGGAGAACAGTTGCTGTAGTATATGCTATCATTGGATTGATTGTAAATACAATTTCCGTATTTTCAATCAAGGAGCTTCCAGAAGAAGAATTAAAAGTAGGTAAAGACTACACAGAAGAAAAGTATAGTCTGGTAGAGGCAGCAAAACTTTTATTTTCCAATAAATATTATCTTATGATCTGTGCTACTTATATTTGTCAGCAGATTTATTCAGCTATGTTAAATATGGGAATTTATTACATGATTTACATACTGAAAAATGAAGATTTATATTCTGTATTTTCATGGGCAATCAATATTCCTGTCATCATTGCAATGTGTATCACACCTATGCTGGTAGAAAAGATGAAAGGTTTATATAGAATGAATCTTGCTGGTTATATTCTCGGAACAGCAGGGCGTGTCGGAGTGATTTTTGCCGGTTATATGGGCAGCGTTCCACTTATGCTTGTATTTACAGCAGTTGCAGCACTTGGAATGGCACCATGGCAGGGGGATATGGGAGCTGTAGTTGCAAGTTGTTCAGAATATACATACCTTACAAAACATAAACACATTGACGGAACAATGTATTCTTGTACTTCCTTTGGTACAAAAATCGGAGGAGGAATCGGAGTTGCTCTTTGTGGATGGTTACTTGATGCAAGTGGATTTGTGAAAGAAGCAACAATCCAGCCAGAATCCTGCCTGAACATGTTGCATGTTATGTATTTGTGGATTCCGATGGTATTGTCATTGATCATTACATTTATCATGTCAAGAATGAATGTAGAAGATGCGAACAAAAAGCTTAGAAAACAGTTGGAGGAGTGTTAAAATGGAATACAAGGGTATGAAAGAGGATGAACGTTTAATTTCAGTTACACCAAGCAAAAGACAGATTGCCTATCAGAATATGGAGTATTTTTGCTTCATCCATTTTACAGTAAATACTTTTACAGGAAGTGAGTGGGGATTAGGTGATGAACCGGAATCTATCTTCAATCCTGAAGAGTTAGATGCCCGCCAGTGGGCAAAGACAGCTGCTGAAGGTGGAATGAAGGGATTAATACTGACTTGTAAACATCATGATGGCTTTTGCTTATGGCCAAGCAAGTATACAGAACATAGTATTAAAAACGCACCTTATAAGAACGGAAAAGGTGATATTGTTCGTGAAACAGCAGAGGCATGTAAAGAATATGGATTGAAATTTGGAGTCTATCTCTCACCATGGGACAGAAATAATGAATCTTATGGAAAAGGCAAAGAATACGATGACTACTATGTGAATCAGCTTACAGAGCTTCTGACAAACTACGGTGACATATTTGTAATCTGGCTTGACGGAGCCTGTGGCGAAGGCAGCAATGGAAAGAAACAGGTTTATGACTGGCAGAGATATTATGAAGTAATGCGTAAACTCCAGCCAAATGCCGTGATCTCAATTTCAGGTCCGGATATCCGCTGGTGTGGAAATGAAGCCGGACAGGTCCGTCCAAGTGAGTGGAGTGTCGTTGCAGCAGATATGACAGATCCGGCGATTACAGCACAGCTCAGCCAGCAGGAAGATAATGAAGAGTTCAGAAATCGTCCGTTAGATGAAACACAGGCAGATCTTGGAAGCCGTGAATGCCTGCGTAATGAAGAAAAATTAGCATATTATCCGGCAGAAACAGATGTTTCTATCCGTCCAGGCTGGTTCTATCATGAGGAAGAAGATGATCAAGTTCGGTCTTTCGAAAACCTGAAAGAGATTTATTTATCTTCAGTTGGTGGAAATACAACACTTCTGTTGAATCTTCCTCCAATGAAAAATGGAAAACTTCATCAGACAGATGTTAATAATGTAAAAATGCTTGGAGATTTTATAAGAAGCACGTTTAAAGACAATCTGGCAGATATCGCAGAAATTACAACAACTCCGGAACAGGATGCGGAAGGTAAAAATGCAGATCTTTTAAGAGTAGATGATTATGAGAATGTGTTCAGAAATAAAGCCGGGGACAGAGAATTGACAATTTATCTGCAGTGGACAGAGAAAAAGAAATTATCTTATCTGGTATTAAAAGAGGCAATTCCTTTTAGTCAGCGAGTGGAGAAGTTTTCTGTATGGTATGCGGCAGAAGATGGAAAAAAAGAGAAAATAGTGGATGCTACTACAATTGGTTATAAGAAGATCATCGATTTGCAGGGCGTAGAAACAGATGCAATCGAAATTCGTATTGAAGATTCAAGAGTTGCTCCTGTAATCTCATTTGTAGGTGTATACTAAAATAGAACAAGAAATTTTTAACGAACGAATCCCAAAAATCTTTTTTGGGATTTGTTTGGAAAGGAAGGAAAAATATGAATGCTGATATGCAATGGTTGGATAATCCGGAAGTATTTAAGGTGAATCAATTAGCTCCGCATAGTGATCATTCCTACTATTCGGATTATTCGGACATGAAAAAAGAGAAAAACCCATTATTTCAGTCATTAAATGGGCAGTGGGAGTTTTTTTATAGTAAAAATGTAAAAAGCAGACCAGTTAATTTTTATGAGGAAACATTTGATGCTTCAGGATTCGATAAAATTATGGTTCCGGGACATATTGAACTGGCTGGATATGATAAGATCCGCTACATTAACACCATGTATCCGTGGGAAGGAAAAGAGTACCACAGAGGAGCTTACAGCATGGAGGCGACTGGAGCAGAAAAAGGAATGTTTTCAGAAGCAGAGTACAATCCGGTAGGTTCCTACATCAAATACTTTGACCTGGATAAGAGCATGTGTGGGAAAAGAATCCATATTTGTTTTGAAGGTGTAGAAGAGGCGATGTATCTGTGGTTGAATGGGCAGTTTGTGGGCTATGCAGAAGATAGTTTTACGCCTTCTGAGTTTGACCTGACACCTTATATAAAAGAAAAGGGAAATGTGCTGGCAGTTCAGGTTCATAAGATGAGCACAGCAGCATTTTTAGAGGACCAGGACTTTTTCCGCTTTTTTGGAATCTTTAGAAATGTTACTTTGAAAGCGGTACCGGATGTACATATGGATGATGTATGGTTTCAACCTGTGTTGAATCAGGATAATGTAAGTGGAAGCGTATTTGTCAGCATGAAAGTATCTGCACCGGATGCTCAGAATATAACCGCTGATTTTATTTTAAAAGACAGGGAAGAAAATCTGGCAGCAGAAAAATCTGTACAGTTAAAGAAAGAAAATGACCACTTAAAGGGTACAATCTGTATTGATTTAGAAACTGTTAGATTGTGGGATAATCATGATCCTTATTTATATCATGCGTATGTAGAACTTAAAGCAGAAGATGGAAGTTTAGTAGAAGTAATTCCTTACGATATTGGTTTCAGAAGAATTGAGATTATTGATAAGATTATTTATTTAAATGGAAAACGCCTGGTTATTACAGGAGTAAACCGTCATGAGTGGAATCCAAAAACAGGAAGATGCATTGGATTAGAAGATATGCGAGCAGATATCGCATGTATGCTCAGAAATAATATTAATTCGGTACGCACCTGTCACTATCCGGATCAGATACCGTGGTATTATATGTGCGACAATGCAGGAATTTATGTGATGGCAGAAACAAATCTGGAAAGTCATGGATCTTTCCAGAAATTAGGGGCAATCGAACCATCCTGCAATGTGCCGGGATCTTTCCCACAGTGGAAAGAGGCTGTACTTGATCGTGCAAGAAACAATTTTGAAACATTTAAAAACCATACATCCGTTTTATTCTGGTCGTTAGGAAATGAATCTTATGCGGGTGATGACATTGAAGCAATGAACGTTTATTTTGCTGAAAAGGAAGATGGAAGATTAGTTCATTATGAAAGTTCTTATTACAATAGGGCATATGAGGATACGATTTCTGATTTGGAAACAAGAATGTATGCAAAGCCGGAGGATGTAGAGGAGTATTTGAATAACAATCCGAAGAAACCATATATTTTATGTGAATTTATGCATGACATGGGTAATTCCATGGGAGGTCTGGGATCTTATATGAAGCTGATTGATAAATATGATATGTATCAGGGTGGATTTATATGGGATTTTATCGATCAGGCAATTCTTGTAAAAGATCCGGTGACAGGAAAAGAAGTTTTACGCTATGGCGGAGATTTTGACGATAAACCTTCAGACTATGAATTCTCAGCAAATGGAATCGTATTTGCTGACAGAAAAGAGAAACCGGCAATGCAGGAAGTGAGGTATTACTATGGCTTATACAGATAAATTAAGAGTGGTCTATGGTGACTATACACTTGGTGTACATGGTGAAGGATTTGATTATATTTTTTCTTATGCACAAGGCGGACTGGAATCTATCGTTAAAAACGGATATGAGTGGCTGTACCGTTGCCCAAAACCTACTTTCTGGAGAGCGCTGACAGACAACGATAGAGGAAGCAAGTTCCATATCAAAAGCGGAAGCTGGCTTTCAGCAGATATGTTTATTGACTGCAAGGAAACACAGGTTATCATGGATGGAGAAGTGCAGAAACCATATGCACCGGACAATAACAGCTTCGGTGGGGATGTTTTTGCTGATGAGATCATTGTAAAATATACTTATGAGACAATATCCAATCCATCAACAACGGTACTTGTGACATATACGGTTAATGCATCCGGAAAAATATGGGTAGATGTACATTATAATGGAGTAAAAGGACTGCCTGAGCTTCCGGTATTTGGAATGCGTTTTATCATGCCGACACTTGCAGATAAATATATCTATAAAGGATTGCCCGGGGAGACATATCCGGATCGAAAAGCAGGTGCCCAAAAAGGTGTTTATGAAGTGACGGATTTGAGCCTGACACCTTACCTTGTCCCACAGGAATGTGGAATGAGAATGGATACAGAGTGGCTTGAAATCAGCAGACATACAAGTCTTGATAATAGTAGAACAGATCAGTCATCACAGACACTCCGTATTGAGAAGGAAGACCGGGAATTTGCTTTTTCATGCCTTCCTTATACAGCATCTGAAATTGAAAATGCTTTGCATCATGAGGAATTACCGCCAGCAAGAAGAACTGTTTTATGTGTATACGGAGCAGTCAGAGGAGTCGGAGGTATCGACAGCTGGGGAAGTGATGTGGAAGACGAATACCATATCAGTGCGGAAGAGGATATAAAATATTCATTTACCATTTGTTAGTTGCAATGAAGATACACAGGATGTATCGATAAATATTGAACTAGGGGAGTAAAAAATATAGAGCAGCTCAAGATTAGTGAATAGTTTTTTATATGATGTTTGTGTTTGCATAATTTGTTCTTACAACAACTATTTTCACATAGAAAGGATAAGGATGCTGTATCATACGATGCAGTGTCTTTTTTCTAAATGGGCAGATAAAAATGGGACAATGTGTCTTAAACAATATGACAAAATAAAAGCTAAGAAAAGGAGTTGGTTCTAAATGTTGTTAGTATATGAAAATAGAGATAAAGGAATATCGGTTGAGTGGAAAAGAGCAGTACACATGCCACCACATTTACATGAAGCCATAGAGATTGTATATGTGACAAATGGTAATATCGCATTTGGAGTTGGGTTAGAGCTATATGATATGAATGAAGGTGACTTCGCAATCGTATTTCCAAATGTAATACATCATTGTCAAGTCTTCGGAGAAAGAAAAAACAAAGTTGTTTTTCTACACATTGATCCGGCAGTACTATCTGGATATCTGAAAGAATTGCAAACATATAGTCCTGAGAATCCAGTGTTAAAGAAAGAAAATGTGCATCCGGATGCGGTTCACGCAATCAATTTTTTGACAAAAAATCCAGAGTGTAATTCGATATTGGCGCAGGCTTATGCGCAAATAATTATTGCATATGTATTTACTGACATGCCGATGATTGATAAAAAGTCATTAGGAAGTGATGATCTGATTTATAATTCCGTGGAGTATATAGCAAAGAATTTTAGAAATGAAATAAGTCTGGAAAAAATGGCACTCGATTTGGGAGTTGGTAAATATGTATTGTCAAGAATGTTTGCCAAAACCTTTCATTGTAATTTCAATAAATATGTGAATGGAGTACGATTAAATTATGCAGTTGCTGCATTGGAAAATACGCAGGATACTATAACTAATATATGTTTTGAGTGTGGTTTTGAAAGCCAAAGAACCTTTAACCGAGTTTTCAAGGAAAGATATAAAATATCACCGAGCGACTATCGGAATACATTTGTTAAGGATATGTTATTGTAACTGAAAAATGTAAATAAAGAAAGAGAGAGATGATTTGACAGCATTAAAAATGCATAAGATAATTGGATAGAAAAGCAGATTAAATGTAAAACGATAGAAAAAGGAGAAAAAACGAATCTGGAAGAGCGTATAAAAAAAAGGAATGATATTTTATGAAACAGGACATAAAAGCATAGAAAACAAGGAAATAGAAGATTTTCTTTCAAAAAATGATTATGTGTATTATGTGGCATTTGAGTTTTGTAAGTAATAGACACATACATACGGAGAAATAATGACAATAATGGTGCTGCCATGGATAATGTGGATCAATCATTATTTTACGATGGATGAATCAATCAAGACCACCCGTTGGACGGGTAGTCCTGATTGTCAGCCGTTTTTCAAATGGAATTTATCTGCAATCGCTTTCTTTCTGCTTTCCAATTCCTTTTCTGTAATCTTCCATAATCCTAACGCAATGATCTGCTATCTTTTGCATTCCGAGTTCTTCAAAAAAGGCAATTTGTATTTTCATCAGTTCTTCACAAACAGTCAACTTCTGCTCATCCATATTGCTAATAGCAAGCCATGGGAACGCTTTATATTTCTTAGTGTCCCCAATGAGAAAATTGTACCCTATCAACTCATTTTCACGGAAAACGAAATAGAATTGTGGGCCTGAACCTGGAACTGACTTTTCCATAATTTGCTGCATTGTTTTCACGCCGCCGTATGCCGGAAAAAAACCTATTCGCTCAAGAGCATTTAATATGTCAATCCTTTTATCTGTGGGTATGTCTCTATAATTGATAATCTGTTCCATTTGCTCTACCCTCATTGAAGTTTAATTTGTCAGGCTCTAATTATACAACTTTTCTGTTTAGCGGTCAAAGCGGAACTTCAACAGGCTTTCTATCAGTTGCCTGACGATATGCTCCTGCATGGTGTGCTGTATTCCAACATTCTACTCAAGCTGTATCTGAAATCGCTGAAACATGGTGGACGGCTTCAACTTGACGAGGACATTCCTTACACGGCGCAGATGATCGCCACCATTACCCGACAGCAGATCGGCACTGTGGAGAGCCTTGCAGATCTTTTTGAAGCTGGGTCTTGTGGAGGTGCTGGACAGCGGCACATTCTACATGAGCAATATCGAACTTTTAATCGGCCAGTCCTCTACCGAGGCTGAGCGAAAGCGGGCTGCGAGGCTCCAAAATAAGGCTCTTTCTGCGCCCCGGACAAGTGGCGGACATTTGTCCGACATTCGTCCACCAGAGATAGAGATAGAGATAAATAGAGAGATAGAGAAGGGACACCCCGCCCCCGCCTATGGCCGTTACCAGAATGTTTTCCTGACGGACGGGGAACTGGCAGACTTACAGGCCAGCTTTCCCACTGTATGGGGCCAGTACATCGAAAAGCTGTCCGAGTACATGGCTTCTACTGGCAAGCGTTATCAGAGCCATGCAGCGTCGCATGGAGCGTATCAAACGCCGAAAGGCACAGACCCGTTCGGAGAAAGGAGCACCATGAACAAAGAACCCCGTACTATGCAGGTGGCAGGCGCCGTTACTGCGTCCAGAGCGCCGGAAAACACGCCGGAGATGGTAAAGAAAATCAGCAAGACAACCTACAAGGTTCATGTCCATTTCAGCAATACCAGCACAGAAACCATGAGCGATAAAATCAAGCGTATGCTCAAAAAGGAAATTCAGCAGATGTGACAGACTGATAAACGAAGCCGCCTTGTGCTAAACTGATGATGGTACGCACCAAAATTTTTGTCAAGGAGGATACGAAAATGCTTTACACAGAAAAAGAAAAACATGAAATTGAGCGAGTAAAGGAGGTCTTTGCGGAACATCTGCGGCAAAGCCCTGATTTTGAACTGCTCTGGTCGGACAAGGTAGGCTATGTCTGGCTGACGATTGGCGTCAATCCAGTCTATGTGGATACCGGTATCAGAATCGAATCAGCCGCCGATCTCTGCGGCAGGTGTTTGGATGATGTTGCTATGGATGTTTTATATATGACAGGCAACGATCATGCACTGGAAGCAGCCGATCCGCTGGAATTGGCCGAAATCAAGCGGCGATGGGAGCCATATATCAACCAGCTGCCAGACTATGCGTATCTATGCAAAGACCTGCTGAACGGAAAAATGTAATCTATCAAACGAGGTGTCAGGAGCCATACGGTGCTTCTGGCACCTTTTTTGTGAATTTGATTAAAAAGTCCTTGACAATTTGTCTCTGGTGAAATCTACAAGTATATTCTTCTTGGGGTACAGCTTCTTAATAGCGTCAAGCATATATTCGATATGTTCCCATGAAGCATAACCCGAAAAGATATTAGAGGAATAGAAATTCATCATATTTCTTACTCGTAATTCCAAATCAGACAATATCCTTTTTGTTTCACCAACATCTGGTGAGCGAAGTGACAGGAGATTTTGGGCACCTCCAATGTCTTGAAGCACATCGTTATGAAGCAGTCTTGAGAAATCTGCCCTCTCATTTGCAATATAGTTCGTTAATTCATAATACTTTGTCAACTCTTTGTAACGAGCCTCCATGTCGCCAGGATGAATGACAGCAAAAGCCTCAAATAAAAGCATTATAAGCTGAAAAAATACATTGACTTTTAGGGTTTCCATTTTTGTACTGCTTTTGGCTGATCTGGACTTAATCCTTCGAGCAGCCACCGAAGCTGTTGGTGTGATAGAAGACGGACCTCATCTCCATTCCGTGGCCACTTCAGGCGTCCATTTTCGAATCGCTTATACAAAAGTCAGAAACCATCTCCTTCATAATGAACTGCTTTGATCCTGTCTGCTTTTCTCCCGCAAAAAAGGAAAACTGCATTGCCATAAGGATCAAGTTTAAAGTTATACTGAATGATATCAAGCAATCCACTCAACTGCTTCCTCATATCGGTATACCCGGTACGGATATAAATATGATCAACATGCGAAATATCCCCTAACATTTCTGCACTACCTTTACAAGCATCTGTAAAAAAGATTCTGTAGCTGTCTCATACAATTCCACGGAAATATTTCCGTTTTTAAAACGGCTACAGGTTTCTGGGAACCTATTGAGTATCATAATTAGAGTTTTTAGAGTTACTCCTAAAACTCTAATTATGATTTTAAGGGAAAACGGTTGGAATGTCTGTACACCTTTTTATTTGACGCTTACAAATTATGTTTTTAGTTAGCTATGATGAAAAGATTTTTTCGTATTTTTAAATAAGTAGAACAAAATTACACCAAAACAACTGATTTTTTTATTGCTTTTTCCAACAATCTGACATATACTGCACTATATAAAGTAATGCAGAGTAAATTCATGAGCGTAAAGTGCCTACCGGATGGAGAGTTGCCGGAGGACGAAAAGAGAAATCTTGCGGTTCATGGATTGCTTCTCGCTGCAACAGAAGATAAACATGAATCCATTAATTATCTCCTATTGTGAGCGAAAAAGAAAAGGAGGTAATTTTTTTTATGGAGAAAACAAAGAGTATGTTTCTTACATCAGCCAAAGAGCTGAAAACCACTTCTACCATGGCAGTCTGTGCAATGCTTGCTGCCCTGGCGTTGATTTTAAATTCAGTTGCTTCTATCAATATTGGTCCCTATGTGAAAATTGGATTTTCCGGTATTCCAAACCAGATTGCAGATTATCTGTTTGGTCCTATTACAGGATGTTTGTTTGCCGGTGTGCTTGATATTGTAAAGTTCTTTATCCGCCCGGATGGTCCATTTTTTTTCGGTTTCACATTTAATGCAATGCTTGCGGCATTTATTTATGGATGTTTCTACTACAAACATAAGCTCACCTTCCGCCGCGTGTTGATTGCAAAGTTGGTTGTCATTCTGGTTGTAAATGTTCTGTTAAATACCTTGTGGCTGGACATGCTCTACGGAAAAGGCTTCCTTGCAATCCTTCCAATGCGTACTGTAAAGAACTTAATCATGTGGCCAGTTGACTCCTTTATCTTCTTTACCGTCACAAGATTGATTGAGCAGACAGGAATTTTTAATCTTTTAAGAAAACCGGCTGCCAACTGATTACATATATTTGAAAATATAAAAATTTAGTAGTATCAAACGCCAGCTGAACGTGTTATTTAGAGCGAGGATGCTTCTTGTCCGAAGAGCAAGAAAAGATGGATTAGAAAGCGTTATCAATTCTTACAAGGAGTAATATTCGATTGGAATAGAATTGATGACGATAATTATTTAAAGAGATATCCATTGTTTTGATCATGGATGAATACATTTATGCGAATATGAAGAAACAGAGAGTTATCGTGTGACAGAAATGTTTATAAACAACAGGCAGATGCTGTTGGACAGATTGTTAACAGATTAGATAATAAAGGAATCGACGGATTCAAGTCTTTGAAATTAAGAAAATCGGGATTGTAGAGGTGAATATTACATGAAGAAATTAGTATTGGTATCATTAAAAACGATTGCCTTTTTTGTTGGCTGGGCTATATGTGCTTCAATTTTACCTATACCCGATACAAAAAGTGCAGTAGTCTGGAGATTTTGGGCAGAATTGATTCCATTATTATCAGTTATTGGTTTTACAATTATTTTCTGGTTAATAGATAAAAGAAAGATACGATTACATATGATTGGAAAACCTGTTTATAATATCGTACTTGGGTGTATCACAGGAACCATTTGGTTAGGCGTATCTGTTGTGATATTATCTATAATAGGAGTCATACATATTGATGGCAGAAATCAAATATCTATGCTTTGGTTATGGTTATTTTCAGCTTTTATCAATAGCGTTATGCAGGAAGTGTTAGTTCGTGGTTACCTGTATCAGATGATAAAAAATAATTACAATATAGTTGCCGCTGTTATTGTATCTACTGGATTATTTACATTTGCACATGGTGGTGCTTTTGAGGCAGGAATACTTCCTGTACTAAATGTTATAACAATGAGTCTTTTCGTGACAGCGGTATTGGAGTACACGGAATCTTTAATTGCTCCGATTGTAATCCATTTTTTATGGAATGGTGTTGGCGCAATTATTTTGGGTGGAGTATCGCTGGCAGAAGATTACCCGCATATGTTTAACATGGTAATTAGTGGAAACTCAATTTTGTCGGGTGGCAACTGTAAAATTGAAGGCAGCATAGTTGTACTGTTTGTAAATTTGATTTTAATGTTTGGATTTGTAATGGCAAAAAAGAAAAAGGATAAAAATCTATAAATCCAATTTTATTGACATAGGACCATCCAAAATCAAGGAAGAAGAAAACGCTTCAATTGTTTGTGCCACCTTGTAGTCAGATATTTTTTGTGGGGGATGTTCCAGTAGATTACAAAATGGAAGCTGTAGTGTTGCTGATAAGGTTCGAGAATGTGATCAAAAGATTCTTGATACAGACAGAGACGAGCTTCGATGCTTCTTGCTTGCAGTGTATGGAATATATAGGATACAGTAATAAAAACTGTAAGGTTATATATGAATCCGCTATATAAGCTCTTTCGTTTATCTGGCAAACTAGACAGGCTTAAAAATCATATTCTACCTTCGAGGGGTATGTTTTTTCTCTAAAAAAGAGTACGATCAATATAAAAAAGGAGGTAGATAGATGGATCTTATCAAAATTGGAAAATACATTGCAGGTAAGAGAAAGTCATTGGGGATGATACAAAAGCAACTGGCAGAAAAAATAGGTATGAGTGATAAGTCTGTTTCTAAATGGGAGAGAGGAATCTGTTTGCCGGATGTATCAGTATACTTAGAATTATGCGGAATATTAGGTATTAGTCTTAATGAGTTCTTGGCTGGTGAAGATATTGAAATAGATAATATTGAAAAAAAATCAGAAGATACATTGATACAGATAACAAAGGACAGTGGCCGCAAACAACGATACTTAAAGAGAATCATTATAGTGCTTCTTATTGTAATGGGAATATCTATGGTTACTTTTGGATCCATCGTATGTAAGAAATTGAGACAACCACAAAACTATATTGAAGCAGTAGATTCAGATAGTATAGAAATGAAAATTGCTGAATTGTTATCAGGAATTGATGGAACAATGATGTTTCAATACAATTCAAGGGATACATTTAAAACGTTATCTATTTACTTGTCAGAATATCAGCTTGGACAATGAGTTTCACATAAAAAAGTTTTGGAACTTTCCTATGAAGATGTGAAATCTTCCACAAATGGATGGATTGTCATTACACCGGATTTTGATAATTTTACTGCAAAGCTCATTAGAGTATGGAACAGAGCAAGGATTAGCAGCACTGATTTATGGGGAAAAAGGGGTAAGTTCGTTGCCAATACAGGACATTGCAGGGGAGCATATAAATACAGATAATGAGTACATGTATTACTATTCGGTTGAATTTATAAAATAGCACTAATAAAAAGAAGAGGATGTCACGTAATCTGCTTTGATTCGGTGGCATCCTTTTTGGACATTTAGTTTTTATGACATTATAGATTTCATAACTTATTTCTTATTTTTCGGTATTCTCTTGGCGAATATCCTTTCAGCTTGTGAAAAAGCCGGCTGAAATAAAGCTGGTTATCATATCCGACAATCTTAGAAATCTCATTGATGGAATAAGTTGTTGTCTCAAGTAACATCTGAGCATTGTTGATACGGATTCCCACAATGAATTGCATTGGTGTAGAACCGGTATATTTTTTGAAATTTCGGATAAACCAGCTGACACTCATGCCTCGTGAGGAAGCATAATCATCAATATTGATATTTTGATTGTAGTTTTCACTGAAAAAGGTAACAGCATTATCCATCTCATGATCAAGATATTCATTTTTTAATACGTGCTCTCTTGTCAGTTCCCGGTGGAAACTAATCAGAAGATGACGTAGCAAAAGGACAAGCATTTCCTCATAATTATCTTGACAGCGTTGGAGCTCGATAATGATACGTTTGAAAATTTGTTCATATTCATTAGATGTACCCACTTGAAAGACACGTTCTTTATCCGGAAACCCATATTGGCGTAAGATATTTTTCACACTGCTTCCTGTGAAGTGAATCCAGTATACTTCTGTCTTATCTTCTCCGTAATATTCATATTTCTGAAGTTCTTTCGGTCTGTACAGTACAATGTTGCCGGCTGGAACAATCGTTTCGTTATTTACATTATCAAAATGAAAATGCCCACAACCAGCAGTGATATAGATAATCTGATAATCCAGACGACCCCTTGGACGGTAGGTAGGAAGTTTGGGATGTCTGGAAAGACGGTAAGTACCACAGCTACCTACAATCAGCGGACGACTTTTGTCTTTGAAGTCCATATGTGAGTGGTTCAAATAACCGGTGTTCAAATACATAGGACAGCACCTCTTTTCACACTTTTTATCATTGTATCATTTAGTGCATATTTTGTCTAATCCAATTCATAGACATATTTTGCGGATTAGGATAAGCTATATAGCATAACTAAGGAACGTAAACAAAAAAGTAAAGTATAAGGTTTGCTTTAGGGAAACAAAGAACAAAAAAGTATATGTATTGGAGGAGAGGTATTTATGATCGTACCACGTTATTATGAAAATCTAAACGTACTGCACGAAAACACAATGCCAGCCAGAGCCTATTATATTCCGGCATCCAAAAGAATGGATAACTTGGTGGAACACAGAGAAGAATCAGATCGTATGCAGTTATTGAATGGAACTTGGAAATTCCAGTATTTTAACAGCATCTATGACATTCAGGATTCTTTTTTTGAGAAGAATTATGATACAGAAAATTTTGATGAGATTCAGGTTCCAAGTGTATGGCAGATGACAGGATATGATACACACCAGTATACAAACATCCGGTATCCGTTTCCGTTTGATCCACCATATGTGCCACAGGATATTCCGTGTGGAGCTTATGTACATAATTTTGAGTACAGCAGAGATGAGAAAGCATCAAAAGCTTTTTTGAACTTTGAAGGAGTAGACAGCTGCTTTTATGTATGGATCAATGGCTCTTACATAGGATACAGCCAGGTTTCACATATGACCAGTGAGTTTGATGTTACCGATGTACTTCAGGATGGAACGAATACGGTGGCAGTGTTGGTAATGAAATGGTGTGATGGTTCCTATTTGGAAGATCAGGACAAATTCCGTATGAGTGGTATTTTCCGGGATGTGTACATTTTGAAACGCCCAAAACAGGCAATCAGTGATTATCATATTAAAACAAGAATTGAGGATATTCTTGCGAAAGTAGAAATTGAAATGAAATTCTACTCTCCCTTAAATGTAAAAATTTCGATTGAAGATAGAAACGGAGCAGTTGTAGCACTAGGAAGTATCGCTGAAGAAGGAACAGCTGTATTAGAAATTGCAAGTCCGGAACTTTGGAATACAGAAAATCCATATCTATATAAACTGATTCTTGAAACAGAGAATGAAGTAATTGTAGATCACATTGCATTAAGAAAGATAGAGATTAAAGACCAGGTTATTTATTTAAATGGACAGAAGATTAAATTCCGTGGTGTCAATCGACATGATTCTGATCCGGTTACTGGATTTACAATCAATCTGGAACAGATTACAACCGATCTTACGTTAATGAAGCAGCATAATTTTAATGCGATCCGTTCCAGCCACTATCCGAACGCACCTTTTTTCTATGAAATGTGTGACAAGTATGGATTCATGGTGATAGATGAAGCAGATATTGAAGCTCATGGTCCATTTATGATCTACAGAAAAGAAGACACCGATTACAATCGGTTCAAACGATGGAATGAGAAGATTGCAGATGATCCGGTATGGGAAGAGGCAATCGTTGATCGCGTAAAACTCATGGTGGAACGTGACAAAAACCGTTTCTGTATTGTTATGTGGTCAATGGGAAATGAGAGTGCTTATGGCTGCAACTTTGAAAAAGCACTGGAATGGACAAAGAATTTTGATCCAGACCGCATCACACAATATGAGAGTGCAAGATACCGTAATTATGATGAAACATATGATTACAGCAATCTGGATGTGTACAGCCGGATGTATCCGGCGCTTTCCGAAATTCAGGAATATCTGGATAAAGATGGAAGCAAACCCTTCCTTTTGGTAGAGTACTGTCACAGTATGGGAAACGGACCTGGAGATTTTGAAGATTACTTCCAGATGATTCAGGATCATGATAAAATGTGCGGCGGTTTTGTCTGGGAATGGTGTGACCACGCGATTGCTCATGGAACTGCTGAGAATGGAAAGACTATATATGCTTATGGGGGCGACCATGGCGAAGAAATTCATGACGGCAACTTCTGTATGGATGGATTAGTATATCCGGACAGAACGGTACATACAGGACTTTTGGAATACAAGAATGTTTATCGCCCGGCAAGAGTTATTTCCTATAACAAAGAAAGCGGAGAACTAATGCTTCATAACTACATGGATTTTGATGACTTGAAAGATTATGTGAAGATTCGTTATGAGCTGACACAGGATGGTCTTGTGATCAGCAAAGGTAAACTTCCAGAAGTTTCAGCAGCACCACACAGTGAAGGAAAAATAAAACTTAAAATCAATGTGCCAGTGAATGGAAAATGCTATTTAAAACTTATTTACCATCTGAAAAAGGAATTGCCACTGTTGAATGAAGACCATATTCTTGGATTCGATGAAATTGAGGTAAGCAAAGACGGTGCAAAATGTAAACTTGCTGAGAAATGGCTACAAAAAACAGCAGTGGACTCTGAGTTGCAGGTAAATGAAAATGATACACAGATTCATATCAAGGGGCGTGAATTTGCTTATACTATAGACAAACGTACTGCACTCTTTACAGAGATGAAATTCGCAGGGCGGGAATACTTGAACCATCCGATGGAATTAAATATTTGGAGAGCTCCAACAGATAACGATATGTACATCAAGTCTGAATGGAAGAAAGCCCATTATGATAAAGCTTATACAAGAGCTTACACGACAGAGGTCGTGCAGGGAAAGCATGGTGTGAAAATTACAAGCCATGCATCCGTTGTGGCAGAGACAGTACAGAAGATTCTTGATGTGACGATCACATGGAAAATAGAAGCTGCTGGAAAGATTGATGCAGATATTGAAGTAACAAAAGATGATGAATTCCCGGACCTGCCAAGATTTGGTGTGAGGATGTTCCTGGATAAAAAACTTTCAGCTGCACGATACTTTGGAATGGGACCACAGGAAAGCTATTGTGACAAACATCAGGCTGCGAGCCACGGTTTGTACCAGGCAAATGTAGACGATTTGCATGAGGATTATATTTGCCCACAGGAAAATGGAAGCCATTATGATTGTGAATATGTAGAACTTAACAACAGTCGATATGGAATTGTGGTATCCGCGGAAAATGCCTTCTCATTCAATGCTTCTTATTATACGCAGGAAGAACTTGAGAAGAAAACGCATAATTATGAATTGACAGAATCAGATAGTGTAGTATTTTGCGTTGACTACGCATTAAATGGCATTGGTTCTAATAGTTGTGGTCCAGTTGTATTGGATCAGTACCGATTTGATGATGTATTATTCCGGCTCCAGTTTACGCTGATACCGTATGTAAAGGGATAATAAAGTTTCATGTAACTCGTAAACAAAGAAGGATAGTCTGATTGCAATGTAAAGTCCGGATATACAGAGCAATCAGACAAAAACAGAGAAAAAATTAAAATTAGACATCATACGGTTAGACATATTGAGATTCTAAGTGCGATGAAGATGAGGAGCAAAGAAATTCGATGGAAGAAAAAAAGTATTTGAAATGGTATAACAAAATTGGATATGGATCAGGCGATATTGCAGGCAATGTAGTCTATGCGTTCCTGACATCTTTTATGATGGTCTATCTGACGGACTCAGTAGGACTTGCTGCAGGTGTCGTAGGTACCCTGATTGCCGTATCAAAACTATTTGATGGTTTTACGGATATATTTTTTGGATCAATGATTGACAAAACACACAGTAAAATGGGAAAAGCGAAACCCTGGATGCTATATGGATATATTGGTTGTGCCATTACGCTGGTCGGCTGCTTTGCAGTACCGGTGAGTTTGGGAACAACGGCTAAATATGCATGGTTCTTTATCTCTTACACACTGTTAAATGGTGTGTTTTATACAGCAAACAATATTGCTTATTCAGCACTTACGTCACTGATTACAAAGAACAGCAAAGAGCGTGTGCAGATGGGATCTTACCGTTTTATTTTTGCGTTTTCAACAAGTCTTCTGATTCAGGCAATTACAGTTGGATTTGTAGATAAATGTGGTGGAGATGCTGCGGCATGGAGAACGGTTGCTATTATCTATGCAATCATTGGTCTTGTCGTAAATACGATTTCAGCACTTTCTGTTAAGGAACTTCCTGAGGAAGAACTTAACGAAGGAGAAGTAAAGGATGATAATGAAAAGTACGGAATGGTACAGGCATTCAAGCTTCTTGTTAAAAACAAATATTACATGATGATTTGTGGAACATATATTTTACAGCAGTTATATGGTGCCATGATTGGAGCTGGCATTTATTACATGACATGGGTACTGAAAAATAAGAATTTGTTTGGACAATTTGCATGGGCAGTAAATATTCCACTGATCATTGCCCTGATTTTCACACCGACATTAGTTGGTAAGTGGAAAGGTATGTATAAACTGAACTTAAGAGGTTATGTCTTAGCAGTCATCGGTAGAGCACTTGTTGTTGTTGCAGGATATATGGGCAGTGTTACGCTGATGATGGCATTTACAGCTCTTGCAGCCTTAGGTCAGGGACCATGGCAGGGAGATATGAATGCAGTTATCGCATCCTGCTCTGAATACACTTATCTTACACAGGGAAAGAGAATTGACGGAACGATGTACTCTTGTACTTCTCTTGGCGTAAAAATCGGTGGAGGTATTGGAACTGCTGTTGTTGGATGGCTGCTTGAGCTCAGTGGATATATCGGAACAAATGCAACTCAGCCGCAGTCTGCACTTGATATGATGCAGTTTATGTATCTTTGGCTTCCGTTAATCTTTGATGTATTGATTATGTTTGTACTTTCAAGAATGAATGTAGAAGATGCAAATAAAAAACTGAAAGCAGAAAAAGGAATTGCTGCAGATGAAATAACAGATGCATCAGACATAAATTAGAATTGACAGGAGAAAGCGTTGTCTGGTCGTTGCTCGATGAGACAGTGCTTTTTCTATATATAAGGTGATTGGGGTGGTATTATGGAAATTAAAAAAACGATCGAATTATTGAATGGGACTTTTTTCGATAATAAATTAACAGAATTATATGTTGATTTGAACCGGATTCCATATGAGAAGGAACGTTATCGGAAAGCAATCGACAGTTACAAGACATTTTTTGGTGAAGGTGAAATAGAAATATTCAGTGCACCTGGAAGAAGTGAAATAGGAGGAAACCATACGGACCATCAGCATGGGGAGGTACTTGCCGCATCCATTAACAATGATGCAATCGCAGTTGCAAGAAAACTGGATGAACCGATTGTAAAAGTGATGTCAGATGGATATAGTGGTATGATTATCGTTCAGCTGGATGAGCTGGCGAAAAAAACAGAAGAAGAAGGTACCACGAATGCACTCATCCGTGGTGTACTTGCCAAGATGAAAATGGATGGTCATGCAATTGGAGGATTTCAGGCATATGTGACCAGTGAGGTGTTGATTGGTGCAGGCCTTTCTTCCTCAGCTGCTTTTGAAACACTTATTGGAACGATTCTTTCCTATATGTACAATGGTGGTGAAGTTAATCCGATAGAAATTGCCAAGATTGGTCAGTATGCAGAAAATGTGTATTTCGGAAAACCATGTGGTTTAATGGATCAAATGGCATGTTCAGTAGGAAGTCTGATACATATTGATTTTGCAGATCCGGAAAATCCGATTGTGGAACAGTTGAAGTTTGATTTGAATACATATGGATATAGTTTATGTATTACAGATACGAAAGGCACTCACACAGATTTGACCCCAGACTATGCAGCAATTCCACAGGAAATGAAAAAGGCAGCAGAATGTTTGGGAAAAAACTTTTTAGGAGAGGTATCCAAGGAAGAGATTATCAATAATATCACACGGATACGTGACTGCGCTGGTGATCGTGCTGCACTCAGGGCATTACACTTTGTATGCGAAAATGAGCGTGTCAAAGAGGAAGTAGATGCACTAAAAAAGAATAATTTTCCACAATTTCTGACCAAAGTGAAAGAATCCGGAGATTCTTCTTTTAAATACCTTCAAAATGTATATACATGTCACGATGTGCAACATCAGAATGTGTCTATTGCATTGGCATTAAGTGACGTGATATTTGGAAAAAAAGGTGTGTGCAGAGTACATGGAGGAGGATTTGCAGGAACCATACAGGCATTTGTTCCCAATTATCTGGTGTCCAACTATCAAAAAGAGATGGATAAGATATTTGGAAATGGTTCCTGTGAAGTATTAAAAATTCGTAAGTATGGCGGCATAAAAGTTTTATAATCATAAAAACAAAGAAAAGGAGAAATGATCTATGAGTAGCATTTTAGTATTGGGCGGAGCAGGTTATATTGGTTCTCATACTGTATATGAGCTGATTTCGGCAGGAGAAAATGTTGTAGTTGTTGATAATCTTGAAACAGGTTTTCGTAAGGCTGTTCACCAAGATGCAAAATTTTATCAGGGAGATATCCGGGACAAGGCATTTATAGATTCTGTATTTGAAAAAGAGAAGATCGATGGAGTTATTCACTTCGCAGCCAATTCACAGGTTGGAGAGAGTATGGTAAATCCACTCAAATATTACAACAACAATCTGTGTGGAACAGAAGTATTACTAGAAAGTATGGTCGCACATGGCGTTGACAAGATTGTTTTTTCTTCGACAGCAGCCACATATGGAGAGCCGGAACGTATTCCTATACTTGAAACAGACCGCACAGTTCCAACAAACTGTTATGGTGAAACAAAGCTTTCCATGGAAAAGATGTTTAAATGGACAGCCAATGCCCATGATTTGCGTTTTGTATCCTTACGTTATTTCAATGCCTGTGGAGCACATCCAAATGGAAAAATAGGGGAAGCCCATAATCCGGAAACGCATCTGATTCCATTGATCTTGCAGGTGCCAAATGGAAAAAGAGAATATATTTCTATTTTGGGAAATGATTATGATACAAAAGATGGTACATGCGTAAGAGATTACATTCATGTGAATGACCTTGCACAGGCTCATATTCTTGCCATGGAATATTTAAGAAAAGGCAATGAAAGTAATATTTTTAATCTGGGTAATGGAGTAGGATTTACAGTAAAAGAAGTTGTGGAAACAGCTAGAAAAGTAACAGGACATCCGATTCCGGCAAAGGAAGAACCTAGACGAGCAGGAGATCCTTCAACACTGATTGCATCTAGTGAGAAGGCAAAAAAAATTCTTGGGTGGAAGCCTAAATTTGATGACCTGGAGACAATTATTACAACGGCTTGGGAATGGCATAGAAATCATCCGAATGGTTATGAAGTATAATATGAGTAGGGGGAAACGGTAAAATGATTGATCAGCTGATTTCTGAACTGGTGGCATATGGAATGCAAAACGGACTGATAGAGGATGAGGATAAAGTGTATGTGACAAATGGCTTATTGGAACTGTTTCAAAAACAGGATTATCAGGAGCCGAAAGCATCTGTAGAGCCGAGAAATTTACACTTTATTTTAGAGGACATGCTTGCATTTGCACTGTCAGAGGGAATCTTAGAGGACGATACAGTGACGATGAAGGATCTTTTCGATACAAAGATCATGGGGATTTTGACACCGGCTCCGTCTGTGGTAAGAAAAGCTTTTGAAGAAAAATATCAGGTATCCCCAAAGGCAGCAACTGAATTTTATTATCATTTCAGCCAGGCAACAAACTATATCCGCACAGATCGGATTATAAAGGATGAAAAGTGGGAGACTGATACAGAATTTGGCAAGATGGATATCACAATTAACTTGTCAAAACCAGAAAAAGATCCAAGGGATATTGCAAAAGATGGAACTGCAAAAAAATCTGGATACCCGGCGTGCCTGCTTTGCAGGGAAAACGAAGGGTATGCAGGTCACCTCTCACATCCAGCAAGACAAAACCACAGGATTATACCAATCACTCTGTGTGGAGAGCAGTATTATTTACAGTATTCACCATATGTGTATTACAATGAACATTGCATTATCTTTAATGAAAAGCATATTCCGATGGCAATTGACCGTATGACTTTTAATAAGCTCCTTGATTTTGTTAAGCAGTTTCCACATTATACGGCAGGTTCCAATGCAGATCTGCCAATCGTAGGAGGGTCTATTTTGAGTCATGATCATTTTCAGGGTGGCAGTTATGTCTTTGCTATGGCAAAAGCACCTTATGAACTGGAATTTGACTTAGAGAGATATCCAGATATACATGCAGGAATTGTAAAGTGGCCGATGTCAGTGATTCGTTTACAGGGGAGAGCAATGGATAGTATTGTAGCGGCTGCAAATCATATCCTTACGAAGTGGCGTGGATATTCGGATCCAGAAGTTAATATTTTCAGTGAGACAGATGGCATCCCACACAATACAATTACGCCAATTGCAAGGATGCGTGAAGATTTGTATGAACTGGATTTGGTTTTGCGCAATAATATCACAACTATTGATTGTCCTCTCGGACTTTTCCATCCGCATACTGAGTATCACCATATCAAAAAGGAAAATATTGGACTGATTGAAGTTATGGGACTGGCTGTATTACCCGCCAGATTGAAGAAAGAAATGGCAGAACTAGAACAGGCAATTCTAAATCATGAAGACCTGAGACAGAATGAAACAATGGCTGCCCATGCTGAATGGGCAGAGGGATGGATACCAAAATATAAGATTACAGATAGTAATATTCATTCTATCATACAGAAAGAAATTGGAATTGTGTTTGCGAAAGTTCTGGAGGATGCAGGCGTTTACAAGAGAACAGATGAAGGGAAAGCTGCATTCAAAAGATTTATTGAAAGTTTATAAAAAAAGGACCACTTCATTTTTGTGAAATGGCATCCTCCTTTCCTTATTTACAAGTTGATTATAAGATAGGTGTAAAAGGATTACTTGCCAAATCGAAAGAAGATATAGACAAATGTTGTAAAGGGGAGTATTTCATGCAGTTAAAATATGTTGACACAAAAGAGGAGATTATAGCAATAAATAGGAAGTCAAAACATATTGAACCACATCTTCATAATGCACTGGAGATCGTTTGTGTAACAAGTGGAGCATTAGAACTTGGTGTCGGACAGGAACTATACCATATGGAAAAAGGAGATATAGGCTTTGTATTTCCAGATGTTATTCATCACTATCAGGTACTGACACCCGGTGTAAATAAAGCGACTTATCTGATTGCATCGCCATTTACGATAGCCAAATTTGCAGATATCATGCAATCCATGGCTCCTGAATACCCAATCATCGAAGCGGAAAAGGTTGAACCGGAGGTATATAGGGTTATAAATGCAATTTTAGAGACAGAACAGCCGGATATTACTGTTGCACAGGCATATCTTCAAATTGTGTTGGCACGCTGCATAGGAAAATTAAATTTGGTAGAAAAGAGCAGTGTGGGGAGCAACGATCTTATTTACCAGACAGTTTCCTATATATCAGCAAATTTCAAGAAGAAGTTTTCGTTGGAAGAGATGGCAAAAGACCTGGGGGTGAGCAAATATGTTTTATCCAGACTCTTTTCCAAGACATTCCATAGAAACTTTAATCAATATCTTAACGATGCAAGGCTGAACTATGCATGCCATCGCTTGGAAAATACGAGTGATTCTATTACAAACATTTGTCTGGATAGTGGATTTGAAAGTCAGAGAACATTTAACCGAGTATTTAAAGAAAGATATAAAATATCACCGAGTGATTACCGGAGTACTTGTGTGAAAGAGATGTTGTCATAAAAGGTTTTGTTGATAGAAATATTTACTTCGATTTCACAGTACTATGTATTTGATTTTATGTGTGGATGATATAATATNAGATATAAAATATCACCGAGTGATTACCGGAGTACTTGTGTGAAAGAGATGTTGTCATAAAAGGTTTTGTTGATAGAAATATTTACTTCGATTTCACAGTACTATGTATTTGATTTTATGTGTGGATGATATAATATGAAAATATTTGCAGAAAATAGAGTTTTATTTTATTATGAAAAGAGCAAGGTGTATTCTAAAGAAACAAGAAAGGCAGGGCGCATATGGACATGAGAAAACCCATAATCGATTTTAATGAAAAAAAAGGATTCATCTGTGATATGGATGGTGTGATTTATCATGGCAATCAGATATTGCCAGGTGTTTCAGAATTCATCCAGTGGTTGCATGATGAAAAGAAAGAATATTTATTTTTGACAAATAATAGTGGATATACACCACGGGAATTAAATCAGAAACTGGCAAGGATGGGACTTGATGTGCCAGAAGAACATTTTTATACCAGCGCATTGGCAACAGCCGCTTTTTTAAAGGAACAGGCGGCAGGCTGTTCAGCATTTGTGATAGGAGAAGCAGGTCTCTTAAATGCACTTTATGATGTTGGCATTACAATGAATGATGTAAATCCGGATTATGTTGTTGTGGGAGAGGGACGTTCCTATTCATTGGATACTTTAACGAAAGCAACGAATTTAGTTCTGAAGGGAGCGAAGCTGATTGGAGCAAACTCGGATGTTTCCGGACCAATCGAGAACGGAATCGCTCCTGCCTGTCGTGCATTGATTGCACCCATTGAAATGGCAACAGGTACACAGGCATATTTCTGTGGGAAACCGAATCCACTGATGATGAGAACAGGATTGAATATGCTTGGATGTCATTCAGCAGAAGCTGTAATGGTTGGGGATCGTATGGATACAGATGTGATTTCAGGAATGGAAAGTGGTATGTCTACTGTATTGGTTCTCTCTGGATGTTCAACGAAGGATACACTCAAAACTTATGCTTATCTTCCAACAATGGTATTGAATGGAGTGGGAGATATCGCCAGTATGGCAAAAGCAAAAGAGGAATAGTGTGATTAGGCAAATACTAGGAGGTAAAGTATATGATGAAACTTGAAAATTTTGTAGGAATGATGACAGGACATTTTGATAATAAGGATCAATTTAAGGAAATGCAGGCAGAGGGGAAAACATATCCATATGCGGAACATGTAAATACAATCTGTAATGACAAAATAAATAACCTTCCTGAAGATTTCAAAGGAAAATTTGTTGTTGAAGAGAGTTATTATGAAATGAATGGGAAACGTCATGCATCTCCACATCTTTTCCTTATCACGGAAATAGAACAGGGAATTTTACTTTCTTCTTATGAAATTCCCAAAGGAGAAGATAAAAATACATTTTCATATGATTCTATGAAGAATGTTGATTACGCTAAACTAGAAAAATCTGAAAAATTTACCCCGGCACTTTATCATGAAAAGGACGGAATCTGGGAGGGAGGCAGCACAAGCCAGTTCTCTCCGGTAATGACATTCAAACTTTGGGAGAAGTTTTCCAACAATTTTCTGGAAGTATCGGAAAGCATGGAAGTTAATGGAAAGAGAACTTTTGGATATGATGAACCAATAATTTATAGGCGTGTATAATCAAAAGCCAGCATATTGGGATGAACTTCAAAATGCCCTACGCCAAAGGAATACATTTATACCATTACGAACAAGACAAAGGTAAAATTATAATAAAAGGGTCGTGGAAATGCTTCACAGAATTGTGATCTGTGATCTGCATTATCACGGCTCTTTTGTTATCTGTTTACTATCAAAACTGTAAGTGTAATTGAACATTACCATTGCTATAATTTAATTGTATTCCAAAACAAATAATAGGTAATTGCGAAACAAGTTCGCAATCCTGATTAAAAAGCGGTAAGAATCCTGCAACGCAGGATTCTTAAGATGAAAAGTAGGTGCTTCTGAATTTAGACATGACTAAAAGACTTCCCAGATAAACTGCGAAGAAAAGATTATATGCATATTAATAATCAGGCAATCAAAGGCTTCAAACTTCGAATGTATTGGTACTGATGAATCTTATCAGCGACAAGCACAGTAACGAGCTGGGTGATTCCAGCAAGAAGTAAATCAGCATGAAGCGTTTTCTCATTCTGGGTCTTACGATCCGCAATGCAGAAACTATCTTTGAAATGGTTGATTGACTTTTCAACATTTACACGGATCTTGTAAGTATCCTCCCATTCCTGTGAGCCGCGTTCTACACCAGGATAGGCACGAAGGTTCTTTTCAGGATAAATGTAGATCATTCGTCCGCAGGAAGAAGATGTACATGGATTGTCACAATGACATACGCGACGTTTTGACTTGTTGGCAGGATGGTATTCCCATTTCATTTTTGGACATACAAACTTCATGGTAGGAAGTTTGCTCCGCAAATGGGATCTGCTTCCTTCACGCCGCATCGGAAGTGATGGATCGTGAGGACAGCAGGGAATACCGTTTTCATTGACAGTATAGTCGGTTCCTTCCACAGAAAGCTTTGTTTTTAAGGGGATAAATGCTTTTTGAAAGCCAATTTCTTCAAAGAGGGATTTGTAAATGTTAATGGCATCAAACGCAGCATCTCCAAGCCCGTTCGTAATAATGCCAAATTTATAGGCGTAACAGAAATGTCCATTGATGTACATCTGCTGGATTGCCTGATTGGAAGCCGCATGAGTTGGCATAGAGCCATAAGCAGCTTTATAAGGATCATAGGAATCATCAAGGTTATGGGATTTCTTGAAAGCCTTTAGCTGCTTGATAATACGGTTGGCATATTTGGGGTTATTTTCTGTAACCCATGCTTCAATGCCAGAGGTATCGAAGATTGTCATGGAAGCAAGGGCAGGATCAAGATTTTGGCAGATCGGTTCAGTCAGATCAACAAGATGATCGAACATAGATTGTAAGTCCGATAAAAAATCCTGTTTGAAACGTGTAAATTTGGAACCATCCGGAACAACATCAAAACCGCAGAAATCACGCAGTTCCTGGGAATATTTCAGAAATACGATCAGGAGTGTGTCCATCTGGATTGAGAAAATACGCTGGATAAGAAGTGCCTTAAGCATTGGATAAAGCTGATGTTTGCGAGGTCTTCCGGTACTGGCGTAAAAATGAGAAATAAAAGAAACAGGAACAATTTCATCAAGGTTAATGGCTTCATCAAGAAGCGAAAGGAACTGATATTTGTCGTTGTCAAATTTATGCTGACAGTCTTCAAAAATTTCTGCCAAAGTGAGCTGTTTATATGTTATCATGTAGGCATATCTCCTTTAGGTGGATTGGTTAATTAGTTTCTGGGCAATTCTATTTTACCATAAACCTTGAGGAGATATTTTATTTTAACAACAAAAAAATGCCGTATTTATGCGGCTATAGGTGTTTCGCAAACGCCTAGAAACCGAATAAAGGTGAAAGGGGGAAGAGCATGCAGGTTGTCATCGAGATACCCAAAGAAGTATTGTACGATACAAAGCAAACAATAGAACAAGCAACAGACTTTGCAAAAAGATCAACTGCATTGGGATTTTATAAAGAGTATGGAGTATCTGTGGAATTGTGTTCTCGGATTGTTGGTATCACAGAGGAAGAATTTCTGTCAGAAGTGAAACATTAATCTGTATGATAGCCAAAGCCGATATGTGAAATACAGAAGCATTTGTTCTTGACAAGGGTGTCAGAAGCGATTACACTATGCCTAGTGATCGCACTACGGAAACTTGCGAAGCCCGTAGTCCGGGGAGACTCCTACGGGGGTCTTTTCGTTATTAAGGATTATAATATTGCCAGTTGGACAAAGGATAAAGTAAATTACAATCGGATATCAAAATTTAATACGAATAAGCACAGACAGGTTTTACATGGACAAATATGGTTTTGTGATTTGGGCTATAACGTAGGAACGGAAAAGAATAAAATGCGTCCGGTATTGGTGATGTCTAATAATAAAATCAATAATTCCGAAAAAGTGGTAGTGGTATGTATTACCGATGCAAAAGGAAAGGTGAATGCACGATGTCTACCAATTCAGGATTCATGGTTTTTGTTATATTCTGATACAGAAGATGAAGAAAAACAAGTGATTCCGGGAAGAACGATACCAGCGTCTATGCATACTTATGAATTTTTGGATAAAGACAGTATGATTCAATGTGAAGAGATACGTGCAGTTAGTAAGTCAAGGCTGGATGCGAACCGTGGATGTATTGGTACTTTAACACCGGAAGATTTTAATCTTGTAAAAGGAAAATTCAAAAGAGCATACAACTTGTAAAAATGTGACTGCTAAAAATTTGTTGACAAAGAGAAGGCAGTTGCATATAATAAAGAAGAACAGAGATACTATGATTAAGTCCCACACTTGAGCAATCAAGATACAGTGGGTGCTTTATAAATGTTTAAACGAAGCCGTAGGACCGCAAGGTATAGCTTCTGGAGGCTCCCCAGTTTTATCTGGGGAGTTTTTCTTTGGAAAAATTTGTGATAACAGAAAAATAGAGACAAAACATCAGGCAGGATATGTTCCCGTAAAAAGGAAGGTATCCTGCCTTTTTTGCATGAAAGAGAGGAAATTCATATGAGAAAATTTTATACAGCAGAAGCAGTAACAGAAGGACACCCAGACAAAGAGGGCGATCAGATTGCAGATGCAATCCTGGATGTGTGTTGGAACTACTGATCGAAAAAGCAATTGAGTACACCGAGAAAATGTATGGAGATACGATTTACATTTTTGTAGATGAGAAAAATACCCGAAAACCTTTGCAGTATTATACCGTTCAAAATAGAGTGATGGACATCATTCAGAAAAAAGACCTGCGGGATGATAACGGCGAATTATTCAGCTTTGGAACGCATATGTTCCGCCATGTATATGGCATCCGACTAACAGAGATGCATCTGGATGATTGGACCATCGCAAAACTACTGGGGCATACGTCGGTAAAGAATGTGAAATTTTACCGAAAGATGAGTCTTCAGATCATTGCAGATGAAACAAGAGAAATCAGAGCAGAGATGAGCCGGATGATCCGGGCGAACCTAGCAGGATGGGGGAAAGAGTATGAGCAAATATGATAAGATGCTGGAGGTCAATCATAAGCAGAGTGTGGAAAAAATCCAGCGGGCAAAATTGGCAATTCATGAGATGATTGAAGAAGAGGATAAAGTGACCGTTCCCAAACTGATGCAAAAGACCGGACTGTCCAGAGGATTTTTTTATAAGAACCCGGAAGTGCGAAAGGCAGTAGATCGTGCCTTGCAGCTGCAGGCTGGCATGGTAGATAAGAGAAGAAAGATTTTAGATATGGCAATTGACAACCGTATCCTGCAATTAGAACAGCAGGTGGCAAAATTAAAAAGAGAGATAAAGTTCCATTTTTTAATCCAATCTTTCCAAAGGCAGTCATGAATGACTTTGATGAAATGGTAAAACAAAAGATAGATGGAATACGGAAACAAAAACAGAATGTTGAAATGCTAAATGATATGTTTATAAGATCAATAGAAGAAGCATCTTTTAATGTAGAAGTATTGTCCGATATGATATATCAAAAATTTTTGGAGGAGTAATTGGATGGGGTACACATTTAAGAGCCTATGTATTAGAAATTTTAAGTATATTACAAATAATAAACCTTTAAAATTTGATTTTATGAATAGTAATATTGTGATTTTAGATGGTCAAAATGGATATGGTAAAACTACATTATTTGATGCTATTGAAGTTTTGGTGACTGGGAAAATAAAGCATTTTAACCCTAGTTTACAAAATAGGAAGACGGAAACATTAGGAACACTGGCAAATGATGTAAATAAGGATATAGTTATTTCGGCAATTTTATCATCTGATTTTTCAGATGAAATACATGTAGAAAGAAAACTTTTATGTAAAAATGAATTTCAGAGTATTATCACACTTAATAGTCAAGAAATTAGTCAAGAAGAATTGTATGATAAATTTCATTTGAATTCCAATATGTTTGATATAGGGACATATATTTCTCAAAGTGAATCTTTGGACTTCTTACAAAATAAGTATAAAAATAGAAAAGATTCTGTATCTTCTCTTTTAGATGACACCGAGATAACTGATAAAATTCAAATGCTGAAATCGGTTCAAGAACATATTTTTGGAAGAGTAGAAAAAGAAATTAGGGATAAAGAAAAACAAATAGATGTAGTAAGTCAAAGAGTAAATGAGATAAAACGTCAGACAGATCACATTGTTATGAATGCAGAACTGCCAGGGGAAAATATACGATTATTTGACGAAGTTGAATATGAATTTGATGTCATAAAATTAGACCAGGGAGTTACATATGAAACCATTATTCAGCAGCTTAAACAAATTGAAGGGTTTATAGAAAACTATGAAGAATACCTTCGATATAAAGTTAATGCTATCATAAGGGAATTGAAAGCATCACCGAAACGGTTATATATGGCATTGTTTTATCGACAGGAGATTGAATTACTTAATAAAAAAGGAAGTCTCATAAAAGAGTTAAATAAGAGCAAAGAATTATTGACGAATTATAGCAATAATGTCTGGTCAGTAGATGAAACATTGTTCAATAAGATTAAAATAAAAGCAGAAATTATAGCACAAATAAAAACATTATTATTGAACCAGAAAAAAGAACAAAGTCAATTGGATGATGCTGATAAGGTTTTGGCACAGATGACAAAGGCACGAAGGGGACTTATTAAAGAATTCTATAACGCTGCGGAGTCTGGAAAGTTTGATAAAAACAAATGCCCATTGTGTGGAACGGATTTTACGGATATAGATTTAGCTATTATAGAAACAGAACAATTTATAAAAAGTATTCATACAGATGGGATAAAAATAATAGAAGATATTGAGACACAAATAACAAATTTATTTCAAAAAGAAATTATTCCTGTGTTGAAAGTGTTTCTTGAGGAAAATAAAGTACTAATAAAAATGGATGATACTTTATCAGGATGTAAGGATCTAGCGGTGGAGAAATTACAGCAGTTGTTGGATAAGGTAAAAATATCAGAGTTTAAATCTCAAGGAATAGAAAAATTTGATATTGAAGAATTTTCTCAACAATATGAAAACTTATTGAAAGAACTTCAAGAAAAGGAAGTTCCAAATAAAATTATTTTTCAAGAAAAGCAGATTGAATTGTATAAATCCATTCACAATACCTATTATCATAATGAAAAACCGTATCACACAGTGGGAGAGTTACAAAGCAAGGAACAATATGTTGCGAAGTTATTTAATGATAATCTTTCTCTGCAGCTTTCTACGGAAGAGGCCCGACTAAGAAAACTAAAAAGAGATTATGAGGAATACAAAAAGAAAACAGAGGATATGACAGATGCAATAAAAGTATTGGTTGGTAAATATGAAGATGCGAATAAAGAATATCAAACACAGCTGCTTAATGCGATTAAAATTCCTTTAATGGTGTATAGTGGAAGGATTATACAAAATTATCCGCTGGGTTTGGGAATTAGAGCAATCATTAAAACTAATCAGTTAGTATTTGAAGCAGCTTCTAAGAGCGGAAGTGATGTTTATAATATTTTGAGTACAGGACAATTGAATGGTCTTTCAATTGCACTTTTACTTTCAATAAAAAATGTGTATGGTGATACGAAGGGGTTAGACATTTTACTGATAGATGATCCACTTCAAACAATTGACGATATTAGTGCAATTTCGCTTGCGGATCTGTTGACACAGCAGGGAATAGGACAAATTGTATTGTCTACACATGAGGAGGCAAAAGCAGCATTGCTGCGATATAAATTTAAACATGCAGGAATGAGTGTTCGGGAACAGAACATGCAAGCACTCTACATGAAAACAGTAACAGAAGAATAGAAAGAGAGAGGAAAGCTAGTAGTGAAGGGGGGAGACTTTACTCCTAGCTCTTCTTATGGAAAATAACACACAGCACACCAGTGTGTATTCCGTTAAAGTTCCTATTTTCAAGGCATAAGGGGATAGGGGTACAGTTTACTGATGAACCGACAGGAGCTTTGGCCTCAAAAGCTTCCAGGTTGTTACTGGAAACAATGGCTGACATCAATAAGAAAATGCAGGCAACTATTTTGATGGTAACACATGACCCGTTTAGTGCGTCTTTCTGTGAACATATTCTGTTCTTGAAAGACGGTAAGATATTCAATGAAATCTTCAGAGGAGAAAAAAGCAGAAAAAGAAAAGTATATGCTGGGACAACGTGCGGCAGATGCCATTGAAAAGTTCGCCGAAAACTGGGTATTTATTTTTCTGTTCACCGGTGGACGGGTGTTGTGGATGGTTATAAATACGCTTCTGTCTGTACGGACGTTCGATCCGTATTCGCTTATTTTGCTGAATCTTGTATTGCCCTGTATCGCGGCAATCCAGGCTCCGTTGATTAGATGATGCGCCAGAACCGTCAGGAGTAAAAGGATTGCCGCAGAGCTGAAAAATGATTATAGCGCTAAAGAAGAAAGAAAATATTAAAGCTCACATTCTTATAAAACAATCTGACTAAAGATTGATATCACCGGTCAGATTGTTTTTGCATTTGTAATCGGTAAAGTAGTTACCTGTCTGATAACTTTTTGAAGAAGCATTGAATGAATTACGGATGGGACAGAATTGACAGATATTTTACACGTAATTGGTTGTGGATTTTACATTATCCCTCTAACATTATAATAAATGGATTATAGACTATTTTAGATTCGTTTACGAGGAGGATAATTATGAAACGAGCAGTAAGAATGCTATGTACATTTCTGTCAGCGACCATGCTGGTACCCTTGCAGGTGTTGGGGGCAGATGCTGTATCGAAACCACAGGTAGAGCAACCATCCATTGTCATCAATGAAGTAGAATCGGATGCGCCGAATAAAGGCAACGACTGGGTGGAGATTACCAACATTGGTACAGAAGCGGTGGATATCTCTGGCTGGTATCTGACCGATGACAAGGGGGAGGAACGGAAAACAGAGGGCAAAACTACTCCTCTGGCAAAGGGAACCATTCTAGAACCCGGCGCATTTCTGGTTCTGGAAGAAACGAAAAACTTTGATTTCGGTTTTGGAAAGGTGGATACGGCAATTCTGTATGATGCTGCCAGCACGGAAATTGACAGCTATGCCTATACTAGCGTAGCAGCCGGCACATGGTCACGGCAGACCGATGGCAATTTTTCTGATGCAGAATCTACGCCCGGAACAGCAAATGCAGCGCCGACTGCGCCGGAACCGTCCAAGCCAGAACAGACTGAGCCTTCAGCCAAACCATCACTGGTGCTTAACGAAATCAATTCCAGCCCCGACGATTGGATAGAACTGATGAATACCGGCGCAGAAACGCTGGATATTTCCGGATTCGAACTGCGGGATAATTCCGATGATCACCGTTGGCGTTTTCCAGATGGGAGCACAATTGCTGCAGGCAAACTAATGGTAGTGGATGCCAAGAGTAATGGACTGGTTTATGATGACCAGACAAAAAGTTTTGCAGATGGTACATTTGAAGAGGCAATTGGCATCGGCTCCGGTGATTCTATCCGATTGTACGATAAAGGCGGAAAATTGCTGGATGAGTACAGCTGGACGGAACACGCATCCTATGATGGTGACCCGGCTAAAGCATCTTACGGACGTTATCCCGATGGCACGGGTGAGTTTCGCCTGACCCAGGAGACAAAAGGAACAGCCAATGCATATTATGCTCCAACCGTTGTGATTAACGAGGTCGAGTCCAATGGTGACACAACCGATTGGGTGGAAATCATGAACATTGGCACTCAGGCAGTAGATATTTCCGGATGGTATCTGCTGGACAACGATCCGGTAGGACACAAAGGGGATGTTACCCCGGTGGCAGATGGAACGACACTGGAACCCAGTGCTCTCTATGTGTTTGATCAGAACAAAGATTTTACCTTCGGACTTGGTAAGGACGATAAAGCTGTGATTTACGATGCCGGTGGAAGCATCGTCGCCGAATATGCATGGAAAGCCCACGCAAACGGCGTCTATGCCCGTATCCCGGATGGTACCGGCGAATTTCAGGATTTTGCCACAGCCACTAAGAACAAGAAGAATAAAGTCATGAACCCTGTGGTCATCAATGAAGTACAGTCCAATGACCCAAGCGGCGGTCCAGACTGGGTGGAGCTGGCCAATCCCACAGCTGATGAGTTGAGCATTTCCGGTCTTGTGCTGAAGGATAATAAGGATAAGGATCCCTACACCATTCCAGAAGGAACAACCATTCCAGCAAACGGATATCTTGTAATTTATCAGGATGACAGCGGAGCGACAGGCTTCGGTTTTGGCCTCGGCAAGGGAGATTCCGTCCGTCTGTTTGAGGACGGGGAACAAATTGCCGCAACGACCTGGCCAGATGGTAGTCATACGAACCCAACATGGGGTCTGTATCCTGATGTCAATGGCAACAGTTATCGGAACACGCTGGAGGCTACCCCTGGTGCAGCAAACAAGTTTGCCGGCATCCCGGATGTCATTGCATGGCCTGGCAGCGATCAAGTACGTATCTTTGACACAACGCCTATTTTCCTGGAGGACTCCTCCGGCCTGGATTTTGCCAATGGAAAGCTTTATGCGGTGGACAACGGCACCGCGACCTTCTGGGTAATGGATGTAGCCAAAGACGGAACATTGACCTTTGCTGACGGCTTTGAGCAAGGTAAGCGTGTCTGTTTCCAGAAAGATAGCGATAACGAAAAGGCAAAAGGACCTGATGCAGAGGGTATCACGGTGGATGGCAGTGGCATGGTTTATCTTGCCTCCGAGCGTGATAATAGTAGCAAAGGTGTGAACTATGATACGATTCTGATGGTCAACCCAAGTGAAAGCGGTACACGCCTTGTTGCACGGAAGCAGTGGGACCTGACTGCAACGCTTCCACAGGTTTCTGCCAATATGGGCGTCGAGGCGGTGGAATGGGTTGCCAATTCAGATGTAAATGGAAAACTGATTGACCAGAATACCGGCAGTGCCTTTGACGCAGCCAAGTATCCAAATGCTGTTGCAGGCGGCGTGTTCTTTGTAGCGTTGGAGGATAACGGTCATGTATATGCTTATATTCTAAATGAAGATGAAACCGTTGTGCAGATAGCGGACATTGATTCTAAATTAGGAGGCGCCATGGCGCTGGATTATGACACATATGAGAAGAAGCTTTGGGTAGCGGCGGATGACGGCTATGGCAACCGTATGGCACAGATCACGCTGAACGGCACGGAAAATCCGGAAATTGTCCATGTTTTACCTGCAGCCGGCGTAGATACTACTGCAAATAACGAAGGCTTTGCGATTGCTGACGCATCGTACACGGTAAATGGGCAGCGTCCCGCATATCGCTTCTGCGATGGTGTGACCAGCGGTGCACTCACAATTGGTTCCATCAATTGTAGATATTGCGGAACGGAACAGCCGGATCCAAGCGAACCGATAGACCCAGGCAAACCTGATAATCCAAAGCCAAGCGAACCGACGCGGCCGAGCACTCCAACTGAAAAGCCGACAACGCCATCAAAGAGACCCGCTGTTCCATCTGCAGGTACGAGCGTGTCTACAGAAAAGACGACAAATGTGCCAAAAACAGGTGACAGCAGTACAATGGGAGTTTTGATTACCCTTGCAGTCTTGTCTGTTGCTGTATGTTTTGCCACGCTTTTGATTCTTCGGAATCAAAAGAAGAAGCACTAAATGCCCAACATTAAAGGAAACTGATGACAGACAGAGATTATGCAATTAAATCAATGAAAGAAATTACTTTCCAGATGGCAAGCCATGCACAGGATTATCTGGAAGTTACAATCGAAAGACATTATACTGATATTAAAGAACTGATGACAAGCTATCAGAAATTGATTTTAGAAAATCAGATTGTGTTAGAAGAACTGGATATGGAGTGCCAGGAGAAGATCAATGAAGAAGCAGGCACTTGGATATTTAGGGTTTTACTTTTATGAGATCATGGTACCGCAGGCAAAGGATAAAAGATTTAAACCATCACTGGGCGTTGAGGAAGAGTAGGTGAGTAATATGAGATACGAAGATTCGATGAAAGGTATAGCTGATCAGATAATCTAAGAACAGCAGCGAGCCAGTAAAATTAAAAACAATCCAGAGGAGTTCCACTGGTATGACGAATATGCAACGTTGAATTTCTTTCAGTTTATCCGCAAAAATATCGAAGACTTAGCTATTTCTGAGCAATTGGGATAATCAGTAATCGGAGAATTTAAGAAAAGATAAACAGTATTCCCTAGATGAGAAAGATAAAATACTATCGGTCTCATCTAGGGATATTTTATTATGGCATATACTTATTTTTTTTGTGCCTGATAACAACAATCATTATCAATCCTGCAGACAAAATTATACCACAGATTGGAAGGAAGATTTTTGCAGTGTCTCCAGTTTTCACTGTTTTGGACGTACCTTTTAATGATTTGCCTTCGATTGTTTTGGGTGAAGTGTTTTTTGTATCTGATAAGCTTTTATCTGTACCTGTTAATATATCATTGGTGTTAGGTGTATTTCCCGAGCTGTTTAGCTTTTTATATGCCTCTTCAGCAGTGGTTAATACATCTACATTACTTACCATTGCTTTTTGAGTATCAGATAATGCGTCGTATGCAGTTCTGGCTGCTTTGATTATATCACCAGAATCTTTTGTTACTGTTCCTATTGCATCAATTTTCTTTTCTACTTCTGTAGCAGCGATCTTATCTGTTTTGGAATTTTCTTCTTCTTTCTTTAGTTCGGATAATTTTGCCTCTGCTTGTGTAAGAAGTTCATAATTTGATACTTTGGTTTTCTGATCTTCAGATAATGCATCGTATCCCGTTCTTGCTTCTTGAATTGCATTTTCCTTTTCGAGAGTCACATCGCCGATTGCATCAATCTGTTCTATAACTTTCTTATACTGTAAAGCACTTTCAGGTACCAGTTCACATACTGGCTGTTTATATACAATAGTTGCCTTTGCACTTCCTAAATCTGCGTAATTAGAATTTGTTCCAACATACCATTTCTTTAATGAATTTATATTTACGCCATATCTTGTGATATCTACTGGATAGTTTTTAAAGGAAGCGTTCAAGTCATCTGCTGTTTCCTTAAGTCCTGAAAATTCAAATCCTTCCAGATTATCACTTAAACCACCCGCATAAGTGAAACCGTCATCATTTAAGGAAGCTGCATCCTGTGTTCCTACAGGTGCTGGTGGAGTTATCGATTCACCACCTATTGACATTCCAGTTTCTTTATCATATTTTGAATCATATGCTTTACCAGTTGTAGTAATCCATCCAGATATCATGCCGGCATACTTAGATTCATTGCGCGTAGACAGTGAACCTGATGCATAGCAACTAGAAACAGTTCCTTTATTAATGGCAACCAAATTACTGATTATTGGTGTTACCGAATTATTTCCGTCTGTACCACCTCCAACACTTTCAATTGATAATGAATTTGCAATTAATCCCTGGTCTAATACTCCAGCAATTCCAGCTGCAGCTGCAATCTTATCTTGATCTGATACATAGCATGATACAATGACGTCACTTTTACAGTTAATTACGGCACCTTTTTTCTGCCAACCAACAATTCCGCCTACATAGTTATCTCCGTTATCAGATTCATGATAGATTGATCCGGAAACATAACAATTATCAATGACTGCTCCATGCAAATTTCCTTTATCGTCGTAACCGTTCATACCTCCGGCGATACTTCCAATGATTCCGTTTCCATTACGCCCTTCAGATTCAATATCGATACCAGTAATCTTCAGATTTTTAATTTGTGCATCTTTATTTAATATACCAAAAAAACCAACATAGGTATTTTTTCCTGTAATCATATAAGAATTACTATACGATCCTATTTTCATACCGATAATTGAATGATTTTGTCCATTAAAGTCTCCATTAAATGCACAGTTATTTCCACCAATTGGTTCCCAGGAGATATTTGAAATATTTACATCAGAATCCAGAACTATGTATTTTCCACTGTAGTCATTATCTGCAGTTACTGATTTTGCAAATTTTTGTAGCTGGTCTGTCGTATGGATAATGTATGGATCATCCTGCGTCCCATTTCCAGATTCAAATATTTTATTTTTATCTTCCGTTGCTTTACTTGCTGATATTTCAAGTGCCTGATTTACAGCATCTTTAATCCCATTGGAACTATCGGTTGCACCGGATATGGTGTCTACAGCTGTATCACCTTTATTTATAATGTTATTGTACATATCAGGAACTGCCATCTCCCAATATTCAGGTGTTTCATTATGCTGTTTTGTTTTAATGTCAACTATTTTCCCATTCGCAATTGTTACATCCAGGACAATTGTATCTACATGTCCTTTTCCTGATCCTTCAAATGTTCCATCTGCATATTGTGTTTCTTCTGCGTTTACAGATATTGGTACAGACATTATCAGCATTGCTGACGATAATGCAAAAGCAGCACTTTTCATAATTGCGTACTTCACTTTTTCCTTTAAGTGCATAATAATTTTCCTCCATCAATTCATTTGTGTAGATCCATAAAATTATGTATCTTTTTTAAATTTGATTTAATTAAATCATATATATCATCCCCCATCTGTATAGTGATTCAGTTATCAAGATTGATAAAGTTTGTTATAACTAACTTGAACTTTATTATAAATCATTTATCTACATTTGTCTATACGACAGAAGATATAAAATATACACAAAATACCCTTCTTATTATTTGTAAATAGTGTTTGCTGAATAAAAAATGTCCGCTTAAAGCCATCGGTTTTTCTGAGTTTTCGCTACAAATCTGGTATAATAAAGTGAACGGTTTAAACAAATATTGGATTTTTTCGTGCAGTTTTCAGGTAAAACTTGCATTAAGGAATCTAGCACCTGGTAATGTAGAAATCTATTCAGAATCCCGCATATCAGTAATTAAAGTGGTAAATTCACGAACTTCAGAGAGAGTAGGTTTACCCAATAGATCGGTTAGGATGGATGAAATAATATGCTGTACTCAAGGACAAAACATTTACGTTAAAACGGGGTGCAAATCCTAAAAGGTACAATCAAATTTAATCCTGCCAATAGCTATAGTAAAAAGAAAGCTGGAAGAAAGAAAATTGAAAGACAAAAGTCTCAGACTATGAGACAAAAGAAGAAAGAATTATGGTAGAATGTGGGTAACTGGAAAATCAGACAGTTACCTCTTGTGGTGTGACAGATATGAGTGACAGGAGACTGAACGAAAATTCAGTGCATAGACATTACCGCAAAGAAACAATGAAGATCAGAAAACTAGGAGGTGGAATAATGAAAAAATGGAGCGTGATGCTGGCGGTACTTGTTATGTTCTGTCTGGCGGGATGCGGGGAAAAGCCGATGACAGCAGTGTATTTTCATACAGATGATAACAGCTGGTATTTTGCGGATCTGGACACGGACACGATTTTCTCTGGAACGATACCGGATAAGCTTACGGATGAGAATGGAAAGAAGCTGACAGAGGAAGATATGACAGACGGAGATGTTTACCTGATCTATGGAGATGGTATCATGCTGCAAAGCTTCCCGGGACAGTATCCGGGAATCACAAAGATGGTACGGAAAGAACAGGGCAATCAGGAAAAGGCAGATCATTACCGGAAGGAGCTGCCTTCCTTGATGCGTCCGGTGACCGGTGAGTGATAAAAAAGCTTTTTTAGAAAAATATTAAAAGAAAATATATATATTCATTTCTTCTATGTTTTGATAAACTATATATTAAGACCACTGAAAAGAATAAATTTTAATTGCTTTGTTGAACAGATTGGTATTTACAAAAATATAGATAAGAATCTTTCAATAACTACCATATGTGATTATGCATCTATGGCGGCAGAAACGGTTATGGAGGATTATAATCATGACTATGCGTATTATACAGATGAACTGGCGCAGAAGAGACTTTATAATCAAATGATAGAAAACGATTTTATAGATGCTTATGTTTTTCGACAGGTGTGCAGATTACAAAAAAGGGTACTTGCTGAAGGTGTTGAAACAACAGAACAACTAGATGTATTACGAAAAATAAAGTGTGATGAGATACAGGGATTTTATTATGCACGATCAATGCCAGAAGCTCAGTTTATAGCATATGTGAGAAAAAGCGGTAACCACAAGAAACTTTGGCAAAGAGACACCGAAAATACGACATACAAAATGCAAAAGTAGATAAGAATGTTATAACATTCGTTATTGGCATTATCTTCATCGTAACAGCAGATACAGGCTTAATTACAAGTTATTATCCTGCTTTGATTGCAGGCATAATCATTAGTTGCTTTGCGGGAGTGTTCCTTGCTATCTACTTATATGCTTGGCATAAGCAATCTAAGTGAGATATGTTAATTCCGGTTTGTAGAATTCAAAAATTTAATATGAAATGTGCGATAGAGCGTATGGAAATAGTCTATACGTTCTATTTTTTGCCTTTTTAAGAAAAATGATTAAGTAACTGGTTCTGTAAAACTGTAAAACCGGAACCAGAATTATCTGGATCCTAGACCGCACATAAAGCATACGTATCACAAGGGACCGACTACTATCGGAGGTAATCACATATGACAAACCAGGGTACAATAGATAAAGAAAGAACGAAAGAAAGGAACACTTAATGGAGACCAATCGGCATTGAAAGAAGTAATAGATTATGCAGTAGGACAGTTAGAAGGGAATGAATGGAAATATGAAGAGAAGTATCATTGCAGTGATCTCAGGAGCAGTGATCTTGATAATTGCGGCAAAAAGTATTTATATGAAATCTGAATCCAGTCATAAGAAAGGTGAACCGGATGTAGTTGGAACATTTTCCATAAATCGGGATGAAAATATAACCGTGGTCGCTAACCGGGAAAATATTGAAGATAGAGAAGTGTTTGCAAGAGAACTTTTGCAGATGTACAAGGATAATTCTTTTCATTCGACAAAATTTTCCACAGACCATGGATATGCGACGAGCCTTGATATGTACATTTATTTATGAAAAGAGAATATTGAAGAGAGAGAGTCGGTAATGACAGCCGAATATAGGCCTATAGAATACGGAAAGGACTATGACGTTGTCAATAATCCTGATAAATTTCAACTATATATAGATGGACGAGAGATGGAGTAAGAATTTCCTGTAGGCAAACCTTTTATCAGATTTTCAAAGAAAGATTAAAGAATAACAACACATAGTTTTTAATCACCCTCTGATATTCTGAAAAATCTCGTCTGAAAAATTTTATAGGAAAGATCTATTATAAAATTGACATAGGAATGCGGTAGAGTATAATTACAATTGAATACACTGAAAAATGGAGGAATCACATGAAAGCACATAAATATTGGTCAGCAGGAGCATTAATCACAATGTTTGGGACTTTTTACACTGGATATAAAAAGCTAAAGACAAGTCACAAATACTTTGCTTTGAGTTCTATGCTATGTATGATAATGGCGATATATACAGGTCATAAAATGATCGCCGGGAATAGAAAAGAAAAGGCGAAAAAAGAGAAAGTTATAGAGAAGGAGGAATAAATAATGCTGGAAGTAGGAAGTAAGGCGCCTGATTTTGAGTTGCCAGATCAAAATGGGAAAACACATAGATTATCGGATTATACAGGGAAAAAAGTAATATTATATTTCTATCCCAAGGATAATACTGCAGGATGTACGAAACAGGCATGTGGCTTTTCCGAGCGATACCCTCAGTTTACTGAAAAAGGTGCAGTTATTCTTGGAGTCAGTAAGGATTCTGTACTCTCGCATAAGAGATTTGAGGAAAAATATGGATTGGCATTTACACTTTTAGCAGATCCAGAGCGGAAAGTTATTGAAGCTTATGATGTATGGAAAGAAAAGAAAAATTATGGTAAAGTCTCTATGGGAGTGGTAAGAACTACATATCTTATCAATGAACAGGGAGTTATCATTAAAGCCAATGATAAAGTCAAAGCAGCAGATGATCCTGAAAATATGCTGAAGGAATTAGATTAATGAAGATAATATTATCCCCTGCTAAAAAGATGATTACAGATACTGACAGCATAACACCAGATGGATTGCCTGAATTTATTGATAAAACAACAGAGATACAAAAGTGGTTGAAAAGTAAGTCAAAAGAAGAGTTGAAGACTATTTGGAAATGTAATGACAAAATTGCAGAACAGAACTTCAATAGATTGGAAAACATGGATCTTTACCATTTACTTACTCCAGCTGTTTTATTATATGAAGGAATTGCTTTTCAATATATGGCTCCTTCCGTGTTTGAGGACAGTCAGTTCGAGTATGTACAAAACCATTTGAGAATATTATCTGCGTTTTATGGTGTCTTAAAACCAAGGGATGGTGTAACACCTTATCGTTTGGAAATGCAGGCGAAGGTTGGAATAGGAGAAACAAAAAATCTGTATGAGTACTGGGGAGATTTGTTCATAGCTGAAAACAGTATTGAAAATCCGGAGGATATTAAGGGATTTAAAAGACTTGGTTATGCGTTCAGACCGGATTTATCATCAGAAATTGAATATATTTTTGAACGCAAAATAGAAACAATGACTCGTTAAAAATAGACTTATTTTGAGGACTGATTTAATAATAATAGTAATTATTATTGTAAATATTATTGACATTACTCAGACAACAATATATAATTCTTATCAGGAGTAATTCCTATAGATATAACAGTAAAAAGCTATTTATTAACAATTTTACAAGGAGGAATCAATCATGAAATACGTATGTGATGTTTGTGGATGGGAATATGATGAAGAGAAAGGTTATCCTGAAGGAGGTATTGCACCAGGAACAAAGTGGGAGGATGTTCCGGAAGATTTCGAATGTCCATTATGTAATGTTGGAAAAGATCAGTTTTCAGAAGTTGAATAGAAGTGTAATATTTTCCCAAGTATGGATAGGTAAGAAAAAAACCTGTTGCTGAGTCAACAGGTTTTTTTATGCATAAAGATTGCCTACGGTAATCTTTTGAATGATAATTAATATGCTGAAGCTGCTGGAACAACTGTTCTGAACGGAGTGTAAAACCATTTGACCGGATATGCCTTTTCGCCCTATAATATTGATCGTGATATAAACAGAAAAACAAAAGTTATCATGCATATGGGATATATGGAAGGAAACAAGGAAGATTGTACAGAAATGTGCGGTTATTATGAATGTGAAGATTGTAGTGAAAGATTTATGTCTTTGCAGATTGGTCCAATAATAATTGTCTGTTCCTCCTGTGGAGAAGCACAGGATATGGATTCATGCCAAATGCTTCAGCTCTGCATTTTTTACAAGTCTGACACATCTTTATGATACAATAGGCACATGACAGATAAAGAAAAGGATAGAAGAGGAGAAAAATGACATCTATATTAATCATAGAAGATGATACTCAGATCAGCCGTCTGATCAATTCCACGCTGACGGTCGAAGGATATCACTGTGAAAGTGCGCTGGATGGACAGGAGGGGGCAGACCGTATTGAGGAAAAACGATATGATCTGATTCTTCTAGATTTGATGTTGCCAAAGATCAGTGGCTACGAGCTTTTGGACTATATTGTATCTACAGGTACACCGGTGATTATCATTTCAGCTATGGGACAGGTTAAAGACCGTATCCGGGGGCTGCGCATGGGAGCGGACGATTATTTAAGTAAACCCTTCCAGATTGGTGAGCTCCTGGCCCGGGTAGAGACGGTGCTGCGCCGGACAAAGCAGATCCAGGACAAGATTACAATCGGGGATGTGACGATTGATCCGGTGTCACGACTGGTATTTAAGTGTGGGAAACAGGTAGATCTGACGGTGAAAGAATTTGACCTTCTGATAGAGCTTGTACGCAATAAAAATGTAGCTTTGAGCCGTGCCAGGCTGTATGAGGCTGTCTGGGAGGAGGAGTATAGCGGTGAGACAAGAACACTTGACTCCCATATTCAAAGACTGCGAAAAAAATTGGATTGGAATGACCGGATTGTGACGGTTTTCCGCATTGGATACCGGCTGGAGGTTCATAAGTGAAATTTTTCTATAAGATTTTTTTAAGTATGCTGTTTGTATTGACGGTATCGTTAGCCACAGTAGAGTATCTGACGGTTTCCCACAGTCTGGAGCATGCCCTGCAAAGAGAAGAAAATACAGCATTTTCACAGCACCAGATGGTGAAATATTCGATCCAGACGGTGCTGCTTAACATTACCGACAGCTATACGAGGGCAGATATGGTGGAGATTGCCCGGTCTGCAGAAGTACCGCTTGGCACACAGAGTGGGCTGTATTTTGCTACGGAAAACAAAGAGAAAAGTGGCAGTGATGCCGTATATTACAATTCCTGCAAAAGCGACCCATCCCAAAAGAGTGTGGAGGATGGAAAGATTCTGTATGAGATTGTAACAAAGGCGGGAAACCGACATCTGCAGGTCAGAAGCAGTTTTTCTTTAAAAGACAGCAGTTATGTGCTGGTGACAGAAAAAAACGTGGAAGAACTGTTCCAGGATACTGAAAAACTGTACAAACGCTGTAAATTTTTTTACTGGTGTATTCTCGGTGCGGGATCACTTCTAGTGCTGTTTTTGACGCTGACGATCACCAGACCTCTTGGAAAGTTGCGCAATACAACTAGAAAGTTTGCCGCCGGAGAATACGGTGTGCGGGCAAAGACCGGCAGCCGAGACGAAGTAGGCGAACTGGCAAAGACTTTTAACTATATGGCAAAGACCATAGAAAAAAAGATTGCGGAGCTGGAGGATGCGGCCAGACGGCAGGAGGATTTTACAGCCAATTTTGCCCATGAGCTAAAAACACCGATGACATCGATTATCGGTTATGCAGACACGCTGTACCAGAAAACGTTGCCGCCGGAAGATGTGCATCAGCTGGCGGGAATCATTATGAATGAAGGTATGCGGCTGGAAGCTCTTTCATTTAAACTGATGGAACTGGTCACGTTGTCGCGGTCAGATTTTCAGCTGGAAGAGGCACGGATTGATGAAGTCATGGCAGATGCGGTGGAGACTATCACGCCGGCAGCAGAAAAACGAAAGGTCCAGATAAAACTGCAGACAGAAGAAGCATGGGTGCGTTTAGAATACGATCTTTTCAAAACGCTTTTATTAAATCTGATGGATAATGCCTTAAAATCCGGTACAGATGTTGTGTTTGTACAAGGCAGCTGTGAGAACGAGCAGTACAAAATCACGATCACCGACCGTGGACGTGGCATTCCTACGGAAGATCTTGAAAAGATCACAGAGGCTTTTTATATGGTAGATAAATCCAGGTCACGTAAAGAACATGGTGCAGGTCTGGGACTGGCGTTGTCTGTAAAAATTGCACAGTTGCACCATACCAAGCTTTCCTATAGGAGTCAACCGGATCAGGGAACCAGTGTGATATTAGTGTTGCAGAAGGAGACGGACGATGAAGAAGAGACTGATTAAAGTTTTGTATGCTTGGCTGACACTGATAATGGCACTTTTGATCGCGTTGACCGGCACCTTTGTACCGGAGTTTATGCTGGATGTAAAAGCGGATCGTCTGGCAACGCAGACGGGTAAGGTAGAAAATGGGGATGTATCGCCATATACCTATACGATGGACACGGAGAAAAGACTGCCAAAACTGGCGGCATTTGCGGAGCAGATGAGTATGTTTGAGAAAGAAAGGTACTTAGGAATCCGGGATCCGCTGGATACGGAATTGTCTGCGACCCAAGTGCAGGCGAAAGTCATAAAGTTTATAGAAGTCTATGCATCCAGGCTGGAAGATATGGGGATTGACCTTAGTGAGGCAGAATATATATCTCCAAACATGGCTACAGATGCACCGAGTGCAGGAACAGCTGACGTGGGATGGACAGCGGATGCAGATACCGCGCCTGTGATCGATGAGGACATGGAATTTCTAGTGTCACCGGATGACCAGCAGTTGTCCTTATGGTTTTGTTATGCACATCTGGACCTGTGCGATCTGCAGATCGCAGTGGATGCATTGACGGGAATGCCAGTTTTCATCACTTACAGTACATGGAGGATAAGCCCGGATGAAACGTGGTGTGAGGCTGTGGCGGATACTTACACGAAGCTGTATGGCGAAAGTATGCAGTTTAGATCTCCCAATGTGCTGGAAGAGATGCATATCGGGCAGAACCTGCTTAGTATGAGTGGGGAGTCCTGGTATGGTTTTACCTGTGATACGAAAGATCAGTTGCTGCATCTGGAATTACAATGTTACTATGATGAAAGACAGGTAAAGATGAAGGATGGCTATTTTGAAGTGTATATCTGGCTGTATTAAATACAGTGAAATGTGATGCAGAGAAATTTGGCGTTGCAAGATAGATGGCAATGCATTAGGATGATTTGACAACTTTGACACATCTTTGTGACAGGATGGCGAAAACCTCCTGCTATACTGTGACTATGCAGTACAGCAGGAGGTTTTTTGATGAAAGAATCAATGACAGAAGCAAGAAAAAGACAGATATATAGACGCAGAAAACGAAGAAAACGGAAAAAACGCTTGAAAATCTGTGCCTGTATACTGATGCTACTCTTTCTTGGCGTTGGAGTGGTTCGAAGTGCAATGTCACTCATCGGTATATGGAAGAATGGTCAGAATGAGATGATAGAACAGACCTATAGCGGTCAGGGAGGCACTGCGCAGAACGCAGCAGACAAAACAAAGGATAAGGAAGGAGGATTCTTCAATAGAAATATGACAGAGCAGGACAAGCTGCAGAAAATCGAGAAAAGTGACGAATATCCGGAACGGCTTAAAGAAATGGCGAAAAAAAACAGTGAGACGATCGATTTTGTATACGATTATCTGGAAATGAAAGACAAAAAGCAGAAAATCAATCTGTCAAAAGAAGTAAAAGCCGATACGGTGCCACTTTTGATGCAGTGGGATGAGCGCTGGGGGTACGAACAGTACAGTGGAGGTCTTCTTGGCTATACAGGCTGTGGTCCGACAAATTTGGCGATGGTAGTCTTATATCTGACGGGGGATAAGACGGTGAACCCAGCAACTGTAGCTGAATATGCGGAAAGTGCCGGCTACAGTATCCCTGACTCTGGAAGCAGTTGGACACTGATCAGTGAAGGATGTGAGCATTACGGCGTTCATGCAACAGAAGTACCGATGGATGAAGACAGGATTAAATCAAAGCTGGATGAGGGCTGCCCGATCATCGTCAATGTGGGTCCCGGAGACTTTACGGATTCCGGTCATTTTATGACGCTCACAGGATATGACAGTGAAGGTTTTACAATCAATGATCCCAACAGCCGGACTAACAGTGAGAAACACTGGACGTATGCACAGCTGCATGGTCAGGTTCGGAATCTTTGGGCCATGTATATATAGAGAACCGTATTAGAGGGAAAAGAAATTTTTACTGACACGCTATTTTGTTATTGGTGCAGGTATGATGTAGAAAATCAGTATGTTGGATGTTATTAGGCTAATATCTGAAAATGATTATGCTGATGAAAGAAGGCATAGATAACTGAATACAAGAAAGAGACAGAAGCCTCAGTAGTTAAGAAAAACTACTGGGGCTTTTTTCGTGCCTGAATTTATCAGCCAATAACTGCGGGTGTGTCCCGGCAGGATGAAGGCGGAGCAGGCATGATTCTAAACAAAGGTCCTCCTTCCGAATTTGAAACGAACAACAAGATTTTAAATTCAGGAGGAACGGACATGTATATTGAACACCCATATTTTTATGAAGGAAAGTATTACGCAAATATTGATGGAGAAATGATTGAGATTACAAAAGAGGTTGCGTATGCGATGAACAATTTTTACAGAAGCAGCAAGGCAAAAAAAGTTGAGATTAAGGACGAACTGGGTGAGGTCGTGAATAAGATGCTGAGAGAAGTACCTTACAGCGGTCAGTCCATTGATGGAGAAGGCTTCATGATAGAGGATTTTCCAGATCTGAACTGTGATGTGGAGCATTGTGTACTGACAAAAATGGAACAGCAGGATATTCACAAAGTGATCAATCAGCTGAATTCAGAGGAACGCATGATTATTTATGGCATTTTCTTTGAAAACAAGACCCAGACACAGATGGCAGAGATCATGGGTATTTCCAGACAGATGCTGTCATACAAGCTGAAATCCACTCTTAATAAGATGCGTGAAATGTATATGAATAAATTTTTTAAAAAAATTTTTCAAAATCTTTTGCATCTGCCAAAGTTATTTGACTTTAGTAATTAGAGGAAGTTAAAGGACTTCCTAAAATGAACCATGATAACTGAATATCCAATAATAACTGACGTGACATTTCATGCAGAGAGCACGAGGAAGATGCCGCTATAGGATTATAAGACAAAACAAAGATTTTTAGTTCCGTCCATAATGCTGCGAAAAAGCACTGACCGAAGCCAGCTGGCAGGCTGGTGATGCGATGATATGTATGAGATGCGATACACTTGCAGAACCTGAGAAGTCTGTAACTGGTAAAACTATGAACTGCCAGAGCCTGGAAACGGATTTTGATGATGTGGATCTGAAGGAATTGAAGGATATCCGAAAAATAAGGTTTGCAAACAAGGGAGTATCTTTTGAAGATGCATTTGAGAAACTTTTGCTTTCTGTATAAAAAGTGATGGTAAAATCTGAAGAGTTATGTTAATGTGGAGACGAGGAATTCAGGACTCCTCATTCATATCAGGACAAAATCGACTCACCCTCTGGATTTTACCAATGTTGATGGAAAGGTAAAACTAAGGAGGATGAAGATGAATCAAATTAACAATTCAAAGAAAATCTATCATGCAGCCATTTACGTTCGTTTATCGAAAGAAGATGGCGATGTTGCTACTGCTGGAAAGCGTGAAAGCAACAGTATCTCAAATCAGAAAAATCTGATAAAAAATTTCCTAAAAGATAAAAAGGATATAGTTGTTGTATCAGAACGGGTGGATGACGGTTACAGCGGTTCTAATTTTGAACGTCCTGCATTTCAGATGATGCTAGAAGATATCAAAAAAGGAATTGTGGATTGTGTCGTTGTAAAAGACCTTTTCCGTTTTGGCCGTGAGTATATTGATGCCGGAAAATATATCGAAAGATTATTTCCGGCACTTGGCGTGCGATTTATTGCGGTCAATGATCATTATGACAACCTGGAAGGAAAAAGTCAGGCAGACGAAATCGTGATTCCCTTCAAGAATCTCATTAACGATGCATATTGCCGCGACATTTCTATCAAAATAAGAAGCCAGAAAGATTCAGATAATAAAAACAAACTGGTGATAGATGTATATGCAGCAGGTATCGTCAAAGAAATTTACCGCATGAAATTATCAGGTATGAGACAGACAGCAATTGCCAATGCATGGAACAAACAGGGTGTTCTTTCACCAATGGAATACAAGCACAGTCTTGGAATAAGGATTCAGGATAATTTTAAAACACACGAACAGGCAGAATGGAGCACCATGTCGGTAAAAAGAATCCTTGGAAATGAAGTATACACTGGAACTCTGGTGCAGAGATTATTAGGGATAGATACAAGGACTTCTCCGAACGAGGAAAAGGTATATCCGCTATCTGGACTTGTGGGTTGTGGAGACTGTGGGGCAATGATGATCAAACGGGATGTTCCGGCAGGAGGAAAGGTATATGCTTATGCCTGCTGGACAGCTATGGTGCTGGATTTTCTGCCGTACAAGCAGCCGTTGAAGCCGCGAAAGGAAAAACTGGGCATTCTTGAAAATATTTTAATCATACAGGGAAGGCGACAAGAAAATTAGAAGTGTGAGATATACGATTTTTGAAAGTGGATATGATAGGAAAGAAAAGTAATGCGAAGCCACTCGCATTACTTTTCTTTTCCATCAATGAGATATTCATAAGATATTTCGAAAACTTCAGAAAATGCTTTGATTTCAACATCAGTAACAAAGCGCTTATTTGTTTCAATTCTTGTAATTACATTTTTGTCCATATCATAGCCGCGCAGTTGAAGCTGATGGGCAAGCATCCGCTGGGACATATGGTTTTTCTCACGAAGCTCGATGAGTCTTTTACTGATTAAGTTCTTTTCTCCGGTGGCTGTCTTTGGTTTTGGCATATAAATGCTCCTCTCTTTTGTAATTGAAAAATGAGATTGTCTCATTTTTTGCTCTATTCATTGATTTTACAGTTGAGGTAAGAATAAAACGGTTGTAAAAGTGAGACGGCATGGACGTTCTTGGATTTTATGACTAGTGTGTTATAGTAAAATTAATTAAAAAAAGGAGTATGCTTATGCAGGTGTCAGATAAATTAATTACCCACTGGCGGAAGCGATTGAAGAATATGGGACTTCTAGGTATCAGGAAAAATTACTTTCATCAATAATCTCTTGACAAATCCCTTTGAAATCACGTATCCTCATAGTATAAAAGCGCTTTCATAAGAGCTTGGTATGCAATGCAAAGCAGTGAAAAGAGGAAAAAGATGAATATATATGATATAGCAAAAGAAGCCGGAGTTTCTATATCAACAGTTTCTCGTGTTATGAATAACAAAGGGAATGTGAATGCTGCTACAAGAAAAAAAGTAGAAGCAATATTGGACAAGCATGATTATACGCCCAGTGCGATTGCGCGTGGTATGGTAAGTAAAACAATGAAGACGGTTGCAGTACTGACTGTGGATATCCGCGTGCCGCATTATGCGAGAACTGTTTATACAATTGAACGGGAGTTTAGCCACAGAGGGTACGAGGTCGCAATCTGTAATACGGGTGGTGAGTTGGAAGAGACAGCCAAGTATTTAAAGACAATGCTTGAGAAAAAAGTAGACGGAATCGTACTGGTCGGTTCAATTTTTAATACACTTTGCAAAAAAGATGAAATTGGAAATATGATCAAGAATACACCGGTAGTGCTTGCGAATGGAAAACTGGAACTGCCGAATTCCTATTCTGTCTTAGTTGATGACCGGTATGGCGTTTCTCTGGCAGTGGAACATCTGCTAAAAAGAGGGCACCTTGATATGTACTATCTAAAGGATATGGATACGGTCAGTGCCAGGTTAAAAAGTGAAGGGTTTATAAAAGCATTGGAAAGTCACGGTGTGAGTGACGCGAAGCAATATGTGATCGATACGGACAGAAGTATCGGTGGAGGAATCGAAGCGGTTGAAAAACTGATTGCCGAGAATAAGAAATTTACAGCCATTGTCTGTGGAGAAGACATTACAGCAACGGGAGCGGTGAAAGCGGCATTGCGTGCCGGACTTCGAGTACCGGAAGATGTAGCGGTTACCGGGTACAATAATTCAGAATATGCAAGAATCTGTGAACCACGTCTTACGACTATTGACAATAAGCCGGAGATGGTTGCGATGATGAGCGTGCAGCTCCTTACAAGTTTGATTGAACAGACGGATGTGTACTCTTCCTGTGTGATCCAGCCGGAATTGGTGGAAGGAAAGACAACATAAGCTGACATAAGACAACAAAAAAAGACGATATAGGTGAAAGATTGCAGATAGAGCTATGAAAAGCAGAAGGATTTTCAGAAAGAAAAACTGAAAGTACCTCTGCTTTTTTCTTCATAATCTTCAATAAACTGAAAACGCTTGCATAAAATATGAAAGATTGTTAAAAAATAATCGTTATTTTGTACTAAAATAAATGCCAGGATTTGAGCATAATGCCGAAAAAAATAAAAATACAAGCGTGAAATTGACAAAACAAGTGAAATAAATATAATGAAAAGTAAAGAAAGCGCTTCTATATATTTTCAATAATATTTTCTCGAAATTGAAAGGAGATTCATATGAGAGTTCAATATGATGTAATGGTGCAGGAGTTTGCAAGAGTATTAGAGAAAAAAGGATTCACTCATGAAGATGCCGAGAATGCGGCAATCATTTTCGCACAGAACAGTCTGGCTGGTGTATACTCCCACGGACTGAACCGTTTTCCAAGAGTTGTCAGCTACCTGGAGAAAGGTGAGATTGATCCGAATGCAAGAGCAACTTGTGAGATGAAGATGGGAGCGATTGAACGTTGGGATGGACATCGTGGATTTGGACCTCTGAATGCAAAACGTGCAATGGATCGTGCATGCGAGCTTGCGAAGGAGAATGGAATTGGTTGTGTAGCTCTTGGAAATAATAACCACTGGATGCGTGGTGGTACATATGGCTGGCTTGCAGCAGATCATGGTTGTATCGGAATCTGCTGGTCTAATACAATGCCGAACATGCCTGCATGGGGTGGACTGAACCGCAAGATCGGAAATAACCCGTTGATCATGGCAGTGCCTCGTTCTAATGGGGAACATGCAATGATCGACTGTGCGGTATCTCAGTTTTCTTATGGAAAGATTGAAGATTGCCGTCTGAAAGGACTGAAACTTCCAGTGCCGGGAGGATATGATACAAAGGGAGAACTCACAACAGACCCTTCAGAAATCGAGAAGACATGGCGTGTGCTTCCGATGGGATACTGGAAGGGAAGTGGACTTTCCATCGTGCTGGATCTGATCGCAACAGTTCTTACAGATGGAAACTCTGTATCAAAAATTGGAACATTCGGTGACGAGATTGGACTTACTCAGATTATGATTGCAGTAGATCCTACAAAGTTCAACACAGTGGAGCAGACAGATGCAATTGTAGATGAGATTCTTGCAGATGTGAAATCTTCTGAGCCGATCAAAGAGGACGGAGAAGTTCTTTATCCGGGAGAGTTGGAGCTTAAGAACATCAAAGAGAACAAAGAACAGGGAATCCCGGTTGTTGAAGAAGTGTGGGAATCTGTTCTGAAGATGTAATAATAATTAGGAAATATAGAATAGGAAGAAACAATGATTCAGGGAGTACTTTTTGATATGGACGGGCTTATGTTCGATACGGAAAGAATCGGATACGAAGGCTGGAAATATGCAGGAAAAAAGCTTGGCCTTCATATGAAAGATGAATTGATCGCGTCTTTTCGTGGAACCGGAGAAAAAGAAAAGCGAAGGCATTTCAAAGAAGCATTTGGAAGTGAAGAGTTATATGATGAAGCATTTACGCTTCGGACGGTATATGCAAAAGAATGGATCGATAAGAATGGGCTTCCGGTAAAGAAAGGGCTGGTGGAGTTGTTGGAGTATTTGAAAAGAGAAAATATTCCGGCGGCGCTCGCAACCTCGACAAACCGCAAGAAAGCGATGGGTTATCTGGATATGGCAAATGTAACAGAATATTTCAGTGCATCGGTGTGCGGTGATGAAGTGAAGGCAGCGAAGCCTGCAGGTGATATCTTCATAGCTGCGGCAGAGGCGCTGGGAGTTCCGACAGAGAAATGTCTTGTTTTGGAAGACAGCCCAAATGGTCTGAAGGCTGCAAAAAATGCTGGCTGCAAAGCGATTGTAATCCCAGATCTGTCCCCGGCACCTGAGAAAGAAGAAGGTCTGTGGGATGCGAAAGTTTCGAATTTAAAAGAGGTTATAGAAATCATAAAGAATCTTTGATACAGGAGGAAATATCATGGAATATATTATTGGAATCCTGCTGCTCATCTCATTTGTAGGGTTGGCCGTATACGCAGTGCGCGGCGGCAACCTGATGATGGGTATGCTGATTATGGCAATTATTTGGACAGTGCTTCCACTTATTGGAAATACATTTGCGACAAATCCGGAATTTATTGGTTCTTATCCGGGAATCACGGATATCAGTGTTGTTGATGCAATTACAAAAGTTTTCCAGTCCGGTCCGGAAGGCTGGGGAAATGTACTTGTAAATGTTGTATTTGGTGCATGGTTTGGACGTGTTCTTCTTCAGACAGGTATTGCAGATGCACTGATCCGTAAAGCGGTTGAGCTTGGTGGAGACAAACCGGTTATCATCTGTGTATTACTTTCTACAGTTACAACAGCAATCTTTTCAACATTATTTGGCGCAGGTGCCGTTGTAGCGATTGGAGTAATCATTCTTCCAATCCTTATGAGTCTTGGGATTCCTAAGACACTTTCCATCGGATCCTTCATGATGAGTGTCGGAGCCGGAATGTATTTAAATCCGGTACTTACCGGACAGTTCCTTGGATTCTTCCTTGGAGAAGATGGAAAACAGCTCATCACTTATGATGATCCTGCACGTCTTCACTGGGCGATCATCGGAGTTGCAGTACAGCTTCTTGTAGTAATTGTTATGTGTGTTGTGACACTTGGAAAGAAGAAAACCGTTCATGCATGGAGCGCATCTGCAGCAAGAAAAGCCCGCCCGGGATATGTTCCGACAATTGCTCTGATCGCACCGATCATCCCGGTTGTACTTCTTGTAGTATTTAATGTACCGATCATTCTTGGATTTACAATTGGAAGTTTCTACGCATTATTCGTATGTAAGAAACTGACATCATTTCGCAGTGCATGCCGTGTACTGAATAAGGATTTCTATGATGGTGTTGTTGACACTGCACCGCTGGTAGGATTCCTGCTTATGATTCCAATGTTCAACAAAGCAGCAGAGCTTTGCGTGCCATATTTTAATGCACTTCTTGGAAATATTATTCCGAATAATACACTGGTTATCAGCATTGTATTTGCAGTTCTTGCGCCACTTGGACTGTTCCGTGGACCATTTACACTGTTCGGCTGCGGAGCTGCAACACTTGGAATCCTGAAAGGAATCGGATTCTCCACACCATATCTGTATGCACTGATGGCCATTCCTTCTATTACAATGAATGTATCAATCTGTATGACACAGAGCTGGATTGCATGGGGAGTAAGCTACTCAAAAGTATCCACAAGAGAACATCTGAAGATGACACTGCCATATGCATGGCTTGTATGTATCATTATGCAGGCGATCACATATGTTATGTTCGGTTAAGGAGGGCGTGAAAAATGAGCGATAGAAAAGTACGTATGGGTATTGACGTAGGTGGAACGCATACAAAAGCGGTTGCCATTGACAATGCCACACATGAAATAATTGGAAAATCTTCTGTAAAGACAACTCACGATGATAAAGCAGGCGTAGCAGCCGGTGTTGTAGCAGCATTTCAGAATTGTCTGCGGGAAAATAATATTGACCCGAAAGATGTCATTTTCGTAGCACATTCTACGACCCAGGCAACCAATGCCTTGATTGAAGGTGACGTTGCAAAGGTTGGTGTTGTTGGTGTCGGCCCGAAAGGAATCGGCGGACTCATTGCAAAAGCTCAGACAAATATGAAAGACATCAATCTTGGGTCCGGACGTTTTATCCGTCTTAAGAATCGTTACATCTGTGATGAAAAACTGTCCGACCAGGCTGTGACAGATACGATTAAATCTTTGGTTGGAGATGGTGCAGAGGTTATCGTTGCCAGTGAGTCTTTCGGCGTAGATGATATGGAAAATGAGACTGGCATCTGCAAGATTGCAAAAGACATGGGACTTGAAGCAACAGCAGCCAGTGAGATCACAAAACTTTACGGACTGACAAGACGTACCCGTACAGCAGCGATCAATGCGTCTATTCTTCCGAAAATGCTTAACACTGCAAACTCTACAGAGCAAAGTGTTAAGAGTGCAGGTGTTGAAGTTCCGCTGATGATCATGCGTGGTGACGGTGGAGTTATGGAGATCAGTGAGATGAAAAAACGTCCGGTACTGACCATGTTATCCGGTCCGGCTGCATCTGTTATGGGAAGTCTGATGTATCTGCGTGCTTCTAATGGCGTATACTTTGAAGTAGGTGGAACAACGACCAATATCGGTGTTATCAAAGATGGACGTCCTGCTATCGACTATTCTGTAGTTGGAGGACATCGTACATATATCAGCAGCTTAGATGTACGAGTTCTCGGTGTTGCCGGAGGAAGTATGGTTCGTGCAGATAAGAACGGAGTAAAAGATGTAGGACCACGTTCCGCGCATATTGCAGGTCTTGATTATGCAGTATTTACACCAGAAGAAGAAATCGTAGATCCGAAAGTTGTATTCTTCAGCCCGAAAGAAGGAGATCCGGAGGACTATGTTGCGATCGAATTAAAGAATGGAAAACGTATCACCATTACGAATACATGCGCAGCCAATGTGCTTGGTCTTATTAAGCCGGAATATTTTGCATATGGAAATGCAAATGCAGCAAGAAAGGCAATGCAGCCGCTGGCAGATTACATGGGAAAAACTGTAGAAGAAGTTGCAACTCAGATCCTGACAAGGGCTTACGAAAAGATTGAGCCGATCATTATGAATCTGGCTGACAAATACCGTCTGGAAAAAGACCAGATCAGTCTGGTCGGAGTTGGTGGAGGAGCAGCGGCTCTTATCGGATTCTGTTCTGATAAAATGGGACTGCGCTACTCAATCCCGGACAATGCAGAAGTTATTTCTTCTATCGGAGTTGCGCTTGCAATGGTACGAGACGTTGTAGAACGTGTTGTTCCGAACCCGACACCGGAAGATATCCGCTCCATCAAAGCTGAGGCAATTGATAAGGCTGTAGAAAGTGGTGCGGCAGCAGACAGCGTAGATGTACATATTGAAATCGATCCGCAGACATCAAAACTGACAGCCATTGCCCTTGGATCAACAGAAGTTAAGACAACGGACCTCTTAAAAGAATGTACAGCTAAGGAAGCAAGAGAACTGGCGGCTGAAGACTTGAAGGTTGCTCCGTCAGAAGTAAACGAAGAATGTGCAACAAAGAACTTCTATGTATTTGCTATAGAAGGAAAAGGAAAACATCCGGTTCGTATTCTGGATAAAAAAGGATTTATCAAGGTTCAGAGAAATGACGGAAAAGCAATTCTTTGTAAAGCCGGAAGCTATCGTAATATCGTATCTCAGTTATGGGAAGAGCTTGCAATTTATCAGCAGGACGCAATCCTTCGCCCGGACTATTACATTTGTGCCGGTGCGCGTGTCATGGATTTCTCAGGTTCTGTAGACCTTGATAAGATCATGATGCTGATGGAAGTGGAAATGCAGATGATAGATCCAGGTGATGATGTCATCATCGTAGGAGCAAAGAACAGTTTATAGATCAATCATGATCCGTGGCATCTAAGGATGCAGAGGTATAAAATATATGGGAAGACAGGAAAAGTGGAACAGACTTATAGACGCATTTTCAGGAAAGGGTACTGCCTTTCCTATGCCGGAATATCCCAAAGTTCCGTTTCCGGAAATGATAGAGAAACTGGGGGCTTTGACAGAGGAAGACTGGGGGAAATATGCATTTAGCAGAGAGCCTTTAGAAGGAAGGTTCAGTAACGAGAAAAAAATGCAGTATACGCACAAAGCGAATGATTGCGGTCGAGCGTGGGCTGAAAAAATCGCGAGGCAGTATGGAACGAGAAATCCGGGAGAATTAGCTGAAAAACTTGGGATGAAAGTAAAAACTCCAAAAGTCCCGGTAGGAGGCGGTCTGGTACTCTTTGCTCAATTTGTAGAACCGGATGAGATCACTATTTTTACGGATTGTGTGGATAAAGCTTCAAAATTGGAAGAAGAATGTGGATGCGATCTGCTTCGCAGAGAAAATCTTACCAATACATTGCTTGCTCATGAATTATTTCATGCAGTAGAGGAGCAGCACGTGAAAGAAATCTATACAAGAACAGAAAGGGTAGAACTCTGGAGAAAACCGTTTTCCAATAAATCTATGATTTCCTGTCTTTCTGAGATTGCGGCTATGGCATTCGCAGGGAAACTTCTGGATTTGAAAGTGTCCCCGTATATGTTAGATGTACTTCTCGTGTATTCTTATGATAAGAATGCAGCATGGGGACTATACGATGAAATCATGAATATGACAAAGAAGCAGTAAACACTGCAGGAGGAAATAATTGTTAACAACGAATCTTACATTAGCTGAGAAGTATGATTACCTCAGTGACAAGTTTAAAAAAGCATTTACATTTTTAAGAGAAACGGATCTTGCATCACTTCCGATCGGAAGAACAGAGATTGATGGAGATGAAGTTTATGCAAGTGTACAGAGCTATACAACTATGACTGTAGAAGAATGTGCATTTGAAAGTCATCTGGAATATTTTGATGTACAGTATGTGGTAGAAGGAGAAGAATGCTTTGGGTATGAGCCGGTGAAAAATCTGACACCTTCTATGGACTACGATGCAGAAAGAGACTTGATTTTCTACAATGAGCCAGACAATGCAGGCTCTGTAATCCTGAAAGCCGGAGATTTTGCCATTGTTCCGCCGGAAGACGGACATGCGCCGAGACGTATGACAAAGAATGGTCCGTGTCCGGTGAAGAAGATTGTTGTAAAAGTGAAGCTGTAAAAGGTAGAAGTATGTCATGCAATTGCATGACGCGCACCTCGCGGCAGGAATGCCTCGGCATTCTTGAAGAAAGAAGTATTAAAAAAGCAGTAAAATAACTGAGCAGGAATGCCTCGGCATTCTTGAATAGGAGGAAAATGCAATGAAGAGTTCGTTTCGTTGGTACGGAGACAGTGATCCGGTAACATTAGATAAGATTCGTCAGATTCCGGGGATGCGTTCCATCGTTTCCGCTGTCTATGATGTAAAACCGGGAGAAGTATGGCCGGAAGAAAGTATCAAACATCTGGTAGATGAATGCCGGGAGCATGGATTGATTTTTGATGTTGTAGAATCCATTCCGGTAACGGAAGAAATCAAACTTGGAAGGCCAGAAAGGGACCGTCACATTGAGAATTATTGTGAGTCTATCCGCAGATGTGCAAAATACGGGATTAAATGTGTGACATATAATTTTATGCCGGTATTTGACTGGACAAGAACCCAGCTTGATAAAGAAGCAGAAGATGGTTCCACAAGTCTTGTAATGTACTGGGAACAGATGAAAGGTCTGGATCCATTAAAAGACGATATTCATCTTCCGGGCTGGGATTCCAGCTATACACAGGATGAAGTCCGTGAATTGATTCGTGCCTATGGTGAAATAGGAGAAAAAGGACTTTGGGAAAACATTGAATATTTCCTGAAACGTGTCATTCCGGTAGCGGAAGAGTGCGGCGTTGTCATGGCGCTTCATCCGGATGATCCTCCGTATCCGATTTTTGGACTTCCAAGAGTGATCACATGCGAGGAGAATCTGGATCGATATCTTTCTATTGTGGACAGCCCGGCTAACAGCTTGTGTCTGTGTACAGGATCCCTGGGAAGTTCACCGAAAAATGATATCCCGGCTATGGTACGCAAATATTCTGCAATGAAACGAATCGGATTTATGCATATCCGAAATGTAAAGATCCTTCCGGATACATCATTTGAAGAGTCTGGACATCTGACACAGAATGGCTCGCTTGATATGAATGCAATTGTGAAAGCATTGGTAGAGACTGGATTTGACGGATATTTCCGCCCGGATCACGGACGTATGATTTGGGGAGAAACAGGAAAACCAGGTTACGGATTATATGACCGTGCACTTGGAACAGCTTATATTAATGGATTGATCGAGGCCAACGGTGGAGTGATCGAATAAAATTATAGAAGAGAATACAATATAAAGAGCTTCATACACAGCCTGGAAAGTTGTGTGTGAAGCTCTTTTCGCATGAATGAAAACAGTAGATTTGTTTTAAATGTGCAGATTCGGGTGTTGCGATGAATATGCCGAAAAAAGTAGATATAAGGAAAATGCATAAAAAAATCACTGATTACCATAGAAATTTGATAATAAATACAAAAATATTCTATGTTCTAAACAGAGCATAGTGATTATAATGGAATTAGTTAATTGGTTCAAGGAAAATTGAAGCAAAATGAACAAATGGGAGGAAACAAAATGAAAAAAAGAAGAGTATTAGCAGCAATTATGACAGCTACACTTGCGTTATCACTTGCAGGTTGTGGTGGATCCTCAGGAGATTCTAAATCATCAGGATCATCAGACAGTTCCGTGGCAAATGCAGACAAACCGCTTTGCTGGTTCAACCGTCAGCCATCTAACAGTTCTACGGGAGAACTTGACAAAGAGGCTCTGAACTTCAATGATGATACATACTATGTAGGATTTGATGCTAACCAGGGAGCTGAATTGCAGGGACAGATGGTTGTTGACTACATCAAAGCGAATGCAGACAAGATTGACAGAAACGGTGACGGAGTAATCGGATATGTACTTGCAATTGGTGATATCGGACATAACGATTCTATCGCTCGTACACGTGGTGTTCGTTCTGCTCTTGGAACAGGTATTGATGCAAACGGTGAAGTTGATTCTACACCAGCAGGAACTAACGTAGACGGAAAAGCAAAAGTTGTTAAAGATGCAACTCTTGATGTAAATGGAAAGACATATACAATTCGTGAGCTTGCTTCTCAGGAGATGAAGAACTCAGCAGGAGCTACATGGGATGCAGCAACAGCTGGTAACGCGATTGGAACATGGTCAGCTTCTTTCGGAGAGCAGATTGATGTTGTTGTTTCTAATAATGACGGTATGGGAATGTCAATGTTCAACGCTTGGGCAAAAGACAACAAAGTTCCTACATTCGGATATGATGCTAACAGTGATGCTGTAGCAGCAATCGCTGAAGGATACGGCGGAACAATTTCACAGCATGCAGATGTACAGGCTTACCTGACACTGAGAGTTCTTCGTAACGCACTTGACGGAGTCGATGTTGATACAGGTATCGGTACAGCAGATGATGCTGGTAACTGCCTGACAGAAGGTGAAGACTACAGATACAGTGAAGAAGACAGATCATACTACGCATTAAACGTAGCTGTAACAGCTGACAACTACAAAGACTTTACAGATTCAACAAAGGTTTACGACAAAGTTTCCAAACAGCTTGATTCTTCTAAGAGTCCATCTAAGAAAGTATGGCTTGACATTTACAATGCATCAGATAACTTCCTGAGCTCAACATATCAGCCACTGCTTGAGAATTATGATGATCTTCTGAACCTGACAGTTGATTACATCGGTGGAGATGGACAGACAGAGTCTAACATCACAAACCGTCTTGGAAATCCAAGCGAGTACGATGCATTTGCAATTAACATGGTTAAAACAGACAATGCATCATCTTATACATCACTTCTTAAATAATAAGAGATTGATTATCAGTAAATTAATGAAACAAAGAGGGGTGTCAGAGATGATACCCTTCTTTCGCTAAGAAAAGGAAGCAGGGCTATGACAGAGGATAAGAATAAATACATCTTATCGATTAAAGGTATGAGTAAGTCATTCGGCAGAAATAAGGTTCTAAAACATATTGACCTGAATGTCAAACCTGGAACCATTATGGGACTTATGGGTGAAAATGGTGCCGGAAAATCGACAATGATGAAATGTCTCTTTGGAACCTATCAGAAAGATGAGGGGACAATTATATTAGATGGCCGGGAAGTGAATTTTTCTGGGCCGAAAGATGCACTGGAAAATGGCGTAGCGATGGTACACCAGGAATTGAACCAGTGTCTGGAGAGAAGTGTTATCGACAATATGTTTCTTGGTCGATATCCAAAAAACTCTTTTGGAGTTGTTGATGAAGCAAGAATGAAAAAGGAAACATCAAATCTGTTCCGTCAACTTGGAATAACTGTGAACCTGACTCAGCCAATGAAGAAAATGTCTGTGTCACAGCGCCAGATGTGTGAAATCGCGAAAGCAATTTCATATCATTCTAAGGTGATTGTATTAGATGAGCCAACATCATCACTTACAGCACCAGAGGTAGAAAAGCTTTTCAAAATGATGCGTCAGTTGAAAACACAGGGAATTTCACTGATTTATATTTCACACAAGATGGACGAGATTTTTGAAATTTGTGATGAAATATCAGTACTTCGAGATGGAAGTCTTGTTATGACTAAAGATAGTAAAGATACCGATATGAATGAGCTGATCGCAGCGATGGTTGGCCGTTCATTGGATAATAGATTTCCACCTGTAGATAATGAACCGGGAGAGAAAATTCTCTCTGTACAAAATATTTCAACAAAATATGCACCAAAGATTCAGAATGTATCCTTTGATATCAGAAAAGGAGAGATATTCGGATTTTATGGTCTGGTAGGAGCCGGACGTACGGAACTTCTGGAAACGATTTTTGGAATACGTACAAGAGCAGAAGGAAATGTAATTTATGATGGAAAAGTTATGAACTTTTCCTCCCCGAAAGATGCAATGGATCATGGATTTGCTCTGATTACAGAGGAAAGAAAAGCCAATGGTCTGTTCTTAAAAGGTGATATTACATTTAATACTACCATTGCCAATATGAGCCATTATAAGAGCGGCGTTGCATTGTCTCATGACAGAATGGTACGTGCGACCGCAGAAGAGATCAGAATCATGCATACAAAATGTATGGGACCGGATGACATGATCACAAGCCTTTCCGGAGGAAATCAGCAGAAAGTTATCTTCGGTAAATGGCTGGAGCGTTCACCGAGCGTATTCATGATGGATGATCCGACCCGAGGAATTGATGTAGGTGCAAAATACGAGATTTATGAACTGATTATCAATATGGCAAAGCAAGGAAAGACAATTATTGTAGTTTCTTCAGAGATGCCTGAAATTCTTGGAATTACGAATCGAATTGGCGTTATGTCAAATGGACGTCTGGCCGGAATCGTAAATACAAAAGAGACAGATCAGGAAGAATTATTGAGACTCAGTGCGAAATATTTGTAACAGAGAGGAGTATTAGATATGGCAGAGAACAACGTAATTATTTCGGCTGAAGAAGAAGCAAAGCTTTTAAAGCCGATTGACGAATATGTTGGTAAGATACAGGCTCAGATCGATGCACTTCGTGTAGAAGGATCTGACAAAGTCAATAGTTTAAAAAATCAGATTGCAATTGCAAAAGAGAATAAGAATTTAACAAAAGAGCAGCAGAACAAGATTATTGAGGAAAGCAAAAAACAACTGGAGAAAGCAAAAGCAACAGAGGCTGCAAATAAAGAGCAGATTACAAAGTTGATTGCAGATGCAGAAGGTTATCTTTCCAAGCATTACAGCAGTGAATATTATGACATTGTTGTCAAGAGCTGTGAAGCTGAGAAGAAAGCAGAAAACAGCAGCTTTGAAAAAACTAAAACGCAGCTTCAGGAAGAGCATAAGAAAGCACTTGGAAGCCTGAAAGATGCGGAAGAGATCAAAGCAGAGAAGTATACATATAAGAATAAATTATATGATGCGCAGATGGCACATGAGTCCAGACTTCAGGAAATCAAGGACAGAAAACATGATGCATTTATGCATAAGTTCCATCTGATTGATCTTCTGAGAATGTCAAAATACACATTTGCTCAGAAGCAGGCACAGAAAATTGAAAATTACAAATATACATTCAATATGACACAGTTCCTGTATAAGAATGGTCTGTATATTGTAATTATTCTGATCTTTATTGCACTGTGTATCATTACACCAATTGTGAAAAATACACAGCTCTTTACAGCAACGAATATCCTGAATATCTTACAGCAGGCTTCGCCGCGAATGTTCCTCGCACTTGGTGTTGCAGGCCTGATCCTCTTAACAGGTACCGACCTTTCTGTAGGACGTATGGTTGGTATGGGTATGGTTACAGCAACCATTATTATGCATAACGGAATTAACACCGGTGGTGTATTTGGTCACATTTTTGATTTTTCCAATATGGGAACAATTCCAAAAGCATTATTAGCATTAGGTGTATGTATCATTCTTACAACCGTATTTGCTATGATCGCCGGATTCTTTATGGCAAGATTTAAGATGCATCCATTCATTTCAACAATGGCGAACATGTTGATCATCTTCGGTCTTGTTACATATGCAACAAAGGGAGTTTCTTTTGGAGCAATTGATCCGGCAATTCCGAATATCTTTATTCCAAAGGCAGGAAGATTCCCAATGATTATTTTATGGGCAATCATCGCAGTAGTTGTTGTATGGTTCATCTGGAACAAGACAACATTTGGAAAGAACCTTTATGCAGTCGGTGGAAACCCGGAGGCAGCAACTGTATCCGGTATTTCCGTATTCAAAGTAACAATGGGAGCATTTATCATGGCAGGTATTCTTTATGGATTTGGTTCCTGGCTCGAGTGTCTCCGAATGGTTGGATCTGGTAGTGCAGCTTATGGACAGGGCTGGGATATGGACGCTATTGCAGCCTGTGTAGTTGGTGGAGTTTCCTTTACTGGTGGTATCGGTAAGATTTCAGGAGTTGTAACTGGTGTATTGATCTTTACATCTCTGACATACTCTCTGACAATTCTTGGTATTGATACAAACCTTCAGTTTATCTTTGAAGGTATCATTATTCTGGCAGCCGTTACACTTGACTGTCTGAAATATGTACAGAAAAAATAATAGTTAAAAAAGGCTGTTTACGCAGGTAAACATAAAAGGTGAAAGCCGCCCTGCTCGTCTTATAGATGAAAGGGGCGGCTTTTATAATATAGCAGGAGTCTTAAGAGAATTCCTGCTATATTATAAAAGTCGCTGGCAGTTGTATAATGATTGTTTTGAATCCGGGACATATTTGATATAATGAATGGGGATTAAAAGTTCCCGATTTATGATAAAAAACTTGAAATAGGGACAAAAAGGGGATTAAGATGGAACGATATAAAGTAATTCTTGTGGATGATGAAGAAGAAGTCATTGATGTCATGGAAGCAAAGATTCGCTGGAATGAATTAGGGTTTGAAGTAGTAGGAAGCGCGACAAATGGAGTGAAGGCATTAGAATTGATAGAAAAGCTTCAGCCGGATGTCGTTTTAACAGATATCAAGATGCCTTATATGGACGGACTGGAACTGGCCAGAAGAGTGCGTGCGGATTATCCGAATATATACATTATGCTCTGTACCGGTTTTGATGAGTTTGAATATGCGAAGGAAGCAGTACATCTTGAAATCAAGGAATATATGTTAAAGCCAATCAATGCGGTGGAATTATCAGAATGTCTGACAAGGTTAAAAGATACGTTAGATAAAGAACGGGAAGAGAAGTTAAATGTAAAGAAACTGGAAGATTATTTCCAGGAAGCGCTCCCGGCATTAAAATCTAATTTTTTGATCTCACTGATTGAAGGAAGAGTGAGTGAAGAAGATTACAAGAGATTTCTGACAGCATATCAGATCGATATGAAGGGACCGCTTTTTTGCTGTGTTGTATTTCATACTTCGGCGAATCATGTACCGGAGGGAATGGATTCGCTGCTTTTGTCCATGTCGGTAGACCGGGAAATCAAGCAGAGACTGGCAGAAAAATGGAAGTGTCAGGAGTTTATCTATCTTGGTAATACAGTTTTAGTACTGGAAGTGGACACGGAGGAGAATCTTGTTCAGATTACCGATGAATGTGACAGGTTCTGTCGATGGGCCTATCGGATTATGGGAGCAGTTGTCACAGCAGGAGTAGGAACGACATGTGAAGGCCTTTATGATATCAGTACATCCTATGAAGGCGCCAGGGAAGCAGTTTCCTATAGAGTTTTGTATGGAACAAAGCGGGCAATCAATATTGGAGAAATCGTACCAAAAGAATCGAAAATCCAGACGCAGCAGGAAGAAGCGAGAATGCAGGAGCTATTTCGTGCTATTCATGTAGGCGATGAGGAAGAGATTGAGAAAGCGGCCAGAAAAGAGATTGAAAAACTTCATAAAAATGCAAAGACGATTGGACAGTACAACCTTGCTACCATGGAGATCGTAAGCGGCTACTTTAAATTCTGCTCCAATAATTCACTGGATTTTAATGAAATGTCCGGAAATGTACCGAATTTATATCAAAAAGTATCCCAGATGGATGAAAGTGCACTGACATCCTGGATCATAGGTATGTCGCTGAAAATCAGCGAACAGTTGAAAAATGCCAGAAACAGTACGTCAAGACGTCTTGTGACAGAGGCTCAGAATATTGTGAGAGAAAGATATATGGAGTCAGAGATCACACTTGACGATGTGTGTTCAGCACTTGGAGTTTCCAATTCATATTTTTCTTCTATATTCAAAAAGGAGATGGGAAAATCTTTTATTTCTTATCTGACCGATTACAGGATGGATATTGCGGCAGAGATGATGCTGAATACGACAGAAAAGAGTTATATCATTGCAGAAAAAGTAGGATATCTGGATGCAAATTATTTCAGCTATGTTTTTAAAAAGAGATTTGGGATGTCACCTTCGAAATATCGGAATGAACATTTAAAGAAATAATCCATATGAGGGAAAAAGAAAGCGTGAAGAAAAGAAAAGGCGGATTTAACATACAATCCATTATCATGTCTGTTCTTATGGCATCGACACTGATTACAATTACTATAATGGGATTGCTGCTTTACCACAGATTCAAACTGGCAATGGATAATACCGCTGTATCGAATACGGAAGCAACGGTAGAAAGCAGCGTGGACCGGTTGAATTCTGATCTGTTAGATATCAGACAGATTTTTAATGCGGCTAACTACAATATTATTCAGGAATTTGATATTTCCAGTCAGGAATTTGCAAAGCAGTGCAGTCTGCTGTATGAGACGAATTCAGATAAGATACAGAGTATGGCATTGTATGGAAGTGACGGAAATCTTATTGCTTCAGAGCCGGTATCTTTAGAAAAAGAAAATGTAGAGATTAAAAACCAGGACTGGTATCAGAATGCGGAAAATGCGATTGAAAATATTCATTTTTCCATGCCTCATGTACAGAACTTGTTCCAGGACGGAGCTTATCGGTATCATCGAGTCATTTCGCTCAGTCGTTCGGTTGATATTAACGACGGAGATAGACCGGGGAGCGGAGTGCTTCTGGTAGATATGAAATATTCTGTTGTTGAAAATGTTTTAAAGCAGATCAATGAGTCTTCGGACGGAGTTTACTATTATGTTTGCAATCGGGACGGGGAGCTTCTCTATCATCCAAGAAGAGCAGAGATAGACCGTGAATTATTCAAAGAGAACAGCCTTAAGGCAGCAGGATATGAGGATGGAGTCTATGAGATATCGTCTGGCAATGGTAAAGAAAATGTTATTGTCGGAAGTATTTCCTATACAGGCTGGAAACTGATCGGTGTGATACCGGAAAGTGTGCAGACAGCCAATATTAACAACTTCAGATATTATATTTTTACAACGATTATTATATTGATGATGCTGCTTTTGGAGGGAAACCGGTTAATTTCCCAGAAATTATCAAAGCCGCTCCGCGAGTTAGATGCTTCCGTGAAGGCTTATGAAGCCGGAGAAAAACCAGATATTTATATTGGAGGCTCTTTGGAAGTACGACATCTTGGATATTCCGTGCAGAAATCATATGAACAGATTGAACAGTTGATGGAAGAAATTATGCGTCAGCAAAACGAGCGGAGAAAAAGTGAACTGGATGCGCTTCAGAGTCAGATCAATCCACATTTTCTTTATAATACGTTGGAATCTATCACCTGGATGGTAGAAGCACAGAAGAATCGAGAAGCGGTCATTATGATTTCTGAGCTTGCAAAACTGTTGAGAGTCAGCCTGTCAAGGGGCAAGACGATTATTCCAATCAAGGATGAGCTTCAGCATAGCCGTAGTTATATGAATATTCAACTGGTACGCTATAAAGAAAGATTTAAGATAGATTTTCAGATAGATGAAGAACTTTATAATTACTGTATTGTAAAGCTGGTCATCCAGCCTATTTTGGAAAATGCGATCTATTACGGAGTCGGACATATGGATGAAGACGATGATGGAAGAATTGTAGTATCCGGGGAAAAGAAAGACAATGATATATACATTCGTATAGAAGATAATGGAATGGGAATGCGCAAAGAAGTGTTGGAAAATATTTTGACAGATAACAACAAAGTTCCAAAACATGGGTCAGGAGTCGGAGTTATTAATGTTCATTCCCGAATTAAACTGATGTTTGGTGAAGGATACGGACTTACTGTCTACAGTGAACCTGATGAAGGAACGAAAGTCGTTATTCACATTCCGGCAATCCCATACACAAAAGAAAATGCAGAAAAGTTGGAAATGCAAAAATACAGCCAGAGGGGGAAGGCATATGAAAAAGAATAAAATAACATTCTTTGCTATGGAATTGATTCTTCTTGTATTGGCACTGTTTTTTGTGTGGAAGATTTTTATTCAGAACGTGCCGGAAAAAAGAGTAGCCGTAATACTTCCGGAATCCGGAGACCAGAGATGGGATTCTCTGATCAAAGGAATGAAGCAGTCGGCAAAAGAGAATCATATACATCTGGTCATTTGCAACACAGATGATATTGAAAATGCAGAAGCAGAAAAAGAAGCTATCGAAGAGCAGAAAAATAATCATATCGATGCATTTATTGTGCTTCCTGCACCTGGAACAGATACAAAAGAGATGTTGACAAAAGAATGTTCAGATGTTCCGGTTATTTTGGTCGTGGAAGATCTGTATACCGAAGACGCAGAAGCAACATCGAAGTTTTCGGTAGTCGCACCAGATTACTATGAGATGGGAAAATATATTGGCGGACAGATAAATTCAAGAAAACAGACCATAGGAATTGTTGTGAGAAGGAAAGATACGGAAGCGGCAGCCAGTGCGGTCCGCGGGCTTATGGATGCACTGGAAGGTTCCGACTGTCAGATCCTATGGCATTATTATCAGGAAAAAGACCAGGATGTCTGCGAGAAAGTGAAAGAACAGCCAAAAGTAGATACGCTGGTAGTGTTAGATCCCGGTGTATTAGATCAACTGGGAGACCAGTTTGAAGAAACGCAGGAGGAAGCACAGGAAGAAACACAAGAACAGGGAGCAGGAACGAAGATTTATGGGATCGGAAGCAGTATGAAAGCAATTGCACTTCAGGATTACGGAAAGACACAAGGGCTTGTCGTACTGGATGGATATGAGATAGGATATAAAAGTGTAGAAGAAATTGCAAAGAAAATAAAAAACAGACTTTACAAAATGGAAAGCCACGAAACGGAAGTAAAGATTATGGATCAGGATACTAAGCTTTTAGATGACGAAATAGAAAGGTTTTTATATTCCTATGAGTAAAAAATGTAGAAAAAAAAGTGTCTGTGCAGTTGTTGTAATGGTAGCGATGCTGTGTATTTCCGGCTGTGGATCAGGAAAAATAAAATCTGATAAAGTGTTGCGTGTAGGTGTTGTAACATATACACAGGATGATCCCTTTATCAATGCATTGGCAGATAAGCTAAAAGAAAATCTGAAATCTATGGAAACAGAAGATATGAAGATTACCGTATCTGTAAAAAATGGAAATGATGATCAGCAGGATCAAAATGATATAGTGGAAGGGATGATTGATGCCGGTTGTGATGTTTTGTGCGTCAATCTGGTAGACAGAACTGCTCCGTCCCGGATCATCAGGCTGGCAAAACAGAATGACATCCCGATTATTTTCTTTAACAGGGAACTGGTCTGGGAGGATTTGATGCAGTGGGAAGACCTGTATTATGTAGGTTGTGACGCAGAACAATCTGGAGTGATGCAGGGAGAGATAGCGGCAGATTATATTAAAAATCATCCGGAAGTAGACAAGAATCAGGATGGTGAAATACAATATGTATTGTTGGAAGGAGAAGCTGGGCATCAGGATGCAATCAGCAGAACGGATTTCTCTGTAAAAACATTGATCGAGAAAGAGATAAATCTGGAAAAATTAAGTTATCAGTTCGCAGATTGGAACCGGGGACAGGCCGAAAACCGAATGAACCGCCTGATCAGTCAGTATAAAGATGGAATTGAACTTGTCATTTCTAACAATGATGAAATGGCACTTGGAGCTGTGGAGGCATATCGAAAAGCCGGATATGAACAGGCAGAGTGGCCGGTCATTTTCGGTATTGATGGATTAGATGATGCATTGGAAGCAATAAAAGCTGGTGAAATGCAGGGGACAGTGTATAATGATAAAGAAGATCAGGCGTTGCAGATAGCGAAGCTAGCTGTAGAGATTTTTCAAGGAGAAGATGTGAACCGAAACAAGTTAAAAGAAGGCAGGTATTATGTTTCTGAGTATCAGCCGGTATACAGCAGTAATGTGGAAGATTTTATAAAACGACAGACGAGGTAAGAAGTGAATGGAAGCAGTATGGATCGAGACATTTTATCAGGAGACAGATGCGCCAAAAAGGCTGGAATTACTAAAACAGAATACAGAAAATGAATTAACGCAGGCGGATGTGTTCCGAAAAAAATTATGGGTCGCCAGATATGGAAAGAGAAAACCGACAAAAGATGCATTCGTAGGAAGCCTGATGGAACTGAAATGTCTGGCAGAAGGCACATCGTTAGATTTTGGCGGACAAAGAAGAAAACAGGCAGCAAAGATTATTAGTACATTATGTCTGGCAGATGCAGATTCTTTGGACGAAGAATTAAGAGAAAATCTTCTACTGGAATTAAAAAATGTCTTTTTGAAATTTATGGAAGTCAGCAGAGACGGAAGAGGATTTACTTCACTTGTGTTTGGAATGGGACAGTTATCGGATGAGGGAGTTGTGAAAAAAATCGCGGAACAGATCAGCGCCATTGCATTTCAGGCACCCCATGCATTGCACATGGATAAAGAATTTGCCCTTCTACAGGAGGCGGCCCTTCAGGCATTTCGTCAGGAATACCCGAACCGGGAACATTTTCTGAAAAAATAAGCATGTTAAATATATTAACATATAAATGATGCCAGGGTTGTGGGAGTGCAACGCACGTAACAATCCGTAGGCATCATAGTTGGGGCTTTTGCCCCCAACATCATATAAAATCATATAGGAAAGGCAGGAACTATATTTTGAAAAAGTGGAATGAAGTATATCAGATGGTAAAAAATGGAGATTTGGATGCGTCACTTCTGAAGACCGGGTGTGAGAATCTGAAGGCAGCAAGAGAAAGAGCCACACATGTGATGGAAGGATTTAAGGAGAGCTTTGGAGCAACAGAAGATACGATGGTCGCACTTTGTTCTGCGCCTGGGCGTACAGAAATCTGTGGAAATCATACCGATCATCAGCATGGACGAGTGCTGGCGGCAGCAGTGAATCTGGATTTTCTGGCATGTGTCGCATTAAACGGAACGAGTGTTGTGCATTTTCAGTCAGAAGGCTGGCCAATGACAAGTGTTGATCTTGCTGATCTGGAAGTGAAGGAAGAAGAAAAAGAAACAACTGCTTCTCTGATAAGAGGCGTGCTGGCCAAGCTTCATAAAGCAGGATATCCGGTAGCAGGCTTTGATATGTATGTGACATCAACGGTATTGCCTGGATCCGGACTGTCTTCCTCCGCAGCGTGTGAGGTGCTGATTGGAACAACGGGAAATCATCTGTTTTGTCAGGACAAGTTTGATGCAGTAGAAATCGCAAAAATCGGTCAGGCAGCAGAAAATGAATATTTTGGGAAACCATGTGGATTGATGGATCAGACTGCTTCTTCCGTGGGAGATGCAGTAGCCATTGATTTTAAAGATCCGGCAAACCCGATAGTAAGATCCATCAATGCGGATCTTACAGGACTGGGACTTGCACTTTGTATCATCGACTGTGGTGCGGATCATGCAGCACTTACCAATGAATATGCGTCTATTCCGGAAGAAATGAGCAAAGTGGCAGCGCATTTTGGTAAAAAAGTACTTCGCGAAGTCAAAGAAGAAGATCTGCTGGCAGATCTGGCACAGGTCAGAAAAGAAGCAGGAGACCGGGCTGTTCTCAGGGCTTTACATTTCTATGCAGATGACAGAAGAGCTGCAGAGGAAGCAGATGCACTGGAGCGGAAAGATAAAGAGGCGTTTTTAAATCTTGTAAAAGAGTCCGGACGTTCTTCTTGGGAACTTCTTCAGAATATTACACCGGCAGCAGCCATCACACATCAGGACATGGCAGTTGCATTGGCCGTGGCTGAGAAAGCGCTGAATGGAAAGGGCGCATGCCGCGTACATGGAGGTGGATTTGCCGGAACAATCCAGGCATTTGTCCCGGTGGAAGATGTGTGTAAATTTAAGAAAACGATGGAAACTATGTTGAGTGAAGGATGCTGTCATGTATTGAGTATCCGTCCGGCGGGTGGACTTATCCTTTAAAGAGTGAGGGGGAAATGAGATGAATCGAAATGAAGCAATTACTGCGTTAGTGAATTATGCATTGGAGAAAGAGCTGATCGAGCAGGAAGAAAAAGTATGGGCAGTAAACCGGATCTTGGAGGTTATGCAGGCAGATTCTTTCTCATGGGAAGAGTCAGCAAAGGGAAAAGAAGCTGGTCTGACAGAGATACTGGACACATTGATCGATGATGCATATGAGCGTGGCGTACTGGAAGAAAATTCAGTCGTATACCGCGATCTTTTTGATACAAAACTCATGGGCAGCCTGACACCGCGACCGGTACAGGTGATGAAGAAGTTTCAACAACTTCAGGAAGAATCTTCCCAGAGGGCAACGGACTGGTATTATCAGTTCAGTCAGGACACGAATTATATCCGAAAGGACAGAGTTGCGAAAGATATCCGTTGGAAGACCGAGACAGAATATGGTGAGATTGACATTTCCATCAACCAGTCAAAACCGGAAAAAGATCCAAAAGCAATCGCAGCAGCAAGAAACCAACCAGCTTCCGATTATCCACGCTGCATGCTCTGCGAGGAGAATGTGGGATATGCCGGACGACTCAATCATCCGGCAAGACAGAATCACCGTATTGTACCAGTGACAATCAACAATACTGACTGGTATTTGCAGTATTCTCCATATGTATATTACAATGAACACTGCATCTGTTTTAATAAAGTGCATACACCGATGAAAATTGATAAAGCCTGCTTTGCGAAGTTATTAGATTTTGTAAGACAGTTCCCGCATTATTTTGTTGGTTCCAATGCAGATCTTCCGATTGTTGGAGGGTCCATTCTGGCGCACGATCATTTCCAGGGCGGACATTATACATTTGCAATGGAACGCGCACCGATTAAGACGGAGATTTCTTTTGAAGGATACGAAGATGTAAAAGCAGGAATTGTAAAATGGCCAATGTCTGTTATTCGTTTAAATGCAAAAGAACCGGAAAGATTAATTAATCTTGCGGATAAAATTCTTGGAAGCTGGCGTGGGTATACAGATGAAGCAGCTATGATTCTTGCAGAGACAGATGGAGAACCTCACAATACAATCACCCCAATTGCCCGTCGCAGAGGAGAAGATTTTGAATTAGATCTGGTGCTTCGAAACAATCTGACAACGCCGGATCATCCGCTTGGAATTTATCATCCACATGAAGAGTTCCATCATATTAAGAAGGAAAATATCGGCCTGATTGAAGTTATGGGATTGGCAATTCTTCCGGGACGTCTGAAAAAAGAGCTGGAGGCAGTGGAAGAAAAACTCCTTTCCGGTGAGGATATGACAGAAGATCCGCTGACCAAGTCTCATGCAAAGTGGGCGGCAGATATTGCAGCGAACTACGAAATTACAGCAGAAAATGTAAAAGAAATCGTTCAGAAAGAGACTGGAATTGTCTTTTCAAAGGTTCTGGAACAGGCCGGAGTTTACAAACGGACACCAGAAGGAAAAGAAGCATTTTTGAGATTTATAAATCAAGTATAAAGTGACAAGAGATCCAAACTTAAAGCATACGGTTTAATTCTAAAATTTTAGAAAATTATTTGCCCAAAGCGTGTACATAATACTGCCTTTGTGTTATACTGTTTTACGTTTCTATAAGAAGTAGTATTAGAAACTATGTATTAGAATAATTCATTCTGTACCCCTGATATTTTCGGGGTATGCAAAGGAAATCAGAACAATATAGAATCGTAATTTCATGAGATGAGAGGTAGTAGTTATGCAAAAGAAAGTTCAGATCGTCAGTGACGGATCACTGGATCTTCCACAGGAAATCACAGATGCACATGATATAGAAGTCGTACCATTTTATGTATCATTTAACGGTGAGACTTATCAGAAAGAAATAGAAGAGATTGGAATTCGGGAATTTTATCAGGAAATGGTAGACCACCCGGATGTATTTCCAAAATCATCTATGCCGTCAGTGGATGATTTTTATCAGACATTTGTAAAAAGTGCAAAGGAAAATATTCCAGTGATCTGCATCTGTATTACGACAAAATTCAGTGGCTCCCTGCAATCTGCAACGGTTGCAAAAGAGATGGTAAAGGACGAATATCCAGAGGCCAGGATCACAGTTATTGATTCCACGGTCAATACCGTTCTTCAGGGACTTTTTGTACTGGAGGCATGCAGAATGCGTGACATGGGATTGGATTATGAGGAAATCATTGAAAGAATCCTTCCTATCCGTGAGACCGGCCGGATCTTCTTTACAATCGGAAGCATTGATTATTTAAGACATGGCGGACGAATCGGAAAACTTGCGGGGATAGCAGCAGGTGCACTGGGGATAAAACCGATGATTACATTGAAAGAAGGGGAAATCTTCAGTTCCGGACTTGCAAGAAACCGCATCAAATCCATGAAAAAGGTTGTGGAGATGACAAAAGATTATCTGGATGAAACCCATGCAAAACCAGGCGAGTACAGCTTCTGCATCGGCTATGGATACGATTATGAGGAGGCAGTAAAATTCCGGGAGATGTTAAAAGATCTTGTAAAAGAACGCCTTGGAATTGAAGAGATTGAAATCCGCCAGATCGGTGCAACGATCGGGGTACACACAGGACCATATCCAATAGGGGTTGGAATTATAAAAAAAGCAGAGTAGGCAGGGAAAATTTCATAATTCGTTATCAAAAGATAGCTGTCCTGAAAATATTTACGATACAGGGCAGCTATTTTTTTCATATTTTTCGGGATATTTTTGATCTATATGCGTCTAATCTATGTAAGAAAAAATAAATCGGCCGATATAAAGGTGGTGTTAAAGTGACAAAAGAGCAATTGGGAGTACTGATTCTCGACTGCGAGAGGCAGTTATATTCTACAGCCAAGACAATCTTATACAGTGATCAGGACTGTGCTGATGCCATTCAAGATACGATTGTAAAGGCATTTTCCAAGATTCAAACATTGAAAAATGACAAATATGCAAAAACATGGCTGATTCGGATCCTGATCAATGAATGTTATACCATTTTGCGAAAATCCAGTAAACTGACTTCGTTGGATGTGATGGATGAGCAGACGAAGGAAGAAAAAATAATGATGACAAAGGAAAAGGCTGATTACAGTGAATTGTACCAGGCAATCAATGCATTAAAAGAAGAATTGCGACTTCCGGTAATTTTGTATTATATTGAGGATTTTAATATCCGGGAAATCGCACAGATTCTGGATATTACAGAAGGTGCAGTACAGAAACGACTTGCCAGGGCAAGAGGAAAACTTAGGTGCAATCTGCGAGAAAGTGAGGCGGCGATATGAGGTTTGAAGATATGAAAAACAATATTCCGGAGACTCCGGATTTTATCCATGTAATGATACAAAATGAAGTAGACAGACAGCTTCATGGAACTACAATTATACAGATTTCGAAGAAAAGGAAGAAATGGAACGGTGCAAGAGTGGCAGTGGCAGCAATGGTCTGCGTGCTGGCAACTTCCACAGCAGCTTATGCGGGTGTGAAAATGTACCGCATGTATGTGGAAAAACAGGGCGATTACAGTGTGAAGACGGGGATAACATCAGAAAATAAATTAGCAGATCTTCCGGCGCAGATTCACGATATTGATTTCAAGACCGGATATATTCCGTATGGCATGAAATGGGTAGACGAGTCACATCTGGAATATCCGCAAAGCAAACGTATGGGTGGATTTAGTTTTGCGTCCGTACTTTTGGACAATGATGATCTGAATCAGGCACTGGAAAATAAAAATGTTGTCGAGTCCGAGGAGAGAACATTTGGCAAATACGAAGGTGTATATCTGAAATATAACAATTTAAAGACTGAAAAAGGTGCATTTGACCAAAGAATCTATCTCTTATGCCCGGATAAATACCGTGTGATCACAATCTATATCGGAGATGATGTATCGAAAGATGATGCTGTGAAAGTAGCAGAAAATCTTGAGATTACAGAAAATGACAAGATGATGGAAACAGCGAAGATGTATACCTGGAGCGATGAGGTCAACTCGAACGTTGAGACCGGAGATGAAATGGTAACGTCTGTGTCTGAGGATAAATTAAAGGTGTACAAGATTGGCGAAGATTTTACATTATCTGTATCAGGAGAAGATAAAGACGGAAACAATATCGTAAATGATAAAATTTCTGCCCACGTAGATTCAGTTCAGACAGCGGATGATCTGAAGTTGCTTAACGGTGCAGACTTACCGGAAGAATGGGAAAATGTAATCGATTCCAACGGAAAACTTGTAAAGAATAAAGTTTCTTATATCAAATCCGGTGATGGTGTCAATACAGTAGATCAGGTCGTAAAGACAGAAAATGTAAATCAGAAACTTGTTTATGCAACAGTCACGTATACAAATAATTCAGATCAGGAAATCAAACACATGTTGTATATCGGAAATCTGGCATTGATTCGTCATGAAAACGGTGAATATCATATTTATAATGCAATGGAACAGTCCGGTAACGGATATGACCGTGTGAGTTGGGACGGCGTGGCGCATACTGCAGAAATGACCTACAGTAGTGTGCGAGAAGATTATGGGAATGGTGGTAATTATATTTCGTCTCTGCAACCGGGCGAGAGCATTCAGGTCAACATGGCATGGATCGTCAATGAAGATAATCTGGCGGATATGTACCTGAATCTGGATGGCGAAGGCGGTTCCTATGATTTTAACGAAGGTATGCTGGAAGCAGGAGTTGTGGATATCAGAAAGTAGAAAAAAGCCGACACTTTGCGAAGAATGCAAAGTGTCGGCTTTTTTTGTTTCTTGAAGATTCATAACTTATATAAGTTGGTATGCATATAATAGAATCAGGCAATGTTGATAAAAAATATCTATGATGCCGGCAAAGCGTGTTTTACTTTAAACTGCTATAGTCAACATCTATAACTGGATATTGATTATAGGTTTGAGTAAAAACCAACATTTCATATAAAACCTATTGACTAGCTAGGAAAAGAGTGATAACATTGCTTTCATGAAATCGAAAGGAGCAAGAGATTAAAAATCGTGAGAGAGGGGTAAGGCAATGAACTGGGAATTTATTATCAAATATTTGCCAATGTATGAACGAGCCGCCTTGCTGACTGTAAAACTTGGATTAGCCGGAGTTATCTGTGCAATTATCGTCGGACTGATCTGTGCGATCATCCAGTATGAAAAAGTACCGGTCGCAAGACAAATTGTAGCGGTCTATATCGAACTCAGTCGAAATACACCACTGCTTGTACAATTATTTTTTATATATTATGGACTTCCAAAGATTGGAATTCAGACAGATCCGCAGACATGTGGAATCGCAGGACTGACATTTCTTGGAGGAAGTTATATGGCAGAAGCGTTTCGAAGCGGACTGGAGACAGTCGCAGAGGTTCAGACAGAAAGCGCATTGAGCCTTGGCATGAACCGACTGCAGGTTATGCGGTACGTGGTACTGCCACAGGCATTTTCAATAAGTGTACCGGCCTTTATGGCAAATGTAATCTTTCTTTTGAAAGAAACGAGTGTCTTTAGTGCAGTCAGTCTTATGGACCTTATGTTTACCGCAAAAGACTTAATCGGACTTTATTACAAGACAACAGAAAGCCTGTTTTTACTGGTAGTCTTTTATCTGTTGATCTTACTTCCAATTTCGATATTGGGAAGTCTCTTGGAAAGGAGGCTGCGTTATGCCGGATTTGGGGATTAGTGTTTTATTAAAAGGACAGAACTTCATGCGAATGCTGGCAGGACTTGGAGTGGCATTGAAGATTAGCCTGATTTCCGTAGTCATAAGCATTCCACTTGGAATCGTACTGGGAGTTTTGATGACCTGGAAAAATCCAATTACCAAAGCGATTCTTCGCATTTACCTGGAAATTGTACGAATCATGCCACAAATGGTACTGTTATTTCTCGTATTTTTCGGGACAACGCGAGCGTTTGGCTGGGACTTATCAGGAGAAAATGCATCAATTATAGTATTTACATTCTGGGGAGCAGCTGAAATGAGTGACCTGGTAAGAGGGGCGCTTATCAGTATCCCGAAACATCAATATGAAAGCAGCGAGGCATTAGGATTGAGCAAAGTGCAGACTTATTGGTACATCATCATTCCGCAGACACTTCGCAGACTCATTCCGCTATCCATCAATCTGATCACACGAATGATTAAAACTACAAGCCTGATCCTGATGATCGGTGTGGTGGAAGTGCTGAAAGTCTCACAGCAGATCATCGAGGCAAATCGAATGAGCAGTCCAAATGCTGCATTTGGCATTTATCTTGTAGTATTTTTATTATACTTTTTCGCATGCTGGCCAATCAGTATGCTAGCAAAATATCTGGAAAGAAGATGGAGGTGATAGATTGTGGCAGAGACATTACTTACAGTAGAACATCTGATAAAAAAATATGGAGATCAAGTCATCTTAGATGATGTAAGTCTTGACGTAAAGAAAGGCGAAGTCATTGTGGTAGTTGGTCCAAGTGGCTGTGGAAAGAGTACATTACTTCGATGTATCAATGCCCTGGAGCCAATCCAGGGCGGCGTGGTCAAACTGGGAAGTGAGGTCATTGACCCGAAAAGCAAATCTCTGACCCGCCTCAGACAGAAAATAGGAATGGTGTTTCAAAGCTATGATCTGTTTCCACATCTGACTGTATTAGATAATATTTTACTGGCACCTACGAAAGTCCAAAAACGCTCAAAAGATGAAGTGAAAGAAGAAGCCATGAAGCTTCTTAGAAGAGTTGGACTGGAAGAAAAAGCCGGAAGTTATCCAAGAGAGCTTTCCGGAGGACAGAAGCAGCGAGTTGCAATTGTCCGTGCATTGTGCATGCACCCGGAAATCTTACTTTTCGATGAAGTAACAGCAGCACTTGACCCGGAAATGGTCCGTGAAGTACTGGACGTAATCTTAGACCTGGCAGCGCAAGGCAGAACGATGATAATTGTTACCCATGAAATGCAGTTCGCCAGAGCTGTCGCAGACCGGATCATATTTCTGGAAGGCGGAAAAATACAAGAAGATGAAACACCAGATGAGTTTTTCGAACACCCGAAGACAGATCGGGCGAAAAAATTCTTGAATACATTTACATTTGAGTCTGTAAAGAGAGATATTTGAATCCATCTGTAACGGGAAATTTTTAGAAAAAGCAAGACTCATAAGAGTTTTGATATAAGAAATGAGACAAGGAGAGTTTGTATTATGAAAAATGGAAAACTGAAAAAATTAATTACACTGGCAACCGTAGTCGCAAGTACATTTGCACTTGTAGCATGCGGAAGCTCAAGCTCCGATGATTCTAAAGGAAGCGATTCCTCAGCAAAAAAAGATTCCGGAACTGTTTATCGTACATTAGATGAAATCAAAAAAGACGGAACAATCAATATCGGAGTATTTTCCGATAAGAATCCATTTGGATATGTTGATGAAAACGGTGAATATCAGGGATATGATGTATACTTTGCGAACAGAATCGGTAAAGATCTCGGTGTAAAAGTCAACTTTGTATCTACAGAAGCTGCAAACCGTATCGAGTATCTGCAGACAGGAAAAGTTGATCTGATCCTTGCAAACTTCACAGTCACAGACGAGCGTGCAGAAGAAGTAGACTTCGCACTTCCGTACATGAACGTAGCACTTGGAGTTGTATCTCCGGACAGCAACGTTATCAAGAGCCTGGACAACTGGAACAGTAAAGACCAGATGATCGTCATCTCCGGAACAACAGCAGAGACTTACCTGACAGAGAATTATCCGGACATTCCACTTCAGAAATATGATTCCTACGCAACAGCAAAGAATGCTCTGGAAAATGGAAATGGTGTAGCATGGGCAAACGACAACACAGAGGTTATCGCATTTGCACTTCAGAACAAAGGTTACACAGTTGGAATCTCTGAACTTGGAAATAAAGACACCATTGCACCAGCAGTATCCAAAGGAAACGATACATTGCTTGATTGGGTAAATGAGGAAATCAAATCACTTGGTGATGAACAGTTCTTCCACAAAGATTACGAAGAGACACTTGTAGACACTTACGGAAAAGACTACGAAGAGGATCTGGTTGTAGAAGGTGGAGCAGTGAAATAGATTCAAGGTAGTCTCACTGGATTAAAAGAGAATAATAAAAGTAAGAAGAAATGAGCTGGCCGAAAGGTCAGCTTGTTTTTATGTATGGGGGAAATAAAAAAGAAACGAGCAACCTTTTCCAGTCATAAGACCTTACTCAGTAACAAAACCCATTTCTAATGACAATACTAATATAAATATAAAAATATGTCAAGATATATTTGCGATATGGTAAAATAAAAAAAGAAACGAGCACACCGTTTGAGCTAGAGCTGTGCGGTAACAAACCCATTTCTTATATTTATACTAATAGAAAAAGAAGAATAAGTCAAGATATAAATTGTAAGGAATAGAAGACTAGCAAAATTGGTTTAAAAATCCGAAACTTAAAAAAATGAAAATAAAGTGGAGCTGTGAATTTTATACCCCACCTGTTTTGGTAGAATATTGTAAATGATAGGTAAAAGAGAGAAGTTGAGTAAAATACCATATGTTGTAAGATTCAGAAGGGAGAATGTTATATGAATTATCTGGTTATTGATTTAGAAATGTGCAAGGTGCCGAGAGATTATCGTAGTAAAAGATACAAACATGCGAATGAAACGATACAAATTGGTGCGGTGCTTCTGGACGAGGAGTTCAAGAGAATTGGAACACTCAGTCAGTTCGTACACCCAGAACAAGGTGTGATAGATTATTTTATTGAAAATCTGACAGGTATCAAGAACGGCCAGGTGAAGCATGCGCCGAGACTTCAGGAAGCGTTATTACATATGCTCAACTGGATTGGTGACAGAGAGTATAAAGTCTATGTCTGGAGTGGAAGTGACCGTGCCCAGATTCTTCATGAGATAAAAGCAAAAAATATTGTAGATGAAAAGGTTGCGTCCTTTATGGAAGAATCCAGATGGGTAGACTATCAGGATATATTTATGAAGAGATATGAGATGTCCAGAAAAATGAGTCTGGAAGAAGCATTGGGACGGGCTGACATAGATCCGGAGGGAAGATTCCACGATGGGCTAAACGATGCGGTCAATACAGGTCTGCTGATTGAAAAGTTAGAATTAAATCCAGATTATCAACTGGTAAGTTATGAGATGCCAGAGAAACCTTCCGAGCACCTTAGCAGTTCACTTGGAGAACTATTTGCCGGTATGGAACTTAAGTTGGCGTAAGGATTAAATCGACAAAATACATAGCTGTACCATATTCTCCCCACCTGTGATACAATGAAACTATCATCAGGTGAGGAGAAAGACTGCGATGCCAAAAGGAAAGAATCAGAAGTTCAAATTATATCGACTTGCACAGATTATGTTAGAAAATACAGATGAAGAGCACTATATCACAATGTCGGAAATTAAAGAAAAGCTGGAAGAATACGAAGTCACTGCGGACCGGAAAAGTATTTATAATGATCTGAAAGATCTGGAAAAGCTAGGGATAGAGGTTGAAGGAGAGCCGGTGGGAAACCGCTATCATTATCATGTGGTAGAGCGCCCATTCGAACTTCCGGAATTAAAGCTTCTGGTAGATGCGATTCAGTCTTCAAAATTCATCACCCAAAAGAAGACAAATACACTGATTAAAAAGCTGGAAAAACTGGTCAGTAAATATGACGCACAGAAATTGCAGCGACAAGTCTATGTGTCCGGCAGAATCAAGGCCATGAACGAAAGCATTTATTATACAGTTGATGCAATTCATAATGCCATATCCGAGAACCGGAAAATCAAGTTCCAGTATTATCAGTGGAATGTGAAAAAAGAAATGGAGCTTCGGCATGACGGCGCCTGGTATCATATCAGTCCATGGGGACTTTCTTGGGATGATGAGAATTATTATCTCGTAGGATATGATTCAGAAGCAGAATTGATTAAGCATTACCGGGTAGACAAAATGCTTCATATCAAAATGTCTGCAGAAGCACGCGAAGGAAAAGAATATTTCAAACAACTAGATATGGCAGACTATACCAAGAAAAGCTTCGGAATGTTCGGCGGAAAAGAAAAGACCGTAAAGCTTCTGGTAGATAACCGCCTGGCCGGAGTTATCATTGATCGATTCGGAAAAGACATTATGCTCATACCAGCAGATGAAAATCATTTTACCGTAAATGTAGATGTACATGTCAGCAAGCAGTTCCTGGGCTGGGTATTCTCATTGGGCGAGCAGGTGAAAATACTTTCACCTGAGGAAGTTGTAGAACAGATGCAAGGAGAAGTGAAAAGACTGGTAGAGCAGTATGGCGAATAGAAAGGCTCTACTTAGAAAATGAAACCCCAATGTATATAGGAGAAGTTGATAAAAACTGAAATTGCGACTTCACGGTATGGTTTGCGAAAGATGTTTTCGCTTGCAAATAAAAGCATATAGTGAATAGGAAAATGTCAACAAGGAGGATATTATGGCACAAGGTGTAATTTATATATTGACGAATCCATCATTTCCAGAATATGTAAAGATTGGCTATGCAGCAAAGCTTGAAGAAAGACTGAGACAACTAAATAGAAGCGAAGCGATTCCATATGCATTTCGCGCATATGCGACTTACGAAGTAGAATCAAATCTGACAGATGTAGTATTTCATGATTTGATTGACAGACTGAACCCAGACTTACGATCTATCGAAACATTTGCCGGAAGAGAGCGAAAAAGAGAGTTCTATGCGATGAGTCCGGAAGATGCCTATAGCTTATTAGAATGCATTGCAAAGATAAGTGGAACAGAAGCCCGATTGAAAAAGTTGACACCGGAAGGTCACGAGACATTAGATGAAGAGATGGCAAATGAAATCGCAAGAGAAGCTAGACGTGGGCCATTTCGTTTCAGTAAATACGGAATACCAGTGGGTGCTAAAATTAAGTACATCAATGATCCGTCAATTGAGGTGGTTGTGGTAGATGACAGACATGTGTCATATAAAGGCGTGACAACCTCTACATCAGCACTGGCAAAGGAATTGTTGGAAAGTGAGTACCAGGTACAGGGAACCGCATATTTTACATATGAAGGAGAAAAGCTGACGGACAGAAGAGACCGGATGGAGAATAGTTAAGAGAAATATGCTCGCTTTTGTAACATGTTTTTATGGTATAATATAAAAAATTACATGTTAGGGAAATGAGCAAATGAAAGCAAAAGAAAGAGTTTTTAATAATGTAACTGAACAGCGTAGAAAAACGATGAGTAAAATCAGAGGAAAGAATACAACAATTGAAGTTACATTGCAAAAGGCTCTATGGGCAAAAGGATATCGTTATAGAAAGAATTATAAAAAGCTTCCGGGGTCACCAGATATTTGCCTGACGAAATATCGTATAGCTATTTTCTGTGACAGTGAATTTTTTCACGGAAAAGATTGGGAAGTATTAAAAGCTAAAGTGGAAAAAGGAAATAACGGAGAATATTGGTCTAAAAAGATTCAAGAAAATATAACACGAGACAATGAGAAAGATAAGGCCTTGAATGCCTTGGGCTGGACTGTGATTCATTTTTGGGGAAAAGATATTCTTAAGAAAACAGATGAATGTGTAAAAGTGATTGAAGAAACCATTTTTGAACTGGAAATGGAAGAAGTAACATTTGAAGAGGAATAATTTATGGGATATTTGTTAGAGTATGATGAAACCAATCCGATATCGATTGAAACATATGGAAAAAGATTAATTGGGAAAACATTTCAAGACATCTGTGACGAAGATGATATGCGAAAAGCAGCAGTTGTCAGAGAGACAGAAAACTATGAAGTAAAACATGAAAATAAAAAAAGAAAAGGCGGACTGGGAGAACTTGTTGAAGAACGATATTTTCATTATCAGTCTAATAATGATGCCCGACCAGATTTTGATAAAGCTGGTGTAGAACTGAAAGTGACTCCATATAAAATTAATAAAAATGGAAGCATTTCAGCCAAAGAGCGATTGATTTTAACAATGATAGACTATTGCTCAGTTGTAAATGAATCTTTCGAAGAAAGTCATATGTGGGCAAAAGCTCGGCTGATTTTGCTGGTTTATTATTTATATAGACAAGAAATTGAAAATCGGTTGGATTATAAAATTGATTATGTTCAATTATTTTCACCTCCGGAAGAAGATATGAAAATAATTGAGCATGATTTTAATGTAATTAAAGAAAAAATATGTGCAGGAAAAGCACATGAATTATCAGAAGGAGATACACTTTATTTAGGAGCAGCTACGAAAGCGGCAACTTCTGAGGATAGACGTGAGCAGCCATTTAGTGATGAGTTGGCAAAACCAAGAGCATTTGCTTTCAAAAATTCGTATATGACATATGTACTGAATAATTATATTATCCCAGGTAAAAAGACATATGAACCAATTGTAAAAGGAAGTATAGAAGAGTCATTTGAGGACTATGTAGTAAAGAAAATAGATGAACATTGTGGAAGCAGTGAATTAGAACTATGCTATAAATATGAAGTGAATATTAATAAGAAACCAAAAGATTTAGGAGCTATTCTCGCTTATCGAATGTTAGGCATAAAAAGCAACAAAGCAGAAGAATTTGTAAAAGCAAATGTTGTAGTAAAAACTATTAGGGTTGAAAACAATAATAAAATCAAAGAACATATGTCATTCCCGATATTTCGGTTCAAAGAATTAGTAGAAGAGGATTGGGAAAATTCCACATTTGGAAATTATTTAAGAGAAACAAGATTTTTGTTTGTGGTATATAAATTTGATGAAAATGGAGAATTGAGGTTAAGGGGTGCACAATTCTGGAATATGCCGTATGAAGATTTGGAAGGAAATGTAAGGAAAGTCTGGAAAGAAACCAAACAGATTTTGATTGATGGGTTAGAAGTTGAAAAAGTCAATGGTAAAAACTACAATAATTTTCCTAAGGCTTCTGATAATCCTATATGTCATGTTCGTCCACATGCAAGAAACGCCCAAGATGTAGATGAATTACCGGATGGACGCATGTTTCCGAAACAATGTTTTTGGTTAAATAAAGAATACATATTGTCGCAGTTAGACGAGAATTTTTTGGAGGAGTAAGATGTCAGGAAAAAAGAAAATAGCATATCCCATTGAGTTACCATTTACGATACAGGAACCTATATTATTAAATAATGCAATAGACAAGTATCAACTACATAAAGAATTAATTGATCAATTATTAAATGCTTTGAAGGGGTCATTTCATGTCGGATATGTAAGACGTCAAAAGAAATATATACATGGTATAAGTGCAAACTCATTAAATGAGGCGATACGAGAAAAATTGAAAGGAATTCCAGGAATAGAAGGAGAAACTAATGTTGTATTTGGAACATTTCTTCCACCGGTAAAGGGAAAAGGAGAATTTGATTTTTCTATATATAATAAAGAAACCAATTTTTATAAATTGTGGGATTATTGTTATGGGGAAAATGCTATAAGAGATGGTGATTTAATAGTTGATAAATACATAAAAGATAATAAATTACGGCAAAAGTGGGATAAATTTTGTGTAAAACAAAAAAATGATGAACATAAAATGGACATGAATTCAGCACATAACACATTTAATATCCTTGGTGAAATACAATTTGGAAATTGGGCAATGGTGTATAAAGACATGTTCAGACTTGTGTCTGCGATTAATAAAAATGCTCAAATAGACTTGTATATTTATATTGCAGCCACAGACAATTTGAAAAAAATTATTAGCGATGGTGTAGTGGGAGTCAATGCTGCTAGAGAAAGGTTTCAAGAAAATATTGATAATCATAACATAAATAAACCAGTAATGATAGTTCCTTTGGATATTGATTTTGACTTAGATACGTATGATTTTTCGGAAGCAGAGAAGGGGTATGATGAAATCAGTAGAGAAATACAGGAGTTGGAGCAAAAAATCAGTTGGAACAAAAAGAAAATAACAGTTTTAAATGATAAAAAGAAAAATGCAGATAGTGAAAAAGCAAAAATAATAAAAGAAGAAATAAAGGATTTAAGAAATGAAAAAAAACATAATCAACAAGAATTAGATGAATTGAAAAATTTGTATAAAATATCAGATGAGATTGAAGAAATTTAAAAATGATCTTTACAAACTGAAAAAAATAAGTTAATATATTAAAAAGAACGATCGTTCGGCAATAAAAAAAGGAGTAAAACAAAGTGAAAAAGACAGTTTGCGAATTGTTTGCTGGAGTGGGTGGCTTTAGATGCGGACTTAATAATATAAAAACATCAAAAGATTATGGTAAAAAAGAAAAATGGGATACCGTTTGGTTCAGTCAGTGGGAACCAGCGGAGAAAAAGACACAATATGCACATGATTGTTATGTATATAGATTTGGAACATGTTTAGATAAAAATGGAGAGGATACAACTAATTACAATATTGAAGAAGTAGATAAATCAACAATTCCAGATTTCAATTTGTTAGTAGGTGGCTTTCCGTGCCAAGACTATTCGGTAGCATCATCTTTGGCGACATCAAAAGGCTTAGAAGGGAAAAAAGGAATTTTATGGTGGTCTATTAGAGAAACTGTGGAGAAAAAACAACCACCATTTATTTTGCTTGAGAATGTGGATCGCTTGCTTAAATCACCAGCAAAGCAGAGAGGAAGAGATTTCGGAATTATTCTTGCATGTCTCAGAGATGAAGGATATACAGTTGAATGGCGTGTTATTAATGCAGCAGAATATGGTTATCAGCAACGTAGAAGAAGAACATTTATTTTTGCATATAGGAATGATACAAAATATGCAGAAGATGTTGCTGATGCAATTCAATATATAAATAAAAGTAAACTGGAAGAAAACAGACAAAGTATGAACCGAGTTTTGGTTCATGATGGCTTTTTTGCAGAAACATTTCCAGTATATGATGTAGATTCTAAGCGGATGAAGATAGTAGAATTGCCGGAAGGAATTGGTGAACTTTCAGAAGAATTTGAATTTAACTTTGAAAATACTGGTGTTATGAAAGATGGAGTTGTGTATACGACCAAAACTATGCCAAAGTATGAAGGAAATGTAACTACATTGGGAGACATCATGGAAAAAGAAGAAGTGGATAAAAAGTATTTTATCCCAAAAGAAAAGTTGTATTATACAAATCCTAATATTACACATAGTGATGAAACTCATGGAAAATTACCAAAAGAAGAAAGACAGACTTGGCAATATATAAAAGGTGCAAAGAAATTAGCACGTAAATCATCAGGTGGACACGAGTATATATTTTCAGAAGGTGCAATTCCGATGGTCGATGATGAAGACAAGCCAGCTAGAACAATGTTGACATCAGAAGGAGGATTTAATCGCTCCACTCATATTGTAAAAGATAAAAAAACAGGGAATATTAGATTGCTTACAGCAGGAGAGACGGAACGGATTCAGGGGTTCCCGACTGATCATACAAAATATTGTTTAGTAAATGGAGAAACAGTGGAAATGCCGTTAAATAAGAGGAGATTTATGATGGGAAATGCATTAGTAGTAAATTTGATTGCAGATATGGAAGAAACATTAGATAAGATTTTTGAAAAAGAATAAAATTAGTATAAGTATGAGCCCAAATTCATTATAATGAATTTGGGCATATTATTTAAAGCAGGCTGTTTGTGGTAACAAAAGTGACTTATATATTTTTGAAAAAATAAAATGCAATAATTAGATGGAAGTGGTAAACACCTTAAGAGAAGTTGATTATATATTAGAATGTAAGCATAATTGGATTAATACATGGTATAAAAGCGGTACTTTGAAAAACTGTATTGAGTAAACTTGATTAAAAGAGTGAGGTAATCGTGGGAACGTAATGTATAGTTCGGAAAAATATTAAAAAGAAGATTGATTGGAGAAATTTACTAATGAATAAAGTGTTGGTTACCGGATTAGGAATAGCAAGAGAATTTGGAATTTGTGATTCCTGTAATTTAGATTTTTCATGGTTGGCAAACAATCCATCCATCTACCATTTTGTGGGCAGACCAATTATATATTCCATATTCGTCTTTTGAAGCACAAGTTAAACAAATGGAACGAAAAGATGAAAAAATTATTAGTTTGTTTTTGAATATGGCTGAAGATCATGGAATGATTAAAAAAGTAGATTTATCTGATATGTATCAAGAGTCAGTAGGAGAACAAATATATCAAAAAATGCTGACAGATTCACAGGCATTGTTAAAAACTTTTCCAGAGGTAATAAAAAAGGAGACAAAGGTGTTCCAAATGAAATTATAATTGGTGAGGAAGGATATTGTGGGGCATGGATGTCAGCAATTTATGCTGGAATTCGAATTGCTAGAGATATTGGAGCTAATTGCTTATTTAGCAAGAGAGAGCATAATTTTCTGAAGTATTTGTATGGAATGGAAAGTAATAAATTAGACATAAACAATGTGTATTCTGAAATATTTTCATTGTACATGCCTGAGGGATTAGCAATTCATAATTATGCATTTGTAAATGAAGATAAGTGTAAACAATGTGCGCATTATAAACAATGTAAAGAAAGTTATTTGTGTGATACGGAACAAGCATTAAAAAAATGTTTAAATGGAGAGATTATGACGAATTACAACAGGCAAAAGAAGAAATTAATAAGATTATAGTGTTAAAAAATGAGGTTAATGGAAGATAAAATATTTAATTATATCAAAATCAGATTATGATTATTTAAAATGAGGAAAATAAAAGAACTTCTTGGCTAAAGCGTCTGACAAGCAGATACCATACAAGAAGCCCATTTTCATTTTAATTAGTACCTAATGATTAAAGCGTCTAAATATAAACGCCATTCTATCAGCACTTAATATCTTATTTTAAAGATTTGTACACTATTTGTAAATAGAAAAAAGTAGGAGTTTTAGGAGAGAAACATGCGAGTATTCATTGATGCTGATGCCTGCCCGGTGGTCAGCATAGTTGAGAACATATCAAAAAAATACAACATTCCAGTGACTTTATTATGTGACACAAATCATGTCCTGACATCTGAGTACAGTGAAGTGATTGTTGTGGGTGCCGGAGCGGATGCTGTTGATTATAAGTTGATCGGCATTTGTCATAGGGGAGATATTGTGGTTTCACAGGATTATGGAGTGGCAGCGATGGCGTTGGGAAAGGGTGCATTTGCTATTCATCAGTCTGGCAAATGGTACACCAATGACAATATTGATCAGATGCTTATGGAGCGATATTTGAATAAGAAGGCGAGAAGAAGTTCTCATAAAAATCATATAAAAGGGCCGAAGAAACGTACTGAGGAAGATGATGAGCGGTTTGCGCAGTCATTTGAGAAAATGATAAGGATGGCAGTGGAATCAGAAATGTGATGAAAATGAAGAAGATAAATGTGACAGAGACAATCGTAGCAGATATACAATTACGTATCGTACAGAATGGATCGGGAGGTCCGGTTATTTTCTGGGGCATGTATCCGCATCAGGGAGGAGAAGTAGAACATTTTTGGGAAGCTTTGATGGAACTTGTGCCAGAACAGAACTTTTTGCTAGTAGCATTTCAGGTGGAAGACTGGAACCGGGATTTTTCACCCTGGGAAGCACCGGCGGCATTTGGAACGGAAGCATTTGATGGACAAGGCGCAAGGACGTTGAAGTGGTTACTTGAAGAAGGAGTCCCATATATTGACCGGACATATCATGTGAAAGAACAGGAGCACTGGCTGGCAGGCTATTCCCTGGCAGGATTATTTGCGCTGTGGGCGGCATACGAATGTGATACATTTGCTGGAATTGCGTGTTGTTCTGGTTCTCTATGGTTCAAGGATTGGGATATTTACATGAGAGAACATAAGTTGAAGCGAAAATGCAGCGTATATCTAAGCCTTGGAGGCAAGGAAGAAAAGACGAAGAACGCAGTAATGGAAGCCGTGGGAGACCGCACCAGGGAACAAGAAAAATTATTGCTGGAAGATCCATTTGCAGAGCGGGTAGTATTAGAGTGGAATCCCGGAGGACATTTCGCAGATTCCGGGAAGCGCCTGGCAAAAGGAATTCGATGGCTGTTAGAAAAATTGAAATTATTGCATTTGGTAAAATTGTAATAATTCTTAATCACAGGGGATTGCGAAAGAAGAGTACACTAATAAAATAATCGGTTAATGCCAGAAGAAAAGTTCGATGGTATAATGGAAGTATTCGAGGAAGGAAAAAGCTATACATAAGAATAGGTGATATATATGGAAATTGGTGCAACAAAGGCTGTTCAAGAACGATTAAAAGCAACAAAGATTAGTGAAATAAAAGAAACATCGCTTGTGTTTTGTTGGGATACACATTTGGCAAAAATAAAGAGAAGAAATGTACTGTTTATAGTAAATGCCAGCAATCGCTATACAATAGCAATGACAGATATTGAACCAAGGAATTGGAATCATTATACATTGTATATTAGTCGTGTGATTCATGGCGTGATGCAACAAATGGGTTATTTAGAAGATCAGATAGAACAGTATTTTAGAATGTCAGGTGATACGATTGTTACAAAAACACACGGTAAGAAATCCGTTGGCGGCATAAATAGAATGATAACAGATGCACAGTATTTTGATAAGAAATTTGAGAAGGAAACAAAGTATCAGTGGGACTTGAATGAGTATCTTAACAGAGATATTTGCCAGCCAGATGGTTTTGACGCATATGGATATCCAAGGGAACTTTTTAAATTAGACATGGAACGTTTAGGGATTGTCCCAAAAAGAAAACCAGCAAAGGTGATTGATTTCAAGGCATATGTACATAGAAAATAATTTTAGTAGGAGGCTATGAAGTAACAGGAGAAAATGATGAGTGAATATATTACAACATACACAGGAAAACATTTTGAACCAACAAATCCGGATCCGGAGTTAATTCGGATTGAAGATATTGCACATGCACTTTCCATGCTTTGCCGTGGAAATGGACATGTAAAGACATTTTGGTCGGTGGGACAGCATTGTATTTGCTGTGCCAGGGAGGCAGCAGCCCGTGGTCTGTCAAATCGAATGGTACTTGCATGCTTGCTTCATGATGCAAGTGAATGCTATATGTCCGATGTTCCAACACCATTTAAGAATGAACTACCGGAATATCAGGAGCAGGAAGAACATTTGCTTGGCATAATTTATGAAAAATTTTTGGGCTCAGATTTGACGGAGGAAGAACAGAAAGAACTCAAAGAAATAGATCATGCAATGCTATGGTATGACCTGGAACATTTACTTGGAGAAATACAATACGGAGAAATTCCAGAGTTACATATTGACTTAGATTATACGGTTCGTCCATTTGAAGAAGTCGAAGAAGAATATCTGTCACTTTTTGAAAAATATTCTAGAACATTTTGCATATGATATTGGAAATGAAAGAGTATCTGAAATGCTTTCGAATGCATTGAGAAAAAGACATCCTTACAGAGTCTTTAAAGATAAATGAATTGGGAATCAGTCAGCTTTATTATGATTACAGAAGCCAGGCGTATCTTGATAAGGCAGAAGAGTGGTGTAGGGAGAATTCAGTAGCATATAGAAGAAAATAGTATGGGGAAGGAATTGCAGACAAAATGCTAAACATATTAGAAATCAATGATTTTTCCGCACCGGAGCTTGATATTTATGCGAGACGTACCGAGGCGCAGCTTTTAAATAAGGACAATCCGGAGGCTGGATTATTTATCGCGGAGAGTCCGAAGGTAATTGGCAGAGCGTTAGATGCGGGCTATATCCCGGTATCGGCTCTGGTCGAAAAGCATCAGATGAAAGAAAATGAAGAGACAAGGCAGATTCTGGAGAGGTTTGAAGGTACAGATGTCCCGATATTTACAGCGGAGTTTGAAGTGCTGACAAAAATGACCGGATTCAAATTGACAAGAGGAATGCTGTGCGCCCTAAAGCGTCAGCCGCTTATAGATTATCAGAATATGTGTGAGGGAAAAGACCGGATCGTCATTTTGGAAAATGTAATGAATCCGACGAATGTCGGTGCAATTTTCCGGTCGGCAGCAGCTTTGAACATGGATGCAGTTTTTCTGACTCCTGGATGCAGTGATCCGCTTTACAGGAGAGCCTCAAGAGTCAGTATGGGAACGGTTTTTCAGATTCCGTGGACATTTATTCAGGACAATAATGAAATGCGTTGCCAGCGGGAGATACTTTGGCCCAGGCAGGCGATTACAGAACTTCGGGAAATGGGTTATAAAACGGCAGCGCTTGCGCTGACAGATGATTCGGTCGGAATCGACAATCCGGAACTTATGCAGGAAGAGAAGCTGGCAATTATTCTTGGAACCGAGGGCGAAGGTTTGATGGATAGGACAATTGAGATGTGTGATTACACAGTCAAGATTCCGATGTCACATGACGTTGATTCATTAAATGTAGCAGCGGCAAGTGCGGTGGCATTTTGGCAGCTGGGAAAGAAGCAAAAATAAGTAAAAACTATTACGGAGGGATTGAAAAGATGTTATTTTTATATTATCCAAAATGTTCTACTTGCCAGAAGGCAAAGAAATGGCTGGATGCCAATCACATTTCTTATGAGGAGCGTCACATTGTGGAGGAGAATCCAACTTACGAGGAGCTGAAGCAGTGGTATGAGAATGGGGATTTACCGCTAAAGAAGTTTTTTAATACAAGTGGTATGCTTTATAAAGAGCAAAAATTAAAAGACAAACTTCCTGACATGAGCGAGGAAGAGCAGTTGAGGCTTCTGGCGACAAACGGAATGCTTGTGAAACGACCATTGATCGTGAAAGAAAATCTTGTGTTGACGGGATTTAAAGAGAAAGAATGGACGGAAAAGTTATTATAAGGTCTGGGAAAGGAGATTATAACATGGGAAAAATTATAAATATTTTACCAATGGCAAATAGAGAAGACAATCTGCAGGAAATCATGGAGGCGCTGCAGGAGGTAAAAGATGCGCTTGTGGAAGTACTGGATCAGTATGAGGAGGAGGGAGCTGAGGAGAAAGCAGATACTTTGATGGAAGCATTGGATGCACTTGAAGATGCGTACGATGTAATCAATGACGCAGTAATGGATGAAATTTAGCAGTATCGGACGATACAGAGAGAGACAAGGATAAGAATAAGAATAAGGAGGACTCGGATATGTTGACGAATTGGAATCCGGCACGTATGCCGGAAAAGGATGAGATGAAGTTACGTTTATCTACAGCCAGAAAGCAGTTGTATGATTTACAGATGAAGATCAAGGAACATAAAATTCCGGTAATTGTGCTTTTTGAAGGCTGGGGCACATCCGGAAAGGGAAGCACGATCGGTAAGGTGATCCGGAATATTGATCCGCGCTTTTTCAAGGTCGTGACAATGTCTGAGCCGACAGATGAGGAACTAAGATATCCATTTTTATATCGATTTTTTAAGGAGATTCCAGAAGCAGGGAAATTCACATTCCTGGATTCTGGCTGGTTGGAGCAGATCTGCAGAGAGCATTTAGAGGGAAAAACAGATGAAAAAGAATATGCTTCTCGTATAGAAAGTGTCCGCAATTTTGAAAGACAACTGACAGATAACGGTTATCTTGTCTTGAAGTTTTTTATGCAGATAGAGAAGAAAGAACAAAAAGAACGGGAGCAGAATCTTCTGGAAAGCAAGGATACAAAATGGCGCGTTTCCCTGTTCGATCAGTGGGAAAATGCACATTATAAAAAATGCAAAAAGGCATTTTCAAAGTACATGTCAGATACAAATTCATCTTCCGCACCATGGTATATCATTGATGCAGGTGACCAGAAGTGGGCAGAGCTGCAGGTGATGGAGACGCTGGTGAGCAACATTGAAGTGGCATTGCAGAATCAGGCACATTCGGTGCCAATCTTGCAAAATGTATTTCCGCTGGAACCAATTCCACGTCTTGCAGATATTGATTTGCAGGACAAAATACTGAATGATGAAGAATACAAGAAAGAATTAAAACAGCTTCAGATAGAATTAGGAAAACTGCACAATAAACTTTATCGGAAAAGGATTCCGGTCATTATCACATATGAAGGCTGGGATGCAGCAGGAAAAGGCGGCAATATCAAACGAATTACCGAGGCGCTTGATCCAAGAGGTTATGAGGTACAACCGATTGCCAGACCGGAACCGCATGAAAAAGCAAGACATTATCTGTGGCGTTTTTGGACGAGACTGCCCAAAAGCGGGCATATTGCGATATTTGACAGAACCTGGTACGGCAGAGTGATGGTAGAGCGCCTGGAAGGATTCTGCAGTGAAAATGACTGGCAGCGTGCCTATAATGAAATCAATGAATTCGAAAAAGAATTAAAAGACTGGGGCGCTGTGATGATTAAGTTCTGGGTACAGATTGATAAAGATACCCAGCTGGCGAGATTTCAAGAGCGGCAAAATAATCCGGAGAAACAGTGGAAGATTACCGATGAAGACTGGAGAAATCGGGAAAAATGGGATGAATATGAAGTTGCGGTGAATGAAATGCTTCAAAAGACGAACACAGAATACGCACCGTGGCATATTCTGGAATCCGTAGATAAGAAATATGCCCGGATCAAAGCTTTGAAAATTGTGATCGAAGAAATAAAGAAATACGTTTAATCTTCTAAACATACAGCTCGCTTGCAACATGACCTCTGAGGGGGCGTTTGAACAAGGGATGAAATCTATATAAACCGATACACAAATGATGGAGAAAATTATTATGAAGCTTGCAGTTATTTACCACTCAGAAACTGAAAATACAAAACAGGCAGCAGAATGGATTGCCGATGGAATGAATGAAGTCTCAGGAGTAGAAGCCAGAGCATTTTCTATTGAAAAAGTGGATGAAGATTTTGTAAAGGAAGCAAAAGGAATTGTAGTAGGTTCTCCTTCCTATATGGCACAGATGACACCGCAGATTCATAATTGGCTGTTTGAAAAAGCAGGAGAGTTAGAGTTTCCGGGGAAAATGGGTGGCGCATTTGCAACAGAGCAGTACACACATGGTGGCGGAACTCAGGTCATTCAGTCTATTTTGACAATTGAGATGGTAAAAGGAATGCTGTGCTATTCAGGCGGTATGGCTTGTGGAAAGCCAGTGATTCATCTTGGACCGGTCGGAGTAAATAATAATATGGAAAAGTTCAATGGAATGGGAAATTATAAAGAGTATTTTAATATTTATGGGAAGCGCTTTGCACAAAAGGCAGTAGAGATATTTAATAAAATATAACAAGATTTCATATCGAAAAAATAGAATTGTGAAAACTGCACAAACAGTCCTTTGTATTATTGTTAATTATGTTAAAATAGTCTCTTGTGTTTTAACGCAAAAAAGTGTAAAACATAATATAGTTAAAGAAAAGAAATGCAGTGAAAGGGATACGTCACAAAAGAGAACGCGATTTCAGAGAGTCGTTGGGTGGTGCGAAGCGACAGAACGGATTTTGTGATATCACCCGGGAGCATCCCTCTGAAATACTTAACATATTTAACATCAGAGCTAAAGTAAGCAGGGACGTAATCTTCACGTTACAGAAGAAACTGTTTGAGAATGACAGTGATGAGAGACTGTAGTTAGTGATAAATGCAGTAATACAAAGTGGTACCACGGAAGATAAATCCGCCTTTGTTATCCGAAAGGATAGCGAAGGCGTTTTTTATTGTATGGAAACATATACGCAAGATCGATAATAATTTCAGAAATGCTGATTGGTGTTCCTGAGATTAATATATAATCAAAATATAAAGAAAGAGGGATTATTATGAGTGGAATACTTATGATGATAATTGCCATCGTAGTGCTCGGAGGAGCCTATCTTCTGTATGGCCGTTATCTCCAAAACAAATGGGGCATTGACCCGAATGCGAAAACTCCGGCGTATGAATTAGAAGACGGAGTGGATTATGTACCGGCTGATACTAACGTAGTATTTGGTCATCAGTTTGCATCAATTGCAGGAGCAGGTCCGATCAACGGACCAATTCAGGCAGCAATCTTCGGATGGCTTCCGGTTCTCTTATGGATTTTAATTGGTGGTGTATTCTTCGGAGCAGTTCAGGATTTCGCATCTATGTATGCATCTGTAAAGAACAAAGGCCGTACAATTGGTTACATCATTGAAGAGTACATTGGAAAATTAGGTAAGAAATTATTCCTGTTATTCTGCTGGCTGTTCTGCATTCTGGTTGTCGCAGCATTTGCTGATGTCGTAGCCGGAACATTTAACGGATTCGCAACAAGTGAATCAGGAACAGTTACAAAAGTAGTAGCAAATGGAGCTGTTGCAACAACCTCTATGTTATTTATCGTAGAAGCAGTGGCACTTGGATTTTTCTTGAAATATTCAAAATTTAATAAGTGGGTAAATACAGCAGTAGCAGTTATTTTACTGGTAGTTGCAATTGCACTTGGACTTAACTTTCCAATCTATGTAAGTCTTGATATATGGCATCTTATTATTTTTGCTTACATTTTAGTTGCCAGTGTAACACCTGTATGGGCATTACTTCAACCTCGTGATTATCTGAACAGTTATCTGTTGATTTTTATGATCCTTGGTGCTGTTATTGGCGTATTTGTTGCAAATCCGGCATGTAATCTTGAAGCATTTACAGCATTCTCGATACCGGATGCAAATGGAAATCCGCAGTATATGTTCCCAATCTTGTTTGTGACAATCGCTTGTGGTGCAGTTTCAGGATTCCATTCACTGGTATCATCAGGTACTGCTTCCAAGCAGATTAAAAATGAGAAAAACATGCTTCCGGTTTCATTCGGTGCCATGTTAATGGAAAGTATGCTTGCAGTTCTGGCATTGATTGCCGTTGCATCATTTGGAAAAGGTGAGGCAGCAGCACAGGGACTGACTACTCAGCCACAGATTTTCGCAGGAGCAATTGCGAACTTTCTGTCAGTCATCGGTCTGCCACATTCACTTGTATTTACACTGATCAACCTTGCAGTATCTGCATTTGCACTGACATCTCTGGATTCAGTAGCCAGAGTCGGACGTCTGTCATTCCAGGAGTTCTGGATTGATTCAGATGTGGAAGATGAGAATATGAGTCCTTTCTTAAAGGTAGTAACGAATAAGTATTTTGCAACAATCATCACACTGGTGCTTGCTTATTTCCTGACAAAAGTCGGATATGCAGAAATCTGGCCACTGTTCGGTTCAGCAAACCAGCTGTTATCTGTACTGGCACTTGTAGCCTGCGCAGTATTCTTAAAGAAGACAAAACGTCAGGGATTCATGCTCTGGGGACCAATGGTATTTATGATGGCAGTTACATTTACGGCACTTGGAATGACAATTGTAAAACTTACAAAGGCATTCATGACAACAGGACTGGATTTTGGAAATACATTGCAGCTTATCTTTGCAGTACTTCTGTTAATCCTTGGAGTGCTTGTAGCAATTCAGGGAATTAAGAAACTTCTTGAGAAGTCGGAAGATAAAAAAGTGACAGTCTAGGAAAATAATTCATAAAATGATAAAAGAATAAAATGGGAGTATAAAAAGCTCTCGGATTAAGAAACGCCAGTTCCGACAAATGTCGGTTCTGGCGTTTTTTGAAGATTACGAAATAGAAACACAGTACCTGATACGGTGTTTTTATGTTATACTGTAGGAAAACATGGAAAGAATTTATTATATAGCAGAGAGGAGTGTGCAGATATGGGGATGTTTGTGAATCCTGGAAATTCAGCATTTCAAGTTGCACTTAATTCTGAAATTTATGTTGATAAGACAGGATTGCTGGAATATACAAACAAAGTTATGAATACGTTACAAGGCTATATCTGCAATAGCCGCCCGCGAAGATTCGGAAAGTCAATTACCGCTAATATGCTTACGGCGTATTATAGCAAAGGGTGCGATTCGAAAGAAATGTTTTCAAATTTGGAGATCAGTAAAACGCCAGATTTTGAGAAACGTTTAAATAAATATGATGTGATTCACGTGGACATTCAATGGTGCATGGAACCTGCAGGAGGAGCAGATCATATTGTATCCTATATATCAGAAAAGACAATTTCTGAATTAAAAGAATATTATCCTGATGTGCTGACAGAGAATCTTGTATCATTACCAGAGGTATTATCGAAGATCAATACAGAGACCGGAACAAAATTTATTGTAATTATTGATGAATGGGATGTCCTGATTCGTGACAAAGCGGCCGATCAAAAAATTCAAGATGAATATATAGGGTTTTTACGAGGACTCTTTAAAGGGACAGAGCCTACAAAATATATTCGACTGGCTTATCTGACAGGTATTTTGCCGATAAAAAAAGAAAAGACGCAATCTGCATTGAATAATTTTGATGAATTTACAATGTTAAGTCCGGGTAAGCTTGCACAATACATTGGATTTACAGAAGAAGAGGTAAGAGAACTTTCAGGATCATATCATCAGGAATTTGAAAAAGTAAAAAGATGGTATGACGGTTATCTGTTGAGAGATTATCAGGTCTACAATCCGAGAGCTGTTGTAAGTGTCATGTTGAATAGTGAATATAAAAGTTACTGGTCTGAAACAGCTTCTTATGAAGCGATTGTTCCACTGATCAATATGAATTATGATGGTCTGAAAACGGCAATTATTGAGATGATTTCCGGGACGGCAGTCAAGGTTAACACAGCAACATTTAAAAATGATACGGTAAATATCCAGAGTAAAGACGATGTGTTGACCTACATGATTCATTTGGGGTATCTGGGATATGACCAGGTAAAGAAAATGGCTTTTGTTCCGAATGAAGAAATTCGTCAGGAGCTTATTACGGCAGTCAATTGTAAACCATGGAATGAGATGCTCATGTTCCAGCAGGAATCAGAAAATCTGCTGGAGGCAACATTGGATATGGATAGTGTTGCAGTCGCGAACCAAATTGAAAAAATTCATAATGAATACGCATCAGTAATTCAGTATCACAATGAAAATTCATTGAGTAGTGTGCTGACAATTGCATATTTAAGTGCGATGCAGTATTATTTTAAACCAGTACGGGAACTGCCAACGGGGCGTGGTTTTGCAGATTTTGTGTTTATTCCTAAACCGGAATATAAAAATGATTATCCGGCATTAATTGTTGAATTAAAATGGAATCAAAATGCTCAGACAGCAATGGAGCAGATAAAAGAGAAGAAATATCCGTCTTCGGTTTTGGATTACACAGGGAATATTTTACTTGTAGCAATCAATTACGATAAAGCTACTAAAGAACATCAGTGCATCATTGAAGAATATGAGAAAGCTGAAAGCTTATAAGAACAGTGCAGGTACAGATGAATATCGAGCATGAAGGAAAGTGTTTATTTTACAGGGAAATCAAAATAACAACAAGTCGGATTTTAAGGAATTCGGCTTGTTGTTATTTTAGACAAAAATCGGACTTGTATTTATTCAAAAAACGATGAAAATTGACAAAAATGCTGAAAAGTTGTAAAAATATGAAAGTATATTGACATAAATAACCGACATGTATAAAATAAACGCAACAAGAAACAATACAAGCTGTACTATCAAGGCGTATCTAAAAGGAGCAAAGAAACATGGAATTAAGAGATAAAATTGCAGGAGCATTATATGGAATGGCACTTGGTGATGCGATGGGAATGCCGGCAGAATTGTGGGGCAGAGAAAGGGCAAGAAAATTCTTTGGTGGAAAAATCACAGAATTCATTGACGGACCAAAAGAGAATGATGTTGCATTTAATTATAATAAAGCTCAGTTCACGGATGATACTGGACAGGCAATGGTTCTTTTGGATTCATTGAAGGCAACTGGTTATGAGCCAAATGCTTCAGATATAGCAAAGCGTATGCTGGAATGGGCTGAAAAAGAGAATGCATTTGAAAATAATATTTTAGGACCGACCTCTAAGCTTGCACTGGCGAATTTCCGAGATGGAGTAGATGCAAGTGCGATAACGAACAAAGCTTTATCCAATGGAAGTTCTATGAGAATTGCACCAATCGGCTGCCTCTTTACACCAGATCAGAGAAAAGAACTGATAGATTATGTGTACGGAGTTTCCAAGGCAACACATACAAGTGATGTTACAATCGCCGGAGCAGCTATGATTGCAGAAGGTGTTGCATCTGCAATTGTCAATGATGATTTCGAGCAGGTGTTAAGTGATATTCTTTCTGTAGAAGAAGCCGGATACGAAAAAGGTTGTGAGACATTCAGCCCGAGACTTGCAGAGAGAGTAAAGATTGGTGTTCAGATTGCAAAAGAATATGCAAACGATGAAGATGCATTTTCTAAGAAAATCTATGATGTAATTGGAGCAGGAGTTGGAATTATTGAATCTGTTCCGGCAGCAGTTTCCATTGCATATTACACACAGGATCCAAATAAATGTTGTCTGATGTGTGCAAATCTTGGTGGTGACACAGATACAATCGGAGCGATGGCAACAGCTATATGTGGGGCATTTGTTGGTTATTCAAAGATTAAGCCAGAGTATACAGAGCTTTTAAGAGATCAGAACCCGGAGACTGATTTTGAGGAGTATATCAATATTCTTGAAAAAGGAAGGGAGTTATTAGGATGCGAACGCTTGTAGTTGGGGCTGCAATTGTTGATTTGATGATGAAGATCGATCGTCTCCCGAAGAGTGGAGAAGATATTCCGTGTAAAGAGACGAAGACGGTAGTTGGCGGATGCGCGTACAATGTGGCCAACACATTGAGAAATCTGAATTGTGAACATGATTTATGCGTGCCGGTCGGAAGAGGTTCATTTGCAGATATCATCCGCAGAGGTATGAAAGAAAAAGGATACGAGCTGCTCATTGAAGAACCGGGAGAGGACAACGGTTATTGCCTGAGTCTTGTAGAGGCTGATGGAGAAAGAACATTTATCACAGTGCAGGGAGCGGAGTGCCATTTCAAAAAAGAGTGGTTTAACCGGATTGATATGGACAGATATGAAAATATCTACATCGCAGGCTATCAGGTTTGTGGAAAAAGTGGTGAAATCATTTCACAGTGGTTGAAAACTGTGCCTAATGTGGAAGAAAAGCATATCTTTTTTGCACCGGGACCGATGATTACGTCAATCGAATCAGAGACAATGGATAACCTCTTTGCATTAAAGCCAATCTTACATATTAATGAAGCAGAAGCAAAGGGTTATACACAGCGGGAAAATGTAGAAGAAGCAGTGAAAACTCTTTATGAAAAGAGTGGCAATCTTGTATTTGTTACGCTTGGGGCAGAAGGAACATTGTTTTATGAGGGAAAAGAAATGAGAAGGGTCGCATCTGTTAAGACCAATGTTGTGGACACTGTAGGAGCCGGAGACAGTCATATCGGGGCGATTATTGCAGGAATGTCAAAGGGAATGAAAGTAGAAGATGCCGTATTACTTGCAAATCGTACGGCAGCGGCAATTGTAGGAACATCTGGACCAGTTATGGACCTGGAGGAATTTCAGAAAATTTCGGAGGAATGGGAAAATGAATAAAATAAAAGAATTTTTTGCAGATTGGAGCTGGAAAGAAAAAGCATGGCTTGCATTTGTACTGATTGTACAGACGGCAGCCTGGGCAATTCAGAAAGAAAGCCTGTTTATGTTAGTTATGACACTGACAAGCAGTCTGAACCTGGTGCTTGGAGCAAAAGGTAAAGTTGCCGGTCTGTATTTTGCAATTATCAACAGTGCATTATATGCGATTAACTGTATGGGTATTCCGCTTTACGGTGAGGTCATGTACAACTTGATTTACTCAATTCCGGTCAGTGCGATTGCAATCTTCACATGGAAGAAGAACATGACAAAGGGGGGAGAAGTAAAATTCCGTACGATGACACCAAAGATTATGCTCACAACAGCAGCAGTGACAATTATTGGAGTACTCGGATACATGCAGATTCTGAAATGGATGGGTGGAAATCTTCCATTTATGGATTCTCTGACAACGGTCGTATCGGTTGTGGCAAGTTTCCTGTATCTGCTTCGTTTCTCAGAGCAGTGGGCAATGTGGGCAATTGTAAATGCACTTTCCATTGTGATGTGGATCATGGTATTTATGCAGGGAGATTCCTCGGCACTGCTGATTATCATTATGAAGACAATCAACTTCATCAACTCCACATACGGTTTCCTGAACTGGAGAAAAATTGCAAAAGAAACTGCATAATAACGGACAAAAATAAAGGATTTTATGTTAAAATAATAAAAGATCAACAAGGCCATGGATTTCATGTGAGTATGAGATCTATGGCTTTTTTCGTTATAACGATAAGCCAAAGTTATATCAGCTGGGAGATGACTCCCACCTCTATAGGTGGTAAGAAACAAGAATGCCTCGGCATTCTTGAATTATGGCAAGCAGGTGGAAAGTAAGATGACCAAATACGAAATAATCAAGCAAGAGATAAAAGAACAGATTGAAGATAATATTTTAAAACCCAATCAGGTAATTAAATCTGAGAATGAAATGTGCCAGTGTTATAAAGTCAGTCGTGTGACGGTGAGAAAAGCAATTGACGAATTGTGTGCAGAAGGGATCTTGTACCGGATCAAGGGAAAGGGCTGCTTTGTGAGAGAACAGACAGATCAGAAAAGATCAAGAATCTATAGTTTTACAGAGGCTGTAAGGAACGAAGGAAAGTTGCCGGGCAAGAAGCAGTTGTCTTTAGAAAAAAAAGAAGCAGATGCGTATCTGGCAGATAAACTTCAGATAGAAGAAGGAGAAGAGGTTTTTGAAATCCAAAGCCTTTATTATGCAGATGGTATTCCGTATAGTTTAAATACAGCAGTATTACCGGCAAAAAGATTTGAAAAGTTAGATTTTTTTGACTTCAATAACCGGTCTTTATATGAAGTGCTTGGTTCATTCTATGGGACATATATGTACCGGGTGAGACAGACACTGGAAGCTACAACAGCAGATGTGTCGGTGAGCCGGTTACTGGAACGGGACGAAAGTCAGCCTTTATTGAGAATTAAAGCGATTTCCTATTGTCTGGAAGACAATCAGGAGATTCCGGTAGAATATTATGAGGCGTATATTTTAACAGATATACAGAATTATTATGTAGAAAAGTTTCATTGATAAAGGCCATATTGACAGAAAATATAATTTTATAAGAAGTGGTGAAAGAAATGAAAATATCTGACAGAGTCATCCTTCCTTTGGTTGGAAGTGCATTTCAACCGGGAAAGGCTGCAGAAGCAATTGAGAAAATAGAAGATAAGGAACTGGCACAGATTGCACAGGGAGAATATTATTTCTTCTCAGCTCAGGCAGAAAGATGTGTGGAGACGATAAAAGATTATCTGGATCACGATGATGTGATGCTCCGGCTATCGGCAGATATGCTTTACACATTTGCGAATCTTACACTTGGAGATTCTCAGGCAGCACAGCATACAAGGGAAGATGTACATCAGTGTCTGACACGGGCAATGCAGGAGGACACGCCTGTGAATGTAAAGGCGGCGTGTCTGTTCGCATTTTATGTAATCAGCACATTTCTTCATATACCGCCGGAGGAAGGAACCCCGCCACTTCAGCAGTACATTCCGTATCTTCCAATTGGGCAACGATTATTTGCAGTAAGTCTTTTAGCACATGAGATTTATCTGAGACAGGATTATGCAAAGGCAAAAGGTGTTGTACAGGGGGCATTTCTGATGGCAGACGGAGTTTATCCGATTTCCATGATTTATCTGGGGTGCGTACAGGCAGTGTGTCAGATTAATCTGAAAGAACAAGAAGAAGCAATTCAGACGGTGACCCGGGCATGGAAGAGGGCAAGAGCGGACAAATTCATGGAACCATTTATCGAGTATCATGGTCTGCTTCAGGGGACTATGGAAGTCTGTATCCGGAAAAAAGAGCCGGAAATGTACAAGAAGCTGGTGGATGGTGTACTTGCATTTAGCCGTGGCTGGATGAAAATTCACAATCCCAAGACGCAAAAGGCAGTGACGGATCTTTTGACTCCGCTGGAATATTCTATAGCCATGCTGGCGTGCAGGGATTGGACGAATCAGGAAATCGCAGAACATATGGGAATGTCAGTGAATACGGTCAAGCACTATGTCTCCGGAATTCTGGAAAAACTACAGATTGATAAACGCGATAAGATTAAAGAATTCGTAAATCAATAGAATAACAGGATACGAAAAAGTGTCTGTTTTACAAAAGAAATTGTAAAATAGGCACTTTTTGGGCTTTCAACGGGCATGTGAGAGATGTATTTTCTTTGGTACAATATATATGATACCAGAGTCAAAAGGTCTAAAGACACATGAGCTTGCTCATATGTGACTGAAAGACCTTGGGACTCGCCCCAATATGAGCCTAAAAGTGGGATGTTAATCCCACGATATGCGAATAGTGGGGCGAATTGTGGGAGTGCGCAGCACGGAACAATTCGTAGGTATCATATATGTAATTTAGCATATAATTACTCGTTTTCAGAGGGAAAAATGAGGAGGGAATACATATGAAGAAACGTCTGGTCAGTATGATTTTGAGCGCGGTGCTGTTTGCAACATCAGTGCCGGTCGCAGCATTTGCTGAAGATGCGAATACGCAGAATCCGGTTGTGCATTCGGAGAAAGGAACGTCTCAGGGTTCGAATGCGCGGAAGGAATCCGGCATTGACTATAAGAAAAATGGAGGAACGTTTGCAGAAGGTTACACGGCTCCGTCTAATTACGATGAGCCGGTGACAGAGCTTCCGGGAGCGGAGCAGATTACAAAAGCGGGATATGAATTTGCCGGCTGGTATGATAATGAGGAGTTTAACGGAGAGCCGGTTACTTCGCTTAGCACTGCGGATCATTCCGGCAGTGTTGTCCTCTATGCAAAGTGGACGGAACGCTACTACTATGTGGATATTCCACAGACGGTCAATGCGGATGGGGATAAGCTTACGATAAAAGCGGATGCAGGTGGATTATATGACAAGGATCATGTGAGCGTGACAGTCCAGTCTGAAAATGACTGGAAATTAAAGAGTGGATTACATAGTCTTGCATATGAACTGAGAAATCCGCAGAGTGGTTCGGCACTGGAAAATGGTTCGGTTGTCGCAAGTCTTACGAAAGATGAGAGCTATAAGCAGCAGGAATATGACTGCAACATTCTGGACAAACCGAACTATACAGGTGATTATACAGATCACCTGACTTTTGACATTGCATTTCAGGATACAGCGTACAACATTACATATGAGACAAATGGCGGGACTATCACGAAGAAGAATCCGCAGCAGGCAGATCAGATGATCACAGTAACACAGGAGCAGTACCAGGCAGGAATCGTTCTGAAAGATCTGCCGGCACCGGTGAAAAAGTCCAGTACATTTCTTGGCTGGTGTTACGATGAAGCATGCACCAGATATGTGGACAGTAAGGATCGTCTTCTGAGTGATGTGACATTGTATGCCTCTTATGCAGACAACCAGCCGATGGAAGAAGTGTCCATGGCGACTTATGCCAGAGCAAATGATGTGGCAGCAGATTTTACGATTCCGGTGACGGATACAAGTGCTGCTATGACGCCTGACCAGGTGCGGAAAAATTTCACGATAAAAAATGTGACAGATTCTTCCGAAACGGTTACGGTAGATGTGACCGAAGGAGCAGACCATACATTTACGATCAGCAATCCGAACGGATGGATACCGGGGGCAGCCTATAAGCTGGAGCTTCAGGAAAAAGCGTTATATTTTACAGGATTTGACCCGACGATTCGTGTCTATGATTTTACGGTCTACCGTGAAGAAGTCAAAAATGTAGAGTTAAATAAAGAAATCAAGTATATTCATAAGAAAGAGCTTTCCAATCTGACTGTAAATGGAAAGAAAGTTAAGGAAGTTTCAATCGCGGCAATGACGATTGGAACAGACGGTTCCCTGACCGAAGAAGGCAGTGATACGACCGGAACATTTACTTATAAGAAGCAGTTAGAAGTCGGCGACCAGGTCGCAATTTATTCCGGTGATGTGATCCCGACCATGGATATGTCCTCTGGTGACAATAGTGATGTGTCATTTATCGAGATTACAGGAGCGGACGGGGACAAGTATACATATCGAGGCTCCAGACCGGAAGACGTGCTCTTTATGCCGGATGTGCTGCCGCTTTCTATGGACAAAGATCAGGACGGTGACCCGGATAATAACAGTGTAACGATTAATGTCAGTGACCTGACCTTTGGTGATGATGCTATGAGCCAGGCTATGGATCTGGACAGTGAGACAACCATAGATGAGGGCGATTATCTGGCACTTTACACAGGTACAATGGGAGAAAATGAAAGCGGAGCTGTGTCTCTCTATGGAGAGATTACGAGTGTTCTGTTATCAGGAGAAAAATACATAGTAAGCTATATACCTGTGAGCGAAGAAGATATGCGCCAGACTATGGACGTGTACCAGAAGGAAAATGTAGAAGGGGAGGAGCTTCTGGAAGATACCGATGTGCAGGCGCTGGAAGAGGATATTGAGACACAGGCAGTAGACAGCGGATTTGCATCCGAAGTGGCAGAAAGAGTTGCCGATGCGGCAATGGAGACAGAATCTTTTGAGGAGCTTCAGGGATCTCTCAAGGAAGATATGAATGCAGACATCATGGTTCAGAGCCAGGGCTATGGCCAGTTGAGAAAGGCAAGAGCCGCAGGCGGGGCAGGCGGTTCCCGTGTGGAATTAGGAGTACCGACGGTAAAAGCAAATCTCGGCACGACACTGAAACATTTTGACGGAGATGTGAGTGGACTAAGGCTTGCACTGGAGATCGGCGTGCCGATTACAATTCATGTGAACCGGGGCGCAGACATCGAGATCATGATCACGGCGACATTTGAACAGGAAGTGCGAGTATCCATCGATGTGGACGGCTCAGCCGTGTGGAAAAGATGGGGATTTATTCCGTACATTGCAGATTACCGCGTAACGGCGTCTCTGGAATTATATGAATACACAGGAATTGGACTGAATGTCAACTTCAAGACTGCAGAAACCGGAAACCCGGTATCTGATTCCAGTTCGAAATTACGAAAAGGTGTCAACAAGATTACCGAAGAGCTGAAGAATATGATGGAGAATGGCGAGGATTATCTAAATTCTGCATCAGGCCTCGTCAGTGGCGGAGATGAAATATCCGTATCCAAGTCTCTGGCAGAGAGGTACTCGGAACTTCTGGCAGACGAGGCAGACTGGGTGGAAATCTACAAGCGCCCACTGGTAGACCAGCATTTCCGTGTGCTTCTGATCATTGATATTCAGGTGAAGCTGGAATTCGTTGTTTCCGCAAATGTGAACATTTCCATCGGAATGACGTACTGGTATAAGAATGCGAAAGAGTATGTCTTCTGTGTACGGGTCAAAGAGCGGACGGCGACCAATGATACGATAGATCTGGTAGAGGAGCAGTATGAATTTACGGCATATGCTATGGGAACTCTTGGCATCAAAGCCGGTGTGAGACTGACGGTGCGTGTGGGATTATTATCAACGTCCATCGCCAGTGTCGGTATCTCGGCGGATGTGGGCGGTTATGCACAGGTCTGGGGTTACCTCTACTACGAATTGAAGTATACAGCATCGGCAGGACGAAGCAGCCGTGCTATGGGAGCTATGTATCTGGAAATCGGTATTTATCTGGAAGTGAAGTTCGAGGCACAGGCACTGTCCAATGCATTTACCTATAATCCGACACTTTATGAAAACGAGTGGCCGCTTTATAAGGTAGGTGTTCTGGAAAATGTACTGGATTTTGCTTATACCCAGGATAAGGTTGCCGAGATTAATATGAAGCGGGAGATTCAGTCGGTTCAGATTCCGGATGAATATTTCAAGATGCAGTACATGGATATGAAGACCGGACTGGACGACGGAAAATATTACGAGAAGATTTACGAAGATGATACAAAGTATTTCAACATTTCCATGACAAACAGTGCGTTTACGTATGATCCGGCGACCAATATTATCCGTGTAAATCCAGGTGATGAGCCGGAGCAGGATGGCGAGATGATCATTACATGGAAAAACCAGGAAGGTACCTTTAATACGAAGCCGTGTGCAAGAAAGATCAAGCTTCACTGGGACCGCCTGCGAGATGGTTACTATATTGCATTCCAGAGTAATGGCGGATCTTTCGTCGATGCAATTACCGGAAAATATAACGCAGAGATTAAGAAGCCGGAAAATCCGGTAAGACTCGGATACACATTTGCCGGCTGGTATAAGGACATGGATCTCACCATTCCATACACCATTCCGGAAACCATGCCGGAAGAAGACAGACTTGTCTATGCAAAATGGGAAGCAGCCGATGCGGGTTATACAGTCGTAGATTATATAGAAGGAACGAATGGAACCTATGAAGCGCAGACTCCGGTGAAAATGAGTGGCAGGACGGAAGAGGAAGTAAGCCCGGTTCCAAATGAGCGTACGGGATTTGTAACACCGCCGCAGCTTACGGAGACTGTAAAAGCAGACGGCAGCCTGGTCATCAATTACTATTATGCAAGAAATAAATATATACAGACATTCAAGTCCGAAAAAGAGACGGAGAATGGAACTCAGACAGAAGTGATCGCAGACGGAAATTACCGATATGGAACCATGATGCCGACACCGGCAGTCTACAGACCGGGATATGAATTCCTTGGCTGGGAGGACGAAGAAGGCGCTGGGGTTCCAAAGGAAGTTCCATCTGAGAATAAGACCTACATTGCAAAATGGAAAGCACTGGAAGGCATTACTTATACCGTGAAATACTACGTGCAGAATACGGATAACAGCGGATACAGCTTAAGCGAGACTGCGGCTCTGACCGGACAGATGGGAGAGGAAGTCACAGCAAAAGCAGCAGATCTTGACGAGAAAGTCTATCACTTAAAAGGTGAACTGCCGAAGGGAACGATCAAGGCAGATGGCAGTCTTGTACTGAAAGTGTACTATGATCTGAATGAGTACAAGCTGACCTTTGATGCAAAAGGCGGAGAATCAGACCAGACAGAAGTGACAGCAAGATATGGTGACAAGATTGCATCACCGATGCCGACAAGAAAAGGCTATGTATTTGAAGGCTGGTATACAGACGAGGCATGTGAGAACGCATTTGGCCAGACGATGCCGGCAAAAGATATGACGGTCTATGCAAAATGGGAGAAGCAGAAAGTCAACTATACAGTCCGGCATTTGCTAGAAAAACTGCCAGATGCAGAAAAAGAAAAACCGGGTGGAGATAAAGAAGAGTATCCGGACACAGATAAACCGGTTGTGGAAGAAGATCCATATATCTTATATGAAGAGGAAGTCTTTGCGGCATATCCGGAAGATAAAGTGACGCCGGACGTGAAGCGTTACGAAGGCTTTACTTCACCGGAAACACAGACCGTGGCAGTAGATGGAAACGGCAACACAGTTATTGAATACAAGTATGCGAGAAATATCCATAAGCTGAAGCTGGTAGACCGCGGGGTCGATGAAAATAATATGGAAGGATTCGGAATGCCATTTGGTGCGGCAATTACAGAAGTAGCGATTCGGGATGGATATCGCTTTGAAGGCTGGTATACAGATAAAGATTTCAACAATCGATTCGATGGAACCATGCCGGACAAAGATCTGACGCTCTATGCAAAACAGACACCGATGATGAGCAGCTATACTGTCTATCATTATAAAGAATCTGTAGATGGATTTGATTTATTTGAGGAAGAAGTATTAAGCGGATTGACAGAATCAGAAGTGACTCCGCAGCCAAAACAGTATGAAGGCTTTACTTCACCGGAGGCTCAAACAGGACAGGTAAATGGCTGGGGCGGACCGGATATCCAGTATTACTATATGCGGAACAGCTACAATCTGACTTATGTCCTGAACAATGGAGAAGATAACAAGACTTCAAAAGTCCGCTATGAGGCAGATATTACAAATACTCCGTCGCAGACAGGCTATGCATTTGCAGGCTGGTACACGGACGAAGCACTGACACAGCCGTACGTACAGACAACCATGCCGGCGCATGACCTGACACTCTATGCAAAATGGGAAGCCGGAATGAAGACTTATCAGGTGAGACATTATCAACAGTCTATTGTCAATTCAGAGCAGTATGATCTGGCAGAGACTGAAACTGTCACAGCTAAAACAGGAGAACATCTGACATTGGCAGTAAAAGCGTATGAAGGATTTACAGCACCAAAGCCGGTTAGCTATGATGTGGTAGACGATGGAGAGGTTACATATGTAGATTACAAATATACGCGTGACCGCCATCAGGTGACGATCCATTACAATAACGGTAATGACAGCGAGACAAAAGAACTTGCATATGGTGAGAAATGGGAGGAAAAACCAGATTGTGCCGGTTATGCATTTGCAGGCTGGTATACAGACGCAGAGTTTAAAAAAGCATTTGACGGAGTGGTTCCGGCACGTGACATCACACTTTATGCAAAATGGGATGTGCAGAGTGTAAACTACACAGTCAAGCATTGTCTGCAAAATGCCAATGATGACGGATATTCGCTGGGAGCACAGGAGAACTTCAACGCTGATACGGATACGGTTGTCACACCAAAAGTAAAGAACTTTGATGGATTTACAGCACCGGAGAAACAGCAGGTGACAGTCGAAGGTGATGGAAGAACAACAGTCATTTACCGTTACACAAGAAATGTGCATACGCTGACGCTTAAGAACTACGATGGTAAGACAGATAAGACGGTAGAAGCAAGATATGAAATGTCCATACCGAAGCCGACAAGAGCCGGTTATGCATTTGCAGGCTGGTATACAGATGCAAAATGTACGAAAGAGTACAAAGCGAATATGCCGGATCAGGATCTGACACTCTATGCAAAATGGGAAGCAAACATCGTCAACTATGTAGTAGAACATTATCAGCAAAATGTACAAGGTGACGGTTATACGCTGAAAGAAAGCAGTCATGCACGGGCGGCTGTGGATAGCGAAGTGACACCAGAAGTCATGAAATATAAAGGCTTCGAGGAACCAAAGACAGAGAAAGTTACCATTTCCGGAGACGGACAGACGACAGTGAAGTACTACTATAAGAGAAAGGTACATACAGTCACATTTGACGCAGATTCCGGAACATTCGCTGCAGAAAAGGGCGAGGACGACAGTAAGATCGTCGTGACCGGACGCTATGGTGCGAATATTATAGTGCCGAAAGCGCCGGCAAGAACCGGACACCAGTTCCTTGGCTGGGACGAAGACGTTGAAATGACGATACCGGATAAAGACCTTACCTATAAGGCACAGTGGCTGAAGATGGAATACACACTTCAGTTCAAGACAGGCGGAGGAACAACGATTGAGCCAATCAAAGGAAATTATGGTGACAAGATAAATGCACCAGAAAATCCGACAAGAAAAGGATATATTTTCAAAAACTGGAGTGAGAATGGCAAGAAAGTCGATAACCTTCCGACGACTATGCCGGCAGAAAGTCATATTTACACAGCAATATGGGAGCGGAAGACATACCAGATTACTTATGACTTAAATGGCGGAAGCATGAAGTCCGGGGAGAAGAATCCGACGACTTACAACGTGGACACCACCGTATTTAAACTGAAAAATCCAGTCCGCGCCGGATATACATTTACAGGCTGGAGTGGAACCCAAATTACAGGAGTAAGTGACAATGTGTCTGTAAAACAGGGTTCTACAGATAACCGGACCTATAAGGCGAACTGGAGAGAGAATACCTATCAGATTACATTTATCTTAAGTGGTACAGAGGCGAAAGGCTCCATGGAAGCCAAGACGGTCAATTACACGGAAAATGTAACACTTCCAAAATGCGGATTTACATGCAAAGGCCATTCCTTTAAGCGATGGTACACCGTGGATAAGAAGGGCAAGAAGACATATTACTCTGACCGACAGAAGGTGTCGAAGCTGACCGATGTGAATGGAGGCGTTGTGACACTCTATCCGGAATGGGAGTCAAATGTGTACAATGTTACATTTGACTATGGTGACGGAAGAGCGAAGACAGTTAGAAAGATCAAATACGGTGATAAATACCAGTTTCCGTCAGATCCGACCCGTTATGGCTGGGAGTTCAAAGGCTGGAAAAAAGAAGGATCCAACACAGCATTTGACATGAGTACGAAAGAGCTGCAGCTTCAGGACGCAAAAAATATTACCTTATATGCAAGCTGGAAAGCAAACTATTATTATAATTATACACCATCAGATAGAAATCATACTTACCGGGTGACTGATGAACATGAACTTACAATATTTACATTTTATGTAGACGGAAATCAGACAAAAGTGCCGACGACCGGAGATACCGGACAGAATCCGGCAAGATATCATATGAATATGACGAATCTTTCCTATGACGCAGTACATCAGAATTATTCGCATATGACGGTAACGATTGTGTATCATACTAAAAAAGTCAAAGATGGTTATGGTGATCTGAGAATTTCTTACCACACAAGGTCTGATAATAAAGATCATACAAACTGGCAGGTTAGTACGATAGATCTGGACAAGAGAGATGATAAGGGGAACATAGTAGAATATACCCTCGATTCCGGAAGTAAAATTGATGTGGACAGTCTGACACTGGAATTTGATGCTCACGGAAAAAATGCAGATGAGTACGATCTTAGCAATCTAAATGTCAGGGTAAAATTTTGGTAGGGGGAAGAGCAGATGAGAGAAAAGGCAGGAAAAAATAAAATACTTATCATCATTATCATTTGTCTGTGTGCAGTCATCATTGCAGGATTAATTTATTTCCTGAAATGGAAAGGAGGTTCAGATTCGGCTTTTACGCCGGATCTGGATCCAAATGCGAAGACCCAGACGGCAGACGATACCGGGGAAAAGCCGACAGGAATCCGGATACCGGGCTATCCGTCCATTACGATCGAGGCAGACAAAAAAGACGTGCAGATGAACCTGATGAATCCGGAAGGAAATCCATGTTACTTTACATTTGAAATCGTGCTTAACGACACAGATGAGACGATTTACACATCGAAGATGGTGGAGCCGGGGAAAGCGATTACAGAGGTGACATTAGAGAAGGTACTTGCAGCGGGAGAATATCCGGCGACCATCAAGATTACGACAGCATCACTCGCCGATGGCTCGGCTATGAACGGGGCAAATGTAGAGACGACAATCATTGCACAGTAGGGAGGGAGAACGATGAAAAAGAGAAGTATAAGAACAGGAATTCTTTTTGCACTACTGACTCCGGTGCTGTTAATATGTGCAGAAAATCCAATCTATGCAGCCACCACCCAGACGGCGGGAAGCGCGACAGTCAGTTATCATGTGGACCCGGCTTACCAGGTGACGATTCCGGTAGATACAAGCATGCGGTTTAATGAGACAGAAACCTCTTACGGGAATATTGTAGTAGAGCAGGCGCAGATTGAGGATGGAAAATGTATCCAGGTGTCATTGCTATCTGATCTTAACTTAAAGAATTCCAACAATTCAAAGGCAGTGATTCCTTATCAGATTCTGGCGCAGGATGAGGCGGGAAGCCGGCCGTTTACATCAGCGCAGTATACAAAAGCCGGGGAAGAGACACCTCTTACTATCGCGATTAAAAAAGAAGACTGGAAGAAGGCGGCGGCCGGAGAGTACGCAGATACGGTGACATTTACGATATCATACGTGGACAAAAGTGAGTAAGGGGGCGTGTATATGAGGAAAAAGACAGAAAATTTGGATATCATTGTGGATAAAAAGACTGTCCGCATTACAACAGCAGTGTTTGTGACAGTGATGACTATGCTGGCTGCAATCGCAGCGATGTTTTTTACGACCATGTCCGTTCTGGCAGCAGATGCAGGAAGCTCATCGAATTCCCAGAGCATCATCCGTACAACCGTGCCGGACTCCCATAATATCCGTGTGGAAAAAAGTCACGCAGATGTAGTGATAGAAGGGGAAGAAGATCAGATAGAAGGCAACATAGATAACTTTGTTGTGGATCGTTTTGCCGAGCCGAAGATACGAATCACACCGGAAGAAGGATGGAAGGTTTCAAGGATTCTTCTGAACGGGGAAGACGTTACGGAACAGTTCCAGGACGGATATCTGACACTGGAAGAAGTCTGCGAGGATACGACACTGGTCATTGAGACAGCAGAAGATACCAGCGGCGGCGAAAGCAAAGACCCGGACAAAGATAAGGATAAAGGAACACCGGGCGGTGGAAACGGACAGGACTCGGGCAAGAAAACTCCGATGAATAAGCTGAAGAACCGGATGGCAGCAGTCACAGGAGATGAAGCAAGACCGATGCTTTATGTGCTGGCAGCAATTGCAGCGGTAGTTGTAATCAGTGTGACGGTTATAAGAAGAAAAAATAAATAACAAAAGGGCATATCGGTACAGATATCAAAAGATTTTATCCCCCCTCTCAGATGTCACGCATCTGGGAGGGGGAATTTTATAACCACATATGTATTAAATTAATTTCTATATCACCTGAAAAAATATGGAAAATAATATAGTTTTTTAGGTTTAACCTTAAAAACTGTTGAATACATAATGGAATTTAGGTAATATATAATATAGAAACATTAAACATGGAAAAAGGAGGCGTTCTATGATTTACAGACCAGATTATATGGATGCATTAAAAGCGTTTAAAGATAAACCTCTTGTAAAAATACTGACAGGTGTGCGGCGTTGTGGAAAATCTACAATTTTTCAAATGTTTAAAGAAGAACTTATAAGAGAGGGTGTCTCACAAGATTATATTATAGAGAAACGGTATACGGATATGGATATACCGGAGAGTATAACTGCAAAGCAGATGTATGAGGAATTGGCAGAAGATATAGGTGTGAAGGAACACTGTTATCTTCTGTTAGATGAAATACAAGAAGTACCAGGCTGGGAGAAGGCAATTAATAATTTATTAGAAGCCGGAAAGGCAGATATTTATATAACCGGTTCTAATTCCAAGTTAATGTCAAGTGAGATTTCGACCTATCTGACTGGACGTTATATACAAATTCCGGTTTTTACCTTATCTTATAAAGAGTATCTGGAATTTAAAAAAGAAAGTGATAAGTCAAAAACAGAGCTGCTGGAAGAGTATATTCGCTTTGGAGGATTTCCGATCATTGCACTTGGAGAATATGAATCGCAGCAGGCGTATCAGATAGTAAATGGAATTTATTACACGGTGGTTTCCCGCGATATTGTGAAACGCCATCGGATCAACAAACAGGATCTATTTGACAGAGTAGTAAAATATATTATTGAAAATGTAGGAAAAACATTTTCAGCAAACTCGATTTCCAATTTTTTGAAAAGTGAGCATCGGAAAATTTCTGTAGAAAGCGTTTACAATTATTTACGTTGGCTGGAACAGGCATTTATTATATATCCGTGTGCCCGTTATGACTTACAAGGGAAAAATATTTTAAAAACCCAGGAGAAGTATTATCTTTCCGATGTTTCTTTGAAGTATTCGCTTCTTGGTTACAATCGAAAAATGTTAGATGGGGTAATGGAAAATCTTGTTTTTCTTGAATTAAAACGACGCGGATATGAAGTATTTGTAGGAAAAAATGATACGAAAGAAATTGATTTTGTGGCGATCCGAAGAGAAGAAAAAATATATATTCAAGTGTGTGTGCAGATTCCACAGAATTCAGACAGAGAGGTGGGGAATTTGATGGCGATCCGAGATCATTATCCGAAATATGTGGTAACTTTAAATGAGATGGATAAGGGAATTGAAAATGGAATTAAGATTGTACATCTTTCCGAGTTTTTAGTGTCTGATTCTTTCTAATAAAAGCAGAACACATTTTCAAGCCGTTAGAAGCCATGAGATGGTGAAATCTTGTTTGAAAAGATTACGGAACATGTGGTAAAATAATAAAAACAGATAAGAATTACGAGAGGTAAAAGAGGGCGGAATTTTGGAATTTCGTCTTTTTATAAAAAACATGAACAAAAATTTTATCATTTATCTTTGTGTTATTAATATTATTACATTCCTGGCATTTGGCCAGGACAAATGGAAAGCGAAGAATGACGAGTGGCGAACTAGCGAGAAGACTCTTCTTGGGTTTGCCTGTATCGGTGGTTCTGTGGGAGCCTGGATCGGAATGCATGTATTCCACCATAAGACGAGGAAGAATGAATTCCGATACGGGATTCCGGCAATTTTTGCAGTGCAGGTGATTCTTACACTGATTCGATATTCAGGAATCTTGAGGTGATGAAATATACCATTACAAATGGAAAAAGTTATGGTATATTTTTTCGAAAAGATTCGCTTGTTATCAGGCGCTTACAGTGGTATGATAAGTCTAATATGTAAATATCATAGTAAATTTTATAAAAAAGAAGGGAACAAAAAACGTGACCTATAAAGAAGCAAGGGTATATTTGGACGAGATGTCGAAATACGGAAGTGTACTTGGCTTAGATACGATTCGAGGTCTGTTGCATGAGCTTGGTGATCCACAGGACGATCTTAAGTTCATACATATTGCAGGAACGAATGGCAAGGGCTCTGTGCTTGCGTACACTTCGACTATATTAAGTGAGGCTGGCTGCAGAACCGGGCGATATGTTTCTCCGACCGTTATGTCTTATCTGGAGAAGATCCAGGTGGACGGAACATGGATCTCGGAATCGGATTTTGCACAGAGTGTAGAGAAGATAAAGGAAGCGATTGCCAGTCTGAAAGCAAAGGGAGAACCACTCCCAACGCTATTTGAAGCAGAGACGGCAATGGCTTTTTTGTATTTTCGGAAAATGCATTGCGACATGGTCGTACTTGAGACCGGACTTGGCGGTGAGACGGACGCGACGAATATTGTGAAGAATACCATCTGTGCAGCATTTGCAACCATCAGCGTCGATCATCTTGGTGTGATTGGAGATACGCTGGAGGAGATCGCCCGGACGAAGTCGGGCATTATCAAACCTGGTTGTGCGGTAGTATCCGCGAGACAGACAGACGTTGTGAGAAATGTCCTGAAGAAAAAAGCAGAAGAGAAGAACTGCTCTTATGTAGAGGCGGAGCCAAAGAAAATGAAAATTCTGACGGACAGTTACGATGGAATCACATTTTCTTATAAAGAGTTTGAAAAGATGCATTCAAATCTTGCGGGGCAGTGCCAGAGAGAGAATCTTGCCACAGCGCTTGAGATTGTAAAGCAGTTAAGAACGCTTGGATATGAGATTCCGGACGAAGCAGTGCGGGACGGGCTTGCAAAAACCGTGTGGGAAGGCAGATTTACCTGCCTTAGAAAGAATCCGGTTTTTATCATAGACGGAGCGCATAATGAGGATGCTGCAATCAAACTGAGAACATCCATTGAGCGATACTTTAAAGGAAAGAAAATCCAGCTTATTATGGGAGTATTTCAGGATAAGGAGTATGAAAAGATTATAAGTATCCTGTGCCCGCTGGCAAAGAAGGTTTACACTGTAGAACTTCCGAACAAAGCCAGAAGCTTAAGTGCCGGGAAACTTGCGGACTGTGCCAGAAAATATTGCGAAGAAGCAGAAGCAAAAGACAGTATTCAGTCGGCGGTGGAATCAGCGACAGCAGCATGTGGTGCCGGAATGAATAATCAGGTAATCATCGCATGTGGTTCACTTTCTTATCTGGGAGAAGTGAAGCGGATTGTGGAAGAAAATAGAAAAATAGAAAAGAGCGAATAAAAATGATAGATCATGAAAAAGTAGAACAGGCAGTTCGGCTTTTATTAGAAGGAATAGGTGAAGATGTGAACCGGGAGGGGCTTATTGACACTCCGGACCGGATTGCAAGAATGTATGAAGAGATATACGGCGGCATGGAAGAAGATGCAGCAACACATTTGTCCAGGACATTTACAGTAGACAGCAGTGAGATGGTTGTGGAAAAAGATATTACATTTTACTCCACATGCGAACACCACCTGCTGCCATTTTACGGAAAAGTACATATCGGATATATCCCGGATGGAAAAGTCGTAGGACTGAGCAAGCTTGCAAGAACAGTAGAAGTATTTGCAAGAAGACTGCAGCTTCAGGAGCAGTTGACGGGACAGATTGCCGATGCGCTGATGGAGCATATGCAGGCAAAAGGCGCAATTGTGATGATCGAGGCGGAGCATATGTGCATGACTATGCGCGGAATCAAGAAGCCGGGAAGCCAGACAGTGACGCTGGCAAGACGTGGAGTCTTCGAGACAGACCCGGCACTGGAAGAACGATTTTTCCGCATGTTGGAGAGATAGCGATGCTGATGGAAAAGTATATAGAGATGCCGCGCCTCAATGCAGTCTGGAATCATCCACTTTATCAGAAGTATTACCGGGAAAATGAAAAAATGGAGCATGACCGTGAATTTTGTTGTCACCAGATCACACACCTTTTGGATGTAGCGCGGATTGCGTATATTAAGAATCTGGAAGCAGGTCTTGGCATTGATAAGGAGTTAATTTACACAGCAGCAATTTTACATGACATTGGAAAAGCTTTGCAGTACACGGACAAGATTCCTCACGAAATTGCAGGTGAGAAGATCGCAGGTGAGATTTTAGATACACTTTCGGAAAAGGATGCATTTTCAGAGACGGAACGGGCATGGATATTAGAAGCTGTGCGTGGACATCGCAGAAAATGTAACGGCATGTCGGAGGTTGCAAGACTATTTTATGAGTGTGACAAGCGTTCCAGAAATTGTTTTGTGTGTCCGGTAAAAGAGCAGTGTAATTGGAGCGAAGAAGAGAAGAATATGGAGATAAAGATATGATTATTGGCGGAAAGAAATTTGACGTAGAGCATGAAACTTATGTTATGGGAATCTTGAATGTAACACCGGATTCCTTTTCTGATGGTGGAAAATATAATGGCATGGATCAGGCAATGGAGCATGCAAGACAGATGGTCGAGGACGGCGCAGACATCATTGATGTAGGAGGCGAGTCTACAAGACCGGGACATATAATGATCACGGATGAGGAAGAAATTGCAAGAGTGACTCCGATCATTGAGAAACTGAAAAAAGAGTTTGATGTGCCAATCTCCATTGATACTTATAAAAGTAAGGTGGCAGAAGCAGCAGTTCAGGCAGGAGCAGATCTTGTGAATGATATCTGGGGATTGAAATACGACAAGAAGATTGCAGGTGTCATCGCAAAACATAACGTTGCCTGCTGCCTGATGCACAACCGTGACAATACAGAATATAGCAATTTCCTGGATGATTTTATGGAGGATATGCGGGAGTGTATACGTCTGGCAAAGGCAGCAGGGATTGCAGATGATAAGATTATTCTGGATCCGGGAGTTGGATTCGGAAAGACTTACGAGATGAATCTGGAGATTATTGACAAATTAGAAATCATGCAGAAGCTCAATTACCCAATCCTTCTTGGAACTTCCAGAAAATCTGTCATTGGTCTGACACTGGATCTGCCAGTCAATCAGCGGGAAGAAGGAACACTCGTGACGACGGTATACGGTGTTCAAAAAGGCAGTGCATTTGTGCGTGTCCATGATGTAAAGAAGAATAAGAGAGCCATTCAGATGACAAAAGCGCTTATGCGTGACCATGAGGTATAGAGGATGGAATTAGATCAGATTAAAATTGAAGGTCTGGAAATATTCGCAAATCACGGCGTATTTCCAGAAGAAAATGTACTGGGACAGAAGTTCATCGTGTCCGCAACACTTTATACAGACACAAGAAAAGCCGGAAAGACCGATGAGCTGACGGCATCGATCCATTACGGAGAAGTCAGTGCATTTATTACAGAATTTGTAAAATCACATACATACAAATTACTGGAGCGCGTGGCCGAAGAACTGGTAGAAGATATGCTTCAGAAGTTTGACGGGCTTGAAAAAGTAACACTGGAGATTCAGAAACCATGGGCACCGGTAGGACTTCCGCTTAAAACGGTCAGCGTTAGAATCACAAGAAGCTGGCACACGGCTTACATTGCCCTCGGATCTAACATGGGAGACAGCAGACAAATCCTGGACGATGCAGTGTCAGCAATTGACGCGCTTCCTGCAAGCAAAGTGGAAAAAGTCTCCGGATTTATTACAACCCCACCGTACGGTGTGACAGACCAGCCGGATTTTCTGAATGGCTGTCTGAGAATGAAAACTCTTTATTATCCGAAGGAACTCCTTAGAGAACTGAACCGGATTGAAAAGGAAGCCGGAAGAGAGCGGATCATTCACTGGGGACCAAGAACGCTGGATCTGGATATCATTTTCTATGACGATCTGATCAGTCAGGAGGATGACTTATGCATTCCCCATGTTGAAATGCATAAACGTTCTTTTGTACTGGAGCCTTTGGAGGAAATCGCACCATACAAACGGCACCCGGGAAATGGAAAGACCGTACGACAGATGTTGGAAGAGCTTACTATTTCATAAAAGTAAGAGAGAATACGGCCTATGAGAAAAGAAAGACCACGTGCAGACAGATAAAAACAGATAACCAGATAAGAAAAGAGGTGGCCTTATGAGTCTGACAGAGAACCATACAATAGCGGAATTATTGTATGAAAATGGAAAGTTAAGCGCAGAACTGGAAGCGGAACGATTTATGATCGAGCAGATTACAAGTCTTAGCAGTACAGAGCTGATCGACGATGGAATCAATACCGTGTTACGTGAAGTCGGTGAGTATACATGCGCAGACCGTGCCTATGTATTTGAAATTAATGAAGACTATACAACAACCAATACATATGAATGGTGCAAAGAAGGGGTGACACCACAGATTGATAATCTGAAAGGAATTCCTTTCGAGAGTATGCCAAACTGGATACATCTGTTCCTGCAGGGGGAAAATATCCTGATGGAGGAACTGGAGGATATCAAAGCGGAGATGCCCCAGGAATACGGACTTTTAAAGTTCCAGAATGTTCAGACGCTGATTGCCTTTCCCATTTCTATCCACGGAAAATTAATGGGTTTTGTGGGCGTGGATAATCCGGATATGAAGAAATCCAGACTGATCCGAAGGCTGCTTTCCCTGTTGGGCTATCATATCGGAGTAGTAGTTGATGCTTATAAGAAAGAATGTACAAAGCTTGAGATGGCATCTATCAAGTCCAGGCAGAAATACCGCAGGAATATAGAAGAAATCTTTTGCGGAGCACAGATTGGTATCTGGTCGATTATCAGGCAAGAGGGAAAAGAACCGGTGATGGAGGCCGATGCAAATATGCGTGAGCTTCTGGGGCTGACGAAAGGTACCACAAGTGAGGAATGTTACCGTATATGGAGAGACAATATTCCATCGGAATATACGGAAAAAGTGGACAACTGTGTGAAAGAAACTTTGGAAAAAGGATATGCTGACGTCATTTATCCGTGGCACCATCCGACTCGTGGAAAAATCTGGATCCGATGTGGAGGAGTGCGGCCGAAAGATTATGAGAGAATCGGAGTCTGCATACGTGGTTATCATCAGGATATTACTAAGAACATCGAGCGGGAAATGCGATTTCGAAGTCTAAAAGCTGCAACAAGTGAGATTTATTATGCAATCTATAATATAAATCTGAACACAGATTATATGGAGCAGATTTCTGAACCAAATAAAATGTACAAAATTGCAAATGACAGAGGAATTGCATCTGAAAAGCTGATGGAATTTTGTACATTTCAGATTCATGAAGATTATCAGGAAGAAATGCGAAAGTTCTTTGACTTGTCAACACTGGGGGAACGGTTAAAAGAGAAGAACTTTGTCAGCCGGGAATATCCGAATAAGCAGGGAATCTGGAGATGTGCATTATTTATCGCGCAGGAGAAAGTTCCGACAGAATCCGTAACAGAAGTGCTGTATGTGACGCAGATTATTGATGATTATAAGCAGAAAGAGCTGGCTTATCAGCAAGAGCTGGTTAAGGCATTGAAAGAGGCAAGAATTGCTAATGATGCCAAGGCAGAATTCCTTCGGAAAATGTCCCATGATATCCGGACTCCGATCAATGGCATCATGGGTATGCTGGATATTGAAGAGAAAAACTGGGATGCTCCAGAAAGATTGAAAGAATGCCATGAAAAAATGAAAGTGACAGCAGGTAATCTTTTGCAGCTTGTAAACGATGTGCTGGATATGAACAGATTGGAGACAAGCGGGCTGGAAGTAGAACATAAGCCATTTGATATCCGGGAAGTACTTAGAGGCTGTTGGACAGATCTGGAATCCCAGGCAGAGAAAATGGGACTGGAGCTGGAAAAGATCGGAGTGTCAGAAATTGAATGTCCACATGTAGTGGGAAGTCCGATGCATTTCCGTCAGATATTTGCAAATATCCTTAGTAATGCAGTAAAATATAATAAAATCCATGGTAAGATCACGCTTCGTGTAGATATGGTATCACGGACAGAAGATGATGTAGTGTATCGATTCTCTGTCTCAGATACTGGAATTGGCATGAGTGAAGAATTTCAGAAACATATTTTTGAAACATTTACACAGGAAGATACAGGAGCTCGTACCGTTTACCGAGGAACCGGTCTTGGTATGGCAATTTCAAAGAAGCTAGTGGATACTTTGGGTGGCACGATTAAGATAAAGAGTAAAAAGGATGTAGGAAGTACATTTATATTAGTTCTTCCATTTGCAATTGACAGGGGTTTTGAAAATGTAAGTGTACAGTCAGAGGCGGAGATGTCCAATGTGGAAGGTATGCACGTATTGCTTGTAGAAGACAATGAGCTGAATCTGGAAATTGCCCGGTATCTTCTGGAAGAATCAGGAGTACAGGTAACAGCTGCAAAAAATGGACAGGAGGCACTGGATATCTTTGAACAATCAGGGGAACAGGAGATTGACCTGATTCTGATGGATATTATGATGCCGGTCATGGACGGTCTTGAAGCGACCAGAAGAATCCGTACATGCACTCACCCACGGGGTGCAACTGTACCGATTATTGCAATTTCAGCAAATGCATTTGCTGACGATATTCAGAAAGCAAAAAATGCCGGTATGAATGAGCATCTGGCGAAGCCATTTGAAATGGAGAAGGTGCTTCGTGCGATTTCAAGGTATCACAAGGTGTAGAGTAAAAAAATATAATGGAAGGCTTTTGTACTCAACATCATCTTATGACATATAAAGAGGAGGAAAGAATGATGGATATCACATGTTTAGACGTAGAAGGAGTATTAGTACCGGAAATTTGGATTGCTTTTGCCAAGGCAAGTAATATTCCGGAACTTAAGAAGACAACAAGAGATGAGCCTGATTATGACAAACTTATGAAATGGCGTCTTGGTATTTTAAAGGAGCATGGTCTTGGATTGAAGGAAATTCAAGAGACAATCGCCAAGATCGATCCGCTTCCGGGAGCAAAAGAGTTTTTAGATGAGCTCCGTACATTTAGTCAGGTGATTCTTATCAGTGATACATTTACACAGTTTGCAACACCACTGATGGAGAAATTAGGATGGCCTACATTGTTCTGTAACACACTGGAGGTTGCGGAAGATGGAGAGATTACCGGATTCAAGATGCGTGTAGAACAGTCGAAACTCAGTACAGTCAAAGCACTGCAGTCTATCGGATTTGACACAATCGCAAGTGGAGATTCTTATAATGACCTTGGCATGATTCAGGCTAGTAAAGCTGGATTTTTATTTAGAAGTACCGATAAGATCAAAGCAGACTATCCACAGATCCCGGCATATGAAACATATGATGAACTGTTAAGTGCAATTAAAGAAGCAATGAAATAAATTTATAAAAAGACCAGCCGGGTATTCTTCATGATGAGCTTATTTTCTATAACTGCTGCGCCGCTTATTTCTGTGAGATTATACAAACTCACCGATAAATCGGTTCAAACAGTGTATAATCACACAGACTATGCTCGCAGCTATCACGAAAATAACTCAATTCATGAAGAATACCCGGTTGGTTTTATATATTATTTATCTTATTGCAATAAAAAAGATGCCAGGTTAATCTGCGTGATAAAAACACAGATTGCTGGCATCTTATAAAATCAATAAGTATAAATTAAATCCAGATTCTTAATGTATTGATTAATTTCTGTTTTTCCAGATCATTCATCTGAGCTACAAGATGCATAACTTCATTGTCCAGAGCGTTCTCTTTATAAGCAGGCTCCAGAGAACCAACAAGAGAATCCAGTGTTGTATTCATAAGCTTTGCATAGTAGATCAGGATACGAAGAGACATTGCTGTACGATTGTTCTCTACGTTGCTGATATATCCTGGTGTTACGTGCAGGGCATCTGCGACCTCTGCCTGTGTCAGATTCATCTCCTGGCGTAATTTCTTCACGCGGGAGCCAAGGTTTTCTTCAAAATTGCCGTCTTTTTGATTTTTATTCATAATGACCTCCATGATCAAATTTTTTCTTTTAAGTACAATAATAAGTATACTTAGAATTATACTATAAATAATCAAGAAGTGCAACGTTGGAGATTAGTTGTAATCTCATTTTTTGCACATTAAACCGAATGCCGAGGCATTCTTGAATAGGAAAATAAAACAAATTTCCGGGAAAAGAGGGAGTAATCACGCTTCATGGGTGCTTGCAGCAATCACGACACCGACCATAATCAGAAATGCCCCAATTGCTCCTTGCAGAGATAATTTCTCATGGAGAAAAATATAGGCAAAAATCATAGAAAATACTGGTTCCAGTGCGAAAAGCATGCTGGTATGTTCCGGAGATGTGTATTCTTGAGCAACTGGCTGAACGATAAATCCAAAAGCACTGCAGATGATCGCCAGACCAAGAATTGCGCCCCACTGCGCGCCACTGCCTGGAAGTGAGGGAGTCTCAAATAAAAATGTAAAGATCACACCATACAGACCGGTAAATCCAAGTTGCCAGATTCCAAGAAGAAAGCTGTCAGTTTCTTTTGTAAAATGATCCATCAGAATAATCTGGATGGTGTAGGAAAATGCACTGAGGATACATAAAATATCTCCAAGATTAATTGTAAAGGTGGAGAGAAATGTAAGCAGGCAGATTCCAAGTAAAGCCAAAAGGACTCCAAGAGTTGTACGTTTGGATGGCAGTTTGTGCTTTAAAAAACTGTGTACTACCGGTACGAATACAGACACAATACCAACCAGGAATCCAGCATTGGAAGCGGTCGTGTATTTCATTCCCGGAACAAGAAAAGCAAACACACCAAACAGAAGCAGTCCGAGAATACTTCCATATCCAAGAGTGCGAAGGTTCATCAGCTTCATTTTCGGCAAGAAAACCAGTGCAACGGTAATAAATGCAATGCAAAAACGCAGTGCTATAATGGAGAATGGTGGCATTCCTGTCAGCCCGATTTTCATCAGAAGATATGAACAGCCCCAGGTCATGGCTACGATGGCAATCAGAATATTGGCCTGTCCCTGTGATAGCCCTTTTTTCGTTGTTGTATTAGCAGTTGCAGATTTTGTTATAGTGTTTTTACGTTCCCCAGACATAATAGGCACTCCTTTAACAGTTGTATATCAGCCGGGAGATGACTCCCACCTCGCAGCAAGAATGCCGAGGCATTCTTGAATTGGTAAATCTCTCAATGAATGATAATACCGTTATTCTTATTGTACATGGTTTACGGAAATTTGAAAAGAGTAGATATGAAAGGAGTGTTCTAGACACAGCGAAGCCCCGCGGGTGCGTTCCCGGCGAGGCTTCGTGTGCTGTTATAGTTATATAAAGGAATGAGAGTAAGTGCTTTTCGCACTTCTATGAGGGGGTGATAGCTGATGTCTTTCTCAACTATCTGTCATTTAGTATAAGAGGAAAATGTGACGAAAGTATGTTGAAACTCTTAAACAAATCGAAAATTTATAAAAAACCACTTAAGAAATAATAAAGTTATGGTAGAATAGTACTTACGGAGGTGGAATATGAAAAAAAGAGTATTGTTACTGGGACTTGTAGTGCTTATGGTACTTACAGGCTGTGGGACAACAGAGAAAGAAACGAAGACAAAGGAAAAAGATCCAGACAAACTGGTATTAAATATAGAAGATAAAAAAGAAGACAATATACAAGAGGAACAGACAGATATGCAGGAACAGGCTTCACAGCCAGACGGACAATCACAGGCAGAAGAGGCGAATGAACAACAGCCGCAGAAAAATGGACATTTGATTGCGATTGATGCAGGACATCAGGCAAAGGGGAATAGCGAGAAAGAACCGGTCGGTCCAGGTTCTTCTGAAATGAAAGCAAAGGTGGCTTCCGGGACAAGTGGTAAGACATCAGGGCTTCAGGAATATGAACTGACATTGGCTGTTTCTATGAAGCTGAAAGAAGAATTGATGAACCGTGGGTATGATGTTTTGATGATACGAGAGACGAACGACGTAAATGTATCGAATGCAGAGCGTGCACAGATTGCAAACAATGCCAATGTCGATGCATTTATCCGTGTTCATGCCAATGGTTCAGATAGCAGCAGTGCCAATGGCATGATGACGATCTGTCAGACTGCTTCCAATCCATATAATGGAAATCTATATTCCCAAAGTCAGGCACTTTCTACAGATATTTTAGACCAGATGGTAGCAGCGACCGGAGCAAAAAGAGAGCGTGTCTGGGAGACAGATACCATGAGTGGAATCAACTGGGCACAGGTTCCGACGACCATTGTGGAGATGGGATATATGAGTAATCCGACGGAAGATCAGAAGATGGCGACAGACGAATATCAGTGGCAGATCGTAACCGGGATTGCCAATGGCGTGGATCAGTATTTTGGAATTGCGAGATAAAAACGGAAATACATCACAGTAATCCAGCTTTTTATCTCAGTCGAGAAGACTCCCACTTCAGGTGGTGAGTAGTAGCAAATTTGTCTCAGTGGGAGTCCAATCTCCGACTGAGATAAACGCTCCGCGAGGATGCGCAGTGATTCTGATAGGAATATGTCAGATTTGCTGACCAGAATCATGCGCCAAGTCTCATGGATGTTCGACTTGAACTAGATATAGAGGAGAGACAGAATGAATAACGCAGCATTATTTTTTGATGTGGATGGTACATTGATTGACGAACAGACGAAGATAGTGCCGGAAAGTACACTTCGTGCATTGAAGCAGGCGAGAGAAAACGGACATCTTGTGTTTATCAATACAGGTCGTACATCTTGTAATACATTGGATTCTATGAAGCACATACCGGTAGACGGATATGTGTGCGGTTGTGGAACGGAAATCATTTATCAGGGAAATGTGCTGATGCACAGTACACTGACCAAGGAGCAGTGCAGACGTTACATACAGGTGATTCAGGAGTGTCATATGGAAGGAGTTCTGGAAGCCAGTGATGATTTATATTTTCCCCAAAATAGTTCCCGTTTTCCGGAAATCGAAGATATTAGACAGCGCATGGGAAAAGCCTGGGGATTAGGCTGTAAGAAATATATTGAGGATGGCGGATTCATTTATGATAAAATGTTCTTACTCTCTGATCAGACAAGTGATGTAGTAAAATTCATAGAGGAAGTCCGTGACGATCTGGCAGTCATCGATCGGAGACATGGAAGTTATGAGTGTATTCAAAAGCAATATACAAAAGCGACCGGGATTGAGTATATGAGGAAATATCTTGGCTATGACATGGATCAGATATATGTATTTGGAGATAGCAGCAATGATCTGGCGATGTTCGAATACGCCACACATACAGTAGCGATGAAAGAGCATGATTCTGTATTGGATCCATATACAGAATATGTGACGGACAGTGTGATGAATGACGGAATTGAAAAAGCAATGAAACATTATCAATTAATATAGAAGGGACTGTATCATATGGGAGAACAACTGACAGAAAGTGATGTAAAGAAAATAAAGGAAGAAATTGAGTACCGAAAGATTGTTGTCCGTAAAAAAGAGCTGGAAGCAGTAAAAGAGGCAAGAGCACAGGGAGACTTGAGCGAGAACTTTGAGTATAAAGCAGCGAAGCAGGATAAGAACCGCAACGAAAGCCGTATCCGTTATCTAGAGAGAATGTTAAAAACTGCCAACATTGTGTCTGATGATTCAAAAGAAGACGAGATAGGAATTAATAATACCGTGGATCTTTATTTTGAAGATGATGAAGAAGTGGAGACATACCGGATTGTGACAAGTGTCCGAGGAAATTCCCTGGCAGGACTGATCAGCATCGAGTCACCGCTTGGAAAAGCAGTACTTGGACATAAAGTTGGTGACCGCGTGAAAATACCGGCAGGAGATGACGGATATTATGTGGTAGTAAAGAGGATTGATAAGACTACCGATGACAGTCATGATACGTTAAGAAAATATTAGTAAAAGTGAAAAAATATTTTTGAGAATATTGCAAAGGAAATATGTATATACTATAAGAGAAAAGTGTGCTATAATTAATAAACTTGTAAAATTTTGTCTATTATGTATAATATATATGAAATGAATAACGAACAACAGGGGGCTTGCGTATCAAGCAGGCTGAGATTGGGATGAATGCCCTGACCTGCAACCTGATTTGGATAATGCCAACGTAGGGAAAGAGATGCGTAAATGTTAGCAGGTATATCTTTTATTAGGTATATCTGCTATTTGTGTTAGCAATATAAAAATCAGCGAATGTTCACAACACAAAAAGGAGAGAGAATTATGCTAGGTACATGTTTACAGAACGTTAGAGAAAAAGGACCGCTTGTCCATAATATTACGAATTATGTTACGGTCAATGATGTAGCAAATGTGATTCTTGCGTGTGGTGCAAGCCCAATCATGTCAGATGAGCCGCAGGACGTGCAGGATATCACTGCAATTTGCGGAGGTCTGAACATCAATATTGGAACGCTGAATGTAAGAACGATTGAAGGAATGCTGGCGGCAGGGCATAAGGCAAATGAATTAAGTCATATGGTTCTGCTTGATCCGGTTGGTGCAGGAGCAAGTTCGCTTAGAACGAATACAGCTGTCAACTTGATGCAGGAAATAAAGTTTGACGTAATTCGTGGAAATATTTCCGAAATCAAGACATTAGCTGCAGGAAGCGGTACTACAAAGGGTGTTGACGCTGATGTAGCTGACGCAGTGACAGAAGAAAATCTGGACGAAGCAGTTGTATTTGCAAAAGCATTTTCTGAAAAATCCGGAAGTATAGTTGCAATTACAGGAGCAATTGATCTTGTCAGCGATGGCAGAAAATGTTACGTGATTCGTAATGGACGTCCGGAAATGGGAAGAATTACAGGAACAGGCTGCCAGTTATCCGGACTGATGACAGCATATCTTGTTGCAAATCCTGAGCAGAAGCTTGAGGCGGCAGCAGCGGCAGTTTGTACGATGGGACTTGCCGGTGAGATTGGATGGAGCTACATGCAGAAAGGTGACGGTAATTCTACCTACAGAAACAGAATTATTGATGCTATTTATAACATGACAAAAGAGCAGTTAGACGAAGGAGCAAAATATGAAGTGCGATAAAAAAGATTTGCTGCTATATGCAGTGACAGACAGAAGCTGGCTGAACGCAGAGACACTTTACAGTCAGGTTGAGAAGGCACTGGAAGGTGGAGCTACATTTGTACAGCTTCGTGAGAAACATCTCGATCACGATGCTTTTCTTCAGGAGGCAAAGGAAATCAAGGAATTGTGTGCAAAATATCAGGTACCGTTTGTGCTGGACGATGATGTGGAGCTTGCACTGGAAGTTGGCGCGGACGGAGTTCATGTAGGACAAAGTGATATGGAAGCAGGAGATGTCCGGGCAAAGCTTGGTGAAGATAAGATTGTCGGAGTTTCAGCACAGACAGTGGAGCAGGCACTTCTCGCTCAGGAGCGCGGAGCAGACTATCTTGGAGTCGGAGCCGTATTTCCGACCAGTTCCAAAGATGACGCAGTAGAAGTTGACCATGAGATGGTAAAAGCAATTTGTGAGGCTGTAGATATTCCAGTTATCGCAATTGGCGGCATCACAAAAGATAATGTGCAGGAGTTGTCAGGCTGTGGACTTTGTGGAATCGCAGTTATCAGCGCTATTTTCGCAAAACCGGATATTAAGAAAGCAACAGAAGAGCTGAAAGCAGCCACCGAGAAGATGGTGAAAGCATGTTAGAAAATAAATCTGACGTGGAGAAAAATGCATCAGAGCAGAAATGTTGTGGAAAAGTTCCTGTACAGAATATGGGTGGTGTTATCTTAGACATAGACGGGACAGTTCTGGATTCTATGTCCATCTGGCAGGACGCAGGAGTGAGATACCTTGCGAGTCAGCAGATTGAAGCGGAGCCTGGACTTGCCGAGAAGATTTATTATATGTCTATCCCGGAGGCTGCATTATATATGCGGACACGCTATGGGCTTGAACAATCTGTAGAAGAAATCAGTCAGGGAATCAAAGATGTAGTGAGAGATTTCTACTATTATGAGGCACCGTTAAAAGCCGGAGTAAAAGAATTTCTACAAAAAATGTCAGATAGAAAGATTCCGGTCGTGGCAGCGACAGCCAGTGATGAAGATCACCTGGAACATGCATTTACACGTCTTGGGGTAAGCCAGTATTTTAAACACACTTTTACATGCGCGCAGGCAGGAGCCGGAAAGCAGAGCCCGGCAGTCTATCATATGGCAGCTGGATTTTTAGGCAGGAATCCGGAAGAACTGTATGTTTTTGAAGATGCATTGTATGCAATCCAGACAGCAAAACTGGCAGGATATCATACGGTTGGCGTGTATGACGAAGAAAGTAAAGAAGATCAGGAAATGATTCGTGAAGAAGCAGACATTTATATGGAAAGCTTCAAAGAGGCAGATATATTTTTCAAATAGAGTAAAAAAGGAAAGGTAAAATAATGAAAACAGCAGTAACAATTGCCGGAAGTGATTCCAGTGGTGGAGCAGGGATTCAGGCAGACATTAAGACAATGATTGCAAATGGCGTTTATGCGATGAGTGCAATCACAGCGTTAACCGCACAGAATACGACAGGTGTGACGGGTATTATGGAAGTAACACCGGAATTTCTGGGTGAGGAATTAGATAACATTTTTACAGATATTTATCCGGACGCAGTGAAGATCGGAATGGTATCTTCCGGTGCGCTGATTGAGAAAATTGCAGATAAACTGAAAGAGTATCAAGCAAAAAATATCGTCGTTGACCCGGTTATGGTAGCGACAAGTGGAGCGAAGCTGATCAGTGAAGAGGCAATCGGAACTTTAAAGAAACGTCTTCTTCCAATTGCCAGTGTTCTGACACCGAATATTCCAGAAGCAGAAGTTCTGGCGGAAATGGAGATTCACTCAGCAGATGATATGATCGAGGCTGCAAAGAAAATTAGTGATACATACCACTGCGCAGTTCTCTGCAAGGGAGGACATAAGTTGAATGATGCAAATGACCTGCTTTATCGTGACGGTGATTATCGTTGGTTCAACGGAAAACGTATTGATAATCCGAATACACATGGAACCGGCTGCACACTTTCCAGTGCCATTGCATCGAACCTTGCAAAAGGATTTGATATGGACACATCCGTAGAGCGTGCAAAAGATTACATTTCCGGAGCACTGGCTGCGATGCTGGATCTCGGAAAAGGAAGCGGACCTATGGATCACGGATTTGCAATTACGGGAGAATATAAGAAAGAAGCATAAAGAGGGAAAGACATCATGGAAGAAAAAAGAACAGGTTTATTTGAAAATGGACTGATCTGGTTTGGAGCAGGCGTTTCTATTGCGGAGATTCTGACCGGAACTTATCTGGCACCACTTGGAATGGGGAAAGGACATCTTGCAATTATCGTAGGACATATCATCGGCTGCCTTATGTTATTCCTGGCAGGTGTAATCGGTGGTAAAGTCAGAAAAAGTGCAATGGAAACTGTAAAAATGAGTTTTGGACAGAAGGGAAGTATTCTGTTTGCAGTGTTAAATGTGCTGCAGCTTGTGGGCTGGACGGCGATTATGATTTATGATGGAGCACTGGCAGCAGATGGTGTCATGAATACCGGACGCTGGATCTGGTGCCTGGTCATCGGAGCGCTGATCATTCTGTGGATTGTTATTGGAATTACGAATCTTGGAAAAATAAACACGGTTGCTATGGCAGCATTATTTATCCTGACACTGATTCTTTGCAAAGTTATCTTCACAGGAAGCGGAGCTGGCGTACCATCGGATGACAGCATGACATTTGGCGCAGCAGTTGAACTTGCCGTTGCCATGCCATTATCCTGGCTTCCACTGATCAGTGATTATACAAGAGAAGCAAAAGAGCCGGTAAAAGCAACAGCAGTCAGCGCAATTACTTATGGTATTGTAAGCTGCTGGATGTATGTGATCGGAATGGGAGCAGCAATTATTACCGGAGAGTATGATATTGCACAGATCATGCTAAAAGCAGGTCTTGGAATCGCCGGACTTCTGATCATCGTATTTTCAACAGTTACAACAACATTTCTGGATGCATATTCCGCAGGAATTTCCAGTGAAACCGTTGTGAACAAATGGAATGGAAAACATGTGGCAATCGTGGTAACTGTGCTTGGAACGATTGCAGCAATTGTATACCCGATGGATAATATTACAGATTTTCTGTATCTCATCGGTTCCGTATTTGCACCGATGATTGCAATCCAGATTGCAGACTTCTTCCTGCTGAAACTGGATAAGAGTAATCAGGCAGTGCATGTACCGAATATGATTATCTGGGTGATAGGATTTATTGCGTATCGAATTCTGATGAATATCGATATGCCGGTAGGAAATACACTGCCTGATATGTTGATCACGATTATTCTGTGCCTCATTGTAGGGAAACTATTTTCGGTAAGCAAAAAGCGGTAAGCCGTTTTCTTCCGGTACCACCACTTTTCCTTGGATCAGTGGTCTTGCATACTGTATAAATGCTTCTGTGACATCACAGCCGTCTTCGGTGATCCAATCAGATGGTACGGCTTTTTCCATGTTACAGATTTCATTTACATCGGCAGTTTCGTAGGAGAGCTCGTAAGGAAGATCACCGTTTCGGATAAATGTGATCATCTTGCCTGTCTCTCCTTTTAATGCAGCCTGAACACCAACGATTCCGGCATTTTCAGATTCATTTAAATCTGTAGCTGACAGGTATTCGCTGGAGCAGCGCTGGCATACATTTAACTCAATGGAGCGGACTTTTACGCCGATTCGCTCTTTGACAAGATTTTCCAGATATTTTCCGGATCCGGTCAGCATTTTATGACCAAAGGTATCGGTTCCAATATCACCGGCAAGTTCGCAGACAAAGGTTCCATTTTTGTCATGAATTCCTTCAGAGATGCATACAACTAAGTTTGGGGTCGTTTCCAGCATTTCCTGTACTTTTTTAAGAAATGCTTCCTGGTCAAATGCAGTTTCCGGCAGATAAATAAGGCGTGGGTTATCACCATCATATTTGCGGGCAAGGGCACTGGCGGCAGTGAGCCAGCCGGAGTGACGCCCCATAATTTCTACAATAGTGACAGATTTTTTGTTGTCATAAACACTTGCATCAATAGCAACTTCGCGGACCATGGAAGCAACATATTTTGCAGCACTTCCAAATCCCGGAGTGTGATCTGTGTGGACCAGGTCATTATCTATGGTTTTCGGAACACCGATAAAGCGAATATCGCTGTTGATCTTTTTGGCATATCGGGATAATTTACTTACAGTATCCATGGAATCATTTCCCCCAATATAGAAGAAATAACCGATACCATGCGATGTAAACTTGTTGAATAACAATGGATAAACAGGATCATTTAAATCTTCGGGAAGCTTGTAACGGCATGATCCGAGGTAAGAGCCGGGTGTTGTGCGGAGTAAGGAGAGTTCGTTCGTTTCAATGAGCGAACGCATATCCATCATATGTCCGTTTAAAAATCCTTCAATTCCATTAATCATACCGTATATTTCGTCGATTTCCTCAGTGTGTCTCATGGCTTCAGTGACTACGCCATACAGACTTCCGTTAATGACCGCAGTCGGGCCGCCGGATTGTCCGACAATCAGATTCTTTTTCATATGTGTACCTTCCTTTTGTTGAAAAATTATCAATTTTATCTCTACTATATCGAATCATAGCATTTTTTACAAGAAGATTGCAAAAAGATATAAAAATTTTGGTTGGAAAAAGTGCACAGATGCTATATACTTAAAAAGATTCCTAAGGCTCTGCTTTGGGTAAGTAGTGACATAATAAGAAAGAAACTATAAATTCAAAAAGATGTGATATAAGGAGAAAGATGCATGAAATATATATCTTTTGCAATACCAAGTTACAATTCACAGGAATATATGTCTCACGCCATTGAGAGTATTCTTGTGGGCGGGGAAGATGTAGAGATTATAATTGTAAATGACGGATCTTCCGATGATACTTCTAAGATTGCACATGAGTATGAGGAAAAATATCCGACGATCATCAAGGCGGTGGATAAGGAGAATGGAGGTCACGGTGATGCTGTGAATTCAGGACTTACACATGCCACCGGAAAGTATTTTAAAGTTGTGGACAGTGATGACTGGGTAGATGCCGAGGCTCTTCGGAAGATTCTGGAATTTCTTAAGAAGCTGGAATCTGAAGATGAAGAGGTGGACATGCTCATTTCCAATTATGTTTATGAGAAAGTAGGGGCAACCCATAAGAAATGTATTCATTACCGTAATGTGCTTCCTCAGGATAAGATTTTCAAATGGGAAGAAATCGGACGGTTCCATCTGGATCAGTACATTCTGATGCATTCTGTTATTTATCGGACAGCGATGCTTAAGCTCAGCCAGTTAGAGCTTCCAAAACATACATTTTATGTAGATAATATTTATGTGTATTATCCGTTGCCATTTGTGCGAAAAGTGTATTACCTGGATGTGGATTTTTATCGTTATTATATTGGAAGAGAAGATCAGTCTGTCAATGAGAAAGTTATGATATCCAGACTGGATCAGCAGATTTTTGTTACAAAGGCAATGATTGATATGTACCAATTAAAAAATGTAAAATGCAAGAAACTGAGAAATTATATGATTAATTATCTCGCAATCATGATGACTGTTTCTTCCATTTTATGTATCCGATCTAAGAAAGCAGAAAACCTGGAGAAGAAAAAAGAACTGTGGATATATCTGAAACAGAAGGATTTCAAGACATTTATGAAGATCCGTTACGGAATACTTGGACAGACCATGAACATCCCGGGAAGACCCGGACGAAAGATATCCTCTCTTGCGTACAGTGTGGCAAGAAGAATTATAGGATTTAATTAGGAAAAAGTATGAGAATGACACAAAAACAAAACATATTAACAAAAACAGGTATTCTTGAAAGTGAACTGCAAAGAGAATAAGAGGGAATAATTGTACAGCCATGGAGCATACTACTTATAGAAGTAAGAAAGGAGTATGTACCATGGCTGTTGATTTTAGTAAAAGTAAGACAAGAGAAAATTTGATGCGGGCATTTGCAGGAGAGAGTCAGGCAAGGAATCGTTATACAATTGCGGCAAAGCAGGCGAGTCGTGATAATCTGTATTCCATTAGCCAGATTTTTTTATTCACTGCAGATCAGGAGCGGGCACACGCGGAAGTGTTTTATGAATTATTGAGAGGTCAGACAGAGCAGACGATTGAAATTTGTGGCGGGTATCCAGTAAATCTTGCAGAAAATGTGACAGATCTTCTGAAAAGTGCGGTGCATAATGAAATGCAGGAGTTTGAAGATGTTTATCCGGAATTTGCTAAAATTGCAAAAGAAGAAGGTTTTGATCAGGCATCAGGAGCATTTGACATGATCGCAAAGGTAGAAGCTGTGCATGGACGTCGCTTTGCATTGCTTGCAGAACTGCTTGGGAAAAATCAGTATTTTGAAAATCCAGATGGAGGGGAATGGATGTGTATGAATTGCGGACATATTCAAAAAGGGAAAATGGCACCGCCTGTATGTCCAAGTTGTCATTATGATCGAGGTTATTTTATTCCGGTAGAATTGGCACCATATTTGATGCCTGAGCTCATTTAAGGGAGTAGAAATGCAGAGTCAGAAATTAGAAAATCTCTTGAATCAGGCATTGAATGCCACGGAAAGTGAACGTGAACGATCTCAGGAATTGAATGTAGGATATAATCCTGTGGACCAGGTGTGGGAGTTGATTATCAAATATTCCGGTAATTTGGAGATAGTCCGACAGATTTCTGAGAGAGTTACAGAGCTGTTAAATGAATATGCTATTATTCATATACGTCAGTCACAGATACCGGATCTGGTGCAGATTGTAGAAGTAGAATATGTGGAAAAACCAAAACGATTATTTTTCCAGGTACGAAATGGGAAACGGGTGTCTTGTATCAATGAGGTACAGGACGCCCGTTTTTCGCTTACGGGACAGGGAGTGCTTGTGGCAGTCATAGATTCCGGGGTTGATTACACACTACCTGATTTTCGGAATGAAGACGGGACAACGAGAATCCGTTATCTGTGGGATCAGTCATTAAAGGCGGTGGAGGGGGAGCACGTGCCGAAAGGATATGGAATGGGAGTGGAGTATACAAAGGAAGAGATAGATGCTGCTTTTCCAGATTTTTATCATGTAATAACACCGAAAAATATAGTGACACAGGAAGCAATAACTATCCGTACGCGTGATATTTCAGGACACGGAACGGCGGTAGCCGCTATTGCGGCTGGAAATGGAAGAGGAAGCGGCGGTGTTTATGCAGGAGTTGCCCCTCAAAGCGAATTCATTGTAGTAAAACTTGGAAATCCTATGTCTGGGGGATTTCCAAGGACGACGGAGCTTATGCAGGGAATTGATTATGTTATACGCAAAGCACAAGAGCTGCGAATGCCGGTGGCTGTGAATATCAGCTTTGGCAATACATACGGAGCCAGAGACGGAACGTCATTATTAGAGCGATTTATTAATGACATTTCTAATATCTGGAAGAGTTGCATTTGTATCGGAACAGGAAATGAAGGGGCAACCGCAGGGCATACATCTGGGAGAGTATCAGAAAATGTCAGAGCAAATAGAGAACAGGAGATTGAGCTGGCAGTGCAGGAAAAACAGCCATCGTTAAATGTTCAGATTTGGAAAAGATATGTAGATCAGATAGATATTTCAATTGTATCGCCTACAGGTACACGTATCGGGCCAGTCAAGGAGCAGCTTGGAACACAGCGATTTACTGTCGATGCAACAGAAATACTTTTGTATTACGGGGAGCCAAGTCCATTTAGCACAAACCAGGAGATCTATCTGGATTTCCTCCCACGCGGGAGCTATATAAACAGCGGAGTGTGGACAATGGTTCTGACACCGAGAAAAATTGTGGATGGACATTATGAAATGTGGATCCCAGGCGAAGGAACATTGAATCCGGGAACCGGATTTCTCAGACCAGTAAGCAGCACGACACTTACAAATCCGGCAACTGCGATGCGGGCAATCACAGTAGGAGCATATGACAGCCTGACATTTTCCTATGCAGATTTTTCCGGGCGTGGACCACTGACCGGAGAAAGTGCAAGTGCAGTCAAACCAGATCTTGTGGCGCCGGGAGTAAATGTGAGCACGATATCTGTTGGAGGAAGCGTGATGCAATTCAGCGGAACGTCTTTTTCCACACCATTTGTGACGGGGAGTGCGGCACTTTTAATGGAGTGGGGAATTGTAAGAGGAAATGACAGCTATCTGTATGGGGAGAAGGTCAAGGCTTATCTGAGAAGAGGGGCGGAACCATTTCCGGGGATTGAAAAATATCCAAATGAAATGGTGGGATATGGGCGGCTCTGTCTTGCAGAGAGTATTCCGAAATGAAGATGATAGATGTTGTAATAAATGAAAAAATATGCTATAATACATACACAATGTGTAAATGGTGGGAGAAAAATGGAAATAAAAGAATTACGAGAAAGTACTGGAATGAACAGAAAGGAATTTTGTGAGTATTTCGGAATTCCTTACAGAACCGTAACAGAATGGGAAAGAGGAACAAGAAAAATGCCAGATTATGTTTTTAGATTATTAGCATATAGGATAAAAATGGGAAATTTTGCAGAAAAGGAAGAAGTGGATGAAGAATAGAATAATTAATGTACAAGATGTACCAATTTCAATTTCACAACAAGAACTGGATGATTATATTTGTATTACGGATATTGCAAAAGCTAAAACAGGAGAATCACGTAGCGCTGATGTTGTGAAAAACTGGCTACGAAATAGAAATACATTAGAATTTTTAGGAACGTGGGAAATGATTTATAGTCCTGATTTTAAAGTGGTCGAGTTCGACCACTTTAAATCTGAAGCGGGTTTACATACATTTGTATTAAGCGTTGCGGAATGGATTAATAAAACGAATGCTATAGGATTATATGTAAAGCGTGGAAAATATGGTGGCACATATGCACACAAAGATATTGCATTTGAATTTGCATCTGCAATCAGTCCGGTATTTAAACTATATCTGATAAAAGAATTTCAACGGTTAAAGGAAGAAGAAAACAATTCTGAACAAAAGGAATGGGATGCAAAACGGTTTTTAAGTAAAAATAATTATCTGATCCAGACGGATGCTGTAAAAAGATACTTGATTCCTCAAATGAATTACAGAGAAAACCTTCAATGGCTTGCATATGCGGAAGAAGCAGACATATTAAATGTAGCATTATTTGGATTTACGGCGAAAGCATGGAGAGAGGCAAATCCTGAACTTGCGAAGAAAAACAATGTCAGAGATTTTGCAACAATTAATGAATTAACAGTTCTATTCAATCTGGAATCACATAATGCACAGATGCTGCGTGAAGGAAAAGAAAAAGGAGAAAGATTCAAAATATTACAAGAGATTGCTGAATATCAGCTGAATGTCTTGAATGCAGCTGAAGAGATCAAAATGATGGAGAGTGATAAAGTAACTGCCAGAAGTATATAACATCCTCTATAGAGAAATATGCGGTTTTAAGCCATTTTCGTGGCAAAAAAGCCGCATATTTTTTTGCAGCAATGACTTGACATCCTCGGCGGCATTATGTACAGCACAAAGTATCCCTAAAATATGAAAAATGTGAAGTTTTTACAACTACTATCAGGGGGGAATGATATAATAAGTGTAGAGATTGTTAGTTGATGATATAGGAAGGAGGAATCAGGGATAAATTAGCGGATAATAGGATGATAAATAAAATCGAAAAATTACTTCAAGAGGCAAGAACACATGTTGCAGTTGAAGTGAATAATACTCTTCTAAGAACATACAAGGAAATTGGCAAATTGCTGGTTGAAGATATTGATTTGCATGAAAATGAAGAAAATTCAAGAATGCCTTGGCATTCTTGAATTCAATATACAAAAAGGATACAGCCTTTTCGTGTCTGTAGTTATGTTGAAAAATAAAGAATGTGAGGAAAAGAAAACTGGCAAACTTAAGATTAAAGAAACTGATATTGGAAGTTGTAGATAATCAGTTAAGAGAAAATGACCCGCCTGTGACGGGAGAATCTTACAACAGACTGATTGACGCAGGATATTCTGTGAGTGAAGCGAAAGAAAAAATAGGTGCGGTTGTAATAGAAGAAATTTATGATGTAATGAAAGAAAATCAGCCCTATGATGAAAAAAGATATGCGCAGGCGTTACGAAACATGGTGCAGCAGTGCATAGATTATGAAGATACACATGAAATTCTGACAGAATGGGACGAATGGGACAATTTAGTTCAGGAGGGCTATGAAGCTCAGTATGAACAGAATTATGAGAAAATGATTCCGTTATGGTGGAAAGCCTGGGGAATTTTTCAGAAATTCAATTGTAAAAGAGAAGAAAGTGTATCCAAACGATCTATGCCCTTGCGGAAGTGGGGAAAAACATAAAAAATGTTGTGGAAAAAACAGTAACGGAGATTTCAATATGCAAAGACAGTACATTTTTACAAAAAAACGGATTCTATCCGGAAAATACAGGAGAAGAAACAGAAGACGAGGAATCAGCAGAATTTTTATATGATATGGGAAATATAGAGAGTCCATCAAAACTTACAGTTTCAGGATATTTCCTTTATCTTGTATCTGATGCATTTTTCAAAGAATTGACCAGACTTCCGGAGCTGGAAATTGCAAGGGATAAGATAAAAGTAGCTCCGACACAGGAATGCATTGAACGGTTGCTTAATGCAACCCCATATGCAATCGGAACAGAATTTATTGATGAAAAGTGGATACGAAACAGATTTTCAGAATTGGAAACAATTTTTCAAGGTCAGATCAGAAACTATAAAGGTTCAGTGGCAATGTATCTGGCAGAGAGAAATCAAAGCCTGCATGTACCAGAGCGTATTTTCCTTCATCTTGTAGAAAGTAAAAATGATGATGCTCCATTTGCATTTATAGCAACCTATGCATCCAGGCAGTCAGATGGAAGCGTACAGCATATGCCGCTCCAATATGCGTTGACTGAATATAGAGACGACAGAGAAAAACTCCTTACTCTTTTATCGAGTTTAAATCGCGCGGCAGAAGTCTCTCCTTTGATCGCGGAATTAATGGAAAGTGGAGAAATGTTTCACACGCTGAAATTCACAGTGGATGATGCATATTCATTTTTAAAAGATATCGAGAAAATCGAAGAGACAGGAATTTTATGCAGAATACCTAATTGGTGGAGAAAGAAAAATTCCATGTTATCTGTCAATGTAAAACTGGGTGAAGAAAAACCATCCATGGTAGGCTTTGATGCACTTGTTTCTCTTCAGCCGTCATTAGAAGTAGATGGAGTCAGACTGACACAAAGTGAGATTGAGCAGTTGCTCAGACAGACGGAAGGACTGGCATTTTTAAAGGGAAAATGGATTGAAGTCAATCATGAAAAATTAAGAAAGCTTCTGGAAGAAATGGAGGATATTCCAGAGAGCTTATCTTTTAGAGATGCAGTTCAACTGGAAATGGGAAATGACAAAATCCTTCCAGATGTTGGAATTGTAGTTTCAAATGGAGCGTGGATGTCGAGAATGCTTCTTAATCTCAGGGAACCGAATCGAATTCGAAGTGTAGCTGTTCCGAAGACTTTGAAAGCAACACTCCGGCCATATCAAAAAAGCGGCTATAGCTGGTTGAACTATATGAATCGGCTAGGATTTGGAGCATGTCTCGCAGATGATATGGGACTTGGAAAGACAATTCAGGTTCTGACATATCTTGAAAAATTGAGAAAAACAGATAAAGAAGCAAAAGAGGAATTACCATTTTTAACAATTACAACATACGCAATGGCGGCAAAAATAGAACCATTGAAGGAAAAAGAATGGGATTGTCTGATTCTTGATGAGGCGCAGGCAATAAAAAATCCAACGACGAAGCAGACAAGAGAGATCAAAAAATGAAGAGTAAGATGCGGATTGCTATGACTGGTACACCGATTGAAAATGATCTTACGAACCTTTGGCCATTATTTGACTTCCTTAATCATGGTCTTTTAGGGGCTTCAAAAGAATTTCATGAGTTTTGCAAGGGATTAGAAGAGCATCCGGAAAAATATGCAAAATTGAAATCTATGATCAGTCCGTTTATGCTCAGACGAGTGAAGACTGACAAAAATATTATTTCTGATCTACCGGAAAAAGTGGAAATGTTAGATTATGCTGCCTTATCCAGAAAACAGACCGTATTGTATCGAAAAGCTGTATCGGATATGGAAAAACGTGTTCTTGAAGCAGAGGGGATTGAAAGAAGAGGAATTTATGAGAAACGTGAGCGAGTAATTGTGTTTACGCAGTTTAAGGAAATAACAGAATATCTTGCAGAATATCTGACGGGAATTTTTCATGCAAAAGGGTATGTGATCCATGGGGGTACACCTGTAAAACGCAGGACAGAAATAGTTGAAAAATTTCAAGGTGAAAGATATGTTCCGTTTATTGTGTTGTCTGTTAAGGCGGCAGGAACAGGACTGAATCTCACGAAAGCAAATCATGTGATACATTTTGACCGCTGGTGGAATCCGGCAGTTGAAAATCAGGCGACCGACCGTGCGTTCCGTATCGGACAGACAAAAGATGTAATGGTTCATAAGTTTGTAAGCAAAGGTACTATTGAAGAAAAAATAGATGCAATTATTAATTCAAAAAAGGAACTTGCTGAAAATGTTATAGGATCAGGTGGAGAAAAATGGATTACAGATCTTAATAATGAAGAGCTGTTCTCCTTGCTTCGGCTTGAAGAATAAAAAGAACAAAATATTGTATAAGCATATGAAACGAAAAAAGAGGGAAAATAAATGAAAAAATACTGGGATGAAAGTCAGCAGTTTGAACAGCCAAGTGGCGGACTGTTGAAAAAGAATGCCGGGGCAAGTATTGAAAAGCAACGGAAAAAAGGAAAAGAAGTTCATCCGATTATAGTCAAAGGCAGAAAGATTACGAAGACATGGTGGGGAAATGCATGGTGTGAGAATCTGGAAAGATATGCAGATTATGAGTCAAGGCTGGAACGCGGAAAACGTTATGTCCGAACGGGAACGGTTGTGGATCTTCAGATAAAGAAGGGAAAAATAGAAGCAAAAGTACAGGGGAGACGAAAAACCCCATACAAGGTAGAGATACGGATCAGTCCGCTCAATCAGGAACATTGTCAGAATATCATTGAACAATGCAGTGAAAAGATTGAGAGTATGGAAGAATTGCTGGCGGGAAATTTCCCGGTTGCCATGAAAGAATTATTTGCAGGTGAAAATGGACTTTTTCCGAAGCCAAGTGAAATTAGTTTCGGATGTAGTTGTCCTGACTGGGCATTGATGTGCAAGCATGTCGCAGCAGCGTTATATGGCGTCGGAGTGCGGCTGGATGAAAATCCGGCACTTTTCTTTGAACTGCGTGGAATTAATATGGGGAAATTTATAGATGTGGCACTGGAAAACAGAGTGGAAACCATGCTTGCTAATGCAAAAAAGCCAAGTAGCAGAATTATTGATGACAATGTAAATATCAATCAATTGTTTGGAGTTTTATAGCATCCAGGAGATGTAGGCAATCTCTAAAAGAAGTATAGATGGTAAGTTTAGAACAGAAGGGAAGCGACAGCATTTGTTAGAAAAATTACGAGAACTTGGAATCAGAGATGATTTGATTGATGAGATAAAAAAATTTCGTGAAAGTTATCCGGCAGAAAAATCTTATGAGGAAAGAATTCCAAAGCTGGAGCAGTTTTATTATGGGAAAGATGTGTGGGAGCAGGCAATTACAGCTATTCTATGCGGGCAGAATCTTCTGCTTGTCGGACATAAGGCGACAGGAAAGAATCTGTTTGCTGAGAATCTGGCCGGAGTTTTTATGCGGCCGCGATGGGATGTGTCTTTTCATGTGAATATGGATGCTGCTTCCCTCATAGGGATGGATACATTTCGCGGCGGTGAAGTGACTTTCCGGCCTGGTCCGGTATATACAGCGGCAAAAACAGGTGGTTTTACGGTATTGGATGAAATTAACATGGCAAAAAGTGAAGCTATGGCAGTGCTGCATGCAACATTGGATTTTCGTAGGACCATTGACGTTCCGGGGGATGAAAGAATAGAACTTCATCCTGCAACGCGGTTTATTGCAACCATGAATTATGGATATTCCGGCACAAAAGAACTGAATGAAGCATTGGTGTCACGTTTTGCCGTCATTCAGATGCCGATGATTGCCAAAGAAAGCCTGATAAAACTGATAAGAAAGAACTCTCCGGCAATCCGGGAAGATGCGGCAGAAGAGTTAGCAGCATTATTTTTAGATTTACAGAAAAAATGTGAAAATGCTGAGATTTCTTCTAAGGCACTGGATCTTCGAGGCCTTTTGGGAGCAATCGATCTGATGGAAAAAGGACTTGATATTCATACAGCGCTAGATATGGGAATTGCGAACAAATCGTTTGATCCATATGAGCAGACATTGATCCGGGATACGATTCAGGCAAGGATTTCAAGAAAAATCCAAAGAAAGGATGTTTTTCGCAAAAAATAATAAAATATGCAAATATTTACAAGGTGACAGGAATGGAAGAGCAGGAATTAATAGAAGCGAAAAGAGCACGTAATTTTATATGGACTGCAGCAGAAAAGTATGAATTTGAACCGATGTTTCTTGCCTTTTCCCCGGATGGAACAGCAGATATGTATTTGAACCTGATTATCGGACTGGCATATAAATGGTACGATCAGGAAAAAATAGACGTATTTTTTAATCAGTTAGGAGGAAAGAACCAGGAGTTATATGAAGGGCTTCTCTGGACTGGGCTGGAAAATGCATTGTATCAAAAAGAAGAGAAGAAAAGGACAGCACTTTTGGATTTGAGGAAAGAGTATGCCAGAGAAAGCCTGAGACGTTATCGGAAATATAAAGAGTATTCCAGAATTGATCAGATACGAAACGGACATTGCAGAGAAATTTTGGGACAGTCATCAGGGTTAAAAGAGGAAGATGAGCAGATTTTACATGCGTTTTCTTTTTCAGAAGATATGTCAACGGATCAAATTCTGGAACAGACAAGAGAAAATCTGTGGAAATATTTTGCGTATCGTCCGACTGAAAAGAAGAAAGGAAATTATTTTCTGCAGAAGGTATCCGGAGTATTTCAGTCTTTTGGAAAAGTAAGTGCTACTTATGTACGTGCCAGAAATTATGATGACCAAAATACATTTTTTGATGGGAAATCGGGAATAATGGAGCGAGGCAGACACTATATATTCCAGTTGTCGCTACAGAGAAATCCGGAAGAAACAAAAAGATATGTAGAGGCATGTTTTGGGAAGAGTATCTATTCGCAAGAATACCAGGAAAAAATAGAACAAAAATTGTGTGTGGGAAATCATAAAAATTGTCATCTTTTATTTACAAAAGGAAATTCAAGAGCAAGGGAGGATGGCCTGAAAGAGTCGGAGACAGAAAAAAACAGAAATAAGATCTATACCGGTGAAAATGAATTATCCAAGATAAAAGGAAAAAGAGAAAAAAAGGAAATTAGAGAATTTCAGGCAGAGACTGCCAGACAATATGAGAAGAATAAAAAACATTATGAACAGAATTATTCGATTTATCAGAATGCCATTCGAAGACTTACAGAAAAGCTAAAGATTTGTCTTGAGGAACAAGAAGAGAGATTTCCAGAGAAAGCAGCTCACGGAAAACTAAATCCACAGGAAGTGTGGAAAGCAGTCTATCTGGACGATCCAAGAGTATTTGAGAGAAAAGAAGAGGTAGAAATTCCTGGATTTTCTGTTGATATTCTCATAGATGCCTCTTCTTCGAGAAAGCAGATGCAGGAGCAGATTGCGGCACAGGCGTATATTTTATCCAAAAGTCTGAAACAATGTAAGATTCCGGTACAGATTTATTCTTATTGCAGTATCCGCGGCTATACGATATTGCACATTTTCCCTAATTGCAAAGAAGAGAGAGAGGATGAACTGTTCCGGTATGTTGCGGCGGGAAACAATCGCGATGGACTTGCACTTCGGGCGGCAGGACACTTGATGGAGAACGGCGAAAAAAGAAAAAGAATTTTACTCGTACTGACAGATGCAAGCCCACAGGATGATCAGGATAGTGGAGAAGGTGCTTTTTATAAAAATAAAGAATACACAGATCTGCTTGCAATTCAAGATACTGCAAAAGAAGTGCAGAATCTGAAACAAAAAGGAATTCAGGTGATCGGAATTTTTATGGGAAGTGCGCGCTCTGGAGAAGTAGCAGGAAAGATTTTTGGGCAAAATCTGATAAAGATTCGAAATATCAGTGATTTTTCACAGGCGGTCGGAAGAGTATTGCAGGAAATTGTTTTTTCATGAAAAGTATTTGCACAATATATTGAGATATAGTATGATAGTGCAGAGCGTTAAAGTGACAAAGAGCTCAGAAAGGATATTTCTGAAATGGTTGTATCGTTAATTGAAAGAATTTATGCATTATTGTGGGGAGATTTGATACATGTTCCATTGCCGGGTGGAGATAGTGTGGGAATCTCATTGCTGATTATATTATTGATTCCAACAGGGATTTATTTTTCAGTGCGGACAAAAGTATTACCTTTGCGTTTGTTCCCGGATATGATTCGGGCACTGATGTCAAAGAAGGAGAATAAAGACAGTCTGTCCACGTTTCAGACGTTGATCGTATCAACAGCGACGAGAGTCGGCATGGGAAATCTTGTCGGGGTTGTAGCTGCAATTTCTGCAGGAGGTGCAGGAGCGGTCTTTTGGATGTGGGTGACAGCCCTGATTGGCTCTTCAACAGCATTTGTAGAGGCAACGCTGGCACAGATTCACAAAGAAAAAGATCCACTTTACGGAGGATACCGTGGAGGTCCGGCTTACTATATTCATCACTATATGGAAGAAAAGACAGGAAAGAAGAAAAATCATACCTTGATTGCAGTCCTGTTTGCAATTTCCGGTCTGATCTGCTGGTGTGGAATCAGCCAGGTAATCAGTAATTCAGTTGCATCTTCTTTTGAAAATGCATTTCATATTCCACCGCTTTATACAACGATTGCCCTTGTTGCAGTTGCGGCAGTGATCGTCCTTCGTAAAAACGCGACGGTAAAAGTTCTGGACCTGATCGTGCCGATTATGGCTGTATGTTATTTCTTCATTACGATTTTTGTTATTCTCATAAATATGAAAAGTATTCCATGCGTATTTGGTCGAATCTTTGAGGAGGCATTTGGAATCAGACAGGTTGTATCTGGAGGATTTGGTGCAGTTCTTATGAACGGCGTAAAGAGAGGTCTGTTTTCAAATGAGGCGGGTTCTGGATCAGCACCATGTGCGGCAGCGGCAGCAGAATGTGATTTTCCGGTAAAAGCAGGACTTACACAGGCGCTGGGAGTATTTATTGACACCATTGTGATCTGTAGCTGTACTGCAATGATCATGCTGTTGGCACCGGAAAATGTAGTCGCCGGAAAGTCAGGAATGGATTTACTACAGTCAGCAATGAAATATCATCTTGGAGAATTTGGTGTAATCTTTATAGCACTTACATTATTTTTATTCAGTTTCTCGACATTTTTAGGAATACTCTTTTACGCAAGAAGTAATGTATCCTATCTCTTTGGCGATAAATGGTTTTGGCAGACTGCTTATAAAGTACTTGCACTTGTAATGCTGTTCATTGGTGGAATTGCAGCTTATACATTTGTTTGGGATCTGGGGGATGTAGGAATTGGTCTTATGACCATATTTAACACTGGAATTCTGTATCTCATGGGTGGTCAGGCATTAAAAGCATTGAAAGAATATGAAAGTAACAAAGAGAAAAAATAGAAATATTGAACGAAAAAAAGACAACACATGCGTCGTGTATGTGTTGCCTTTTTTGTATGCGTTTAGTGGAAATCTTTGAATTAATGTCGGCGAATATATTCTAGAAATTGTCGCTCAAGATTGGATTCCTGTTCGGCAGTATTCTCGTCAAGTTCATATTCTTTTTGCACATTATCAGAATCTTGTGCCACATCGGAATCTTGTGCCGCATCGGAATCTTGTGCCGCATCGGAATCTTGTGCCGCATCGGAATCTTGTGCCGCATCGGAATCTTGTGCTGCATCGGAATCTCGTGCCGCATCGGAATCTTGTGCCGCATCGGAATCTTGCGCAGGAACTTCTTCTTTTTCAAAAGTTTGATTTGGCTGAGGTGCTTGTTCTTGAGGCTTTACGCTTGCGCGCTGAAGTTCTAATCGTTCTTCAAGCTTTCGGCGATGTTTCTGTAATTTATCGAAGACTTCCGGATGTTCACGTAGAACACGGTCTCTTAAAATACGTCTTCGTTTTTCGATTAACTGAAGAACTAATGGTTGGTTTTCTGCCAGTGCCTGTGACAACTCATCGAGATGAAGCTCGATACGGCGAAGTAATTCGTCCTCATCAAAGGCACCAAGAGAATGCCAATTTTCAAGGTGGTCTACAAGACCGTTTTCAAGAATCTCTTCAATATCCTTTAATCCGTGAATATGATTTAAGATGTGGTGAACTTCATGTTCCATTTCCTCGACTACCTGATCACCATAAGCCCATGCAAATTCCTCCAGTGTATCTTCATCTTCTGCAGGAAGAAATGTCAGGTTTAGCTTTACGCTTTCTTTTTCAGAATCCGGGATATTCAGTTCATATGGGGCGTAAATATCTGCGTCGTGAAGAGCAGCCAGTATTGTCCGGCGGACATGTCCCTCGCGAATCAGATGTTCAACACCTAACTGACGCATTTGCTGGTTCAATTTTTCAGTATGTTCAGTGATATAAAAATGTATTCCAAGGTCTGTCAGACGCGAAGATAATTCCGCAAGGCGGTCTGCAGCAGTAATGTCGATGTTGTTGATTGCTCTTGCGTCAATGATTACGACTTGCGTATCTGGACTGACTGCATCTTCAAGATCTTCCTGAAGAATCTTTACATTTGCGAAAAACAGGTTTTCATTAAACTGGTACATGACAACACCTTTGATAGGATACGCATGTACATTTCTTATAAGGTCATAATATCCATCTTTTCCGGGAATCACACCAAGAAAAGAACGAGTTGGATTCGCAGATTTTGTGATAACAGCAAAGAATGAAAGTAATACACCGATGAGTACACCGTAAATTGTTCCTAAAAATAATACACTGATACAGGCTGCCATGAAAATGTAAAAATCCTGTTTGCTTAGTCGGAAGAGGCGGATACATAAATGAACCTCTACAACGTCCATAAGTGCGGATATCACAATTGCGGTCAGAACCGGAATCGGCAGGTATCCAATGAAGCCAGTGAAAAATAACAGTAGAATTGCCATAGTAATGCCTGCAGTAATGGAAACAACTTGAGAGTGCCCGCCATATTGTTCGTTCATAGATGTCCGGGAAATGCTCCCATTCACCGGGCAGGAACCTACAAATGCAGAGGCAACGTTACCGGCAGCACAGGCTAAGATTTCCTGGCGGTCATTCAGATTGTAACCATTACGGAAAGCAAAATTGTTTTCTGCAAGCAAAGTTTCAGCCATTACGACCAGTGAAATCATCAGTCCACGCCCAACAGCCTGAGTCAGATCTACCTGACTAAAGTCAGGAATGAAAAATGGCGGAAGTCCGGTTCCAACAGAATCAAGCAGTGCCACACCCTTTGCGTCAACATGGAAATACACAGTAGATACTACGCCTGCAGCCATGATAAGAATTGCAATTGGAAATTTTGGAATCCATTTTTTGCATATTCTTATAATAAGTAATGTACCAAGTCCTAATCCGAGAGAAAGCCCGTGGAAATCCTGACCGGCGGCATAAATATGTTCTGCAAGTTCGATGATTTCACCAGATCCTGCAGAGCTTCCCATAAGTTTCGGAATCTGCATGAAGATAATAGTTAAAGAGATTCCACTGATGAATCCGCCCATAACAGGGGTTGATATAAAGTTTACAATCCGATCGGCTTTTATAATGTAAAAGAAAAGAAGCCACAGACCAGTAAAAAGTGCCAAAATCGGTATATAATTCAACGCAGCTTCAGATCCGGGAACAATACCAAGAGAAAGCAGCGCACTGCCTGCAAGAGCAGCGGGAGCAGCATCTACACCAAAAATAAATTGTTTTGATGTAGAAAAAATTGCGAATAATAATATAGGAAGAATAGAACCATACAAGCCATAAGCCGGAGGAAGCCCGGCAATCTGTGCATATCCCATGGAAATGGGAATAGATACAGCGGCTATAATGATACCAGAGAAAATGTCCTGTTTTAAATAATCCTTTTTATATTTTTTTAATGTTGATAAAAGCTGTATTTTCATAAGTAAAAGAACCTCCGTCTAGCAATTATAACAGTAAGTAGACAAAAGAACAATATTGGAGACGTAGTGTTTTGTTAAAATGTAAGATCGGAAATTATGGCTCGAAGTGCATTCTTAAAACTGTAGTTATGATAGAAAGTAAAAAACTGAATTGTGCGAATTGCGCGAATAAAATAAAAAATAAAAATAATATTGACAATTAGAAAAGGACATGGTATATTGATTAAGCTGTTTCGAACGACAGAGATGATCGAAGCGGACAGCAAAAAAGAAAATAAAAAAGTTGTTGACAAGCGATTGTGAATGTGATAATATAAGTAAGCTGTCGCTGAGACGACAACAAAGAAAAAGATCCTTGATAATTAAATAATAGACAACAACCCTGAAGATTCTTTAAGAGAAAATTCAGAACGGACATTGAATGACAATGTCGACCTTAAAACAGTAAAAGGGATAAGAAAGCTAGTAGTTTTCTTGACCTGGAACGAACTTTGATTTTAAATCCGAGTCAAATCGGAATTAAGATTTTTAAACGAGAGTTTGATCCTGGCTCAGGATGAACGCTGGCGGCGTGCTTAACACATGCAAGTCGAGCGAAGCACTTAAGTTCGATTCTTCGGATGAAGACTTTTGTGACTGAGCGGCGGACGGGTGAGTAACGCGTGGGTAACCTGCCTCATACAGGGGGATAACAGTTAGAAATGGCTGCTAATACCGCATAAGACCACAGTACTGCATGGTACAGTGGTAAAAACTCCGGTGGTATGAGATGGACCCGCGTCTGATTAGGTAGTTGGTGAGGTAACGGCCCACCAAGCCGACGATCAGTAGCCGACCTGAGAGGGTGACCGGCCACATTGGGACTGAGACACGGCCCAGACTCCTACGGGAGGCAGCAGTGGGGAATATTGCACAATGGGCGAAAGCCTGATGCAGCGACGCCGCGTGAAGGATGAAGTATTTCGGTATGTAAACTTCTATCAGCAGGGAAGAAAATGACGGTACCTGACTAAGAAGCCCCGGCTAACTACGTGCCAGCAGCCGCGGTAATACGTAGGGGGCAAGCGTTATCCGGATTTACTGGGTGTAAAGGGAGCGTAGACGGCTGTGCAAGTCTGAAGTGAAAGGCATGGGCTCAACCTGTGGACTGCTTTGGAAACTGTGCAGCTAGAGTGTCGGAGAGGTAAGTGGAATTCCTAGTGTAGCGGTGAAATGCGTAGATATTAGGAGGAACACCAGTGGCGAAGGCGGCTTACTGGACGATGACTGACGTTGAGGCTCGAAAGCGTGGGGAGCAAACAGGATTAGATACCCTGGTAGTCCACGCCGTAAACGATGACTGCTAGGTGTCGGGTAGCAAAGCTATTCGGTGCCGCAGCTAACGCAATAAGCAGTCCACCTGGGGAGTACGTTCGCAAGAATGAAACTCAAAGGAATTGACGGGGACCCGCACAAGCGGTGGAGCATGTGGTTTAATTCGAAGCAACGCGAAGAACCTTACCTGATCTTGACATCCCGATGACCGCTTCGTAATGGAAGCTTTTCTTCGGAACATCGGTGACAGGTGGTGCATGGTTGTCGTCAGCTCGTGTCGTGAGATGTTGGGTTAAGTCCCGCAACGAGCGCAACCCTTATCTTCAGTAGCCAGCATTTAGGGTGGGCACTCTGGAGAGACTGCCAGGGATAACCTGGAGGAAGGTGGGGATGACGTCAAATCATCATGCCCCTTATGACCAGGGCTACACACGTGCTACAATGGCGTAAACAAAGGGAAGCAGAGCCGCGAGGCCGAGCAAATCTCAAAAATAACGTCTCAGTTCGGATTGTAGTCTGCAACTCGACTACATGAAGCTGGAATCGCTAGTAATCGCAGATCAGAATGCTGCGGTGAATACGTTCCCGGGTCTTGTACACACCGCCCGTCACACCATGGGAGTCAGTAACGCCCGAAGTCAGTGACCCAACCGAAAGGAGGGAGCTGCCGAAGGTGGGACCGATAACTGGGGTGAAGTCGTAACAAGGTAGCCGTATCGGAAGGTGCGGCTGGATCACCTCCTTTCTAAGGAAGATGGATAAAGTAGGCTGCAAAGCAGCCGAATCAATCCAACTAAAACGGAAGATGGATAAAGTAGGCTGCAAAGCAGCCGAATCAATCCAACTAAAACGGAAAAAGTAAGGGCTGTTGTCTGTTATTTAGTCATCAAGGACTGAGCGCGGAATTGGACGCGCGAAGGACATAATGACAAGTTATCAGTTCCGTAAAAAGAACGAATAACATTTCCGGTGGCGATGCGCTTAGGGGTAACACCCGTTCCCATCCCGAACACGATGGTTAAGACCTAAGCGGCCGATGGTACTTTACTGGAGACGGTACGGGAGAGTAGGTGGCTGCCGGATTGAAAAAATAAACTGGTTTTACCAGTGATCAGAGAGCTGAAGAGATTCAACTTCCTGATGGCTGATAAAACAGTCAAATGCTTACATTGCACCTCAAGAACTTCGTTCTTTCGGTCGCGTGCAGGCACGCTATGAAACAGAATATTTCACAGCTTATGAATGCAAGCATTCAACGCAGAAAATATTCGTTTCGCAATGTACCTTGAAAACCGCATATAAGAAATATAGATAAGATATTAAATATCTAATCAAGACATCCGAGGTAATTGTTATAAACAGAGTAATAATTACTACACAATTCGAAGAAAACGAATCCAAAAAATTGACCTAGAAGCCAACGCATGCAACGCTATGCATGTGTCGATGAAGAAAGCAACCCGTAGGCGGCGATGTCAAACCGGTTAGCTCACAAGCTTTGCTTGTTTCGCTATCCTTTGCTTCGCAAATGATTGCAGAACTTCAGACGGTTCCAGATGAATGCAAGCATTCCTCTGAGAACAGTCAGAACTTCCGCACCGCTTTCGACATCTATTGGTTATGCTAATAAGAGCGTATGGTGGATGCCTTGGCACTAAGAGCCGATGAAAGACGTGATAAGCTGCGAAAAGCTTCGGGGAGGAGCAAATATCCTATGATCCGGAGATCTCTGAATGGGGAAACCCACCTGAGCAAACCTCAGGTATCCTAACGCCAATACATAACGTTAGGAGGGGAACCCGGTGAACTGAAACATCTAAGTAGCCGGAGGAAGAGAAAACAACATGTGATTCTGGAAGTAGCGGCGAGCGAAACCGGAAGAGCCCAAACCGGAGTGCGTGCACTCCGGGGTTCGGACCGCGGAATTGATCCAAAAGACTTAACAGAACGGCCTGGGAAGGCCGGCCAGAGAGGGTGAAAGCCCCGTAAGTGAAAGGTCGATTGGCATGGCGGAATCCAGAGTAGGTCGAGACACGTGGAACCTTGACTGAATATGCGGGGACCACCCCGTAAGGCTAAATACTCCTTAGTGACCGATAGCGCATAGTACTGTGAAGGAAAGGTGAAAAGGACCCCGGGAGGGGAGTGAAAAAGAACCTGAAACCATATGTTTACAAGCTGTGGAACCACTTTAAATGTGGAACCGCGTACTTTTTGTAGAACGGTCCGGCGAGTTACGCTGGCTGGCGAGGTTAAGTCCTTAAGGGATGGAGCCGAAGGGAAACCAAGTCTGAATAGGGCGAAGAGTCAGTCGGAGTAGACCCGAAACCGGGTGACCTATCCATGTCCAGGATGAAGTTGCCGTAAAAGGCAATGGAGGTCCGAACCCACATCCGTTGAAAAGGGTGGGGATGAGGTGTGGATAGGGGAGAAATTCCAATCGAACCCGGAGATAGCTGGTTCTCCTCGAAATAGCTTTAGGGCTAGCCTCATACAAGTCTTGCGGAGGTAGAGCACTGAATTTCCTAGGGGGCGTCAAAGCTTACCGAAGAATATCAAACTCCGAATGCCGCGTAGATGGTGTATGGGAGTCAGACTGCACGAGATAAGTTGGGTAGTCAAAAGGGAAAGAGCCCAGACCTGCAGCTAAGGTCCCAAAATGTGTGTTAAGTGGAAAAGGATGTGGGATTTCGCAGACAACTAGGATGTTGGCTCAGAAGCAGCCATACATTCAAAGAGTGCGTAATAGCTCACTAGTCGAGAGGTCCTGCGCCGAAAATGTCCGGGGCTGAAACACACTGCCGAAGCTCAGGAATGTACTTGTACATTGGTAGAGGAGCATTGTATACGGGAAGAAGCAGTACCGATAAGGAGCTGTGGACTGTATAGAAGAGAGAATGCCGGAATGAGTAGCGAGAGGAAGGTGAGAATCCTTCCGGCCGAATATCTAAGGTTTCCAGAGTAAAGCTGATCTGCTCTGGGTAAGTCGGGGCCTAAGGCCAGGTCGAAAGACGTAACCGATGGACAACAGGTTGAAATTCCTGTACCGCGATATAACAGAACTGTGGGGACACGTGTGGAGAGCACAAGCCGGGAATGGAAAGCCCGGCGCAAGCGAGGTAGGAGTCGTACCGGCAAATCCGTACGGCAATCCGAAGACGTGATGCGTACCGAAATAAGAGTAGGGAAGAGTGTGAGCCATGCGTCAAGAAAAGCCGCTATTGTTTGTATCGCGCCCGTACCGTAAACCGACACAGGTGGATGAGGAGAGAATCCTAAGGCCGACGGGAGAAGCATTGTTAAGGAACTCGGCAAAATGACTCCGTAACTTCGGGAGAAGGAGTGCCACTGAGAGGTGGCCGCAGAGAATTGGCCCAAGCAACTGTTTAGCAAAAACACAGGTCTATGCAAAACCGAAAGGTGAAGTATATGGGCTGACGCCTGCCCGGTGCTGGAAGGTTAAGGGGAGAGGTTAGCGCAAGCGAAGCTTTGAACTTAAGCCCCAGTAAACGGCGGCCGTAACTATAACGGTCCTAAGGTAGCGAAATTCCTTGTCGGGTAAGTTCCGACCCGCACGAAAGGCGTAATGATTTGGGCACTGTCTCAACAATGCACCCGGTGAAATTGAAATACCAGTGAAGATGCTGGTTACCTGCGCCAGGACGGAAAGACCCCATGGAGCTTTACTCCAGCTTGATACTGGGATTCGGTATTGCATGTACAGGATAGGTGGGAGGCTTTGAAGCGGTGACGCCAGTTGCCGTGGAGCTGTTGTTGGGATACCACCCTTGCAGTACTGGGTTTCTAACCAGCGGCCTTAAACAGGCCGGGGGACAATGTCAGGTGGGGAGTTTGACTGGGGCGGTCGCCTCCGAAAGGGTATCGGAGGCGCTCAAAGGTTCCCTCAGAATGGTCGGAAACCATTCGAAGAGTGCAAAGGCAGAAGGGAGCTTGACTGCGACACCGACGGGTGGAGCAGGTACGAAAGTAGGACTTAGTGATCCGGTGGTATAAAGTGGGATTGCCATCGCTCAACGGATAAAAGCTACCCTGGGGATAACAGGCTTATCACTCCCAAGAGTTCACATCGACGGAGTGGTTTGGCACCTCGATGTCGGCTCATCGCATCCTGGGGCTGAAGTAGGTCCCAAGGGTTGGGCTGTTCGCCCATTAAAGCGGTACGCGAGCTGGGTTCAGAACGTCGTGAGACAGTTCGGTCCCTATCCGGCGTGGGCGTAGGATATTTGAGAGGAGCTGTCCTTAGTACGAGAGGACCGGGATGGACTGGCCGCTGGTTGATCTGTTGTTCCGCCAGGAGCATAGCAGAGTAGCCAAGCCGGGACGGGATAAACGCTGAAGGCATCTAAGCGTGAAGCCCCCCTCAAGATGAGATATCCCAACGAAAGTTGTAAGACCCCTTGAAGACGACGAGGTAGATAGGACAGAGGTGGAAGTGTGGTAACACATGGAGCTGACTGTTACTAATAGGTCGAGGGCATAACCAAAAGCAAGAGCACAAAAGTGCGAAGCACAGGTGGATAGGTAAAGATGTAAAAAGTTTCTTATATGCAGTTTTGAAGGTATATATTTATATAAGAAGTGATTGGCATGAACCAGTCACTTTTTTGTGTATATAGAAAATTGCATTTCTTATTACACAAAATCCTCCGGCAGGATTGCAGAGGTGCGCAGTAGAAGTATGTCATGCAATTGCATGACGCGCACCTCGCAGCAAGAATGCCGAGGCATTCTTGAATTATTTTTTTTGGCATACATCTAAAAATTCTTGTACGATAGGAGAAAGTTTCTTTTCTTTTTTCCAGATTAATACAATTTGTGTTATAAGAGTAGGTTCATCAATCTCTTAAATTCGAAGTCCTGTACACAATGACTGCATTGATTTGGGGAAAATGGCAGTTGCGAGTCCATCTTTAGCCCAGAGCAAAGCGCTTTTTGCGTCATCGCAGAGACAGAATATTTCAGGATCAAGATTTTTTGCATGAAATGTATCAAGAATTAATCGTTCATATCTGCGATAAAGAATCAATGGAAGTTTTGACAGGTCGTTTAGCTGTATTATTTTTGAAGAAAGCATTTTGCTATTTGAATTTGTAGCAGTATTATTTGTGACAGGGACAGCATTAGAAGATTGGTGATTTGCTGAAAAGTTTGACACAGCAATCATTGGCTCAGAACATAAAGTAAAAGAGTTTACTTTGTTTAACTGAAGCGGGGTACGTGCAACGGAGATATCGATAATTCCATCCATAAGATAACTATATAATGTATAGGTACTTCCGTCCCTTACTTCGAAGTTTACGTCAGGATATTTTTTTGCAAATGTAGAGATAAATGGCATCATTACAGCAGTTGTTGTTGAGGTCATTCCGATACGAAGAACTCGCTTTTTTCCGGCTTTTGTAACTTCAAGCTTTGCAGAATCTGCATAATCAAGCAAATTTCCGGCGCGCTCGTATAAGACTTCGCCGGCATTTGTCAGAATAACTCCTTTGCTTGTCCGCTCAAAAAGTTGTACGCCCAGTTCTTCTTCTAATTGGTGAATCTGATAGCTGAGAGGAGGCTGTGACATATTTAAATGTCTGGCTGCTTCATTAAAGCTATGTGTATCTGCAATTTGTCTAAAGTATTCTAATTGTCTAAGTTCCATAATCCATCTCCATTTCTTGAAAGCTTCCAAAACGTATGTAACACTATGTTATAATGAAGGTATTACAAATGCAATATAAAAAATATATTACAAAGCAATAAAAGGAATATTATGCATATTACTGAATGTGCGTTATAATAGGCATAGATTCGTGAAACAGGAAGAGAGAGGAAAATAGAGACATGAAAAGTTTGGCAGTTTATCTCAAAGAGTACAAAAAAGAAAGTATTCTGGCACCGCTTTTTAAGCTTCTGGAGGTTGTTTTTGACCTTTTAGTTCCGGTAGTTGTGGCACAGATTATTGATGTCGGTGTCGCACAGGATAACCGAAGTTATGTGGTTCAGATGTTTTTTGTATTGATCTTAATGGCGGGAGTCGGACTTGCCTGCAGTTTCACCGCACAGTTTTTTGCTGCGAAGGCAAGCTGTGGATTTGCGGCAAAATTAAGACAGGCAATGTTTGATCATATTCAGTCATTGTCATTTACAGAATTAGATACCATGGGAACTGATACCTTGATCACACGTTTGACAGATGATGTGAATCAGGTTCAGAATGGATTGAATCTGGGTCTGAGACTTCTGCTTCGAAGTCCATTTGTCGTACTTGGCTCCATGGTCATGGCATTTACAATCAATGTAAAATGTGCATGGATATTTGTGATTGCGATTCCGGTATTGTTCGTTGTTGTATTTTCCATTATGCTGGTCAGCATTCCATTATTTAAGAAAGTGCAAAATGGACTGGACCAGGTGACAGGACTGACAAGAGAAAATTTAACAGGTGTCCGTGTGATCCGTGCATTTTGCAGGGAAGAGCAATCTGTAGAAGAATTTGAAGACAGCAGCCGGGAACTGACGAGATTGAATCTTTTTGTCGGAAGGATTTCAGCACTTTTAAATCCAGTGACTTATGTGCTGATTAATATTGCAACAGTTATTTTGATTGACCGCGCTGGTATTCAGGTTAATATGGGAAATATGCAGCAAGGTGAAGTGGTTGCTCTTTACAACTATATGCTTCAGATAATTGTTGAATTGATCAAATTAGCATCACTGATCATTACATTGAACAAATCAATGGCGTGCGCAGACCGTGTGGCAGGAATTTTGGCAGTGAAGTCCAGTATGATATATGTAAACGATGAGATGCGTCAGAAAGAGAAAAAGCAGAATCATACACCTGCAGTTAAATTTGATCATGTCACATTTACTTATGCGGGCGCGGGAGCACCGAGTCTTAAGGATATCAGTTTCCAGGCGATGCCGGGAGAAACGATTGGTATTATCGGAGGAACCGGAAGTGGTAAATCAACACTGGTATCTTTGATCCCAAGATTCTACGATCCGCAGGACGGACAGGTCTATATGGACGGAGAAAATGTTACAGAATACACAAGAAAATCTATCGGTGAGAAAGTCGGAATTGTTCAGCAGAGAAGTGTACTGTTCCAGGGAAGTATCCGTGACAATCTGAAATGGGGTGACGAGAACGCCACAGATGAGGACATCTGGAAAGCAATTGAAATTGCCCAGGCAAAAGAAGTGGTTGAAGGAAAGCCTGGAAAGCTGGATTTCCAGTTGGAGCAGAATGGACGTAATCTGTCTGGTGGACAGAAACAGAGGCTTACCATTGCAAGAGCCTTAGTTAAGAAACCGGAGATATTAATTTTAGATGATAGTGCGAGTGCTCTTGATTTTGCAACAGATGCAGCGCTTCGAAAAGCAATCCATGGTCTGGAAGGCAAGATGACAACATTTCTTGTATCTCAGCGTGTAGCTGGAATTAAGCAGGCAGATAAAATACTTGTTCTTGGAAATGGAGAATTGGCTGGACAGGGAACGCATGAAGAATTGATGAAAAATTGTGAAGTTTACCAGGAAATTTATTATTCACAATTCCCGGAAGAAAAATTAAGAGAAAAAATAAATTATGATGAGAAAGGAGAGGCATAGAAGATGAAGAAGATTTTGAAATTCATTGGAAAATATAAAATATTTCTTTTGCTGAGCGTGTTACTTGCAACCGTTTCAGTAATATTACAATTATATGTGCCGATCCTGTTCGGAGATGCCATTGATCAGATTGTTGCAGAGCATCAGGTTCAATTTGATGCCATGTGGATATTATTAAGAGAAATTCTTGTATTAGTTGCAATATCAGCGCTGGCAGCATGGATCATGAACATGATCAATAATCATATGACTTATCATATTGTACAGGATATCCGTTCCCAGGCAATCCGTCATATTCAGCGGTTACCCCTGTCTTATCTGGACCGTCACAGTTCTGGAGATATTGTAAGCCGGATCATCGCAGATACAGATATTTTGTCTGATGGAATCTTACTTGGATTTACCCAGTTGTTTTCCGGAATTGTAACGATTGTTGTAACTTTGATTTTTATGTTTTCCAAGAATTTCTGGATCACACTTCTGGTCATTGTGTTGACACCAATGAGTTTCTTAATTGCTAGATTTATTTCTTCCAGATCATTTGAAATGTTTCATAAGCAAAGTGAGACTCGAGGAAATCAGACGGCACTCATTGATGAAATGATTGGAAACCAAAAAGTAGTCAAAGCATTCGGATATGAAGAAAAAGCGTCAGAGCGATTTGCACAGATCAATGCAGATTTACAAAAATACAGTCAGAAAGCAGTTTTCTACAGCAGTCTGACAAACCCGTCTACGCGTTTCGTAAATAATGTTATCTATGCAGGTGTTGCTCTTGTAGGGGCATTTATGATACCAGGCGGAGCTCTGACAGTTGGAGGTCTGTCCGTGTTGTTATCTTATGCGAACCAGTATATGAAACCGTTCAATGACATTAGTTCTGTCATTACAGAGATGCAAAATGCGCTGGCGTGTGCGAACCGTATTTTTGACCTTCTGGAGGAAGAGGAAGAATCCCCAGACGTGGAAGGAACAATCAACGAAGTGAAAGGAAATGTGTCCATCAGCCATGTAGACTTCAGTTATGATAAGAATCACCGCCTGATTGAAGATTTTAATCTGGAAGTAGATCCCGGCATGCGGATTGCCATTGTAGGACCGACCGGCTGTGGGAAAACGACATTTATCAATCTGCTGATGCGCTTTTATGATGTGGATCAAGGAAACATTAAAATTGACGGCAAGTCAATTGACGGACTCAGCCGCCATGCACTTCGCAGTTCCTATGGAATGGTGCTACAGGAGACTTGGATCAAAGATGGAACAGTCCGGGAAAATATCGCATTTGGAAAACCAGATGCCACAGATGAAGACATTATACGTGCGGCAAAAGAAGCACATAGCTGGGAATTTATCGAGCGTCTTCCAAAAGGATTGGATACAGTGCTTCATGAAGACAGTATCAGCCAGGGGCAGAAGCAACTTCTATGTATTACAAGAGTTATGCTCTGCCTGCCGCCAATGCTGATACTTGATGAGGCCACATCAAGTATTGATACAAGAACAGAGCAGCAGATTCAGGAAGCATTTGACAAATTAATGAAGGGACGTACAAGCTTTATCGTAGCACACCGGCTTTCTACAATCCGGAATGCATCCCTTATTCTTGTTATGAAAGACGGAAAAATCATCGAGCAGGGAACACACGAAGAACTGCTGACACAAGGAGGATTTTATAATAAGTTGTATAACAGTCAGTTCCAGGCTGTGTAATAAAATTTGTTGTTATAATATAGTGAATTATCCGAGGCAGGATTTCAGATATGTATAAATATCGATATCTGCTGCGTCGCTTTAGAACAAGATTCAGAAAGTAAATTGAAAAAAATTGAGTTATCAAAGATTCGGAGGAAGTGTCAGTGACGGATTTTGTAGGTGATGCTAAGTAAAAAATATTATTTAATAACTTGAGAGTTAGTTAAATTATAGTAGTGAGCAACATTACAGATTTAGATGGAGACAGAGATTCTCAGATAATTATGAAAATGCCGTTATATCTGCGAGCATAGCTTACATGATTATGTACTGTTTGAACCTGCTTGCAGGTGAGTTTACATAATCATGTGAATATAAGTGGCGCAGCAGATAGCGGCATTTTTATATATCTGGAATTCTGTCTCCATATGGATTTGTTTTGCATACTGCTATGATTTTGTGTATGTTGACGCAGATATGGCAAAAAAAGGTGTAGATTGTGTAAAGATTATACAATCGTTCTATGCCATGATGGAAGATAGGATAGAGAAAATTTTAGTATATCAATAGAAAAAAGTGAAAGAGATGCTAAAGACATCTTGAAAGTGCATGTTAGAAGGCCTGTTGAGGGATAAAATTATAAGAAGTGGGAGGTATATTATGACAAGGCTAGTATTTGAGACGAAGTGTATGAAAGTTGCAGAACTGGGAGAGGAGTCTTCGGTACCGGATCTTTTTGGGGAACTGACAACTCAGAATTCGCTTGTGTTTGATCTGGACGAGGATGATGAGATTTATGAAGGATATGGCAAAGTAAATAGTGCGTTTCCATATCGTCAGCTTAATGGATATACAAGAGAGCTGCATGAGAAAGATGTAAAGACGGCGGTTCTGGAAAACGAGTATTTGAAGGCAGTATTTCTTACGGAATATGGTGGAAGATTGTGGGAGCTGTGGGATAAGAAAACAGGAAAGAATCTTCTTTACACGAATGATGTGCTCAGATTTAGCAACCTTGCTATTAGAAATGCATGGTTTTCTGGAGGTGTCGAGTGGAATCTTGGAATTATCGGTCATAATCCATTGACAACGGAGCCGCTTTATGTAGCAAAGACGCAGACAGATGAAGGTGATCCGGTACTTCGTATGTATGAATATGAACGAATCCGGGGAGTTATCTGGCAGATGGATTTCTGGCTGGAGGAGGCTTGCCCGTATCTGAACTGCAGAATGAGAATTGTTAATGACAGCAATCAGGTTATTCCGATGTACTGGTGGAGTAACATGGCAGTACCGGAGTATGAAGGGGGACGCCTTGTCGTACCGGCAAAGGAAGCATTTACAGCGGTAGGGACGAATGGTTTTAAAGTAGAGATTCCGTTTGTTAATGGAATTGATGTAACAGATTATAAGAAGATTCCGACCAGTATAGATTATTTCTTCCATATTCCGAAAGAAGAACCAAAATATATTGCCAATATTGCGCCAGATGGATATGGACTTTTACAATTTTCAACACCAAGATTACAGGGAAGGAAGCTATTTTCATGGGGAAATATTGATGCTTCCGACCGCTGGCAGGAATTTTTGACGGAAGATGCAGGACGTTATGTGGAGATCCAGGCAGGACTTGGAAAGACACAGTATGGCTGTATTCCGATGGCACCACACACTGCATGGGAATGGATGGAACGCTACGGAGCAGTGGATCTTGGTGCAGGTGCATGTGAACAGTCCCATGAATGGCGTTATGAGAAGGTGACAGAGGAACTGAAGGCAAATCAGGAGATTGAGAAACTTAAGAAACGTCTGGAAGAGACAAAAGGACTTGCAAAGAAGCAGGCAAAGCTAGTCCAGGCAGGAAGCGGATATGGAACATTTGCACCAAAAACAAAAAGAACTGGTCATCTGGAATTTGTGAATCAGTCAGAAACATTAAAGAAGTGGAAACATTTCTTTGAGACAGGCATTCTACACATGCCAAATCCAGAAGATGAGCCGGACGAGTTCTGGAATGGAGAGAAATTCCTGACATATCTGGAAGAGAAAACAGTCAGAAAAGATGCACCGAATGCCGCGAACTGGTATGCACATTATCAGCTTGGTATCAGCTATCTAATTGCAGGAAGAAATGAAGATGCAAGAGACGAATTTGCAAGATCTGTTGATCTTGCATCCAATGCATGGGCGTATCATGGACTGGCGTGTCTGTATCTGAAATCGGATCCTGAGAAGGCAAAACAGTTTATTATGGAAGGAATGGCGCTTCAAAGAGAGAGACTATCTTATCAGAAGGAAGGGTTTAAGATTCTGGAAAAATGTGGGGCTTACAAGGAAATTGATGAAGAATATAAAAAACAGACCACAGAAAATCAGAAGAACGGACGAATTCAATATTATTATGTGGCAGCACTTGAAAAATTAGAAAGAAATGAAGAGGCGTATCATTTGCTGAATGACGGCGATGGAATGGATGTGTCAGATATCCGGGAAGGTGACAGCGATATCCAGTCAATCTGGGAGAGGCTTCATGAAAAAGTGTACGGGGAAAAAGGGCATTTGCCACACTACTATAATTTTAAAGTGAATTAAAAAAAGTGTCTATAAAAATGGAGGAAATGTTATGAGAGTGTACAGAGCAAAAGATTACAAGGATATGAGCAGAAAAGCAGCCAATATAATTTCTGCGCAGATCATTTTGAAACCAAACAGTGTACTTGGACTGGCAACTGGCTCTACGCCAATAGGAACTTACAGTCAGCTGGTAGACTGGTACAAAAAAGGAGACTTGGATTTTTCAGAGGTGACAAGTGTCAATCTGGACGAATATAAAGGACTGCCGGGAAGCAATGAACAGAGCTATTATTACTTTATGCATCAGCATCTGTTCGATCAGGTGAATATTCAGGAGAGACACACACATTTGCCCAATGGAATGGAACCAGACAGTAAAAAAGAATGTGAACGTTATGAGGAACTGATCAGAAGCCTTGGAGGCGTAGATCTTCAGCTTCTTGGAATGGGACATAACGGACATATTGGATTTAATGAGCCAGAACAGGCATTTGAGACGGGGACACATTGTGTGGACCTTCAGGAGAGTACTATTGAGGCAAATAAAAGATTTTTTGCTTCGGAGGCGGATGTTCCAAGACAGGCATATACCATGGGGATAAAGACAATTATGCAGGCAAAGAAGATTCTTGTTGTAGTAAGTGGGGAAGACAAAGCAGAGATTGTAAAGAAAGCATTTTTCGGACCAGTGATTCCAGGTGTGCCGGCATCAATCCTTCAGATGCATAATGATGTTATTTTGGTGGGAGATGAAGCAGCATTATCTCTGATATAAAGAATCAGGGATAAAATAATCAGATGAAAATCGATAATAGGTCTTAATAATTTGTGTAATGTAGAATAAATAACAAGATTGTGAAAATATTAATTTATACAATGTGTACAAAAAACAGCCCGTTATTTTGCTGAAAACAGCATTTTAGAGCAGATTGTGCAAATTAATGAAACTTTAGGATAAAGATTATTGTGCAAAATTGTGACATAATGAATCCAACAAGAAAAGAGTAATTGCAAAATTACTAAAAACGATTTACCAAAATGGTATAGGAGGAAAAAGAATGAAAAAGAAAGTAATCAGTGCACTTTTATGTGCGGCAATGGTTGCGACCATGTTAGTTGGATGTGGCGGAAGTTCCAACGATTCCAAGTCATCTGGAGGAGATGGCAAGAAACTTGTATACTGGGCTATGTGGAGTAAAGATGAGCCACAGGCGAAAGTAATCCAGGATGCGATTGCAAAGTATACAGAAGATACAGGTGTAGAAGTAGACGTTCAGTTCAAGGGACGTTCCGGACAGCGTGAAGGTCTTCAGCCTGCACTCGATGCAAAGCAGACCATCGACCTGTTCGATGAAGATGTAAACCGTGTAAACGGATCTTGGGGAAAATATCTGTTAGATCTCGAGGATGTGGCAAAAGATTACGAGTCAGAGCACGGAAACGAGACATTATTCAAAATTGCACGTGCAGCATATGAGGATGGAACACTTCATTCAATCCCATATCAGCCATCAATCTTCGGATTCTTTTACAATAAGACATTATTTGATAAAGCTGGTATCAAAGAAGTTCCTACAACATGGGATGAGTTAGATGCAGTATGCGCTAAATTAAAAGACGCTGGTATTACACCAATCACAGCAGACGATGCTTATATGACATCATTTATCGGATATCATCTTGCAAGATATATTGGACAGGATGGAGTAAAATCTCTTGTAACCGGAGAAGAAGTAAATGGTCAGAACGTAACATGGGATGATGAGAGAGTTCTTGCAGCAGCTCAGAGCTTTGCAGATTTCGCTAAAAAAGGTTACTTCTCAAAGAACATTGCGACAAATGTATATCCGGCAGGACAGAATCAGGAATTTGCTCCTGGAGATGCAGCAATCGTTATCTGCGGATCATGGCTTCCAAATGAAGCAAAAGATTCTGTAGCTGAGGATCTTGAGTGGGGATATTTCAACTATCCATCAGTTCCGAACGGAACAGATGACAATACAGCTAACAACATTGCTAATCAGGTATTTGCAATTAATAAAGATTCCAAGATGGCTGACGAAGCATTTGAGCTGATTACTTATATCACAACAGGTGATTATGACAAAGAGATGACAAAAGAAGCTCTTTGTATCCCAACTGACAAAGCAAATTCTGATGCATGGCCAACAGAGCTTGCAGAAGTAAAAGCTGGATTTGATGCAACAACAACATACTATGACTGGGCAGCAGGCGCAGAGAGCAACAATGACCTGACTGGTACAGTAAAGACAAGCGCACTTGAGCTCGCAGCTGGTAAATTAGATGCAGCAGGATTCATTTCTGCAATGAAAAAAGCAGCAGGAAAATAAGTCATTTGAGATAATCAAATAAGATGCATATTATAATATGGTGGCGGGGCGGTTATGGCATCGCCGCCATATTTCTTTTAAGAAAACGGTCGCAGGACATCTGAAAAAAGAATGAGGCAGATGGCTGAGATTATGCGAGAAGGAGGAAATGAGATGAAAAATAATAAGAAAATGATCGTAGGCTTCCTGGCGCCGGCAGTTATCATCTTCCTCATTGTTTTTTTATACCCGATCGTCCGGACGATTATGATGAGTTTCTTCAAAATTGATTCCGTTACAGACACAACAGATTTGTGGACATTTGTAGGTATACAGAACTATGAGAAATTATTTGCAACTGCAATTTTTAGAAAGTCTATGCTGAACCTGTTTAAAATCTGGGCAATCGGTGGAGCAATTGTACTTTCTGTTTCTCTGCTGTTTGGAGTTATCCTGACAAGTGGAATCCGTGGTAAGAAATTCTTTCGTGCGGTAATCTATCTTCCGAACCTTGTAAGTGCGGTAGCTCTTGCAACTATGTGGTTACAGTATGTATATAGTTCTAAGTTCGGATTACTAAAATCTATTCTTGATGCGGTCGGTATGCATAAACTGGCAGAGACAGCATGGCTGGATACAGGTCACAAATTCGGAGCATTGTTATTTGCATATTGCTTTGGAATGATTGGATATCACATGCTGATCTGGATGAGTGGAATTGAGAGAATCAGTCCGGAGCTATATGAAGCGGCAACCATTGATGGTGCCAACAGGCCACAGCAATTCCAGCATATGACACTTCCTTTATTAAAAGGAGTATTTAAGACGAACATTACGATGTGGTCAGTAAGTACAGCGGCATTCTTTGTGTGGTCTCAGATGTTCTCAACCGTAACAGCAGATGAGGCAACTATTGTCCCGGTACAGTACATGTACATGCAGACATTTGGAGCCGGAAATGCAGTTACAGAAAGAAATGCAGGATATGGAGCAGCGATCGGTATTATCTTGTGCATCTGTATTGTAGTTATTTTTACAATCTGTAATAAACTGATTAAAGAGGATGACTTAGAATTTTAGAAAGGAGGAGACGCAAGATGGAAAAAGAGAAAAAAATAAAAGTGAAAAAGAAAATTGACTGGAAACATGAAATGGCGCTCGCTCCTGGATATATTATAGTAATTTTATGGGTGGCATTTACATTCATGTTACTTGGATGGATCATAGCAGCCAGTCTTTCTACTACAACAGATATCTTTGCAGGAAAAGCATTGAAATTCCCGTCGGGACTACACTTTGAAAATTATGTGCAGGCATGGGGAAGTGGCGGAGTTGCAACATTCTTTACAAACTCCCTCCTTTATGCAGTAGTATCTTGTGTATTGCTGATCCTGATCTGTGCGCCGGCAGCATATGTCCTTGCGAGATATACATTTATCGGGAATAAAATTATCCAGACAAGTTTAGTGTCTGCGATGGGTATTCCAATCACGATGATCGTTCTTCCATTGTTTGGAGTTGTAGCAAATCTTGGAATTCTGAATAATGTTGCAGCAAGTAAGGTAACTTTGATCTTCTTGTATGTAGGAATTAATATTCCATATACAACGATTTTCTTACTTACTTTCTTTGCAAATATTTCCAGTACATATGAAGAGGCAGCAGCTCTTGATGGATGTCCTCCGGCAAAAGCTTTCTGGAAGATTATGTTCCCGATGGCTCAGTCCGGACTGGTAACAGTGACAATATTCAATTTCATTAATATCTGGAATGAGTATTTCCTGTCACTGATTTTTGCAAACAACGATGCATTACGTCCGGTAGCCGTAGGACTTTATGGAATGTTGCAGTCCATGCAGTACACCGGAAACTGGGCTGGAATGTTCGCAGCAGTAATTATTGTATTTGCACCGACATTTGTCCTGTATCTGTTCCTGTCAGAGAAATTGATCGGAGGAATTACCGGAGGAATTAAAGGTTAGAGACATAAAAAGAATATTATATAAAGCAAGGAATCTGTTTTCGAATCCAGATATTAAAAATTACCGGATGATTCGCACACAGATTCCTTTATTTATTACGCTTATAGAAAAAGTAGTGGGAAAATAATATGTTAAGCTCAAGAAGGTGCCTCAGACACAGGAAATAGTCAGAATCTGAGGCAGCTTTTTGAGCAATATATATTTTATTTTCCACTAATTTTCCTCAAACTTCCCTTCTGACATTGCCTTGATTGAAGATGCATATTCAGACGGTGTCATTCCAGTTTCTTTTTTGAATTGTCTTGAGAAGTAATGAATGGAGGTATATCCAAGGTAATCGGAAATCTGTGTAAAATTCATATGTCTGGAGCGGATCAGTTCTTTTGCAGAGTTGATCTTCAGCTTCGAAAAATAGTCGATGATGCCAAGTCCACATTGATTTTTGAATATCTTCTGCAGTCGTGATCTGCCGACCAGGTTGTCCTTGCAGATTTGTTCAATAGTGACATGAGAACGAATATGTTCTTTCATGTATTCGGTGACCAGACTGTAGACTTCAATGTCATTTTTGGATTTTGTTGATTTGGCTGCAGGCATAGTGACTTTTGGACGGACAACGCTGGTGTAAGAGGCTGAGTAACGTCTTGCAAGGTGGATTAAAAACTGTTCTATTAGCAGACGGATCATTTGCTGTGAGCCGAAGATGTCAGGTGGCTGTTTAAGCGGCATATTCTGAAGATATGGATCATCCAGCCGGCATTGGAAGGTATGTCTGGCTTCAAAAATAATGCTTGCCAGAAGATTGCGTTCTACGTCATCCATCTTCAAAATTTTTTTGCGAAAATAATATATAGCATTATCATCACATTGAAAAGAGATAACAATCAGATTCGGTGCGATCGTTCCAGTAGCTGTAACATTATGAAATTCATTAGGTTCATGAAAAGCAATTTCACCTTTGTGAAGAATAAACTTCTTATCACCGCCGGTCACTTCAACTTCTCCTTTATCTACACAGATAAATTCCCAAAAATCGTGGCTTTCCCCTTCGAATGAAAAATCGCTCATGTATTCAAAATAATGAATACTGTATATTTTACCGATGTTGATTACATTCTCCGGTAAAAATCCATTGTATGCCATGTTAAAGTCTCCTTTGCGCAATTGTATTTTTTGTACAAATGTTATAAATAATTATAACGTATATATTAAAAATTGCAAGAAATAGAAGCAGATAATATAAATTATGAGTGAAATATGATAAAGATTTTTGTACAAATTTATACTACAATAATCAAGTGATAAAAGATGTCAATAATAAGTAGAAGGATTTTTGAATAAAACCGGGAGGAAGTATTATGACACAGGTAGTCAGAACGCAGAAAGCAGAAGCAATTGCACATTTTCAATATGAAGGAAGACTGATCCAGGATGTACCATTTGGAAATGGACACATTAATGATACATATTTGCTGACATTTGAAGTAAAACGCATGGGGATTTTGAAGGTCATTCTTCAAAAAATGAATAAAAATGTATTCAAGAACCCTGTAGAGCTTATGGAGAATATTCTTGGAGTGACTTCCTATCTTCGCGAAAAAATTATAAAAAAAGGAGGAGATCCAGACAGAGAAACGTTGAATGTAATTCCGGCATTGGATGGAAAACCATATTATCAGGATTCGTTTGGAGATTACTGGAGATCCTATATTTTTATTACAGATGCGAGCAGTTATGATCAGGTAGAGAATCCGGATCAGTTCTATCAGGCAGCAATGGCATTTGGAAATTTCCAGAATCTTTTGGCAGACTATCCGGCCGATACATTGTTTGAGACAATTGAAGGATTTCACGACACGAAGGCAAGATTTGAGGTTTTTAAAAGAGCGGTAGAAACAAATATTAAGAGCCGTGCGGCTGGTGTTAAGAAAGAAATTCAGTTTGTGTTGGACCATGAAGATGTAGCATGCTGTTTTTCAAACCTTCAGGCAAAGGGAGAGATTCCGCTTCGTGTTACACACAATGATACAAAGCTTAACAATATTATGATTGACAATAAGACAGGCAAGGCAATCTGCGTGATAGATCTGGATACTGTTATGCCGGGACTTGCTGTGAATGATTTCGGTGACGCCATTCGTTTCGGGGCAAGTACAGGTGCAGAAGATGAAAAAGATCTGTCTAAGGTTGAATGCAGTATGGAGCTTTTTGATCTGTTTACAAAAGGATTCATTGAAGGCTGTAATGGCAAGCTGACAAAACGGGAGATGGAACTTTTGCCGATGGGAGCAAAGGTCATGACATTTGAATGTGGTATGCGTTTCCTGACAGATTATCTGCAGGGAGATACATACTTCAAGATCCATCGAGAGGAACATAATCTGGATCGGTGCAGAACACAGTTCAAGCTGGTCAGCGATATGGAGAAAAAGTGGGGCCAAATGCATGAAATCGTGAAAAAATATATGTAAACCCCTGAATATACAATAAGAGAGAGCCAGAACATAGATTTCCAAAGTGAAATATGCTAATATTTCTTTTAAGTTCAGATTTGACGTATGTGAAGTTACTACTTGTAGAAGTGGGGATTTTCATACAAATACGAAAACGAAAGAAAAGGAGAAGTATATGTACTCAGGATATGAATTAATCTGGCTCTTTTTTTGTACCAGTTTTTTGGGCTGGCTATTGGAGACTGTATCAGCAGCAACAAGACAGAGAAAATTTACCCGAATGCATTGAAAGTAGAATAAAATTCTAAAATATTTTTGAAACTCATAAAATAAGCGACAGAAACAAATTTTTGATGCATTTCATGAAGAAAAGGAGTATAATAATTTCCAAATGAACTGAAATGGAACAAAGGAGTAATCTGTGATGAACTTTTTAGAGGAAAGAATTGTAAAAGATGGAATCGTAAAAGAGGGAAATGTTTTAAAGGTGGACAGTTTCCTGAATCATCAGATGGATATAGAATTATTTGATCAGATGGGTGCTGAATTCAAAAAAAGATTTGCGGACAGACCAATCAATAAGATTCTTACAATTGAGGCATCTGGAATCGGAATCGCCTGTGTTGTAGCACAGCATTTCGGAGTTCCGGTCGTATTTGCTAAAAAAACAAAAAGCATTAATATTGAAGGCGAGATGTATACGGCAGAAGTCGAGTCATTTACCCACAAATGCAAGAATCAGGTAATCGTTGCAAAGAAATTCTTAAGTGAGGACGATCACGTACTGATCATTGACGATTTCCTTGCAAATGGCTGTGCACTTCAGGGACTGATCCAGATTGTAAAGTCTGCAGGTGGAACAGTAGAAGGAATCGGAATCGCAATCGAGAAAGGCTTCCAGACTGGCGGAACGGTGATCCGTAATCTTGGATACCGTCTGGAGTCACTGGCAATTGTGGATGGCATGGATGCCTCCACAGGAGAGATTACATTCAGAGAGCAGTAAGAAACAGGAATAAAAAAGAACCAACACTTTTGAAAGTGCTGGTTCTTTTTTGAAAGGGTTTGAACATTTTATCTATGTAAATTTTAATTGTTGTTAGGCGAAGTCCGGTAATCATACCTGATTGTGAGCAGTAAGCCGACATTTTGGAGGGCATAGTGTACATTTGCCATGTCTGGCTTTTCTGCAAGTACGACTACCGTCTTCTTCAATTGATAAGTTCATTATAATGGAGAATTGTGAATGCCTTGTGTCAGAAAATGGAAATGTTTCTAAAATTTCTTAAGAAAATCTGATGAAAATATAGAAATAGCTTAATTCTTTTGCATATCTTTCAAAATAAGGAGATATAATACGGTGTATCGACAATGCGTTGCAATATACCATATAATAATATTGAAAATAAAAATTATACTATTATAGAAAGTTGGGTGAAACTTATGGCAAATGTATCAATTAGAATGGACGATGCTTTAAAAAAGCAGGCAGAAGAGTTATTTAATGATTTAGGAATGAATTTAACAACAGCATTTACAATATTTGTAAAACAGGCAATCAGAGAACAAGGAATACCATTTGAAATTACAAAAGAAACGCCGAACAGTGAAACGCTTTCAGCATTAAGAGAAGTAGAAGAAATGAAGAAGAATCCATCTCTTGGGAAGTCTTATACAGATGTGGATAAAATGATGGAGCATTTACTTTCATGAAATACACACTAAAGCCGACCAGTAAGTTTCAGAAAGATTTAAAACGTATTCAAAAAAGAGGAGCCTTCCGGTTGTTTTGCCGGAAGGATTTTTACGGATAAAAAGCAGAAAGCTAATATAATACTTTCTGCTAAAAACGCAGCGAGAGGGATTTGAACCCCCGGAACCTTGCGGTTCTTCTGCTTTCGAGGCAGATGCCATCAGCCAACTCGACCATCGCTGCATGACGCCATTATAACATAGAGAAAAACAATTTGCAAAATTTTTTATACATTTGAGAAAATAAAAGTATGCATATCCATCTTTGATTAACGGCGACACTTGCCTAATTTTTTCAGAGTGTCAGGACTCTATTTTTTTATCAACATATACAAATATTTTTCATAGTTTGTTCCGTCTGGATAAGGTACATTTTCTTCGGCGGAATCTTTGATTGCCTGTTCTAAAAATGTTCCGGATAACTGGATCAGTTCTGGAATACCATCGCCACGACACTTTCCGGCTGCAATGCAGGAAGCGAAGAGGTCTCCGGTTCCGGAATAACTGCCTCCGACATGTGGAAATGCAAATAATTTTCGAGTGTCTTTGGAAACGTACAGATTTCCCATCATTTTCTGCCCATGTTCATTCTTACAATGAATGCCGGTTACAATAATCTCTTTTTCTTTTTTGGAAGTCTGCCTGCTATCCAATGTATTTGAATTATCAGAATCCGGTGGCAGAAGTGTGGAGGCTAATTCACCAATCACATCGATGAGAATACGAGTATCTGCAATATCTATGATTGCATCGTAATCTGCATCAGTCAGAAGGCAGAGCTCTGTCAGATTAGGAGTGATAATATCCGCTTCCCCGACCAGCGCATTCATTTTTTCCAGTAACTTCGGTGTAAACATATCGTACTTTATACCATCATCTCCCATGACCGGATCCACGAGAAGAAATGTATCTGATGTATAAAATGTATCTATGAAATGGAATATCTGATCAATTTGTGCTTCGCTTGCGACGAATCCGGTGTAGATACCGTCGAAATGCTGTCCCATTTTCTGCCATTCCTGGCGGTAAATATCCATTTTATCTGTATAGTCATCGAGGTAATAGTGCGGATATCCGGTCTGCGCGGTTAAAATTGCGGTTGGAAGCGGACAGGCTTGAATTCCCATGGCTGAGATGACGGAAATTGCGGCTGTCAGTGAGCAACGGCCAAATCCGGATAAATCATTTATTACAGCAATCTTTTTAGTCATAGTGTTTCTTCCTTTTTCATGTTGCGTTAAAATAATAGTTTTAATAATCCAGATATTTATAGTAGCATAATATTTTCCTCTTTACAAATACATTCGAAAATGGTAAGCTTATTTCATTGCTTTAGCACGCTACCATGTTAGCAAGGTAGCATGATGATATGATTTAATCTGAAAGGACATAAAGGAATGGGAAAAAAGATTGCATTTATAGGAAGCAGTGGTGGAAATCTATATAAGCAAGGTGGGAACAATCTGCCGGCAATGATGAAAGAAATATGCGGACAGACAACGGCTGCAGACATGGAGATCACATTTGTACAGTATGTACTGGCATCTGGCAGTCTGGATAATGTGGGACCGGACAGTCCGGCAACTTTATATACATGGAATGGAACAGAAGTACAGGCAGTATTTCAGGGGACTTTAACAGAGGTTAATGTAGAAGCGGAAAAGGTGGACGCAAAACTTGCGAAGAAGATTGATGACGGTGAAATTGAAGGTGTAATGTTTGTCAGTGCCAGTCCGGACGGGGCTAACAGACAGGCAATGGAGGCCTGCGCAAGAACGAAGATTCCGATGGCCGGAACGGGCGGAAGTGGTGTCGCGCTCACGCAGAACATGGGATGTAATGTTCTGTCAGCATCTGGAACAACAGGAACAACGAATCGTACAAGAGCCGTTGCATTTACGACAGCACTTGCAAAATACTGGAAAATTAAATATATGCCAGTCATTGGTAATACAGGAGAAAATGCAGCATCAAAAGCAGAAGGAAATATATGGAAGCGCATTAATTTCCGCGGAATTATGATGACAAGCCTTCCGGCATTTATTGCCATGGCACTTTGCCTGGCGTGTAGCAAGATTCCAGGATATGGAAGTCTGTCAGATGTATTTGATACACTTGTAAATTCAATTCCAATCGTTATTTGTGCAATTGCAGCTAAGCAGGTTTCCGGTCTTGATGAGGTGGGAGTTGTTGCAGGTATTGTAGCCGGCATTCTGGCAGTGGATGGAGGAATACTGGGAGGACTGATCATCGGAATCCTGGCAGGTGTGCTTGCTTACTATATCAGTGTGTTCTGTTTCCGTCACAATGTGCCGGGTACGACAGTTAATATTGCTTCGGGAGGTCTTGGTGGACTGGCAGCTGGATTGGTGGGAAAATTCCTTATTGCACCTGTAGCATTATGGATTGGAAATGGGATCTGTTCTCTGATCAACATGTGTATTGATTACAATGCCCTCCTTGCAGGGGCGGTAGCAGGACTTTTGATCTGGCCGGCAATTATTGGAGGTGTTTACCATGCGGCAATTCTTCCGATTGTCCTATTGGAAATGGAAGAAATGGGATTTAGTTTCCTTGGAGCTATTGATATGACAGGACTTGTCATGGTATCAGCAGGAATCACACTTGCTAACATTATTCTGCCGAAGCAGAAAGGCGAGGCGGCTGTAGCACTTCCAGGCTGCATTATCAATATTTGTTTTGGAACATTTGTGGAAGCATCTTATCCATTCATGTTCTCAAACAAGATTGTCTTTGCCGGAGCGCTGGCAAGTGCAACTGTAGGTGGAGCAATCGTAGGACTGTTCAATGTAAAAGGAACCGCTTATGTGCCGGCAGTGCTTGCTCCGTTTATGGCAAATGAAGGAAAAGGCCCGGCATTTGCAGTGGCTATGATTGCTGCAATGGGATGTGCATTTGCAATCACGATGGTGGCAAATGTGCTGGAGAGAAAAAAGAGTGGAAAAATTCCAGTGAAAAAAGTTTGAAAAAGTTGAAAAAACTTGTTGACAACCAGGGGGACCTACGATATAATAGATTTTGCTGTGAGGGACACAAGAGAAACGGAACACAGTAATGTGCGCGTAGCTCAGCTGGATAGAGCGTCTGGCTACGGACCAGAAGGTCGGGAGTTCGAATCTTCTCGCGCACGTTGAATTTAAGGCATATCCGAAAGGATATGCCTTTTTTTCTATGATAAGAAATTGCCTTTTTCTAAGATAAAAGTAGACAAAACATATTTGATAACTGTATAATAAACATAATATTTTCAACTAATAAATTTCTTTATTGGGATAAAAAGGAGAATGATTTATACATAGAAGAAATTTATTAAGCATGAAGAATGAGTGAGGTAGGGTATGAAAAAAATATTTAGCAGTCTTCCGGTGAAATTATTGATTGGTATTGTTATTGGAATTATCTTTGGACAGATTTTCCCGGAAAATGTAATGAGTGTTGTTGTCCCATTAAAGAATATTCTGGGACAGGTCATTAACTTTGTAGTACCGTTAATTGTCATCGGATTTATTGCACCGTCTATTACAAAGCTTGGAAATAATGCGTCACGTATGCTTGGAGTTGCACTTATGGTTGCATATACGTCGTCCGTACTGGCAGCACTTCTTTCTATGGGAGCTGGATATGCAATTATTCCGAATCTTCCGGTTGTGTCAGAGATTGAAGGCTTAAAAGAATTGCCGGAAGATGTTTTTGGTCTGACTATTCCGCAGATTATGAATGTCATGAGTGCTCTTGCATTTTCCATTTTAATCGGACTTGCGGCAATCTGGACAAAAGCAAAGACGATCATTACTATTTTAGATGAGTTCCAAAATATTGTACTTGCAATTGTGTCAAAGATTATTATTCCAATTCTTCCAGTGTTTATTGCATTTACATTCACTTGTTTATCATATGATGGAACTATTACAAAGCAGCTTCCGGTATTTGTCAGTGCGGTCGTAATCGTTATGATCGGACATTATATCTGGCTGACAGTGCTGTATGTTGTAGCAGGAGTCTATTCTGGAAAGAATCCAATTGAAGTCGTAAAGCATTATGGACCGGCTTATATTACAGCAGTTGGAACGATGTCTTCTGCCGCAACACTTGCAGTTGCGCTTCGGTGTGCGAGAAAATCTAAGGTTTTAAGAGAAGATATGGTGGATTTTGGTGTGCCGCTGTTTGCAAATATCCATCTGTGCGGATCCGTATTGACGGAAGTGTTTTTCTGTATGATCGTGTCCAAGGTATTATATGGTACATTACCAGATATTCAGACATTGGTACTGTTCTGCGTCCTGCTTGCGATTTTCGCCATTGGAGCCCCTGGAGTTCCGGGAGGAACGGTAATGGCATCATTGGGACTCATTACAGGAGTTCTTGGATTTGGCGATGACGGTACAGCATTGATGCTTGCAATCTTCGCACTTCAGGATAGCTTCGGAACAGCCTGCAATGTAACAGGAGACGGAGCACTGACATTATTCCTGACCGGTTATGTCGAAAAGCATGGAATAGAAAAGCAGAATATATCTATGGAATTATAGATTGTCGAGACATTCATGAATTTTAGAAAATGAAAATATATCATTGGTGTGAGAATAAGAAAATGGAGAGTGGAACAAAACCCCTCTCCATTTCTATATGCAAAGAAACTAAAAACTAATTCAAATATGTAACAAGATCGTCCTGCCTTTTAGCAGCCTCGCGCTCTTCATCAGGATATCCCATTCCTACCATTCCGACAACCTGCATGTCTTTGTCAATTCCAAGACCTTCCAGGTAATCTGCAACTTCTGCTTTGTCTCCACAGTATTTTAACTGGTTGATCCAGCATGCACCAAGTCCAAGTGAGTGTGCTGCAAGAAGCATGTTCTCGATTGCGCATGAGCAGTCGCTGACTCCGTTGACAGCTTCTTTCTCACATGCAACAAGTACAATTGCCTTTGCTCCGTATAATGTGTAAGCAGGGTTCTCCATTCCCTTTGCTACAACATCCTGAAGGCTCTTGATAGAATCTGCATTCTGCATTACATAGAATCGGTATGTCTGTAAGTTCTTGCCGCTTGGAGCGTAAGTTCCTGCTTTGACAATCTCATCTACGAGATCCTTTGGAACGTCCTGCTCTTTGAATTTACGAATAGATCTTCGAGTATAAATGTTATTTAATACTTCGTTCATGATTACCTCTCCTTTTAAAATAATTAACCTTTTTATCTAAAGTACAGTATAATATTAAAAATAAGAAAAATCATTGTCTATTTTAGATAAAAATACGAAAAATAATTTGTAAATATGGACAAAATGGGTAGATATGTACATTGTTAAGAAATGAACAAAATGTTATACTAATAATATTAAGGATTGAAGAAGTGCATAGCACAAAAATCCGTGGGTAGCGAAAAAATGAATCATGCATCAGTCCGCAAAGGCGCGAGGGAGGAAGAGAAAATGTCAGATTTGAAATTTACTTGTACTGGTTGTCGCAATGGCTGTGTGATCACAGTCTGTTATAATGAGGAGGGGTATCCAGATGTGAAAGGCAATGGCTGTATGCGCGGCGTATTGTATGCAAATGACAAAGTAAGAGCAATGGACGAGAAAGAGACGGACAAGTAAGATGTTAAAATCATATGTTGCATTTGATATAGAGACGACTGGACTTAGCCCGGAGCACAATGAGATTATTGAGATTGGTGCATTGAAAGTACGGGAAGGAAAAGTTGTTGATCGTTTTATTCGTTTTATCGAACCGGAGGCCGGGATACCTCCGATGATTACGCAACTGACCGGAATTACAAATGATATGGTAGAAGGAGCAGGGAACTGCGGCGAAGTATTGCCGGAGTTCCTTGAATTCTGCGAACAGGATACGCTGATCGGACATAATGTGCAGTTCGACTTCAGCTTTGTGAAGACAAAAGCAAAAGAACTTGGTTACACCTATGATCATATGGGAATTGATACACTTAAGATTGCCAAAGTTGTTCACGCAGACCTTCCATCCAGAAAGCTTGGCGCACTCTGCGAATACTATCATATCGAAAATGCGGCGGCGCACCGGGCATATCATGATGCTCTGGCAACCGCAAAACTATATCAGTCTATGGCGCATTTTTATGAGGAAAAGGAACCGAAGGTTTTTAAACCACAGCCCTTGGCATATAAAGTGAAGAAAAAAGAACCGATAACCGCAAAACAGATCGCATTTCTCACAAGGCTTATGCAACAGAAGAATATTTCTATGGAAATGGACATACATACACTGACAAAGAGTGAGGCTTCCAGAGAAATCGACCGGATTTTATCCCGACCGTAATGGAAGTGAGAAACCAATATGGAATACAGTCTGACAGGCTGATGTATTGACAGTAATTATCAGATGTGTTAGATTGTAAAAGTAATAGCTAAAGATACAAAAGAATAAAAAATGTGTGAGGTGTCAGTCAGAGAAAGATATTATAAAAAGTTATTTATCTGGCTGGTGAAAAGGGAAACAGGTGTGAATCCTGTACGAACTCGTCACCGTATTTTGCGAGCTTTGAATCCTACATGCCACTGGGAGACCGGGAAGGCTGATTTTAGAGCGCCTGAGCAATAAGCCGGGATACCTGCCTTTCACAGTACAGGAACATATTTGTTCAGGCCACGAGGAACTGGCAGTACGAAATACATAGAAAGGCTATTTGACGGAAGGAAGATCATTTCGTCAATAGTTTGTTTTGCGTACTCTCTGTTCATTTTTTAATGGCAGGGATTTTTTATTATATGAATTTCTATATAATAAGAAACCTCCGGAAAAATTATTTTGTATCTTAGAAAAAAATGGAGGATGGAAAGATGAAGAAAAAATTGGTAGTCGTATTACTTACTGCAGCTATGAGTATGTCTCTGCTTGCAGGATGTGGAGGAAATTCAGGAAGTTCTGACGCAAAGAGTGATGCAAAGACAGAGGATACGAAGGAGGACAGCGATCAGGTGGCAGCAGATAAGGTGGCAAAACTGATTGATGATATCTATGTTCAGGAGAGAACTGACAAGACAGATAAACAGTGCAAAGAAGCTAAGGAAGCATGGGACGCATTAACAGATGCCCAAAAAGAATTAGTAGAAGGTGAAAACGCAGATCCTGATTACTTCGGAAGAGATACAGGTGACGCTTCGAAAGATGATCCGTTAAATCAGGACGAGATTGGTGAAAATGAACTTCTCGTTGTAAGTTTTGGTACATCATTCAATGACAGCCGCGCAAAAGACATCGGTGGAATTGAGAAAGCACTTCAGGCTGCTAATCCAGACTGGTCAGTAAGAAGAGCATTTACAGCTCAGATCATCATCAATCATGTACAGGCCCGTGATGATGAGAAGATCGACAACATGGAGCAGGCACTAGAGCGTGCAGTAGACAATGGAGTTAAAAACCTTGTTGTTCAGCCAACACATCTGATGCATGGTGCAGAGTATGATGAGTTATCAGAGACAGTGGAAAAATATAAAGATAAATTTGAATCTGTAAAGATTGCTGAGCCGCTTCTCGGCGAAGTTGGAGCAGATACAACAGTTATCAATGCAGACAAAGAAGCAGTTGCAAAAGCAATCACAGACGAAGCAGTTAAGACAGCACACTATGACAGCATTGATGCAGCAGCCGAAGATGGAACCGCATTTGTATTCATGGGACATGGAACTTCACACGTTGCAAATGTAAGTTATGATCAGATGCAGACACAGATGGAGCAGCTTGGATATAAGAATGTATTTATCGGAACTGTAGAAGGTGAGCCGGAAGATACAGAGTGTCAGGCAGTCATTGAGAAAATCAAAGAGGCCGGATATAAGAAAGTAATCCTTCGTCCACTGATGGTTGTTGCAGGAGATCATGCGAACAATGATATGGCAGGAGACGATGATGATTCCTGGAAGAGCCAGTTTGAAGCGTCAAAAGCATTTGACAGTGTAGAATCACAGATTGCAGGCCTTGGAGAGATTGATGCAATTCAGCAGATTTATGTAGCACATACAAAAGCTGCAATTGAAGCTAAATAGTTGACAGGTCAGATTTTCAGAGTACAATTATAAAGAAAAATAATTAGAAAAGAGAGAATGGACATGTTAAAAAAGAAATTATTAGTTTTATTACTTTCCGCCAGTATGGCAATGACAATGCTTGCCGGATGCGGAAGTAATACGGATAAGAAAGATGACACAAAAACAGAAGCTTCCAAAGATGATGCGTCAGAAGCAAAGACTGACAGCAAAGATGCGAAGGAGCCTGAGCTGGAAGATGGAACTTATAAGGTAGATTTTAATACAGACAGCGGTATGTTCCACGAGAATCCGGACTATAATGACGGAAAAGCAACGCTGACTGTTAAAGATGGTAAGATGACAGTACATATTACATTGAATTCTAAAAATATCGTACAGTTATTCTTAGGCTCAGCAGAAGATGCACAGAAAGACGGGGCAGATCTGATTGATCCGTCAGAGACAACAGAGATTACTTATTCTGATGGTTCCGCGCCAAAGGAAGTATATTCCTTTGACGTACCGGTACCGACACTGAACGATGAATTTGATCTGGCATTGATTGGAACAAAGGGTAAATGGTATGACCATAAAGTCAGTGTGTCCAATCCGGAATTGGTACAGTAATAATCTTTATTTTGTAACAAAATGTGAAGTGAATAGTATGTAATTGGAAACCTCTATCATGCAATAAAAAGAAAGCGTGATAGAGGTTTCTGTATTTTTATCAGAACTTTATATGAAAAAATAATAAAACATACTTTTTCTATTATAGGAATATATAGATAGAACAAATAATTAATAGAAAATATTAATAAAAACAATTGGACGAGAATAGTACAAAAAGGTACTATTAACGTAACTGATTTATAACATAGAGTTGTTAAAGATTATAAATTTGACGTGGTAGAAAGCTGTTGATAAAATGAACAGACATTACATATTTCAGAGGGGAATTTTAAAGATATGAAAGAGGAAAAGAACTGGCTGGGGAAAGTTGTATTATTAATCGCAGTGATTGCAGCAGTCGCTGTGTATTTTTTAGTCCCAGGTGTCAATAAAATGATGAACAAGGTATTTGCCATGTTTGCAAGCGGAGACTTTACGGTTGTACGTGATTTTGTGGCATCTTATGGAGCATATGCGGCTGTAATCTCATTTTTACTGATGATCTTTCAGTCCATAGCAGCACCGCTTCCGGCATTTTTGCTCACATTCGCAAATGCGAATCTGTTTGGATGGTGGCAGGGAGCAATCCTTTCCTGGACAAGTGCTATGGCAGGAGCAGCTGCATGTTTCTACATTGCAAGAATTCTGGGACGTGATGTGGCAGAGAAACTTACAAGCAAGAGCGGACTGGCTCAGATTGATACATTTTTTGAACGATATGGAAAGAATACAATCCTGATCTGCCGTCTGCTTCCATTTATTTCGTTCGATATTGTAAGTTATGCGGCAGGACTGACATCTATGTCATTTATGTCATTCTTTATTGCAACAGGAATCGGACAGCTTCCGGCAACAATTGTGTACTCTTACGTTGGCGGCATGCTGACCGGCGGTGCAAAGTTATTCGTGACCGCGCTTATGATTTTGTTTGCCCTCTCAGCACTGATCTTTATGCTGAGAAAAATATATATGGACCGGCAGTCCAAAAAAGAAAAAGGGAGGATATGAAATGGATACTTACTACAATCCGGAAGATCTGGCGAAGTTTGGAACCATTGGGGAAAAAGCACCGGAGTTAGCAGAGAAGTTCTTCAGCTACTATAATGCAGTGTTTGAAGAAGGTGCACTGACAGCAAGAGAGAAATCTCTCATCGCACTTGCTGTAGCACACACGGTACAGTGCCCATACTGTATTGATGCTTATACCAATGACTGTCTGAATAAGGGAGTGACAGAAGAGCAGATGACAGAGGCTGTCCATGTGGCAGCAGCAATCCGTGGCGGTGCAAGTCTGGTTCACGGTGTACAGATGAAAAACATCGTAAAGAAATTAGAGTTCTAAAAATTAAAATAAAACATTTTAGGAGATTAAAAACATGAAAAAGAGAGTCGTAACATTATTATTAGTAGCAGCAATGACAGGATCTATGGTTGTAGGATGCGGATCAAACTCCAGTTCTGACACAAAATCTGAGACAAAGACAGAGTCTACAGATACAAAAACAGAGGAGAAAAAAGAGTTGGCAGACGATGAGTATCAGTATGTATCTGCTGAGGATACAGCGAAAGCTGACGGAGTTCACGTACTCGATGTAAGAGAGTGGGATAACTATGTGACTGGAAGAGTTAAGAATTCTGAGTGGTGCCCAATCTTCCCATTGGAGGATGATTCCTTAGTTGCCGCTATGACAGATTACGCGAAAAAGAACCTGAACGATGGAAAGGATATCTACATCATCTGTAACAGTGGTAAGCGTGGAGCTGAAAAAGCAACAGGTGTATTAAGAGATGCAGGAATCGAGTCAACATCTATCTACACAGTAGAGGGTGGAGCAAAAGCACTTGCTGACGTAAGCGGAGCTCTTACAACAGACCGTACAGAAGAGAACATCGACTGGCAGTATGTATCTGGAAAAGATGCAGTTGCAGCAGTAGATGACAAAGATGTTCAGATTCTGGATGTTCGTGATGATGATACATACAAAGCAGGACACTTAAAAGGATCTTTCCAGTGCGGATTAAAAGAGATTGAAAGTGCAGATGCTCAGACAGCTATGTACAAACTGGCAACAGAGAAGATGGATTCTTCCAAGAAAGTATATCTTCTTTGCTACAGCGGAAACAAGTGTGCTAAGACAGGAATCTCTATCCTGAAAGACGCTGGCTTTGATTTAGATAACCTTTACATCATTGAGAATGGTGCAAAAGACGGAGACGTATCTGCTGCATTCGTGACAGAGTAAATTTGTAGAAAATCAGTTCATAAGAGCCGGGAGGGGGAACTCCCGGCTCTTATAATTTCAAGGTTCTGTCAGCATACAACAGTAGGAGAGCTTCCTACGGGAAAAGCTGCAAAACAAATATCACAATATGCAGTTTCAGAAAAATGCGGTTTATGGTATAGTAAAGTATATTACGGTGATTGTGAGAAATGGTATTGCAGTGGGGATAACGAAGAATGAAAAATAAAAAAATGTGGATATTTATCGGAATTATTGTTCTGATTCTGGTACTCAATCACATTTTCGGGTGGTCTGCCTACCTGGGAAATACAGAGAATTTGAAATTTTTGGAAAATATGGTACAGGATAATCTTCTTCTGGCGATGTTGATCTACACAGTGCTTACGATTGTAAGTTGTGTCGTTCTGGCACTCCCGGGAGTGACATTTGCAATTATTGCAGGGCTGGTATTTGGACCGGTACTTGGAACGATCTGTTGCTCAGTTGCGACAACGCTTGGAGCAATGGTCGCATTTGTTGTGGGACGATTTTTCCTTCAGGACAGTATCAAACCGATGGCAATGAAAAATAAGTATCTGAAAAAATGGCTGTTTGATGAGACGGGAAGTAACGAGATTTTTATTCTTATGATTACAAGACTGGTTCCGCTGTTCCCATATAATCTTCAGAATTTTGCCTACGGGGTAACAGATATTAAATTCTCCACATATTCTATATGTTCTCTGATTTTTATGCTGCCAGGAACGGCTATGTATACGGTTGGAACAGCCGGACTTGCAGACAAAGAGAACCGGATCCTTTATATAGGGATTGCACTTGTACTGGCAGTAGTTGTTATGGGGTTTGGTGCATTTTTGAAGAAGCATTATGTGCAGGAGGAACAAAGTGAAGAGTAAAAATGATGTGTCGGAGTGTATACACTGCCATGTCTGTCAGAAGCATTGTGAGTTTCTGAAAAAATATGGCATTGATATTGGGGACACTGAAAAGCTGAAGGAATTATCTTATCATTGCTTTTTGTGTGGAAAATGTACAGAAGTCTGCCCGATTGGGATTGACGGGCGGGATTATATTCTAAAGCTTCGCCGGGAAAATGTCCGGGAGGCAGAAGGGACATTTCGTGAAAAAGGGTATGGAATGCTCTTAAAAGAAAAGAAAGATTATATCTATAAAAATTATCGTAATGCAGCTGGGAAATGCATCCTTTTCCCAGGGTGTAATTTTCCTTCTTTTTATCCAAAGACAATGAAGAAGCTTGTGAAGCTTCTGAAAGAACATGGAATCGGAGTTGCCTATGACTGTTGTGGAAAGCCGATTGCGGAGCTTGGACTGGAAGCTGATGAAAAGAGAATTATACAGCGTATTAATGATGGGTTTGAAAAAAGAGGCGTGGAAGAGGTTATCATGCTTTGTCCGAACTGTTATACCTTTTTGAAACCCTATTTGAAGGTTAAAGTGACAGACATTTATGCAAAACTTGAAGAACTAGGGATCGGTGAGAAGAATCTGGAGTCCGGCAAAGTATTTTTGCCTTGTCCGGATCGTGAGAAAAGAGAGATTCTTGCATCAGCAGAGCGATTCGTGAAGGGAAGTCTGGAATCGGTAAAAGGAGTACAGTGCTGTGGTCTTGGAGGCTGTGCACCGGTGAAAGAACCGGAAATTGCAAAGCACATGGCATCTGCACTTGCAGGAGAGAAAAAAGTATATAGTTATTGTGCTTCCTGCTCTGGCAATCTGACTCGTGGAGGCTGTCAGAACGTGGGACATCTCCTGACAGAGATTTTAAAGACTTATGAAAAGCCGGATGTGAAGAAATCCATGATTAACCGTGCGAAGACGAAATTTACATAATTTGTAACTGTTCTAAGAATGACTCCGCACCAGATGACAATTCAACAAAAGAATGGGGATAAAAGATGAGAAGAGCAATCATTGTATTTACAAGAGTTCCGGTGGCGGGGCAGACCAAGACAAGGCTGATGCCATATTTTTCGCCGCAGGAATGTGCCGGGCTGCACACTTGCTTTTTGAAAGATATTGCCGGGCAATGTCAAAAAACACAGGCGGATCTTTATATCTGTTACACTCCGGATGATAAAGGAGCTGCATTAAAGAATATATTTGGGGATGACAAGATTTATTTTCCGCAGATGGGGGAATCTTTGGGAGAGAGAATGTACATGGCAATCCAGAGGGTTCTTGCCAAAGATTATGGATCCTGTGTGTTGATTGGAACGGATGTGCCGGAAATTAAGCAGGCAGATTTAGATTATGCATTTCGTCTGTTAGATGTGCATGACATTGTTCTGGGACCAACGCAGGACGGTGGATATTATCTTGTAGGTATGAAGAAGCCAGTGAGAGAGGTGTTTGAAAAACAGACTTACAGCCATGCAAGTGTTTTGGAAAATACAGCAAAAGCAGCTTTTGAGGCTGGTTATACAGTTGGTTTTGCAAGAACGCTTCATGATATAGATGAGAAAGAAGATATTAGTAAATTTCGAAACCGGATGCGTAAAACTCTGGAATTGCAGAAAAGTGAGACTGGACGTTATCTTCTGAAAAAACAGAAGATTTCTGTTATTGTTCCGATTTATAATGAAGAATCCACGATAAAATCACTGCAAAAACAGTTGATTCCTCTTCTGGACAAATGTGAAATTCTCTTTGTAGATGGCGGAAGCAAAGACCGGACATTGTCAATGATTGATCCCAGGTTCCGTGTACTTCATTCAGAAAAAGGCCGGGCAAATCAAATGAATCTGGGAGCAAAAGAAAGTTCCGGGGATATTTTGTTTTTCCTGCACAGTGACAGCGAGCTTCCGAAGCATCCGCTGGCGGAGATTCGTTATGTGATGAAAGACCATCTGGCAGGGTGTTTTGGAATTGCATTTCATTCAAAGCATTTCTTTATGTGGACGTGCCGTGTCATTTCCAATCACCGGATCAAAGACCGCAAGGTCATGTTTGGAGATCAGGGAATCTTCATAGACAGGGAGTTGTTCTTTGAGGCGGGAATGTTCCCGAACCTTCCGATCATGGAGGATTATCAGTTTTCACTGACTCTTAAGGAAATGGGCGTAAAACTTGGAATCGCAAAGCACAGGATTTATACATCTGACCGCAGATTTCCCAAGAAGACGATCCCGAAACTTAAGGTTATGTGGAAAATGAATCGGCTTCGCAAGATGTATCGGGACGGGGTACCAATTGACCGAATATCAAAGATGTACCGAGACGTAAGATAAAATATAGCAGTGGATTTCAAGAAATAAAAATATCAAGGTAGAGGGAAAAATCTATGGAGCGGATCAGAGGTCTGGAAGAATATGTGAAAAATAAAGAGTACAGAGAAGCGCTGGGATTGCCAAAAGAGAAAACGGAAAATTACGAATTGCTGGCACAGGGAGAGTATAATATTAATTATGCATTTACACACCCTGTGACAGGAAAGAAATTACTACTTCGTGTGAATTGTGGAAGCCAGATGCATCTGGAGCATCAGATTGAATATGAAGCACATGCGTTAAGGTTAATGGAAGGCTCTGGCAGGACGCCAAAAGTGCTTTATGTAGATGGCAGCAAAAAAATATTGGAGCATGGCGTTCTGGTCATGGAATACCTTCCGGGTCATGCAATGGATTATCATACAGAATTGATGCTGGCAGCCCCATGTCTGGCAGACATTCACAGTGTCCCGATTCCAGAGAGTGAAGAAATCCTTATACACCCACAGAATCCATTGAAAGCGATTCTGGAGGAGTGCGAGGAGATGTTCAAGGTTTATCTGGAATCACCATTAGGAGATGGAGAGAAAAAAACATATATCCGTGAACTTTTGGATCTTGGCTGGAAACGGAAAGCAGAAATCCAGCTTGAAAGTGGTTATCAATGCTGCATTAATACAGAACTAAATTCTACGAATCTCCTGATCAACGGGGAAGGAAAGTCCAATTACCTGATTGACTGGGAGAAGCCGCTATTTGGTAATCCCGCCCAGGATCTGGGACATTTCCTGGCACCTACGACTACATTCTGGAAGACAGATGTCATTCTTACTTCAGAAGAGATGGAGAAGTTTATTGATGCATACATCAAAGCGGTAGGAAATCGGTTTAAGACAGATATGATCCGGGAACATACTCATGCATTTATCCCAATCACATGTCTGCGCGGGATTACATGGTGTGCTATGGCATGGGTTCAATACCAGCAGCCGGATAAGTTGATTTTCAATGAATCCACATTCAAAAAGTTGAATGCATATCTGGATATGGACTTCTTAAAAAATATACGGGCTTATCTGGAGCCGTAAATATTCTTGAAAATGACACGAAAGGAGAAAGATTATGGAGAAAAAGGAAATTGCAGAGTTATTTATGAAAGGAATTGATTGCTCACAAGTTGTAGTTGGAGCATTTGCAGAGGAGCTTGGAATTACAACAGAGGAAGCTTACAAGATGTCGGCAGCATTTGGAGGCGGTATGGGTCTTGGTGAGACTTGTGGTGCTGTTGTCGGAGCAATGATCGTTCTTGGATTAAAATATGGACACTGCGAAGTGGAGCATATGGGGCAGAAGGATATTATGAATGCAAAACGTGCAGAATTTTTACAGAGATTCCAGGAAAAATATGCTGTCTGTAATTGTAAAGGGCTGTTAAAGCATGATATTTCCAAGCCGGAAGAGATGCAGAAGATTCTGGATGAAGGATTGTTATTTGATTTCTGTCCGGAAGTCGTAAAAGATAGTATCACTATACTAAAAGAGATATTCTAGCAGAGATATGAAGAGGTTTTTATGGATGAGATAATTAATGATTTTCATGATCTGGATCAGATACCTGTGTTTCAGACACAGATTGATCCAGAGATGATGAATACAGCAGACAGGTTGGAAGTGCTTCAGATGAATATTGGCCGTGTCTGTAATCTGGCGTGCAAGCATTGTCATGTGTGTGCAGGACCGAACCGGACGGAAGTGATGTCCCGGGAAGTGATGGCGGATTGTATTCAATTTGCAAGAGAACAACAAGTGCAGACCATTGATATTACAGGGGGAGCGCCGGAGATGAATCCGGATTTTGAATGGCTTGTTACAGAGGCATGTAAAGTCTGTAGTCATGTGATCGTGCGAACCAATCTGACAGTTCTGTTGAATCCGGAATATGAACATTTGATTGAATTTTATGCCAGACAGAAAGTAGAAATTATATGTTCCCTGCCTTATTATAGGGCAGATCAGATGGATCGAGTACGGGGAACCGGTACATTTGACGGGGCAATACAGGTATTACAGAAATTAAATACACTTGGTTATGGAAAGAATCCTGAGATGGTGCTGAACATGGTGTACAATCCGGCGGGAGCCTTTTTCCCACCGGATCAGACTGCTATGGAACTAGAGTATAAAGAGCATTTGGAAGCAGATTTTGGAATTGTGTTCAATGCCCTGTATACACTTTACAACAATCCAATGGGACGATTTGGAGCATTTCTCCGAAGATCCGGGAATCTTTCAGGGTATATGAAGAAGTTGTATGATGCTTTCAACCCGGCAACGGTGGAAGCTTTGATGTGTCGTTTTCAGATTTCGGTAGATTATGATGGAAAGCTGTATGACTGTGATTTTAACCTGGCAGCAGGGCTTCCAATCTTTTCGAAGGAGACTATAGCTGATTGGATAGGGAAACCTTACACAGCCCGGAAAATCCGGATGGATAAACACTGTTATGCCTGTACAGCAGGAGCCGGTTCAAGCTGAGGCGGCGCAACAGACTAAGCAGGCTGCTTAAAAAAGAAAAATTATGAATAAAAAGAGGAAAATGCAACAAAATGTTTCTTGCATTTTTCTCTTTTTTCGCGTATGATAATAATCACTCTAATTTATCTGAGAAAACTTCTGCCAGGTCGAAGAGAATCAGAATTTGTCACAATATGAAATCACACCGATAATTCCAAAAAAGTAATACAGATAGGAGGAATGCGGATGGGCGAAAGGGAAGGTTACGAGGTGCTTCGCCTGATTGAACATAATCAAAAATGTTATATCAGCTCTGATTATGTAGAAGGAAAGTCACTTATTCAGTGGTTGAAATATCACCCGAACCTTACAAAAAAACAATTATTTTTATGGATCCGTGATCTTGCAGATCAACTGGAGTGCATACATAAGTGCCGGGGAAACCCTTGTTACCAGTATGTGAATCCGTACAGCGTGATCGTCACGGAGGATATGACACTACATTTTCTTGATATGAGTGTGGAATCCAATGAAAAAATGCTGGTTCAGATGAATCGAAGAAGTGTGAGGGAGAACTTTCTTCCACCTGAAGTCAATTATTATCAGGCTGCCAGCATTGAATTAGATATATACGGACTAGGCAGGACAATTCAGTACCTGTTGTCAGTAACAGATCCGATCCCGGAACTAACCAGACGGGAGACGGTAAAGTTTCAAAAAATAATATCCAGATGCCTGGATGGGCATTCAAAACGGGCATTTAAGCAGATGTCCGAAATTCAAAAAGAAATTCCAAATGTAACAGAGAAGAAAAGAAAAGATAGACGAATATGGACGAAAAAAAGAACGGTTATGGCAATGATAAGTATTTGTGTATTCGTAGCCGCAGTAAGTGTCCGGGTTATTCAGAAAAAAGGAGATGAGAAGAACACAGAACTTAAGATGGAAAGTTCAGACGGTTTAAATATGTCAGAGGTTTCAGAGCGCGAAGCATTCGTAGAAGCGCAGAGATCCATGGGATTGTTGTATTTTCTGGAGTTGGAAGATTACGAAAAAAGTATTCAGGCATTTGAAGATGCCAGGGAAGATCAGATGTCGGAAAATCTGGCTGCATTAGTGCGGTATGTGGCTGGGATAGAGGATAAAGAGAGCAGCAATGAGAAAAAGGAATATGCAAATGAAAAGAAAATAGAGAACATATTCAGGAAAATCGAGGAGTGGATGCCGGACGATTCAAGGCTGGATTATGAGCGCTGTCTGATTCGGGGCTATGCAGTGGAGGAATCGGAAGAACATGCAAAAGCAATCTTAAGAATTGGTAAGAAAATTCTGGATGAGAAGCCAGAGGAGAGACTGGTAAAAGAATGTACTTCTTATATGGCTTCTGCGGCTGAAACGGCAAGGGACTGGGATATGGCTTTGGAAATGTATACAGATATGCTTGAGTGGGAAGAGGAGTCGAAGAAAGAAGATATTTATCAGAAGCTTGTGAAAATACAGGGAGAAAAAGGCTTAAAAGATCAGGCACTTGAAATATGCAGGAAAGGAGCGGAAGAATTAAAAGATTCAAAGCAGCTTAGAATTCTTTATATGCGTATGCAGTGTTCAGATTCAGATATTTCCAGAGAAATCTGTGCACAGACAGTAAAAGAGTATTTGAATCAAATCCCGGAAATTAAGGAAGAAACAGAATTTCAAAAATTGGCACAGGAATACGGAATAGTCATGGAAGGAGAAAATGTATGGGTAGGAAGATAAGAACCGGAGCGTTATTGATGTTAGTCCTGGCAATGATTTATACACAGCAGGCAGTTATTTATGCGCAGAATGAGGCAGAAAAAAACATGAAAAAGACAACAGAATCGGAAAATTTAGATGGAACTAATGGAGAAGACAAGGAACAAGAGAAGCCAGGAGGGGAAGAAGGGGATAAGGAACAAGAGAAGCCAGGAGGGGAAGAAGGGGATAAAGAACAAGAGAAGCCAGGAGGGGAAGATGAAGACAAAGACAAGGAACCGGAGCAGCCCGAGATTAAGAGATATGAGCTGGAAATCTCCAAGGCTGATGGAAAAAATGGATATTATCTATCAAAGCCGTCCGTTATGATCACACATAATGGCGCCTATGGAACAACTGTGTACGAATTAAAACATGGGGAAGATACTTTGCTACAGGGGAGAATAAAATACATAGTATCACAAGAAGCAGAAGAGCAGAAAACCAAGATTTCTCTTGAGGGGGAAGTATTTGAGGAAGGAAAAAATATTTTACATGTCTTTATGGAAGATGAAGAAGGCAATGTGATTCCGGAATATGATGAGACAATAGAAATACGGATAGATACACAAAGTCCGACAGTGACCTTGGAGGCGCCGGAAGGATTTTCTACCTGGTATCAGAAGGAAGCGTGGATTCGTGTGGTATCAGAAGATGGTGCATGGGGAAGCCAGGTTGATACGGTTACATGTTATGTTGGAAATAAAATTATTGGAAAATCAAAGGAGAATCAGTCAGAGTTTTTGATCACACAGACTTCAAAAAGTGGAGAAGGTGTGCCGGTAACAGTGACTGTCACAGATCAGGCAGGTAATAAAACGGAGAAAACGCAGAAGTTATTCATTGACAGTCTGGCACCGACAGTAAGCTTAACAGGGGCAGCCGATTATCTGATTACCAGTCAGCCCGTGACGATAGAATACCAGGCAACTGATGAAAATAAATTAGAAAGCTGTCGGGCAGTGATTGATTATGAAAAACCGGAAGGAGAGAAAAAAACGGAGGTCATAGATTCGGAAGAAAAGTGGAGTTTAAAGAACGGATCCGCAAGTCTTGTAAAGACATTTCAGGAAGATGGAATCTATAAAACCAGTGTACAGGCTGTGGATAAGGCAAAACAGAAGTCAGAACATTTCCTGCAATTTATGATTGATACTAAGAATCCAGTGATAAAGATGGTGGACGAACTGCAGGGGAAGTATCTGAAAAAGTTTTCATGGGATTATCCGGTGGATGTATTTATCAAGGACTTTACGACATTTGTCCATCAGATCCAGATGGACGGAAGGTTATATCCGATTGGGACAGAGATTGATACGGAGGGGCGTCATACACTACAGGTAAATGCCATAGATGCCGCAGGAAATGAAGCGGTGGCAAGAGCGGAATTCGTAATAGATCACACACCTCCGAAGATTCAGTTTTATCAGGTAGAGGAAGGGGTACAGTATGAAGGGCTCCTGAACTTTCAAGTAGATTCCAGAAAAAAAGAAGATTGGATAGAAGAAGTGTTGATTAATGGAAAAAGGCAGACATTAAAAAAAGAAGACGGGAAGTATACATTTCAGATTACAAATCCAGGCGAATATGAAGTAAGCGTGACAGCAGCGGATCTGGCAGGGAATGAAGCAGAAGAAAATATATCATTTGAAATCGTTCCAGAGAAGACGATATTGGAAAAGGCGGCAGCGCCAATTCAAAAAATATTATCTGGAAAGACAGAAAAGGAGCAGAAAAATCGGCAAGGAGAAAAAGAAAACCGTCATTTTGCCATGTTGAAATGGATTGTGATTGGAAGTATAATAACAATACTATTAATAATGACTGGTGTGGTATTGTGTAGACGCAAAAAAGACAGTGCGAAAGAGGAACAGGCAGACGAAGAATAATATATAAAGGTTCATAAAAGGGAGGATGCCGGGTAACCGCTAAGCGGCACCCGGCACGTATTATGAAAAAGTTTATTCAAAATGTATTACTGAACTTCTGTTGTTGATGATTTTATTATATGTAAGAGTTGTGGAGAAACAATGTTAAAGAGATGAAAGAATTTTAAAATAAACATGAACAAACTATGAACGTAAGGAAGTTTATTATTTCTTAATAAAATTCATAGAATTGTTAGCACTCGATGAAAAAGAGTGCTGATTTTCTATTGACTTTTAAAAAGCAAGGGATTATCATAGATTTAATCGGGGAGATTTCAAGATTTTGTATTTGCTTATTTATGAGTAAGTTCATGTAGGTTTCGATTTTATCCCTGGCATCAAAAACACAAATGATTAAATCAGCTTAAAATATCAGAAACAGGAGTGATTAGAATGGAAGTAAAAAAAGGTAGTCTTTCAATCAGCAGTGAAAACATTTTCCCAATTATTAAAAAATGGGTATATTCTGACCATGACATTTTTGTCAGAGAGATGATTTCCAATGGCTGTGATGCCATTACAAAATTGAAAAAACTGGATGTAATGGGTGAATACCAGTTACCGGATGATTATAAGGCATCAATTCATGTAGAAGTGAATCCGGAAGAGAAGACTTTGAAGTTCATTGATAATGGTCTTGGTATGACAGCAGAGGAAGTTGAAGAATATATTACTCAGATTGCATTTTCAGGAGCTACAGAGTTCCTTGAAAAATATAAAGACAAGACAACAGAAGACGATATGATCGGTCATTTCGGACTGGGATTCTATTCTGCATTCATGGTTGCAGATGAAGTTCATATTGACACATTGTCTTACAAAGACGGAGCAACACCGGTACGCTGGGTAAGTAATGGTGGAACGGAATACGAGATGACAGAAGGAGACAAGCAGACTGTAGGATCTGAGATTACATTGTATCTGAACGATGATTGTCTGGAGTTTGCGAACGAGTATCGTGTAAGAGAAGTTATCCAGAAGTATTGTTCCTTTATGCCGGTAGAGATTTTCTTATCAAAGGCAAATGCAGAGCCTGAGTATGAGACAATTGACGAGGCAGACCTGAAAGAGGACGATGAGGTTGTTGAGCACATTCATGAAGATGCCAAGACCGAAGAAAAAGAGAATGAAAATGGTGAAAAAGAAGTTGTAGAAGTATCACCTGCAAAAGATAAAGTAAAGATTAAAAAGCGTCCGGAATCCTTAAGTGATATTCATCCGCTCTGGACAAAACATCCGAATGAGTGCAGTGATGAGGACTACAAAGAGTTTTACCGCAAAGTATTTCTGGATTATAAAGAGCCGTTGTTCTGGATTCATCTGAACATGGATTATCCGTTCAACCTAAAAGGTATCCTGTACTTCCCGAGAATTAATACAGAATATGATTCTATTGAAGGAACGATCAAGCTGTATAATAACCAGGTATTTATTGCAGATAATATTAAGGAAGTCATTCCGGAATTCCTGATGGTATTAAAGGGAGTTATTGATTGCCCGGATCTTCCACTGAATGTATCACGTAGCGCTCTTCAGAATGATGGATTTGTAGGCAAGATTGCTGAGTACATTTCCAAGAAAGTTGCAGACAAGCTTGCAGGTATGTGCAAGACAAAACGTGAAGATTATGAGAAATACTGGGACAGCATCAGTCCATTTATAAAATTTGGCTGTCTGAAAGATGAGAAGTTCTGTGACAAGATGAAAGATGCAGTTCTCTTTAAGGATATCGACGGAAAATATCTGACACTGAAAGACTGCGTAGAAGCAAATGGTGGAGAGCTGAAAGAACTTGATAAAAATGCGGCACCAGACAATGCCGAGGAAAATGCAGAAGAGAAGAAGACAACTATCTATTATGTAACAGATGAGATTCAGCAGAGTCAGTATATCAATATGTTCCGTGCACAGGGACAGGATGCAGTTGTACTGAAACACAACATTGATTCTCCGTTCATTACACAGCTTGAGCAGCGCTATCAGAATGTTCAGTTCCAGAGAATTGATGCAGATGTTACAGATAATGCAAAAGAGGAAGTTGCTGAAGACGAAAAGGAAGCATTCCAGAAGACTGTAGATAGTCTGACTGCAACATTCCGCAAAGAGCTTGGTAATGACAAGCTGGATGTGAAAGTTGAGAAACTGAAAGACAGCAATGTAGCTTCTATTATGACATTATCAGAGCAGAGCCGCCGTATGCAGGAGATGATGAAGATGTATGGAATGGATTCCATGGGAATGGATATGGGTGGAGAGAATACCCTGATCCTGAACGCAAATCATCCACTGGTACAGTATGTACAGAAACATGAAGATGGAGAAAATACATCTCTGATCTGCAAGCAGTTGTATGATCTGGCTATGCTGGCACATAAGCCATTAAATCCAGAAGAGATGACAGCATTTGTTCAGAGAAGCAATGATATTATGATGCTTCTGACAAAATAGATTCAATATTGGATTCATAGTGATATAAGTATAAAAGAACCTGCCTCACAATTTTGGGGCAGGTTCTTTTATACAGTTTTATTCTGAATGCTCTATGCTACTGGAAGTATGGTATCAATTAATGAAGTGATCTCAGAATCTTCGGCACCGGCCGCTGACAGTGTTTTGAAGTTCAGAGAAACGGTAACCGTTGTCTGTGCACCATAAGTTGGTGCAGCAGCGTATTTTTCCATCAATTCTACAAGAGCACGATCTACTTCTTCCTCAGAATAGTAAGTTCCAGTTTCGAGTTCATTCATAGCACTTTGGAAGCTTGTATTCGGAGTTACGGTTACATCAATCATGTAATTGAATAATCCGTCCTGTTTCTTTGGTGTTCCAACAGAATACTGACAGTTATTACAGATTGCTTTCAGCGCGGCGCTGTAACGCTCTGTGTATGAGGCACTGAGCTCTTCCGGTGGTGCGTACATAGAACTTTCTAATTGAGACTGGACAGAAGACTCGTCTTCGCCAGTATGTTTTGCATATTCAGCCACATCATTTTTAAACAGTGCATTCAGACAGGATGTGAGGTAATCCTGAGCGTCCAGTATCTCGCATACACTATCATATGGTGCCATAATGTTATCCATAGTAGCAGAGAATAATTTCTGTAACTGCTCGTCGTCTAGGCTGTAACCGTCTTTTGACTTCTTAACCTCCAGTGTAAGCTGAGTGGAGTTCTCGTAAGAAGGAGAGCTTTTTACAGCTTCCGTTGCTTTTTCGAGAAGCTTTGTCATCTCGGCATTCAAATCTGTAGAAGAGATGGCCGGACTATATTTTTCGCAAGTGTTTTTCGTCGTTGCTTCAATATCCAGTGGAGTAAAAGTAAGCTGCACGGAATAACGTTCATCGTCAATTTTTTTAGCACCATTTATCTCAAATTCTACGGCATTAAATGATGCCTGAAGGAACTTAAGATAAGAATCTTTTAGCTCGTCCGGAAACTGAAGTACATATGTTTCGTTCTCATCTGAAATTCCCTGTTCCAGAAAAGAAGATAGAGAAGACGGATCCTCTTTTTTTATAGAAGTGATCAAATCTCCTACATACTTGTCTGCGGTCTCACCGCTGGCACATCCGCCAAGTAATAACGCAAAGATAAGCGTTAACACAAGGCATAAATGCTTTTTTTTCATTGTTTCTTCCTCCGTATTCAGATAATTCAAGAATGCCTCGGCATTCTTGCTGCGAGGTGCGTGTCATGCAATTGCATGACACACTTCAACTGCGCACCTCTGCAATCCTGCCGGAGGCAATCCCCCAGCTGATATAAAACCATGTATGAAAATGGTTAAATAGTTATTTATAATATACCACAAATAAGACTGGAAAAACATCATTATTTTTTATATAATAGTTGTGAGAGCGCATAGCGCGTAGTAATCGGTAATCATATGATGATATAATCAATTATGTGATTTGATCAGTTACTAGAATACTTGTGGAGGAGAATATTCATGGAAATGTTGAATCTTGAAAAAGAATTACAGAGTAATTCCTACCCGGGACGTGGAATTATTATTGGTAGAAGTGCGGACGGTACGAAGGCTGTGACCGCATATTTTATTATGGGAAGAAGTGAGAACAGCAGAAACCGCGTGTTCGTAGAAGACGGAGAAGGAATCCGTACACAGGCATTTGATCCGTCAAAGCTTACAGATCCAAGTCTGATCATTTATGCACCGGTGCGTGTGCTTGGTAATAAGACCATTGTGACGAATGGCGACCAGACAGACACGATTTATGAAGGCATGGACAAGCAGCTCACTTTTGAACAGTCACTGAGAAGTCGTACATTTGAGCCGGACGGACCGAATTATACTCCTCGTATTTCCGGAATCATGCATATTGAGAATGGAACATACAACTATGCAATGTCTATTTTAAAGAGCAACAATGGTAATCCGGAGAGTTCACACCGCTATACCTTTGCATATGAGAATCCAGCAGCAGGAGAGGGACATTTTATCCATACATACAAGTGTGATGGTAATCCACTTCCAAGTTTTGAAGGGGAGCCTAAGCTTGTCAGCATTCCGGATGATATGGAAGCATTTACAGATCTTGTATGGAACAGTCTGAATGCAGATAATAAAGTTTCACTTTTTGTGCGTTATATTGATATTGCAACCGGAACTTATGAGACAAAGATCATAAATAAGAATCAGTAGGAGGAATATCATGAAAGAACTGGAATTAAAGTATGGATGTAACCCGAATCAGAAACCATCCAAGATTTATATGAAGAATGGAAAGGATCTTCCGATTCAGGTATTGAACGGCAGACCGGGATATATCAATTTTCTGGATGCATTTAACGGATGGCAGTTAGTCAGTGAGCTTAAGAAAGCTACAGGACTTCCGGCTGCAACATCATTTAAGCATGTATCACCTGCAGGAGCTGCAGTGGGACTTCCGCTTGATGAGACATTGGCTAAGATTTACTGGGTAGATGATCTTGGTGAACTGTCACCGCTTGCAAGCGCTTACGCAAGAGCAAGAGGTGCAGACCGTATGTCATCTTTTGGTGATTTTATTTCACTTTCTGATGTCTGTGACGTCGATACAGCAAAACTTATCAAGAGAGAAGTATCTGACGGCGTGATCGCTCCTGGATATGAGCCGGAAGCGCTTGAGATTCTGAAGGAGAAGAAAAAAGGTAATTACAATGTTATTCAGATCGATCCGGATTATGTACCAGACCCGATTGAACATAAAGAAGTATTTGGAATTACATTTGAGCAGGGAAGAAATGAATTAAAGATCGACAATGACTTTTTCTCCAACATTGTTACAGAGAATAAAGAACTGACAGATCAGGCTAAAATTGATCTTGCAATTTCCATGATTACTTTGAAATATACACAGTCCAATTCTGTATGCTTCGTAAAAGATGGACAGGCAATCGGAATTGGTGCCGGACAGCAGTCCAGGATTCATTGTACAAGACTTGCAGGACAGAAAGCAGATAACTGGTGGTTAAGACAATCTCCACAGGTTATGAATCTTCCATTTGTAGATCATATCCGTCGTGCTGACAGAGACAATGCAATTGATCTTTATATCGGTGAGGATTATATGGATGTGCTTTCAGATGACGCATGGCCAAATATTTTCAAAGAAAAGCCGGAAGTATTTACAAGAGAGGCCAAGAGAGAATGGCTGGACAAACTGACAGGTGTCGCTCTTGGATCTGACGCCTTCTTCCCATTTGGAGACAACATTGAAAGAGCACATAAGAGTGGTGTTACATATATTGCACAGCCTGGTGGTTCTGTAAGAGATGACCATGTTATCGATACATGTAACAAATATAACATGGTGATGTCATTCACAGGTATTCGTCTGTTCCATCACTAAGAAAAAAAGAATATAGAAGTATGTCATGCAATTGCATGACGCGCACCTCGCAGCAAGAATGCCGAGGCATTCTTGAATTAAGAAGAACACTTTCTGAAAAATGCAGATTTTTTGGAAGGTGTTCTTTTCTATATTGTGAATCCTATGGCAGATGAAGAACATTTTCTATCAGAGAGTGAGAATGTATATGACATATTTTTATAAATGTAGCATTTGGATAACGTTTCCCACCTTTTGTACATTCCTTTCTTTTTCATGTTTTAATACAATGATGTCAAGGGACGGAACAAAACTTTTTTACTTATTTGTGAGCAAATGCATGAGAAGTGAAAGGTTTTGTTCATCACAACATAATTAAGAGTACAAGGCAGGTGATGGTTATGTCTGTTCTTGAGATTGTAATAATCTCAGCAGGATTGTCTTTAGATGTATTTGTAGCGATGGCTTATATGGGGACTGGATTTTCAAAGATCAATAAGAAAAATCTATTTGGTTTATGCCTGCTTTTCGGAGGTGTTCAATGGGGGTGTCTGATTGTAGGAAATCTGCTTACTCTGTTGCCAATATTCTGGGATTCTTCAAATTCAAGTTCACGAATTGCAGATCACTGGGAGGCAGTGACAGTTCTGATATTTATAGGATTAGGCATATATATGATCTGGAAGGGACTTAAGAAGCGAAACATTCTTGAACAGCGCAATGATGAAATTGACTGGAAGAAAACGACATTTCTGGCACTTATTACAAGTGTAGATGCATTTCTTGCGGGAATTGGAATGGGGTTTCTGGAAGCGCAAATGATACACCAGTCACTGACGATTTTCCCAATTACGGTACTGAGTGTAATTGGTGGTGTATATGTAGGATATAGGCTTGGTACAGTGCATAATAGTCAGGCATATCTTGCAGGTGGCGCATTGTTCCTGATTGCAGGAGTAGATGTAGTGATTCAATATTGCATGTATTGATGTGCAATGTTGATAATCAGCTCAAATATTGAAAAAATAAGATATACGAGGAGGAAATGTGATATGGGTACATTGACACATAAGGCTGCCAGAGCAGCGTATGGAACCGCGATTGATGCAGTGTTAAAACATGTGAAGAAAGATCGTGAAAAAGGTCTTTTGGAACTGGTAGATCTGACAGAAAAATATATGGGAGACAATTTCCAAAAAGAAAGTTATGAGGCTACACGTAAGATGATTCAAGATCCAGATAATAAATGGGTAAAATATGTCAACCACATGATTGATGAATTGGATCCATATGTCATTCGTCAGACTGCATTGAATCTGGGATATGAGGCAGCATTTTACGGAACAAAGACAATCCGTGAAATGCGTAAGAAATATGACTGTAATATCCCGTGGCTGATTCTTATGGATCCGACCAGTGCCTGTAATCTGCATTGTACCGGCTGCTGGGCGGCAGAATATGGAAATCGGCTGAATCTTACATACAATGACCTGGACAGTGTTATTACACAGGGAAAAGAGCTTGGAATTTACTTCTATATGTATACTGGCGGAGAACCGCTTGTCAGAAAAGATGACATTATAAAGTTGTGTAAGAAACATAATGATTGCGCATTCCATGCATTTACGAATGGAACACTGGTTGATGAAGCATTTTGCGAGCAGATGAAAGAAGTCGGCAATCTGTCTCTTTCTATCAGTCTGGAAGGATTTGAGAAAGTTAATGATCTCAGAAGAGGCGCAGGTGTGTATGAAAAAGTATTGCATGCTATGGATCTGCTGAAGGCTTCCGGTCAGATTTTTGGAACATCTATCTGTTATACAAGTAAGAACATTGAGACAGTTACGTCCGATGAGTTCCTGGATATGATCATTGAAAAAGGATGTAGATTTACATGGTATTTCCATTATATGCCGGTAGGAAATGATGCGGCAGTGGAACTTTTACCGACAAAAGAGCAGAGAGAATATATGTATCACAGAGTTCGTAAGATTCGTTCCACGAACGGTGGAAAACCTATTTTTGCTATGGACTTCCAGAATGATGGTGAATTTGTAGGCGGTTGTATTGCAGGGGGAAGAAATTATTGCCACATTAATCCGAACGGAGATGTGGAACCGTGTGTATTTATCCATTATTCTGGAGCCAATATAAAAGAAGTATCTTTATTAGATGCGCTCAGACAGCCGCTTTTTATGGCATATCGGGATCATCAGCCATTTAACTGTAATCATTTAAAACCATGTCCGATGCTGGAAAATCCGGAATTGCTGCAGCAGATGGTACATGAGACAGGTGCCAAATCCACAGATCTTCAGTCACCGGAAACAGTGGAGCATCTGTGTGGCAAATGTCATACTTACGCGAAGTGTTGGTCAGAGTGTGCGGATAAACTCTGGAGCGAGCATCCGCGTGAGGCGAAAGGCTATCAGAATTATAAACAGAAATAAACAGTGGACTTGGTATTTCATGGAGGGGTGAAATACTGAATCTGATATTTTAGGCACAGGTTCCGTCTTGTTTAGAACACGGAATCTGTGTTATAATTCTTAAGCGAAGTATCACATTTTTAGCAGACATAAAAAGAGCAGTTTTCAAAAATGTGGAACTGCTCTAAATGTGATTCTTCATAATTGTACCAATTCGCGGACGTTTTTCTGAGAAGTATATGGGAATTGTATCTTTCAAATCTTCTCAAAAAGCAATGAAAACAAGTGTTTTGTAATTGAAAACAAGTGTGTTAAATAAACACTTTTTGTTTCAAGGCATGCCGACAAGACCTTCCATAGGGAGGCCTGATGAAACATATGGAACAAAAACAAGGTTAACTACGATAAGCATACGACTTTCCAAGGTGTGTCATACTACTGCAGCCACAAGCCGGGCAAACATGGATATCATAGTTCCAGACTTCTTTCAGAAGTTCTGCAATCGAAAGTCCGGCATAACGCTGTTTGAATTTCTGATACCCCTGCAGTTTGAAGATGATTTTCAGATTCTTCGTTTTGGTACGGTTATTCAGAAAACCATAGTAGCGGATTTTCTGAAAACCTGATGGTAACACATGCATAAGGAAGCGACGGATGAATTCCTTATTTTCAAGTATAACCGTTTTGGCCTCGCCGGATTTGTAATCACGAGCCGAAAAAGAAACTTGCGTTTCTGTTACAGATTGAATGCGTGTATTCGTAATGGCAATCCGATGAGTATAACGACCGAGATATTCAATGGCATTACCGAAACCGTTAAAGGTCTCTTTGATGTACGGGCACCAATCCATCTTGTAAAGAGAATCACGGAACTCATTCCAAGAGTAAGAATTCCGAAGTTCTGCACAGGAAGATAAGAAAACAAGTTTTCCAAAGGCATAGTGCTTTTGCAGATAGAAAAGAAACTTTCCACGGAATACTTTTGCCATCACGTGAACCGGAATAAAAAACTTTTCACCACACTTGCGAAGTTTTTGGTCGGCAGACAGACCACCGCCGGAAACAATACAATGGATGTGCGGATGAAAATTTAGTGTCTGTCCCCAAGTGTGCAGAACCTGAATGATGCCGGGTGTTGCTCCGAGATACTTCTTATCTCTTGAAAGTTCAAGAAGTGTTTCAGAGGAGCATCTGTGTAACAGAGAATACAGAAGTTCCTGATTACCATAAATCAAAGGATTCAGTTCATGAGGAACGGTAAACACTACATGAAAATACGGTGAATCAATGACTTCCGCACGTCGCTTGTCAATCCAGATTTCTTTCAGGATTGCCTGACAGTTGGGACAGTTTCGGTTACGGCAGGAATTGTTGTGAAACTCCATGTGGCCGCAGTCGGTACACTGGCTGATGTTACAACCGAGACTGCCTGATTTACAGTTCAGTATGGCCGTTGCTGCTTTTTCCTGTACTCCTGACATATGAGAAACCGAAGAACGAAAATCCTCATAGGAGTTTAGAAAAATCTGCTGGATTTTGGGAGGCTTATGCAAGGAAATCACCTCCCATCATGTCAAAAGGACTAATGGCTTTACGCATACTGCTGGTGGCAAGATGAACATAGATGGTTGTTGATTCCAAAGACCTATGTCCGAGATATGCCTGAATAGTCAGAAGGTCTGCCCCGTTTTCATAAAGGTGGGTACCAAAAGCATGGCGAAAAGAATGGCAGGTAATGCGTTTAGGCCATCCGAGTCGCTGCTCGTGTTCATGGATATGTCTAGATAGATAAAACGTGTCAATTGGTTTCGATTTATTATGTTGTTTTGGGAAAAGCCAGTCCACAGGTTTATGATAAGCAAACCAGTATTGTGTAAGGATTTCCAATGCTGTTTTTGAAAGGACAGCATAGCGGTCCGAGCGATTCTTGCTATGAGAAATATGTATTCTCATGTTAGAACGTTCTATATCTTGATATTTCAGATGACAGACTTCGCCAATTCTAAGACCTGAAGAATACATGAGAGCAATCATGGCTTTTTGCTTTAAATCCGGAATGGTGGAGATGAAGGTTTTTACTTCCTGCTGGGAAGGCACATAAGGCAGGTATTTATCGAATTTTCGGAATGGGAGTTGCGTATCATCCCAAGGTTTATGAAGTACGTAAATGGTAAAGAAACGTAACTGAGAGATAACCGCATTGATGGTACGGTCTGACAGGGAGCGGGTATTTTGAACCCAGCCGATAAACTGACGCATCTCATCCCAAGAAACATCTTCCGGGGATTTGTGAATCACGTCAGTCAAAAAATCAAAGTAAGCCTTGATATATGTAGAGTAACTTTTGATTGTATGGTCGGTAAGACCACGGAGAGAAATCATCTCTCTGTAAGAATTAAAATATTTGTCCATAATGAACCTCCTAAAATAAATGATGTTTGTAATAAAAAAGTAAAAACAAACACCTAAAGGGAGGCGGACGAATAAAAAAATCAGATATGTAATTGTTAAGAATAAAAAAACATGATAACATAAGCATAGCAGTTCTTTTGTGTGTAATTGTTTGAGTGTGGTAACTTAACAATATAACATATACAAAAAAACTGCTACTTTTATTTTTGAGAAAAAGTGGCGACCTTATTGTACGTAACGCTAGCCATCGCGCCAGCGATTTGGTACAATAANTTTTGTGTGTAATTGTTTGAGTGTGGTAACTTAACAATATAACATATACAAAAAAACTGCTACTTTTATTTTTGAGAAAAAGTGGCGACCTTATTGTACGTAACGCTAGCCATCGCGCCAGCGATTTGGTACAATAATTCACAGATTATGTTGTGAGGAAGAGATAATCATGGAACGCAAGGGCGAGATGACAAAAGCGCTTCTAGGGCAGAAATTCAAAGAACTGGTCGTGAAGAAATCTTTTGACAAGATTACGATTAAGATGATCACGGATGAAGCAGGGGTAATACGCCCGACATTCTACAATTACTTCCGGGATAAATATGAAGTAATGGAGTGGCTTTTGTGGGAAGATGTATTTAGCAGTGCGACGGAACTTGTGAAGATGAATATGGCAAGGTCTGCATTGGAGATGATATTTAAAAAGATTGCTGCGGATAAAGAATATTATGCACGAGTATTTGAAGTGAAGGGGCAGAATTCCTTTGAAGATATGCTATATCACAACATCTGTAATCTGGTGCGTGTAGTCGTGGAGCGTAATCCGATACATATTAAAGAAGGAGAAATTATAAGCAAAGAGACATTTTTGCAGTATGAGGCTATGACCCTGGTTAATGGGATCAAGTATTGGATCTCGAAGCACAGGAATGAGATATCGGCAGAAGAAGCGGTAAAGTTTTATGAATTTTTAGTCAGTCATTCACTGATTGATATTATTGGGCAGGACACTATGGACAAGGTAATTAATTAACGGAGAAAAATGAGCCGGAAGGCTTACATGGCTTCGGGACTTACCTTGTCTTTTTTATATGGAAATGTTATACTTTTTATTCACAGAAAGGTGGATCAGATATATGAATAAATATGACGTAATTATTATAGGTGCAGGGCCTTCCGGTATTTTCTGTGCTTATGAATTCATGAGGCAGAAACCGGATATGAAAGTGTTAATGATTGAGAAGGGACGCTCTATCGAGAAGCGCCAGTGCCCGAAGCGTACGACGAAGGTCTGTGTGGGTTGTAAGCCATGCTCTATCACAACAGGATTTGCGGGAGCAGGCGCATTTTCCGATGGAAAACTATCTCTGTCACCAGATGTAGGGGGAACTTTGCCGGAGATTCTTGGCTATGAGAAGGCGGAAGAACTGATCAAAGAAGCAGACAATATATATCTGAAATTCGGGGCAGATGAGAAGGTCTATGGAATTGACGATTACGAAGCTATCGAGAGGATCCGGGCGAAAGCAATTCGTGCCAATCTCAAATTGATCGAATGTCCGATCCGCCATCTTGGAACTGAGGAAGGATATAAGATTTACACAAGACTGCAGGAACATTTGCTGGCTTCAGGTGTAGAGATCAAGTTCATGACTATGGTACAGGATATCATAATCGAGGATGGTGTGGCAAAGGGGGTCGTCACAGACAAAGAGGAAACTTACTATGCGGATGAAATCGTATCAGGTATCGGACGAGAAGGCTCAAGCTGGTTTGAAGGAATCTGTAAAAATCATGGTATTAAAACACAGAATGGTACTGTTGATGTAGGTGTCCGGGTAGAAGTCCGAGATGAGATCATGAAGGAACTCAATGAGAAGCTTTACGAGGCAAAACTTGTATACTATACACCAACATTTGACGATAAGGTACGCGTATTCTGCACGAACCCTTCCGGAGAAGTGGCAACAGAGTACTATGATAACGGACTTGCAGTTGTCAATGGTCATGCTTATAAGTCAAAAGACATGAAGACAAAGAATACGAATTTTGCACTCCTTGTATCTAAGAATTTTACGGAGCCTTTTAAGTCACCAATCGAATATGGCAAGCATATAGCCCAGCTTGGAAATATGTTAAGCGACGGCAAAATTTTGCTTCAGCGTTATGGTGATTTCAGAAGAGGACGAAGAACAACTGCAGAAAGATTACAGAGAAACAATATTACACCGACATTGAAAGATGCTGTGCCTGGAGATTTATCACTGGTATTCCCGCATCGTATCATGGTCGCGATAGATGAGATGATTAAGGCACTCGATAAAGTAACACCCGGAATTGCATCGGATGAGACTTTGCTTTACGGCGTGGAAGTAAAATTTTATTCGAATAAAGTAGTAGTGAACGATAAATTTGAGACAAATATCAAGAATCTGCGCGTCATGGGAGACGGAGCATCTATCACAAGAGGACTTCAGCAGGCATCTGCAAATGGTATCTGCGTGGCAAGGGAAATCTGCAAAAAGATGAACGTATAAGGTAAAGCAGGAAAATATACCAAAAGGTTGTCGAATAAAGAATAAAACAGTATAATAAGAAAAAGATACTGTATTTGTCTGAACCAAAGAAGTTCAAAAAATCTGATCATTTATGAGAAAATGTATACAGATTATGAATTTCCAATTTAGACAGATAAGATTAAAAAGTAATTGGGAGATAAGAAAAATGGGTAAATATTTTGGAACAGACGGTTTTCGTGGAGAGGCAAATGTAGTTTTAACAGTAGAGCACGCATTTAAAGTGGGACGTTTTCTTGGCTGGTATTACGGACAGGATCACAAAGCAAAGGTTGTGATCGGAAAAGATACAAGACGTAGCAGCTATATGTTTGAGTACGCGCTCGTTGCCGGACTGACTGCATCAGGAGCGAATGCATATCTTCTTCACGTAACAACAACACCGAGTGTTTCTTATGTGACAAGAACAGAAAACTTTGACTGTGGAATTATGATTTCTGCAAGCCATAATCCATTCTATGATAACGGAATTAAAGTGATCAATGGAAAAGGACACAAGCTGGAGGCAGAGGTAGAAGCTAAGATTGAAGCATATATCGATGGAGAGATTGACGAACTGCCGTTGGCAAAAAAAGAAGATATTGGTCGTACTGTTGATTACGCAGCAGGAAGAAACCGTTACATCGGATATCTGATTTCACTTGCAACAAGATCATTTGAGGATATGAAAATCGGACTTGACTGTTCTAACGGCAGCGCGTTTATGATTGCCAAGAGTGTCTATGATGCACTTGGAGCAAAGACTTATGTAATTAACTGTGAGCCGGACGGAACGAACATCAATACCAATTGTGGATCTACTCACATTGAAGTCCTGCAGCAGTATGTAAAAGAGAATCATCTGGATGTAGGATTCGCTTATGACGGAGATGCTGACAGATGCATTGCTGTCGATGAGAAAGGAAATGTGATCGACGGAGATCTGATCCTTTATGTTTGCGGAAAATATCTCATGGAGAATGGACGCCTGAATGGTGACACCATCGTTACAACTGTAATGTCAAACCTGGGACTTTATAAAGCATGTGACAAGATTGGCATGAAGTATGAAAAGACAGCAGTCGGAGATAAATATGTCTATGAAAATATGTGCAAGAATAACTTTTCTCTTGGAGGAGAGCAGTCCGGACATATTATTTTCAGCAAACATGCAACAACAGGTGATGGAATCCTGACTTCACTTATGATCATGGAAGTAATTCTGGAGAAGAAAATGAGCCTTTCCAGATTGGCAGAGCCTGTAAAGATCTATCCACAGCTTCTTCAGAATGTCCGTGTGGCAGATAAGAAGACAGCACGCGAGAATCCGGAGGTTATAAAGGCAGTTGACAATGTAGCAGCAGAACTTGGCAATGAGGGGCGTATCCTTGTCCGCGAGAGTGGAACAGAACCTGTAATCCGTGTCATGGTAGAAGCTGCGACAGATGAACTGTGTGCAAAATATGTGGCACAGGTAGTCGATGTTATGAAAGCAGAAGGATTGGCAGTAGAGTAAAACATATTTTTCGGCAGGGCATACATGATTTGCAGGACAATGGATTTATGCCAACAAAATGAAGTGTGGGCGATTTAAAGAAATCAATTTGCAGTAAGACTCAGGAGAAAAAAGAAATCAGGTCATAAAGAGAGGGGGAGCGGTATGAAAAAAATAGATTTCCCGGTCGGAATATCAGATTTTTCGAAGATACGAGAAAATGAATACTATTATATCGATAAAACGGGACTGATCTGTGAAGTATTGAAGAACCCTGGAACAGAAGTGACACTGATTACACGTCCGAGACGTTTTGGAAAGACCCTTGGAATGAGTATGCTGGCTGAATTTTTCAATATAGAAAAAGACAGCAGAAAAATATTTCAAGGGTTGGAAATTTCCAATCATGAGAAATTGTGTCATGCATGGCAGAACCAGCGGCCGACTGTATTTCTCACATTTAAAAATGTAGATGGTTTAAGTTTTGACAGTGCTTATGGACAATTGAAATATGAAATTGGACGATTATATGAAGAATATGCATATCTTTTAGATGGCGAACATATAAGCGACAATGAGCGGCAGATATATGAGAGAATAAGAAAACAGGCAGCAGGAGAAGTGGAAGTGACAAGGTCATTACAGTTGCTCCTTCAGCTCATGAACAAATATTATGGGAAACAGGCAATTCTTTTATTAGATGAGTATGATGTTCCTTTGGCAAAAGCAAGCAGTCATGGGTATTATGAACAGATGCTGGAAGTTATCAAAGCGATGATGACGACCGCACTAAAAGATAATTCAGCACTTTGTTTTTCAATTGTGACTGGCTGCCTTCGAATCTCCAAAGAAAGCATTTTTACAGGAACAAATAACTTTGTTCTGGATACAATTACAGATGCAAGATTGGATGAATATTTCGGATTTACGCAGAAAGACGTTGATAAAATCTTAAGCGATGCAGGAGTTACAGAATATGCCGGACAGGTGAAAGAATGGTATGACGGTTATCATTTTGGCGAATGTGATGTATATTGTCCATGGGATGTAATGAATTATTTTCAGGAGCTTCAACATAATCCGGATGCAAAACCGGCAAGTTACTGGAAGAATACAAGTGATAATGCAGTAATCCGATCATTTATTGATCATGCAGGAAGCAATATCACAGAAAAGTTTGAAACACTTCTTGGCGGTGGAAGTATTGTTCAGAAGGTGGATGAAGGAATCACATATGATTATTTGAACTCATCAGAGGAGAATCTTTGGAGTCTTTTATATCTGACTGGATATCTGACAAAAGCAAAAGATGATGAATACAGCGGTACATTGCCAGAAGAAACATACGCACTCAAGATTCCAAATGTAGAAATCAGGGAGATATTTGAGACGACCATAAAAAGATGGTTTGAGGACAGTGCAAAAATCTGGGATAGAAAACATCTGTTTGATGCAGTGTGGGAAGGAGATAGCGGAGAAATCACTCTGGAAATGAGCAAACTTCTCCGAAAGACAATCAGTTATCATGATTACAGAGAAGATTTTTATCATGCATTTCTCGCAGGCATATTTGCCGGAGCCGGTTATATGGTGGAATCGAATAAAGAGCACGGCGAAGGACGCAGTGATGTTGTGGTCTATGATTCAATGAATGCCAGAGTTGCAATATTTGAAGCAAAGTATTCAAAAAGTCGTGAAGAAATGGAACGGGATTGCGACCGGGCAATCGAGCAGATTAATAAAAAAATGTATGCGTCAGAATATGAAGATGATTATGATGAAATCTTGTGCTATGGAATTTCATTTTTCAAGAAAAGATGCTTTGTAAAAAAGAAATAAAGAAATTTTAAGCCCCGGTGTTGTGCCGGGGCTTTTTTCTATAACGATTATTTATCCAGTATTTCTAAACATTTTTCAGGCTCTGGTGCAAAGAGAGAAGTTACTTTCACTTTATCCGACAACCCGTTTTCTTTCAGCATTTCTTTTAACACCTGCATAAAGATTCCTGATTTTTTCTCAAGAGTGCATTCGTTGAAAGTTTTATCCAGTCCTTCACGGCATTCAAATGACCCATACCAGTCAGCGCAACAGGTGTAGTCAACACCACAGCTTGGACTGCCGTCTACCCCAACAATTCCCAACACTTCGAACCAGTCTTCATTTGCCAGATATTCTTTGAGTTGTTGAATACACGGAGCAAGAATTTTACGACAATGATCGCGAAAAAAAGTATTGTCGAACTGATTGCTAACATGTCCCCAGCGTTTTGGACCATATAATGTAAATTCTGGACAAGGCAGTTGAATGATCTGTACTTCCTGATCAATTGCTTTGTGCATGAATTTTTTTCTGAGATTTTCTTCGGCGTCCATGTCAGCCTGATTATAAAGAACAACTTTTGAGGCAGTGTTCAAAATACAATGTGATACAAAAATAATTTTTTTCATATATAAAACCTCCGATTAGATGATAACATCACCATAACGCAAAGAAAGCTGTTCCATTTGTTCCTGATTAATTATAATCTTTCCTTTGTGTAAAGTGATATAATTATGTTTTTCCATATAGTCCAGATAACGATAAAGGGTGCGCAAATTGATATTGAGCTTATTTGCTAATCCCTTTCTCGTTAACGGGCATGTATATGGCAGTTTGTAACATGCCTGTCTGTACAGGTAATGCCCTAGGATATCTTTGGTCGGGAAAATTCTGTGTGTTTCTGCACGATCCATATTGGAACTTGCTATATGAGCAGTGATTATAAGTGTTTGATAGCAGAGTTTCGCATCTTGTTGAATAAAGTCCATGAATTCTTTTGCATTTACACGGAAAAGGACACATGCTGTGTCAGCTACAACAAAAGCTGTATAAAAAGAATCCTTGTTGATGTACTCCATTAATCCCAGAATATGTGGCGGCTCAACATAGTCGATGATATCATTTGTACTGAAAGAAATCTGATTCATTATAACCGTATGACCGGAAAGCAGAATATAAAAATATTCAGCAGAATCGCCCTGGTAAAGTATCGTTTCTCCTTTGGGGACAGTGAGAAGCTGGTTGCCAAGGTTAAGATGCGTAAATGATTGTAAAGGATTTTCTTTATCATACTCTTCTTTTAAGATGATTTCCAGAGCTTTTTTTGTATTTTTGTACATGATCTATAGAAACCTCCATTTTTAATAACTAGATATTGTGAAAAAATATAATAAAAGATGACAACTGTCATTTTTAAAATTATACGACTATGTTATATTGAAGTCAAGTAAAGTCAGACATTAAATAAGGAAAAACGTGAAAATGTTGACAATACTATCTGGAAGAGATGCCAGGAGGGGTAAAGGATTTTTAGAAAATGCAGAGAATGCACAGGGAAATGAAGGAGGACATAGGAATGGAGAAAAAGAAATATTCAATTAAAGAAGATTTTTCAATGTTAGCGTTACTGATTATTCCAGTCGGAGTAGCAGTTAACTTTGTTGGAGGGCAGTTAGCATCTATTTTGAAGCTTCCAATGTATCTTGACACAATCGGAACAATTTTTGCTGCTATGCTTTGCGGTCCATGGGTTGGGGCAGTGACCGGAGGTTTAACCAATGTTGTCACAGGTATCGCAAATCCAGTAAACTTTGCGTTTATTCCAGTTAATGTAATTGCAGGTTTGGTAACAGGTTTTCTTGCCAGAAAACAGATGTTCAGTGTGTGGTGGAAATGGCTGATTTCTATGTTTGTAATGGCTTGGGTATCCATTATTGTTTCAGCACCAATTGTTGTACTTGTATACGGTGGAGTTACAGGTGGAGGTACATCTATTATCACAGCAGCCGCAATGGCAGCAGGAGCCAACATCTGGGCAGCATTTTTCGGTACAGAAGGAGTATTCCAGGTATTAGACCGTATTATTTCATTCTTGATCTGCTGGGCAGTTATAAAAGTAATTCCACCAAGAACACTTGTTAAGTTCGGTTGTGGAAGTAACTATATCAAAGAGAAGAAGTAAGACAGACCCTCCTGGATACTTCTTACAAAAAAATGATGATGACCTGAGAAGGGGATAGATATGGAAAAATCATATTTGGAAAAGATACAGATACATAAAGAAAATAAGCTTGCAGGACTTCATCCGGGGGCAAAATTATGGGTGGTTATTCTGTATACAGTTTGTACGTTTATTTTAAATTCCATACATTTGACGGAAGTCGGATTGTCATTGGCGGTGATTCCATGGTTTTTAGTAGTGCTGATTCTATGTGCTACAAGTGGAGCAATGAAAAAGTGCGTGAAAGCATTTAAGGCTGTAGCATTTATAGCACTTGTAATTTTTGTAGTACAGACATTCATTGTTCCTGGTGGTGAAGTATTGTGGAGATTCGGTATTTTAAGAATCTGTGAGAAGGGACTTCGTACAGCGATTTCATTATCGTTTATGGTTATGGATATAGCGGGAATTTTTGTCTGGTATTTCCAGACGACAAGTAACAAAGAAATTGCAAGAGCATTGGAAGAATCTGGAATGAATTATAAGGCAGTATATGTGTTTACATCTTCCTTATCTATGATAGATATTCTGAGTGGCAATAGCAAAACAATTATGAATGCTCAGAAAGCCAGAGGTGTCGAAACAGAAGGAAATATAATCGTACGTGCGAAAGCATTTTTCCCAACATTGGTTCCACTGATCCTCGGTGCTGTAATTGGATCAGAAGAAAGAGTTTTAACACTGGAAGCTAGAGGATTTTCGATGCAGTGTGAAAAAACACATATGTTTAATCTCGAAAAATCAGGCCTGGAAAGTACTGTTAAAATTGCATCAGTTGTAGTCACAATATTAGTGATCGCAGGGAGGGTGGCATTATGGATATTATAATGGAATGTAAAAATGTTGACTATTCTTATCCACTAACAACAGAACCTGCAATTAAGCATTTAAATTTACAGATTGAAAGAGGAAAGTTTTACGGAGTCATTGGTGAAAATGGATCAGGTAAGACGACATTATGTGCTTTACTGCGAGGATTTGCTCCAAGTTTTTATAAAGGAGAAATAAAAGGAGAAGTTCTTGTAGAAGGAAAGAACATCAATGAGTATGGTGGAGAACTCTCGCAGAAAATAGGATTTGTTTTTCAAAATCCATTCACGCAAATTAGCGGAGTTAAGGATACTGTATTTGAAGAAGTTGCCTATGGACTTGAAAACTTTGGTGTTCCGGTAGAAGAAATCGAGCGCCGGGTAATCGAGGTTATGAAGATGACGAACATTGAATCACTGGCAGAGAAGAATCCGTTTGAATTATCTGGTGGACAAATGCAGAGAGTTGCGCTTGCGTCAGTTATAGTTCTGGAGCCGGATATTCTGATTATTGATGAACCGACCAGTCAGTTGGATCCAGAGGGAACAGAGAGTGTATTTGCAATTATTAAGGCAATGAAAGATAAGCAGAAGACCATTATTCTCGTGGAGCATAAGATTGATCTGATTGCAGAGTATGCGGATGATGTTCTTGTTCTGAAAGATGGAGAATTGATCGCAGTGGGGGATAAGAATGAAATATTAACAGATATTACACTCATGGAAAAAGGAGTGGCATTACCACAGGTCGTTCTTCTGGCAGTAAAGCTTCAGAAAGCAGGACTTCCATTTACTAAAATTCCGGTAACTGAAAAACAGGCCATTGAGATGATTGGTCAGGCTATGAAAGAAAAGAGGGGATAGGTATGAGTGATTTGATTTTAAAAGATGTAAGTTTTTCCTATCCAGGTGGATTTTTGGCAGTTGATCACATTAATATGGAAATAAAAAGTGGTGAAAATGTAGCAATCGTTGGTCAGAATGGCGCCGGAAAAACAACCACTGTGAAGATGATGAATGGACTTCTAAAACCAACAGAAGGGGACGTTCTAATTGGAGATATGAATACAAAAGATTATACAACTGCACAAGTATCAAGGGTAGTTGGATACGTATTCCAAAATCCAGATGATCAGATTTTCCATGCAACAGTTGAAAGTGAGGTTCGTTATGGACCAAAAACTATGAAACTAGATCCTGCAGAGGAAGACCGGAGAGTGCAGGAGGCACTTGAAATTACGGGCATGGAAGAATTTAAGGATGAAAATCCAATGAATTTACCTCTTTCCATGAGAAAATTTGTAACCATTGCAGCCGTAATTGCGATGGGAACAGAAATTTTAATTTTTGATGAGCCAACGGCCGGTCAGGATGTGGAAGGAAACAAAAAATTAAGTGAGATTTTGAAGGTGTTACATGGACAGGGAAAAACTGTTATTACAATTTCTCATGATATGGAGTTTGTAGCTGCCAACTTTGATAAGGTGATTGTAATGGCGAAGAAAAAAGTTGTCCGGTCAGGGACACCAAAAGAAATTTTTTGGGATTTTGAGTCTTTGGAGCATGCAATGCTGAAGCAGCCGTATGTCAGCAGAGTATGTAAAGCGTTGAATATTGGTGGTAATGTCATCAGTATCGCAGACGCAGTAGAAGGGATTATGAGTCAATGTTAAAAAAACAGAATAAATACAAAATGGTAGCATTTCTGGCATTTGCGTTGTACTTTTTGACCGGGGCGGCCTGCATTGTAGTAGGAAGCAGTTTGTCCCATCTGGTAAAGATGTATGGGATTGCATTAGATAAAGTAGTACTTCTTGGTTCTGCTTATGCGTTAGGACGAGTTCTTACTGTATATTTTACAGGAAGGATGGTGGAAAAGTTTGGACCAATAAAAGTACTGGCAGTCGGAACCGTGCTGATTGGAGCATTCTTAATCGGAATACCCACTGTGCCTGTATATTATGCAGGTTTGGCTTTTGCATTTCTTGGTGGAGCCGGAATGGGAACGCAAGATACAGTGTGCCCGGTATTATTAAGTATGGCATTTCATGATACTTACGCAGGAGCAATGAGTGCAGGACAGGCATTTTTTGGCCTTGGCAATTTCACTACACCGTTCCTCGTTGGAATTATGCTGTCGGGAAAACTACCATTTTATTATTCCTATTATATTCTGATGATTGTGCCTGTGGTTATGCTTTGCTGTATTCCATTTGCAAAAAAAGAAATACAGGGAGCAAAACAGGAAGGAGAAGAGGAACAGGAACAACAAGTAAAACCGCTTCGGGCAAAGAAAATGAGCGTAGCATTTGGAGCAATTATTGTTGGAGATATTGCATACTGTGCAGTTGTCAATGGAATTATGACTTATACGTCAAGTTTTGCAGAAAGTCTGGGAATTGCATCTTCAACAGCAGCATTCATGCTGACAGTATATAATGTGGGCTGTTTTGTTGGCTCTATGGCATTTGTTGTAATCTTAAGAAAAGTAAGGGAGCAGACAGTATTGCTGGTCAATAGTGTTGGTGGTGTTGTAGCAATTATTCTGATGCTTTTAGTGGATCAGATTCCGGTATATTTTGCATGCCTTGCAATTGCAGGATTCTTCCTCGGAGTATTGTTCAGCGTCTATGTGACAATTGCGACAAGGATTGATTATAAACATGTCAGTAGAGCGGCATCGCTTATGGGAACAGCCGGTGGCGGCTCTGATATTTTGACACCTGTAATTACAGGTGCAATGGTAGGGTTATGGGGAGTGAGAATTGCGTATGTATATGTCATTATTATGAGTGCGGTCAGTATCCTGGCAGCAATTGTACTTCGCATGAACACTTCAGAAGAGGAGGATTTGTAATGGCAATTCAGAGTAAAGAAGTATTAAATGAAGAAGGAAAACAATATCATATTCAATGTAAAAAAGGTGATGTGGGAAAATATGTGTTGGTGCCGGGTGATCCATTCCGTACAGATGCAATTGCACAAATGTTTGATGATCCAGTATTGGTTGCCCATAATCGTGAGCATAAGACATGGACGGGAACATTAAACGGCGAGAAAGTATCTGTTACAAGTACAGGAATGGGAGGACCTTCTGCAGCAATTGCGATAGAGGAACTGATCCATTGTGGTGCTGAAACATTTATCCGTGTAGGTACTTGTGGAAGAATCTGCCCGGAAAGTTATGATGAAAGTCTGGAAGGTGTTATTATTACAGGTGCAGTCAGAGATGAAGGCACGACAGTTCATTATGTACCGATTGAATATCCGGCAATGGCAGACCGTCATGTGACAGATGCTCTTGCAAGAGCCTGTGAAGCAAAAGGCTATAAATTTGCAGAAGGAGTGGCTCAGTCAAAGGATTCTTTCTATGGTCAGCATGATCCGGACAGTATGCCAAACAGCGGAAGACTTCATCAGAGATGGGAAGCATGGGAAAAGAGCGGTGTTATGGCTTCAGAGATGGAGACAGCAGCATTATTTATTGTATCCATGATTCGTGGAGTGAGAGCAGGAGCAATTATGGCTTATGGAAGTATGAATGACCATACAATTGAACTTGCATGCGATGCAATCAAAATTTTAATTGAAGAAGATAAGAAAAAAGCAGGAAAATAAACTCCGTTTATAACAATTAATTATAAGAAGACAGGGAGGAGTTGAATGATGGAAAAAGAAAAAAAGAAAATCATTATTGATACAGATTGTGGGTCTGATGATGCAATGGCGATTGCGATGGCACTCAATGATCTGACCTATGAGATTCAACTGATAACAACGGTATCTGGTAATGTACCGGTACAACAGGCGACAATTAATACACTCACTACAATCGAATATGCAGGAACTTATGAGCCTCCGGTTTATATGGGATGTGAAAAAATGCTGCTACGTGAATTAGAGTGTGCATATGAGACCCATGGACAAGATGGCATGGGAGATATTGGACTTGTGCCGAAACGACTGAAAGCTGCAGAAGGAAATGGTGTTATAAAATTAATAGAAGCGTTAAGAAACAGTGAACCAGGTGAGATTGATATTGTAGCGCTTGGACCATTGACAAACCTTGCAATTGCAATTCGTCTGGATTATGAAGTTATGAAAAAAGCTGGACGTATTGTGATTATGGGAACCGCAGGACTCGGAGATGGAAATGTAACTCCAGTAGCAGAATTTAATATCTGGCAGGATGCAGAAGCGGCGAAGATTGTTACAGAATCAGGTTTGGACAATATTATTTTTGTAGGCTGGGATGCATGTCTTGGAGACTGCATGTTAAATCCAAAAGAAATCAAGGAGATTCGGGAAAGTGGAAAGTTAGGGAAATTTGTCATTGACTGTAATAAAAATCTCCTGGAAATGAATCGGGAACGGTTTGGAGACGATTATCTGGATATGGCAGATCCATCTGCAATGTCAGCAGCGCTTTATCCTGAATGTATTGAGAAGTGTGAAAAATATTACTGTGAAGTTGATGTATCAGCCGGACCAAGTTATGGTGCTGTACTGGTAGATGTAAATAATGTTACTGGAAAAGAACCAAATGTATATATATGTAGTAAACTATATGCGGACAAATATAAAGAATATATATACCGTACTTTGAAAGTGAAATAAGTTTTGCCCCGCCATGGATTGGCGGGGTATTTTACAATTTTAAATAGGAAGGATAATTTGACTATGGAAGAATTAAAGGTAAAATTTTTGATGGGACCTCCGGATTGTAATGATCCGCATATTCCAGAATACAGTGAAAATTATTTGAAAGAGCTTGGGAAAGTATTGGGAATGCCGGTAGTCTGTCGGGAAATCGAAGAGGTAAAGAATCAGGCTCTTTCGGTTTACTTTATAGCCTCTGGTGGTGCGGAACCGGGATTTAAAGAAGTATACAAACAAGTAAAAGAACCGTATATTTTATTAACAACACCAGCTTATAATTCACTAGCAGCTGCAATGGAAATTATGGGTTTTTTACAGGAACAAGGATTGGAAGGAGAGATTCTTCATGGTTCTTATGAAGAAATATCCAAAAGATTACATATATTATTGCGGACAGCAAATGCGAAAAAGAAATTAAATGGAATGAGACTGGGATGTTTTGGAGAACCAGGTGGTCTGATTGCAAGTAATGTGGAGTTTCAAATGTTTCAGTCTGCAACTGGTGCAATTATGGAAATATATGATTTAAATGAATTGATTGATGAATACAGGGATGGTGGATATATAGAGAATAAATATACACAACAGTTATTGGAAAAAGGTTATAATTTAGAAGAAACGGAAAAAGCATTAAATGTGTATGGTGCTTTAAAAAGGTTAATAAAAAAATACGATTTGAATGCTGTGACGGTAAGATGCTTTGATTTATTAAAAGCAGTACATACAACGGGATGCCTGGCGCTTGCAATACTAAATGCTGAGGGAATTCCTGCTGCATGTGAAGGCGATCAAAAAAGTCTGATTAGTATGGTAATTTTAAATGCTTTAACAGGCGGGTCAGGCTTTATGGCCAATCCAAGCTGTATGGATTCTGAAAAGAAAGAAATCATCTTTGCACATTGTACATTGCCGATTGATATGCCGGATGATTATAATCTTACCACTCATTTTGAATCTGGAGTTGGAGTAGCAGTAGCAGGAAATCTTGAATCGCAGGAAATGACAATTTTTAAATGTGATGAAACAATGAAAAGATACTATGCAGGAAGAGCTACTTTGCTAGAAACAATGCATAGGAAAGATTTGTGCAGAACACAGATGAAATTATATTTGGAAGATGGAACAGAATATTTTGCTAAATACCCAATTAGTAATCATCACATTATATGCAAAGGTGACTGGAAAGAAGTTATTGACCAGTTTTTTGAACAAATGTAAATAAGAGCATGATTTGGCAGATTTGGCGCATACTATCTCTACGAAAAGGAGGGCATCAGTATGTATAAATATCTGCCAATTACAGATGTATACGCAAGAGAAATATTAGATTCCCGCGGGAATCCGACGATAGAAGTGGAAGTGCTGGCAGGAGATGAATTCTGCGGACGGGCAAGTGTACCGTCGGGCGCTTCCACAGGTCAGTTTGAAGCACTGGAATTACGTGACGGGGAAAAAAGATACGCCGGGCTTGGTGTGGAACGGGCGGTAGATCATGTGAATGCAAAGATTGCACCTGGTATTATCGGAATGAACGTATTTGACCAGGCAGCTTTAGATACATTTCTTATAGGTTTAGATGGTACAGGGGATAAATCAAACTTGGGAGCCAATGCTATGTTAGGCGTATCCATGGCAACAGCAAGGGCGGCGGCGACTGCGATAGGACTTCCACTCTATTCCTATCTTGGCGGGGCAAATGCAAAGCGTATGCCGGTTCCGATGATGAATATTATGAACGGTGGCAGACATGCCGACAACACCATTGATATTCAGGAATTTATGATTATGCCGGTAGGAGCGAAAAACTTTAAAGAAGGACTTCGTATGTGTGCAGAAATCTATCATTCTCTGAAAAAATTGTTGAAAAAAGAAGAATTATCCACCGCTGTTGGGGATGAAGGTGGATTTGCCCCGAACCTTCCAGATGCCCAGGCAGCACTTGCCTATATCGTGCGTGCAACGGAAGAAGCCGGATATAAGGCAGGTGAGGAAGTATCACTGGCACTTGATGTGGCAGCAACAGAACTTTATGATAGAAGCTTTAAGAAATATGTGTTCGAAGGGGAAAGTAAGACAAAAGATTACAAAGTCATTCGGTCATCAGAAGAGCTGATCGATTATTATGAAGGGTTAATTGAACAGTTCCCAATTGTATCGATTGAAGATCCACTGGACGAAGAAGACTGGGATGGATGGGAGCTTCTGACAACAAGATTGGGATTGCACACACAGCTTGTTGGAGATGATCTGTTTGTGACAAACACAAAGAGATTAAAAAAAGGAATCGAGAAAGAAGTTGCCAATGCAATTCTCATAAAAGTGAATCAGATTGGAACACTGACAGAGGCACTGGATACGGTAGAGATGGCGCAGAAAGCCGGTTACAGAACGATTGTATCACACCGTTCCGGGGAGACAGCAGATACCTTGATAGCAGATCTTGCAGTAGCAGTAGGGGCAGGTCAGATCAAGACCGGAGCGCCATGTAGAAGCGAACGGGTAGAGAAATACAACCAGCTTCTACGGATAGAAGAACGGCTCGGAGATGTGGCAGAATATCAGAATCCATTTAAATGATAGAAAAAATGTTATAATTGCACAAAAGGGACACCGTTAATCGTTGAGGGGGACGTAGCATTTTGTCAAAATGCTACGTCCCCCTCAAAATAAAGTGCTTGCGAAATCAACCTTACTGTGCTAAACTAAATATGGTTTTATCTACAGGAGGTGTGTGTAATGGATATTTTAAAAATTGTTCTTATGATTTTATTTGCAATAGATTGTATCGCATTGACAGCCATTGTACTGATGCAGGAAGGTAAGTCTGCAGGACTTGGAGCTATCAGCGGAATTGCTGATACTTATTGGGGTCAGAACAAAGGCCGTTCAATGGAAGGAGCACTTGTAAAGTCTACAAAGTTCCTTGCGATTCTGTTTGTTGTACTGGCAGCAGTGTTGAATTTGAAAGTATTTGCTTAAGAGAAGAGGAAAAGCACTCCTGTATAGGAGTGCTTTTTTTGACAGTGGAGGAGCGATGAGCGATAAGACATTTGAGAAAAGAAAGAAAATTATATATGATTTTATCTGTGATGATATGTATGTGCCAATGAAGTTCAAAGAGATGGCTATGGTCCTGCAGGTGAATAAGGAGCAGCGGGATGAGCTTCGTCAGGTGCTGGAATCATTGGAAGAGGAAGGTAAGATCTGTCTCAGTAAGCGTGGAAAGTACTGTAAAGGTGAGGCGAAGCGTCTTCAGGGAACTTACCGTGCGAATCAGAGAGGGTTTGGTTTTGTTATCATTCCTGAGGAGGATCAGGATATTTTTATCGGGGAGGACGATGCCGGCGGAGCGCTGGACGGTGACATAGTAGAAGTGATTATTACGAAGGCTTCTGATCGTGATGGAAAGCGCCGGGAAGGTAAGATTGTAAAGATTGTGGAGCGTGGTCTTACAACAGTTGTCGGTCTTTATCAGAAGAAGGGCAACAAGAGTTATGGCTTTGTCATTCCGGATAACCAGAGAATTCTTCAGGACATTTTTATTCCAGAGGGTAAGTCAAAAGAAGCTGTAGACGGGCATAAAGTTGTAGTTGAACTGACTTCTTACGGTGAGAAAGGCAGAAGTCCGGAAGGAAGGATTGTAGAGATTATCGGTCATGTCAATGATCCGGGAACAGATATTATGTCTATTGTAAAAGGATATGATCTTCCGGTAGAATTCCCAGAGAAGGTGCTGAATCAGGCAGAGCGTGTATCAAAGCCGGTCAGTGAGGCAGACATGCAGGGAAGAAAAGACATCCGTGACTGGCAGATGGTCACCATTGATGGCGAGGATGCGAAGGATCTTGATGATGCCGTGTCTGTTGTGAAAAATGGTGAAAATTATATTCTTGGTGTGCATATTGCTGATGTTACGAACTATGTACAAGAGAATAGTGCGCTGGATCGGGAAGCGCTGAAGCGTGGAACAAGTGTATATCTGGCAGACCGTGTTATTCCGATGCTGCCACATACATTGTCTAACGGAATTTGTTCGTTAAATGCCGGAGAAGACCGTCTGGCGCTTAGCTGTATTATGACAGTAGACCAGAAAGGAATGGTCATTGACCATGAGATTGCAGAGACGGTTATCCATGTGGACCGCCGTATGAGTTATACAAGTGTGGCAAAGATTCTGGAAGACGAGGATCTGGCAGAAATGCAGGAATACGAGGAACTGGTGCCGATGTTCCAGCGTATGCTGGAACTGTCAAAGATTCTGAGAGCCAGAAGAAAACAGAGAGGTTCCATTGATTTCGATTTTCCGGAAACGAAAATGATTCTTGATGAGAATGGCCATCCAATCGATATCAAACCTTATGACCGAAATGTTGCGACAAAGATTATTGAGGACTTTATGCTTCTGGCAAATGAGACTGTTGCAGAAGATTATTACTGGCAGGAGATGCCTTTTGTATACAGAGTACATGAAGCTCCAGATGATGAAAAGATCCGGGCGCTTGCAACATTTATTAATAATTTTGGATTCTCTATGCATATCGGGGCCAATGAAGTGCGTCCGAAAGAGATTCAGAAATTACTTGGAAAAGTAGAAGGAACACCGCAGGAAGCATTGATCAGCCGACTTGCGCTGCGCTCTATGAAACAAGCCAGATATACGCCGGAGAACTCCGGACATTTCGGATTGGCAGCGAATTATTATACACATTTTACATCACCGATTCGTCGTTACCCGGATCTTCAGATCCATCGGATCATCAAAGATAACCTGCGGGGACGGATGAATGGTGAACGCATGGAACATTATCGCAAGATATTGGAAGAAGTGACGAAGCATGCCAGTGAGACGGAGCGGCGCGCTGACGAGGCGGAACGCGAGACTGTGAAGCTTAAGAAAGTAGAATATATGTCAGACCGTATTGGAAATGTTTACACAGGCGTAATCTCCAGTGTGACGAAATGGGGCATGTATGTGGAACTTCCGAATACGATCGAGGGTCTGATTCATGTTGCCAATATGCGTGATGACCATTATAATTACGATGAAAGCCGTTATGAGATGGTGGGCGAACGCACCGGAAAAGTCTACAAGCTTGGACAGGAAGTTCGTGTAAGAGTTGCTGATACGGACCGGTTGATGCGTACCATTGATTTTGTAATTGCGAAGGAGAGGGACGAAGAAAATGGCGAAGACGAATGGTAAGATGATTGCTAATAACAAAAAGGCATATCATGATTATTTTATACTGGATACTTATGAGGCCGGAATTGTGCTTCATGGAACCGAAGTGAAGTCACTTCGTATGGGAAAATGCAGCATCAAGGAGTCTTTTATCCGCATTGAAAATGGGGAGGTATTTATCTATGGTATGCATATCAGTCCATATGAAAAAGGAAATATCTTTAATAAAGATCCTCTTCGTGTGAAGAAGCTAATGTTGCACAAAGCAGAGATCAATAAATTGATTGGCAAGACAAAAGAAAAAGGAATGGCAATCGTACCATTAAAGGTATATTTTAAGGGAAGCCTTGTAAAAGTGGAGATTGGTCTGGCAAAAGGTAAGAAACTGTATGACAAGAGACAGGATATTGCCAAAAAAGACCAGCAGAGAGAAGCAAGCCGTGACTTTAAAATCCGCAATCTGGGCTAAGATGAAAGAAAATGTGCAGTAAATGTGGATAAGAATTGTAAAAGACGTAGAAAAGGTGGATAATATATGGTACCTGTAAAAAAAGAAGACTTGAGAAAATTAGTGACAGATACAACGGTTGAGATTTATGAGGAGCTGACACCTCAACTGGTGAAGCTGATTCAGGATACGAAGAAGAATACAGAACTGACAGAGGGGCAGAAGCAGGATGAGATTTCTCTTCATATGATGGGATATGTAAAATCCTGTACAAATGAGATCATCATACAGGTTCTGTCAGAGATTCTGGGACTTGAAGACGAGGATGAAGAGTAAAATTGTCCTGGCCAGGTATAAATGTGATTTGTCAGAAAAAGAGAAAATATTGATTCGAAAAACAGAATTTTTGTTAGATAATACTGAAATGATAAAAAATATGAAAAAGTATAATAGATAGGACTTGATTTTTTGAAGTATTAGTGTTAGTATATGTATACAAACGTCTGCCGACCAGTAAACTGGATTGACGACAATCGTCATTTTTAGAAGTAATTCAGGGCTTGTACTGGTTTCGACGGGGGTCTGGAAGTTGGGGAAGCCATCCGTAGCGGGACACTACGATAAAAGTTCCACTTTAAAATTAAACGCAGACGAAAATTTAGCGTACGCTGCCTAATTGCGGCAGCAGTCGGCCTTAGGTCATCCGTTGCTTAAGTAACCGGCTTCAAACAGACGGAGCACTTCGTTCTCAAAGCTTTGAGGGAATGGAAGATTTTATGAAGCTACTAAGATCAGTAACCCGTCATTAGGTGACTGATGGAGGGAATGTCAAAGTAATGACTGTGATGGGAGAAGCTCTGGTGGATGGGCTTTCGGACGCGGGTTCAACTCCCGCCAGGTCCACTAAACAAACAAGTCGAACTTTTTGTATGAAGGAATCATATAAGAAGTCCGGCTTGTTTTTGGTAATGAAGAAAATTATAATAGAACTGAATTTAAAGGACAAAAGTATATGACGTTCTGCGGACGTTATTGTAGGAAATGCCTCGGTGCCATAAATGAAAATAAGGAGTGTGAAAACTATGCACCAGACAGGACAGATATACAGACCGCCATCGGAAGCCAGTGTACAGAGACTGGAGGTTACAATAGGCTGTTCTCATAATAAATGTTCTTTTTGTACCATGTACAGGAAGACACCGTTTCGTGTTGCGCCGCTTGAAGATGTGGAGATGGATTTAAAAGAACTTCACGACAGAGGCGAGAAGATTACGAGAATCTATCTGACGAACGGAGATCCCTTTGTACTTGGGACCGACAGACTTGTAAAAATTGCAGAGTTGGTTCATCAGTATCTGCCGGAAGTAGAGGTACTTACCTGCTATGCTTCTATTCAGAATCTGAAAGCAAAATCACTGGAAGAGTTGAAGCTTCTGAAAAGTGTCGGATATGATGAGCTGTATGTAGGACTTGAGACGGCATATGCCCCGGCGGTAAAACTGATCAATAAGGGCTTTACGGTCGAAGAAGCTTATGAAAATATCGGAAAGCTGAAAGAGGCAGGAATGAAGTATTCAGCGCTTTTAATGCTTGGAATTGGTGGAAAAGGGCATAGCAAAGAAAGTGTAGAAGCCACGGCGGCTCTTCTGAATAAGTATCCGCCATACCGTGTATCTCCTCTTTCAACAGCGGTTTTACGCGGAAGTGAGCTGGAAGAGCTTTGCGATAAAGGAGAGTATGTACAGCTTACAGAGCGTGAACTGATAGAGGAAGAAAAAATGCTGCTTCGTGCATTAAAGATAAATGACTGCATTTTCTTCGGAAGTCACCCATATAATCTGATTACGATCAGCGGAGTCCTGCCACAGGACAGAGAGGAGATTATTAAGCATCTGGATTCTGAGATGGCGGCGTGGGATAGAGATCAGCCGGGATTTCTGGATACAGTTTGGAAGAGGACAGATATGTAGAAAAAATATACGATGCAGAGTGATACAGGATGCTTTGTATACGGAAATATCAATTGCGGATGATGGAATTGGAAATTTCTTTGTTTCAAAAGTGATTCGAAAATTTGCAATCTGGTCACAGGCACATGTATTTGTTTCAGGCAGATATAGTGAAGAAGAGCTGATTCAGTCACATTTGATAGCATACTATACAAAATTATCATCCATCGGAACGATGGTTGTAATGAAGCTGGGAAATGATTCGGCATGTGAATAGGTTTGAGAATTCTTAAACTTTTTAAGAAGAAAAATTTTCACACATAGCACATATTTTCCTGTTATACTATAAAATATGACGGGAAATATGTGCTATTCGCGTCTAAGCGTAAGAAATAAAAAATCAGAATGTACAGTTCGTACAGGGAGGTCATTAACAGTTAAAGATAAATTATAAAATCATATAAGTAGATATTGAGTTTTATAAGATATTAGACTAGAATATTATTGAAAGGAGTTGATACTTTGAGTAAATATTATTCTATACACGAATTTTCAAAAATTATAGGCGTATCTGCTCAGACATTACGAAATTGGGATGCAAATGGAAATATTGATAATACTGAAAAATCGGAACAGCAGGAACTTGTTGAAGACCTGGTTCAAATAATCACAGTATTCAGCTGCAAATTACAAGGAAAACGAGCGAACAAAGCTAAGAAACTTATCCGGGAATTGATACAGGAGGAAACAGATGGTAAAAGCCATAAAAGTAATGCTGATA
>NZ_OLMI01000004.1:0-193630 GCF_900290215.1 Dorea sp. Marseille-P4042 | reverse complement strand
CCCAACGAAAGTTGTAAGACCCCTTGAAGACGACGAGGTAGATAGGACAGAGGTGGAAGTGTGGTAACACATGGAGCTGACTGTTACTAATAGGTCGAGGGCATAACCAAGTAAGGTGGATAGGTAAAGATGTTAAAAGATTTCTTATATGTGATTTTGAAGGTACATCCTTCATAAGGCCCAGTGGCTCAGTTGGTTAGAGCGCCGCCCTGTCACGGCGGAGGTCGAGAGTTCGAGTCTCTTCTGGGTCGTTATGGGATCATAGCTCAGCTGGGAGAGCATCTGCCTTACAAGCAGAGGGTCATAGGTTCGAGCCCTATTGGTCCCATTACAGCTTAAAAGTTGTTAGTTATATTGAATATGGGTGGATTCCCGAGTGGCCAAAGGGGACAGACTGTAAATCTGCTGCTTAATGCTTCGGTGGTTCGAATCCACCTCCACCCATTAGCCTAAAGGCTTGCGCCGATGTGGCTCAATTGGCAGAGCAGCTGATTTGTAATCAGCAGGTTATCGGTTCGAGTCCGATCATCGGCTTAACTCTTTTAAAGAGAAATTTTAATATCGCGGGGTGGAGCAGTCTGGAAGCTCGTCGGGCTCATAACCCGAAGGTCGTAGGTTCAAATCCTGCCCCCGCAACTTACATTGGCAATAGCTGATGTGATGAATGCCCAGATAGCTCAGTTGGTAGAGCAGAGGACTGAAAATCCTCGTGTCACTGGTTCGATTCCGGTTCTGGGCATTTTCCTTTATGATTAGCATATTGGAAGAGACGGGCGTGTAGCTCAGGTGGTAGAGCACTTGACTTTTAATCAAGTTGTCCGGGGTTCGAATCCCCGCACGCTCACTGAATGGAATCCCCACAAACCCTTGAAAACATTGGGTTTGTGGGGATTTTTCGTATCATACAAAACACGCGTTATTTGCTTCTATTTGCTTTTATTAATGTCTCAAAAGTGTCTCATTGAATTCAAGATGTCTCAAAAGTGTCTCAGAATACCACGGAAGCGTATCAAATAATTCAGAAGCGCCTCAGAATACCACGGAAGCGTATCAAATAATTCAGAAGTGTATCAAAAAAGAGTATGAGATAAAAAATCCCACACTCTTAAAAATTAATCGCATCATTCACAGCGCCATCTACATCTTCACGTTCGGCCAGAATATGTGAGTACACATTCATAACCATAGCCTCTGTATCACCAAGAAGCTGTGCAATCCTTTTAATAGATACACGAGGAATCTGATAGCATAAGGATGAGCAATAGTTGTGCCGGAACACATGCCCGGTCAATCCAACGATATCTTCTTTACACACAGCCTGCATCGATTCCAAGATTCTCTTCCACATTTTATCATAAGCGCTTTTGGTAAGAGGCTTCTTATCTCGCATGGTCACAAATAGCTGAGTCCGGCCGGAATGCTTAACACTCTCTACATAGCCCTGGACCACGGGGAGAATCTTGGAAGGTATTGGAATGGTACGAATTCCATTAGAGCTCTTCGGATCCTTAACACCGGGAGTATTTGTAATATACTCATAGGCTTTGCTGACGGAAACTTCGCGCTTTTTGAAATTAATATCAAATATCGTAAGTGCCACGCATTCCTCGCGTCTCAATCCACATCCATATATCAGATACACATAAGCCTGATCAGAATCATATTTATAAGTCGCATCAAAGACGGCTTTCTTCTCAGCTGGTGTCAGAGGACGCTTTTCGCTCGGCTTATATTTTATTTTGTCGGTATTCCTGAGAATATCATCAGCCACATTAGCAGCCAGGAGCTTGTCAGACACTGCAGACTTCAGGACCGCAGAAAAGGTCAATAAAATCTGCTGTTGAGTGCGCCTCTTATCCTCTGCATTTGCCAATAAAGTTTCAATGTGGATACGCTCTACATCTTTTAACTTTAGCGCATTAAGAGCCGTGAAGTGCTTTTCAATAATATTCTCATACATGCGCTTGGTATTATTGGAGCGCCTGGACTTATACACATTCAGCCAGCTTCGGGAATAGTCTATGAACAATATATCCGTATTCCTCACATAGTTTCTGGATTCAATTTGAGCTTTCATAGCTGCAACCTGACGTTCCAGATCCCGGCTGCTTTTATCACTCCTGAGTGATACACGATGCTTACTGCCGTTAGCGTTGTACGTCCCATCCCAAACCTTAGTCTGATAATATCCATCTGCACCGAGTTTATATTTTTTACTAGCCATAGCACCAACCTCCTAAAAATGAGTATAAAAAATACACCTATACGGTGCCGTGGATTTATGATACAATATTCTTGTCAGGGAGTATTGTATCGTGCACAGCACGTATAGTATTCATCAACCGTCCTTGTAACCAGCAAGGGCGGTTTTTAGTTATTTGTCAAAAATATAAATATCGTAAACGTTACTCATATAGCCAAAAGACGGATCCTCGGAATCCGGATATTTAAAATCAAAGTAACCGGAAAGAGCAATTTTATCACCAACATGAATCTCCACTGATTGTTCTGAATCATATCCCATATATATAAGTTTGTCAGTTCCGCCATCGGTCAAAGTAAGAATAGTGTCATAATAATAGTCTTGCCGTTCATATTTATCTGGACATAAAGCTAAAAAAATTCCTTCCATCTGATCCAGTGTATTAACATTTAAAACAGTGCCTTGCACAACAGAACACAATAAATCAGAATCTAAAGCTTGAGCAACGTTGGATTCGAATTTAGGAGTTATGTCTTCAGGTGTAAGTATTTTAGAAACAATCAACTCACCGTAAGGATAATCTTCCCGAGACATAGTTCCGGTTACGGTAACCTCTGTACCATGTTCAATAAATAAACTAAGATTAGTTTCATCATTTGGAAAATCGCAAGAAATATGATATTTTCCATCTGTTGATTCTAATGAAAATCCTTTTAGTGACTCAGCTTTAAAACCGGTAAGCGTGATTTCTTGATTAAAAGGAAGTCCATTCTTTTCAGAACATTGCTTGAAGAGAGCAATCCCTTTATCAGAGCTTAAATCTTCGTCTTTGAAATCAGAGCTCTTCTCCTGAAACAGGTCCATTGATTTTTGATATATAGGACCTAATTCATCAATATTATATTCAGTTTTTTGAGTTTTTGCCCCACATGCGCTTATGGTTGAAAGAACCAATAATACAAGGAGACTTGAAACAATTCTTTTTCTCATATTGTACTCCTTAAAAAGAGAATGAAATAAGTATAAGTAAGTTTATATATAAACGCCATAGGCGAATATACAAATATTTTCCAGAATACATATCAAGCTACATGGTATATAATAAAAACTATGAAAGTATTACTGGAGCAAATCATGTATGACAAAAATCTTTCTGTGCGCCAGGTATCTATCATGACCGGAGTGTCCAAATCCACAATAAACAGAATCGTTAATGGACAAGTATCTCCAACCTTAGATACTGTGGAGCAGCTTGCAAAAGGTCTTCATCTGAAAGTTACGGACCTTTTCAAATCCGATATTCAATAAGTGTCCCACATCTGGGACGATTCCAACCATTTCCAACAGCTTCCTATAACTCATGTGTCTTTATTAATAGAAGAACACATAAAAGATAAAATAGAACAAATGTTCGAAAAACCATTGAAAACAAAATCTAATAGTGATAAGATTCAATCAAGGAATTTCGGATGTATGCTCTAAGAGGAGGTACGCAGTATGGACAAAGAAACATGTAAGAAGCACATTATTGAAATGATCGAAAAAATTGACGACATTTCACAATTAAAGAGAATTTATGCCTATGTACATAGATTCTTTATCCAAAGAACAGGTGAATAACCTGTTCTTTTTTTAGGTAAATACACTTTGGAAGTAATCCTTGATTACACGCCGTTGTTCTTGAGAAAGTGACAAGTATTTTTCCAACATTTTTCTATCAATATCATCAAGCTCATATTCTTCAGCAATTTCATCGATAACAGATTCAGGAGTATCAACAAATGGATCTCCATCACCATTGACCAACCAATAGTAATTAACATGAAAAGTTCTGCAAATAGATAACAGTATTGGTTCCGATATTTTTCTATCGCCATTTTCATAACGAGAGACGGCGGCGCGTGTAACACCTATTTTATTGCCGAATTCTTCTTGACTTAATTTCAGATACACAGTTCTAAGCGTTAATAATCGTTCATTCAATTTTATTCTCACCACCTTTAATGCGAGTATATCGCAATAACGTACCGATGTCAACAAAAAAGAAAAAATGTGTTGACATATGTGACAATGGAACATATAATGATACCAACGGAACGCAAGAAAGGAGGAAAATAAATGGAGGACAAAGGGAAAATGCAAATCAATGAAATAAGAGAAGATGCAGCAGAATTTGCAGAAATTTTGGTAAAAGTACCAAAAACAAGAAAAAAAGATGCGGAAATATTTTTAAAAGGATTTGCTGCATGTGCATCTATTAAAGAAGATAAGAGTGCATAAGGAGGCGGGAAGGATGAAAGAAGTAGAAAGGACAATAGATGACCTGTGTAAACTCATACAGAAAAAAACAGAAAATTGCAAAGAAAGCTATGAGGTAAACGAACTGGCAGAATTAACCCAAGCTCTGGCAGAGTTGATAACTGCCAGAGCTTGGCTTGGCTAGGCTACAGAAAGAACTGTCTGAATGATGGGAGGAAAAAAGTGGATAAGTATATAGAAGCCTTAAAAGGCATTTCATATTCTGACTGGATGAAGTTACAGATGTGTATGAATGAAGAGTTCAGTCGGCAGATTGGCGAAGTAAAGAAACAGATCAGATTCAATGACGTTGAGAATGTGAAGCGAACTATACGTCATTACATCAATTAAACAAAGGAGGTTACATATATGGAATACCCAAGGAAGATAATGTCTGCAAACGCACTCGTAAAAGAGTGCGGATTTACCCGGACATATATTGAAAACGCAATAGCAGCACCAGATCAGACATTTGCAGAAAAAACAAATGTATATAAGAGTAGTCGGTATCAGATCGACACTGACGAGTTTGAAAAATGGAGGCAGAAACACATTGCCATGCAGAAAAAGGCAAGACGGCAGAGAGCAGGTGTGATGTGAGAAAAATAGAAGAGATCCTGTTCCGACACGTGGCGGAGCAGAGAAAACGCTGTGAAAGCATGGAAGTCTGCCAAGTAGGAAGGCGAACAGAAATAGCCAAGCTCCGGGCATTGAAATCGGTGATCCAGGAAGCAAGGCTGGATATTGAGTATATAAGGTGGTGTAGGAAAAATGGGTATTAAAGCGCACAAGCGAAAGATATTGATCTGTAAGACAGTAAGAGCAGTCACGGAGACGGTCGGAGTCATCGGAATGGCAGCCACCTGGATAGGTGTAGCCCGCATGACAAACAGTAGTCCGGCATTACTCCCAGGAGGAACAAGAATCGTGGCCGGATTAATCATCGTGACTGCAGCCTATATAGTCAATAAGGTGGTCAGGTATGCGAGATAAAAAAGAAAAGGAATCTGCGTCAACAAATTCCTCTTCACCCTTCCGATTCCTCGAAAGATTCTGCTATTGAAAACAATTATAGTATAGCTGAACGGGGTGGAAAAGTCAAGGAAACACGGGGATTTCGCCCCGTTTTCCAATCTCGATAAAGATATTAAAGATAGGACAAAACCATGGCTATAAAGAGAAAGGAATACCGTTTCAGAAAGGGAGATATCCTGGACATAGAAGAATACCATGACGGGAAGTATGGAGATCCTGGAGGGAAGCGGTTAAAAAGAAGAAAAGCAACACCGGAAGATATGCTCCGGGTAAATAAATGGAATAAAGAGAAGAGATGCCGTCAGAGGTTATTGTGTTATTTCTCACCGGGAGACCTATTACTCACCTGGACATACCGGGTGGAGGCAAGACCACCAGATATGGAGTCGGCCCTGAAGGATTTTCAGGCAGCACTTCGGAAGGTACGAAGGGAATACAAGAAAAGAGGGAAATCCTTATTCTGGATTCGTAACATAGAGCGCGGAACAAAGGGAGCCTGGCACATCCACTTGGTCGTGAATGAAATAGGAGATTCAGCCAGCATCGTAGAAAAGGCATGGACCAAGGGAGGAACATGGCTGACAGAAATCAAGAAATCGAAATTCTATGATGAAGATTTCACCAGTCTTGCCAGTTATATCACAAAAGACGAACATTCCGCAGAGACAAAAGCCGACGGCACACAGGGAAAACCAAGACTCCGGGAAGCCAGTTACAACACTTCCAAGAATATGCCACTCCCAGAGCCTCACGTGGACAAGCTTGTAAGGTGGAAGAAAGAAGTCAAACCAAAGAAAGGCTATTACATAGCACGCATCTGGGAGGGTATAAATCCCAAAACAGGCTACAAATACCGGAGAGTCACGCAAATACGATTGAACAGGAGGATTTAAAGTGAAAGTTGAAGTGAATGAGACGCTTTTGAAAGAGTTTGGGCGCGTGTATAACGCCTGGAACAAGGAACATGGCATGGAGCCAGTATTGGATACCAGAGCATTAGCAGATATGGCAATTGCGAAAGCGGTCATGGTCATGAGAGATCACATCGAAGCAGATACGGAAAGGAAAAAATACTTGGAGGAACAAGAAGGTGTTTAAAGTGAATATCTACTTAGCTCAAGACACAGCAAGCACCAGTAAATACAAGAGGTCACACGGTTTCGTGATTGCTTACAAAAAGAAAAATGGAGAGGACGAGACCAGGCAGGGATTTGGAGAGACGGAGGAGACCTATCACGGGGCGACATTAATATGCTTGTTGGACGCCATGGAGCTTCTGACACAGCCGTGTGAGATTACAGTACATTCCGAAGACCGATTTGTTCTGAACATGATGAAGAACAATCTGGAAAAATGGGCGGAAACAGATTTCAGGAACGCCAAAGGAGATCCATTGAAACATGCGGAGCTGTGGGAAGAGCTATGGAAAATAATAGCAGAAAAAGGACATGAGCTTGAAATTGAGAGCGGCCATCATGCTTACAGTGAATGGTTGGAGAGCGAAATGAAAAGGAGAGAGAAAAATGTATGATATTTTCGGAAATATGGATTCTATAGAGGAGATTAATGCGTGTGCGTTAGGGTTGCTGCAGGAAGGGGATACCGAAAGAATCAAGGAACTTGCGAAAGAGAACGGTATTCCGGAGTTTTTCGCACAGGACATGATAGAGGGGCGGTCGAAAGAGCTGACGGACAACCTGAATGCTGCCATGGGAAAGTTGGACATTGAGGCAGTAGGATATAAAAATAATCAGATTCCGGTCGAGCCGATCTTGGACTACTTAAAAAGCCAGTGCACAGACGAGCACTTTGCGGCGTGTGTGCGACGCCGCACAAAATCCGTAAAAAACTGCATGAAACTGATTGAGGATAATTGCAAAAAAATCCAGAAGGATACTGGAAAGCATTATGTGGCAGACATGACAGTATTTGAGTGGGCAAGAGATTACTTCCTGGAGGCATGATATGAAAAAGAGCGAATTATTAAAGCTTCCAGCTATGAAAGCCACAAAAGAAATGTACGAAAAAGCATGGCTCGAAGAGGAGTATGATCGTTATCGACGCCCATCAGTCACCGGACCGAAATACAGAAAATTCTACAGAGCCAGAAAAACACAAGGAATATTGGAAGTCGATGTATTTTACTACAGGGACTTGAGACTAAAGACATCTCGCCCAGCATTTCGGATATTTTTACATGATGGAAAATACGATACATACGAGACGATTGAAAGAAAGTGGCGCACAGCAACCATTGAGAACCTGCAGTTTGGAGTGAGTTACAACGACGGCGAGAGTGCCGCGTATCAGACATATTGGATCACAGAAAGAGACCGTAAAACTATAAAGGATTTTACGAAAAATGGTGAAGAAAGCCCACACAGTGCAATCCTTGGGTGGCAGCAGTACGAAAAACATCGGAAAGAAACGGATCGGATTGATGATGAGATGGCAATCATTCCAGAGATTCCAAAAGATTTTGAGGACTGGGCGAAAAAAGATGCAGTACCACAATATATGTACTACGAATCCGGAAAGAACATAGGACGCTGCACCTGTTGTGGAAAGACGCAGGAGTTGTCCGGCCATAAGTACGGAAAAGAAGGAAAATGCAAATACTGCAAGAGAAAAGTTATCTACAAAACTTATAAAAAAAGTCCACAAATTACGGATAAATCAAGCGCTGCATTGATTCAAAAAACTCCGGCCGGATTTGTGTTCAGATACTTCGACGTATATCAGCGGATATGCGAAGGGGAAAGAACAGAATTTAACATCTACGAAAGTATAAGGATCACATACGATGACTTATGGTATAGACGTGGCATTTATTCTTACCACAGATATAAGACAACGAATAAGGTGCGCTGGTGCAATGGATATGAGTTCGGAGGATGTTATTGGGGAGGAGGAAAAGAAGAAGGAAAAGCAGTCCTATATCCGCGAAATTTAAAAAGGGCGCTAAAAGGAAGTAAATTGGAATACTCAGGATTACCGGAATTTGCCTGCCAGAATATTCCATTTTACCAACAGAATTACATAGATACAGCAACAGAATATCAGGGAATCGAAAAACTGGTAAAAGCAGGATATTACAATCTGACTGCAGACAGCATCAATGGAGGAAGTGATGCAGCACTTTCCTTAAGAGAAAAGAAATTAAGAAAAGTGCTGGGACTTCAAGGTGAATACTACAATCTCATCAAAAAGAAAGACCCACACATGAGAGAGTATAGAGCGCTGTATAACTGCCAGCAGGCAGGAATCCGGGTAACATGGGAACAGGTTCAGGAAATGTCTAAATATGGCAGGGATTTTGCAATATACATGAGGCATACAACACCACATAAGATGCTTAGATATATCCGGGAAAATACCACAAGAAAATGGAATAATGGGGATAGACAGACAGTCACGGATTATCACGATTATCTACAGATGGCCGCAATCTTGGGATACAACATGGACGACCCATATGTATTATATCCAAAGAACTTAAAAGAACGTCATGATCAGCTCGTGCAAGAGCAGGAAGAAAGAAAAATAGAATTGCAGGGAAAGAAAGACGACCAAAAGGACGGAACGCTAAGAGAGATGATAAAAAGGAGTGGATGGAAAGCCTACGAAATGGAGACGGATGACCTGTTGATGAGATTACCAAAAAGAGTAAGAGAAATCAGGCAGGAAGGGCAGAACCAGCACCATTGTGTAGCGACTTATATAGATAGAATGGTATCCGGAGAGACCTGTATTCTTTTTATCAGAAAAAAGGAAGAACCGGAAGAGAGTTATTACACGGTCGAGGTCAGAGAGGGAGAAGTGATCCAAGTGCGTGGGAAGTACAATAAAGATCCGGGAGAAGATGTAAAAAAGTTTATGAATACATTCAAAAAGCGGATTCAAATGAGAAAGGCGGGATAATATGGATGAAATAAGAGTAACCGAGTCATTGGACGAGATGACGATAATCATAAAAGCACTATTAAACGATATAGCAGAGAGCTTTATATCGGTGGGATTTTATCTAAAAAAGACAGAACAGGACGAGCTGTATAAACAGGCAGGATACAGAAATATCTGGGAATATGCCAAGGACACATTTGGAATAGGGCGTTCCACGGCAAGCCGCTTCATGGACATCAACACAAAATACAGTATCGGAGGATTCTCAACGCAGATCGATGACAAATGGAGAGGCTATGGAAGCAGTAAGCTCACGGAGATGTTGGGACTTCCGGAAGAAATCCAGGAAGCTATATCAACAGAAGCCACGGTCAAGGACATCCGGGAGGCAAAAGGGATTATCCGGGAAACAGAAGTACATTATGATGATCAGATGGAGCTGTGCGACATCGCACAGGAAGAACCACAGGAAACAGACTGGATGGTGGAATTAGCAAGAGAGTATTTTAAAGACGGAAAAGAAGCATTTCAGAAGCTTCTCGATTGGGAGCGCAAGGATCCGGATGGATCAGACATATCCAGAGAGCTTCTGGTTATCTTAAACCCGACAAAATTCAAAATGATTCGCTTAGAATATGCCAATGTCATGATGACTGAACATACTATCAAGGTTATGCCGTATCGGAATCATGGAGAAAATCAGGAATATGATTACATGGACTTTGCTAAAGGATTTGAAAAATTGTTCCTCCCGGAGTATTCGGAAGACCTGAAGATGGCAGCAGGCGACCTGTATAAGAGAATCTATGACGAATCGTTACATCCGGATACACAAGAAAAAATACCGGAAAAGAAACCGGAGAAAAAGTCGCCAGTTTCAGTAAAGACAGAAGCTCCGAAGAAATCAGAGCCGAAAAAAGAACCGCCAAAAGAACAGGCACAGGAAGTCAAGAAAGATCCGGAAGAACAGATTCCGGGACAGACCGAAATCACGAAGGATTTTCCGGAATATTGTCCAGATAACATGGAAGTGCCGACAGAGGTCACGGAAGAGGAAGAAATCAAAAGGGCTTACGCCACGAGAAGATTATACATGGCATCAATCCCAGCGCAGGAAGCAGCAGAGTATATGGCGAAAGTTATGGATAAGAAAATGCGTTCCATGCGAGGTGTAAGTTTTGCAGCACTGGGAAAAGAGGAATTCTGGACAGAATTGCTCGAGGCGGAAGTGGATAAGAACGGAGAGGAGATTGAATGCGTAGAGCAATGTGCGAATTGATGTATCCCAAACCACAGAAAAAAAAGAAACGAAAGCACCACCCGGAGCCAATCGTAGAAACATATCCGGGTATTTGCTACCTGTGTGCCAAGGAAGAAGGCAACTGGAATTATCAGTACACAGAATGCCACCATGTAGTATTTGGAGGCGGAGGACGCACCAGAAGCGAAGAGAATGGTTTAAAAGTATATTTGTGCCGGAGACACCACAAGGAAGGCAAAGACGCTGTACATAATTGCCGTGCAACCCGTGAAAGGTTATGCGCCTATCTACAGGAAGCATACGAACAGGATCACACACGAGAGGAGTGGATGAATATTGCCTACAAAAATTACCTCTAACCTTAGGAAAGACAAAAGCTCCCGAGATTTCTATAAGGGTGAATATGTGAAGTGCATTCCGATGGGAGAAGAGAAAGAGAGGCTGGGAATCGTGTTCGAGAAAGAACATCTGGCAGATACAGTCACAGTATACCTGGAAGACACGGGAGTATTTGTCGTATTACCGGTAAAAAGAGTAAGAAAACTACAGCACCAATAGTGTATCACAGTCACTATTAACCATAGATTCCCTCCGGCCGGTGGAGCCGGAGGAGAAAGGAGACACATGAACAAAATATATGCCGTAGATTTCGACGGCACGTTAAATACAGCAGAATACCCGAAACTGGGAGAACCCAATACAGAATTATTCCAATTTCTGATCAAACGGCAGCAGTCCGGAGATAAAATTATACTCTGGACATGCAGGGAGGGAGACCTATTGCAGGAGGCAGTCATATACTGCAGGGCGAATGGATTGGAGTTTGATGCAGTCAATGACAATATTCCAGAATATAAGAACAAATATAAGAACAACTGTCGGAAGGTCTATGCAGATTATTATATCGACGACCGGAACAAGATGGTTGTAGCAAGGAGGCGCAGAAAGAAATGTGGTCCATTAAATCGGACGAATGTCTGGAATTATATCAAGAAGACGAAAAAATCGCAGCATTGATCTGGGACGAAGCGGAATTATGCTGGTTCTTGTGGTATCGGATGAGCCTATTTCCAAGGCTTTCATGTATTGGAGAAATGGAAGGCTTCGGCAAGTTAGATATTGAACCGGTACAGATGGCAGCAGTTGAGACCATTATAGATTACTGCAAGAGACAAGCAGATAAATGGGAAGGACGTGCAGCGGATATGGAGGAAATGCTATGAAGTGGATTCGGGAAAGCATGACACAAATCGATCTCGTAGACGGAGAGAAAAAGCTTGCTTATATCGTATACAAAAGCTTCCGGTGGCTTCTCTACGAAGGCGGTGAAGAGTGGGGCATAGATTTGAAAATCTATGAACAACACCAGGTAGAAGAAGCGCAGATGGCAGCAGTCGAGGAATTAATCAGATACCACGCCGAAAAAGCCAAAAGCTTTCGGAAGTACAGAAGGGAGGCGGCAGCGTAAAAGAATATGATAAAGACTTGCTGAGATCCCTGGTAGAACAGGGGCTGACCAATAGAAAGATAGCAGAAAAGATGGGACTTACCCAAACACAGGTACAATATAGAATTACGGCAGATGGATTAGTCGGAATTCGAAGAGAGGGTGGAGACCCAACACAGAGAAAGCCGCGGGAAGTAAAGGAAAAACACAAAGAAAAACCAAAAGGCTCAAACGGTGATAGAAAAAAAATGCAAGACCTGTAAATGGCGTGCAAGATATCCCGTCAGCTTATGTAATTACGGAGCATTCCATAAATTTTCCAGAAGCCATTACTGCACAGCTGATAATTGCACTGTCTACGAAAAAGGCAAACCAATGAAAGAAAAACTAAGTTAAGAAAAGAGGAAAAAAAGATGCAAGGATATATATGTGGAATTGCCGACAATAGCAGAATAGACTATTGCCCGATATGCGGAGAGGCGTTGGGAACAAACGCATACTACGGAGACGGAACCGCAGTATGTGACGAATGCGGCTTTCATTTTGCAGTCATAGAATGTGAGGAAGAAGAAAATGGGATATCTTAGAAAAGACATGGTAATTAATGCATTAAGAGAAGATATGCAAGATACTAAAATGTGTTATGAAGGATGCCAGGAAAAGGAATTAATTGAGTTTTGCTACAACTGCATGGAACGCGCAGTAGACAGATTACCGCAGTATTACCCGGAAAATGTAGTAGAAGAGACAAGATGGATTCCGGCAAGCAAACGCTTGCCGGAGCATGGAAAATATGTATTGATATCATGCGAAGGCTTTGACGTTCCAAGCGTCGGAAAATACGAGGAAGACGATATTGGAGGAACATTCTATCTTAACGAAGACGTACCGTGTGAAGACTTCGGAATAGTCGTAGAAGCTTGGAGACCACTTCCAGAACCATATAAGGAGTAGAAAATGAACAGGAAAATGGTAACTAGTTTTTTAAGTAATCTGCTGATAACAAAGAAATTACAAGGAATAGGCAAATACTGGGCATCAGAAGTCAGTATCGATCATGGAAGCAAGAACGTAAAAAGAGTAGATTTCATGCAGTTCATGCCACCAAACCAATGCTCCGTAGGAGCAATCGAAAAAGGACAATTCATCTGTTACGAAATTAAGAGTTGCCGGGAAGATATCTACAGCGGAAACGGACTGAATTTTCTTGGTGAGCAAAATTACATCGTAACAACAATGGAGTGTTACAAGGATTTAATCGCAGACAGAAATTCAGGAAAGCTTTTAGAACACATCAGGGAATGTAACCCGGAATCATCTAGGTACTACGGAATCATGGTAGCGATCCCAGAAAGCAGAAAAGAGTGGGACGAATTTGAAAATCCTACACCACTTACAAAAGCAACAATGGCTGGAGAGTGGAGATTGCATAAAATAATTCCTTGCACACCAGGACCAAGAAAACGATCAATAACAGAATTACTGTTCTACATGCTCAGATCAGGAAAATAGGAGAGGGAATATGGACAGTGCAAAAAGAAATGGAGCCGGTTATTACGACCCAACAGCATTTCAAGCTATCAAAAATACAGAGAAGGGAGCAAAAAAAACAATGGAAATATATAGAGGAGACATATTCTACATCAAAAAAATAAATCAGGACACAGGTAGACCTGCGGTTATCGTGTCGAACAACGACATTAACGAAAGTCAGAACATGGTAGAAGTGGCATATCTGGTAGAAAAGCCAAATGAATCACTGCCAACACACGCAAAAGTAAAATGCCATCTACCATCTACGGCGCTATGCGAGCAGGTTGTAAGTGTCAGCAAAGACAGAATTGACGGATTCATACGCACCTGTACGGACGAGGAAATAGAGAAAATTAACAAGGGGTTATCCATCTCACTCGGAATCACAGAAAGCGACGACACTATGGCAGAAAAGCTGAAAGAGCTGACAGATTCTCTGAGTGAGGCACAGAGAATAAATGATGGACTTCGAAACAGAATTAAGGAAGAGACTGATAAACAGCAGGAATTAGAAAAACAATTATCACAGATAGAGACAGAAAACACAGACGAAACCATCAAAGTCGCGGCAGAAAGAGACATATACAAAGACTTATACATGAAATTAACAGAAAAGCTTATAGGAGATAAGATTTAGGAGGCTGCAATGGACAAGAAAGAATATGACGAAATAGAAGAACAGGCAAACAGGTTACAGAGTGAAGCTGGTAGAAGATGCAATCAGCAAATAAAAGAAGTTAACAAATACCACGAAGGATACATTCAGGGAGTGGAAGACTTGCTAATAACTATAAGGAGAGGAGGAGTAAAATGATGGCATATTATTGTGACCGTTGCGGGAAAGCAATTGTAGACGGAACCATCTATAGAGTGGCAATCACAGCCGAGAGCGTAAGTATACTTGGCACAGTAGATGCGTTGGCAACAGCATTTGAAGCAGGCGCGGTAAAAGCCAGATGCTACTGTGGAGAGTGTAAACGGGAAATAAAATCATTTTTATACAATAGAGAAAAACAGGAACAGCCAGAAGAACAGCCGGAAGGCTGGAAAGCAAGAATGCTTGAAAAATTCCAAAAAAGAGTATAACAACTGTGGCAGCAGTCAAGGGTGAGTGAACATTGACAATAAAAAAAATAAACAGTAGACCGTCCGGCAAGACACTATATCTACTGTTCATTCACCTAAGAGCATTATACCATAATGCCTCTTAGGAAACAAGGAGGACTATTATGTATAATGCCAGTATCAAAACCGAAATTATTAATAATATCATCTTCGAGATGTCCGGATACGTGGACAACACGACCTTAGATATCATGCAAAAAGTCATTGAAAAACAATTAGTAGCCGTGAACATGGAAGAGATTACAAATCTTCCGGCAGAAATCAGGACATCAACCGAAGAACAGAACCGTTATTACATCAGCCTCATGATGATCAAGAAAAAGAACTTACGTCCAGAGACAAAGGCTCAGTACCGTGATGCCATTATGCGTCTTACCAGTGTCATAGAAAAGCCACTTAACAAAATGGACGAGATTGACATTGACAGTTATCTCGACTGGTATGAGAAGCGGAACGTGGCAGCAGGAGGCAAGAAGAATCAGGCGTCAACCTGCAACAACGAACGCCGATACTTATCAGCCTTTTTCACATGGATGCGCAAAGAAAAGTTCATGAGCTATAATCCGGTGGAGGCTACGGAGCCGATGAAGGAAATAATAAAGCCAATTGATTACTTCCGGCCAGCACAGATCGAACAGCTCCGGGAGGGTTGCGTCTCTCTGAGAGACAGAGCCATCATCGAAGTGCTCAGAAGTACCGGAGCACGCGTTGGAGAAATTCCACAGATTAACATCGATCACGTAGACTGGGCGACTGGAGACATCATGATTATGAGTGAAAAGTCTTACAAGTATCGTCTGCTGTATCTAGATGAAGTAGCCAGATATCACTTGCGGAAATACTTGGACAGTCGCACAGATGACAATGAAGCACTGTTCGTGTGGGACAAGGCGCCATATAACCGTCTAAAGAAGAGTGGCATCAGAAACGCCATGAAGGAAGTAGGCAAGAATATGGACTGTAAAGTCTATCCGCATAAGCTCAGAAAGACTCTGGGAGTTAATCTCAAGGATAAGGGAACAGACATTGGAATCATTCAGGAAGTGATGGGACACGCCAATCCGACTGTGACAAGTCGCTATTACGCGCAAATCAGTCCAGAGGCAATGAGAGATGTACGGAGAAGAACAGCGTAGGAGGATATATGCCGGACACAAGACCAATTAATGAAAAGAAATATAATATCTCCAAGCACAGATTCCTGGAACTCAAGCATCACTGTATGCAGTATCAGGAATGGAGAAGAGAGCTTGCCACGCTCACAGATACCGTCAAGGCAATTGAGTATGGCAAGGAGGGACAGGGAAGCCCACCACAAGGAAGCGCCACAGAACAGTTAGCGATCAAACGAGTGGAACTAGAACAGAAATGCAAGACCATTGAGCAGACTGCCATTGAGACAGATGCGGAGTTATATCAGTGGATCCTGGAAGGAGTCACAAGCGATTATGCTACATATCGGTATCTGAGAGATGCCAAAGGTATGCCATGCGGAGATCAGAAGTATTACAGAACCAGAAGAAAATTCTATTGGCTGTTAGATCAAAAAATATAAAACATCACCACTCACGGGACAGTATTTCGTGTTAATATGATAGCGTCCAAAAGATGAGATCAGACGAATCACAAAGGACTCCTTAGAATTTCACACATCAGAGCGTGGCCTAATCACGCTCTGATAAAAAGAAGAACGAAACAACAGAAGAGAATGAACAGTGGCAGCAGTCAATTGATTGCTGCCATTTCTAATGGTCATTAGCTCAGTTGTTAGAGCAATGGTTTTCGAACCATATGTCACGGGTTCAATTCCCGTATGACCATTAACATAAAAATGAATGAGAGGTGGTGATCCTTGGCTACAGCGCCGAATTCAGACCATGCCTATGCAGACTATCTGAACGGCATGAAGTACAAAGACATCGCCGCAAAGTATGGCGTAACAATCAATACAGTAAAATCCTGGAAAAGCAGGTATCAATGGTCGCGAGATGACAAAAAAAGTGTGCACACAAAAAGCAAAAAAGTGTGCACACAAAAAACGACAGAAAAAAGTCAGAAAAAAGATACAGAAATAGAGTGCATGGAAGAATTGTCAGAAAATGCAGAATTGACCGAAAAACAAAGGCTTTTCTGTATATATTACGTGCGCTATTTCAATGCCACAAAGGCGTATCAAAAGACATATGAATGTAGCTATAAAACTGCCATGGTTAATGGCAGCAAAATGCTAAGAAATACTAAGATAAAAAATGAAATCCAAAGCCTAAAGCAGAATAAGCTCAATAGAGAGCTGCTATCCGAAGCAGATATATTTCAAAAGTATATGGACATAGCCTTTTCAGACATCACAGATTACATGGAATTCGGGACAGAGGAAGTTCCTGTGATGACAATGTATGGACCTGCAAAGATTAAAGACGAAAAGACTGGAAAAGAAAAAACGCTCACAAAAATAGTGAATGTTGCAAGATTCAAAGATTCTGCAAATGTGGACGGTACAATCATTGCTGAAGTAAAACAGGGAAGAGACGGCGCAGGTATTAAGCTTGCGGACAGAATGAAAGCTATGCAGTGGCTGTCCGATCACATGGACCTTGCCACCACGGAGCAGAAGGCAAGGATAGAGAAGCTTCAGATGGAGACTCAGAAAATAATGCCTGAGCCACCGCCAGAAAAAGAATACACTGGAATTCCAGCCACTATGGTCGCACCGGTATTTGCACCGGTGCTTTTTGATATCCAGGAACAGAGACATACAGAATATGTTTTCCCAGGAGGACGAGGAAGTACCAAGTCCTCATTTGTCAGTCTGAACATTATAGATCTGATCATGAAGAATTCGGAAATGCATGCGGTAGTTATGAGACAGGTTGCCGATACAATGAGGGGTTCTATATACCAGCAAGTGAAATGGGCGATTGATGCATTAGGACTATCAGAAGAATTCGATGCAACCGTAAGCCCACTGGAGATTACGAGAAAGAGTACCGGCCAGAAGATTTACTTCCGTGGAGCAGATGATCCGGGAAAAGTGAAATCCATAAAAGTACCATTTGGATATATCGGTATCCTGTGGTTGGAAGAGTTAGACCAGTTCACCGGTCCGGAATCAGTCAGAAAGATTGAACAGTCTGTAATCCGAGGTGGAGATGTAGCCTATATCTTCAAGACGTTCAACCCACCGAAGAGTGCAAGCAACTGGGCGAATAAGTACATCAAGATACCGAAAGCCACAAGGCTTGTGACAGAGAGCACATATCTGGACATTCCTCAGAAATGGCTTGGAAAGCCATTCATTGACGAGGCTCAGTTCCTGAAAGAGACAAACCCAGATGCTTACGAGAATGAATATCTTGGAGTTCCTAACGGATCCGGAGGAAGTGTATTCGATAATCTGGTAATCCGAGCGATTACCGATGAAGAGATAGCTCAGTTCGATAACATCAAAAATGGTGTTGACTGGGGATTCTATCCAGACAAGTATGCATTTGTCCGTGTTCATTATGACGCGGCAAGGCTGAGACTATACATTTGGCAGGAGTACACCTGCCAGAAGAAACGAAACAAACAAACTGCTGAAGAGCTGATCAAGCTCGGAATCACAGGAAATGATTTATTGACCTGTGATAGTGCAGAAAATAAGTCTATCGAAGACTATAGAGCATACGGATTATTTGCACGTCCGGCAAACAAAGGACCGGACAGCCGTACATATTCGTACAAATGGCTGCAATCACTCCGGGAGATCATCATTGACAATGTAAGATGTCCGGTAGCGGCACAGGAGTTCATGGAATATGAGTACGAAAGAGATAAGGACGGAGAAGTCATCAGTGGTTACCCAGATGGTAACGATCACACGATTGACGCCACAAGGTATGCAACAAACAGTATATGGAAACGGAGGGGCGAGTAATGCTCGAAAGAATAAAGACCTTCGTGAGAGGGGTGATAAGAAAGATGTTCCCGGCAAAAAGCATAGAACAGGCATTAGATGTAAAGCCCTGCATTTCAAGTGTCATGCAGGAGAGAATAGAGTTTTGGCATAACATGTATATCGGAATAGCACCTTGGTGCAAAGGAAGCGTAACGTCATTGAGAAAAGAGCAGGGCATCTGTATGGAGTTCGCCAACGTGTGTCTGAATGAAATGGAGTCACAGGTATCCATTGAACGCTTGGATGATATATACAAGAAAGCGATTCAAGACTTGAATGAGAACCTGCAATCTGGGCTAGCACTCGGATCATTCATCATCAAGCCGTTGGGCGGTGATAAGGTAGAGTATCTAACAGCGGATAAGTTCGTACCACTTGCCTATGATGAAAGAGGCAGGTTGACAGATGTAGTATTCATTCAAGATAAGAAAGATGGAGAAGATTACTACCGCAGATTGGAAAGACACACCTTAATAGATAGCATGCTAACGATTAGTAATCGGGCATTTGTCAGTAAGTCACAGGACGACATAGGAAGAGAGATAAGTCTGGAATCTGTAGAAGAGTGGAAGAACTTTCCGAAGAGCGTTTCCTATCAGGGGATAGATAAGCCGGACTTCGGCTATTATCGTAATCCAATCAAGAATGAGATAGATGGGAGTCCTTGTGGTGTATCTATCTACGAAGCCGGAATTGACAGACTGGAAGAGGTGGACAATCAGAATGCGCGCATAAAATGGGAATTCAAATCCGGCGAACGTGCGATACAGGTAACACCGCAGGCGGTCAAGAAGACAACAATTGGACCGAATGGTGAAATGTCATTTGAGACTGCAGATCTCGATGAGCGCTTATACAGAACCGTAGACCTTCAGGATGGAGAGTACAAGGACTTCTACCGGGAATGGTCGCCGGAATTCCGGGACACCAACATCATCAACGGACTCAACTACCATCTAAGACAGTTAGAGTTCAGTGTATGCTTAAGCTATGGAGATCTGTCAGATGTTGCAGATGTAGATAAGACTGCCACAGAAGCCAAGATTGCCAAGAAGAGAAAGTTTAACATGGTAGCAGCGATTCAGTCCAATTTAAAGGATTGCTTGGAAGATTTGGTATATGCGCTTGCATTCTACAATGCAATGTTACGCAGTGGCTATGAATTCAGCTGCACGTTCAAGGATAGTATTCTGGAGGATGAAGCAACAGAACGAGAGAACGACAGGGCAGATGTAGCGCTTGGAGCTATGCAGTTATGGGAGTACCGTATGAAGCATTATGCAGAGGACGAAGAGACAGCCAAGAAAATGGTAGCTCAGACAGCCGATGTGATTGAGTAGGTGTAAGCCATGATGTCACAAGGAGAAATCGAAGCACTAACACTTGCGATGGAAAAAGCAGCCAGGAATTTGGAAGTAAACATCATGCTGGATATTGTCCGGAGAATAAAAGCGAACCTGGACATAGAGAAGTCCATGACATCATCAGCAGACTATCAGGTCAATGTATTAAGACAGATGGGATATTCTGATGATTACATCAAGAAGCAGATCCAGATATATCTCAAAGCCTCTGATGAGGAAGTAGACAGGCTATACAACCAGACAACCGCAAATATCTACGGTCAGTACGAAGATACGTATGATTCCATGGGAAAGAAACAGACACCATTTGGAAAGCACCCGGATATACAGGCGACGGTTGCGGCAGCAGTTACACAGACAAAAGGAACATTCCAGAATATCTCACAGACACTGGGATTCACAAGAATCGTGAATGGGAAGAGACAATTCCTCCCCACAGCTAAGTTCTTTCAAAAATCCCTAGACGAAGCCATACTTGGAGTGACCACAGGGGCATTCAGCTACGATGTGGCGCTCAAAAAGGTAATACAGGATATGACCAGGAGCGGACTTCGAACTGTGGAATATGCTTCCGGCAGGACTTACAGGGTAGATTCAGCCTCCAGGACAGCACTAATGACCGGTTTTCGTCAAGTGATTGGGCATATCAATGAGCAATTGGCTGATGATCTGGACACTGACACTTATGAAGTGTCTTATCACATCGGGGCAAGACCGACGCATCAGCCATGGCAGGGACGCGTATATCCGTATAAGGAATTACAGTCAGTCTGCGGATTGGGAACCGTGACCGGATTATGTGGAGCCAATTGCTACCACTGGTATGAACCTTTCGTTCCTGGAATATCCGTAAGGAACTATACCGATGAAGAACTGGAAGATATGGTGGCGAGGGAAAATGAGACAACACCATACTACGGCAAGGAGTATAATACATATCAGGCATTACAGTATCAGAGAAAAATGGAACTGACCATGAGAAAATACAGACAGGACATTAAGCTGATGAAAGAAGGCAGCTTAAACGAACTGGAAATCATGGGCGCAAAGGCGAGATACAACCAAACCATGAACGAATACGTGAGATTCTCCAAGACCATGAAGCTCCCGGAGCAGAGAGACCGGATCTACATGGATGGACTTGGAAGAATATCTACTAAGATTGCCAAGAAGAGCGAAAAGTTAAGTGAAATGAAGCTGTCTATCCCACAGGAAGTGGTAAAGAAAGCAAAATTGAATCAGGATATTGAAACGAAAATAAATCAGGCACTTAAGAAGCTGGAGAAAGAATATATCATCTACCTGGATTCGATAGAGGGCGAAAAGCTTAATGGACATGATTTCTTCTTAACAGGAGCGTATTTGGATAAAGACGGCGTGTTAAAACATGGGATTGTATTTGATTATTCAATAGATTATAATAAGCTTGAAGAAAGAATAAGAGCAAAACATTCTGATGGATACTTTGCAGAGAAAAACTACGAAGATTGTATTGCTCATGAAATAGCACATATAATTCCATTCCAGAATTGCACTACTGCAACGGAATACATGAACATGGTTCAAAAAATAAAAGGTCAGTACGTTCCGGGAATTTCAAAATATGCAGACAGAACAAAAGATGGAAGAGAATGCCTGGCGGAAGCATTCGTCAGATACAGGAATGGAGAAAGGATACCAGATGAAGCAAGGAAACTTATCGAAAAATACATCCTTCCTTGGAGGAGGAAATAGTTCTGCAGTTCCAAAATGCATGATATGCAAACACTGTTTTACAGATTCGAACAAAATGAAATGCAAAGCATTTCCAGATGGAATCCCAGATGCGGTTTTTGAGGAGCCCTACGAAAAAGAATGTAAAAAGGGAATAAAATTTCAAAATATGAAATAGGTACCACCAGTCAATATGGCCGGTGGTATTTTTATATCCATTTTTAAGGTGGGGAGGTGAGAAAAAGTGAAAAAATTATTTATTAGTCAGCCTATGAGAGGTAAGTCAGATGAAGATATTCTGGCAGAACGCAAGAAAGCAATTGAGCTTGCACAAGAAATGATCGGTGAACCGGTAGAAGTGATTGATTCCTTCTTCCAGGAAGCACCCGCAGATGCAAAACCACTGTGGTTCCTTGGAAAATCCCTGGAACTTCTGTCAGGAGCAGATGTGGCGTATTTTGCGCAGGGGTGGGAAGATGCAAGAGGTTGTGTGATTGAGCATGACAGCGCATTAGCTTATGGAATCAAGAGCATTGTTGCCTAGGAAGGCGGTGATCCAGATATCTCCCGTTGAGACGCAGGGTTATGCGTCTTATTTTTATACAATTTTGACCGGGAAGTCATATAAACTAACGCTCTCTTGCGAACAGAGATATAAACAACGTATTGTGGGCGGAAGACACCGCAGATAAAAACAAAAACACAATGGAAAGGAAAGAATATGGATTTTTTGAAAGCAGTACTTGGAGACAGATATGAGGAATTCGTAAATCTCATCAAAGGGTACAACGAGAAACCAGAGAACAAAGACAAACAGGTGAAGCTGATTGACCTGAATAAAGGCGAATATGTCAGCAAAGCCAAGTATGATGAGGCAGATACCGCAAGAAACACACTGCGAAGCCAGCTTGACGAGGCAGAGGAGACGCTGAGAGGCTTTGAAGGGGTGGATGTAAAACAGTTACAGACTGATTTAGCTGACCTCACCACAAAAATGGGAACACAGAAAGAAGAATATGAAAATCAGATTGCACAGATGAAATTCGATGCAATTCTGGACGCTGCAATCACGACATTAGGTGGAAGAAATACAAAAGCAATCAAAGCGCTTTTGGATATTCCGAGCTTAATGGAAAGCAAAGACCAGACTGCAGACGTGCAGGCAGCAGTCAATGCATGCAAGGAAGAAAATGCCTACATGTTCGGAGACGATGAGCCAATCAACAACCCAATTGGACAGACAGGAGGACAGACTGTCACGCCGCCAGGAAAGAACCCGGAAGACATGTCCTATGAAGAGTATAGAGCATGGAGAGAGGGCAAATAGGAAAGGAAGGATAAATAAATGCTAAATACATTTTTAACACCGAAAATCATTGCACAGGAGGCGCTCATGGTACTGGAGAACCAGCTCACCATGGCAAATCTTGTACACAGAGACTATTCGAAAGAATTTGTAAAAGTAGGAGACAGCATTACCATCAGAAAGCCTGCAAGATTCTCAGCAAAGAACTTTACAGGGCAGGTACACAGCCAGAACATCACCGAAGGTTCGGCAGTTGTAAAGATGGATCGTTTCAGAGATGTTACTGTAGAGGTTGGAGCGAAAGAATTAACACTCGACATTAAAGATTTTTCTACTCAGGTAGTTGCACCGGCATTATCTGCAATTGCGCAGGCAATCGACCAGGATCTTTTAGCTGTTGGAATTCAGATGGCAGCTAAATCCGCAACAGTTTCAGCAAAACCGAGCATTACAGATATCGCAGGAGTAGGAAAAGCGCTCGATATGTCGAACGCACCGTTGCAGAACAGACGTCTTGTATTGCCGGCAGAGATCAAGTACAAGTATAATACCCTCGACAATTTAGCAAAACAGTGCTATGCGGGAACATCACAGGCACTCCGTGATGCAGAAATCGGAAGGGTATACACATGTGAGACATATTCTACAGAAAATTGCCCGCATTCTGCAGCAGATAAGCCAGGAACGGTTACAGAATATAAAGTAACAGGAACTGCAGATACTACAAAACTTAATGTGACGGAAGGAAAACCGGAAGCGGGAACAATTGCGGCAGGAGATCAGCTCATTGTGAATGGTTACACATATACAGTAACAGAGGCACTCACTCTTACAGGAGGAGCAGGAACGCTGAAAGTAGATCAGAATCTTCCAGCAGACATTAAAACTGCAACACCAGTCAAGGTAATTAACAAGGCTCATGCATTAGGGTTCCACAGAAATGGTATTGCTCTTGTAACAAGACAGCTGGAACTTCCGATGGGTGCATCAAAAGCCCATATCGCATCTGCAAACGGACTTGCAGTACGCGTAGTTATGGATTATGACCCACAAACAAAGAAAGATACAGTCTCTTTCGATTGTATTTATGGAATCAAGGAACTGGACACAAGCCTGTTAGTAGACTTCTCATAAGGAGATCGTTATGTATGCAGATTACGAATACTATGAAAAGGAATACCTCCTTGGAAAAGAGCCAGTAATTGCAGAAGGCAACTATCTGTATTATGAAAAGCAGGCGCGAGCTGAGGTGGATAAGATCACATTCAACCGATGCAGAGGATTAGATGAGATACCGGAAGAGGTAAAAGATTGCGTGTGCGACGTCGCAGAATATCTGTGTAAGTACGACAGGTATTCTGGATCTGACGCACCTGGACCGTTAGCCTCTTTCGGAAACGATGGAGAGACGGGTACTTACGACCTGTCCAATTCCATCTACACAGAATCCAAGAGAAAAGAAAAGATACAGGAGACTTTATATAAGCATCTGGCAGACACAGGGCTTCTATACAGTGGGAGGTAGGCATGAATCCGAACTATAACCAGACAATCACCATATACAATTGCGTAAAAGCAAAAGATAGTGGTGAAAAAGAGAACACCTGGCATCGTTCGACAGTGGATAAGTGTTTCTTCAAGTGTGTAATGGGAAGAACGAACGGAGATAAAACTGCAAGCATGGCAAGTGTGTACACCGCCAGAATCGCACAGTCTCCACAGTATCTTCCGTACAGGGAATATACAAAACTCTCAAAAGAAGAAAGAGCAGGTTATTTCACATTCAACATAGGCGACATTGTAGTAAAAGGTGACTGCCAGGAAGAAATCACCGGAAAAACACCGAACACTGCATCGGAGCTGCTGAACAGATGGAAACCAGAAGCGTTTGAGGTCACTGCATTTTCGGACAACACCTCTCACATGTGTGAGAAACATTACAGGGTAGGTGGTTAGATGGATATACATTTCCAATGGAATAAGCCGATACCGATAATCACAACAGAGGCGACCGGAGGGAAGAGAACGCTGCTATTCATGGCACAGGAAGCAAAAAGGCTAATGACGCCATATGTTCCGGCAAAGAACATGGTTCTGTCTTCAAATGTTCGAACATTCGTGGAAGGAGATAAAGGAGTCATTCATTATCTGTCACCTTATGCACACTTCCAGCATGAAGGTTATGTCATGGTGTCCAGAATCACGGGAAGTCCTTGGGCGAAAAAAGGTGAAAGTAAAGTTGTGACAGACCGGTTCCTGAATCATAGCGGAGCCAGACACCCACTTGCAACAGCAGAGTGGGAAAAAGAAATGAAAGCAGCAAAGATGGAAGCTTATACGGCAGCAGTACAGGCATACATAAGGAGTAAACGATGAATAAACATGAAATCATGACGGAATATGTCAGAGATAAAATAAATGAACTCTGTAAAGCGAATATGACGTTTAACTTTGCAGATGGCGAGGCGCATTCCGTATCATTTATCACGAATTTTTCCGGAAGAGTACTGAGGAAGTATATAAGAGCTGCAGACAAGGAATATGGTTTCACCATATTGATCACATGGCATTATTCCATGGATACGGACGACCTGAATATGCAGGCTATGAAAGTTGGACAGGAATTCATGGACTGGATTGAGGAACAGAACCGGGAAAAGAATTACCCGGATTTCGGGGAACAGTGCCAGATTAAGAAAATTGAGAACTTACAGAACATGCCGAACCTTGCGACGGTAGACTGGGAAAATGCACTTGCGCAGTACCAGATACCATGCAGGGTTGTATATTTCGAGAAGGAGAAGTAGAACATGAAATTAAGCGAGTTAATGAAAGGTTATACCATAGACGCGAATTATGAAGGCTGGGTAACCAATGACGACTATGTGTTTGCCATTGACACAAACCCAGGAGGAAAGACAGCAACCACACCGGCAGATTTTGTGGTTGTGGAGATGGGAATTGCCGGACTGGATTCTAACCTGAATCCGATCACACAGGATAAGACCTATATCCGTGCAGGACAGAACACAATGAAGACAGGAACGCAGAGATCATTCTCAGTGACAGGAGACAGATATGTTGGCGACGAAGCTCAGGATTACTGCCTGGCTCACGAGAGAAAATACGGCACAGGAAACAAGGTTGTTGTAAACTACCTGTACTTTAATATTTTGAACGGAAAAGGAGAAAAAGGACAGTGTTCCATTATCGTAAATTCTGACGGTTCAGGAAATGCCGGAGAATCTTCTTCCATTGACATTGAGTTCAAGAAACAGGGAAAGACACCGGAGGAGTTTGAGTACTCAGCTTCTTGAACAGAGGCTGAGACAAACAGCGTATCAACAGAAGCGGTAGAGGAGGAAGATAATGATTGAAGTAGTATTACAGGGACAGACACTGAAAGCGAATCTGTTGAATCCGGAAGTATCGAAACGGTATGAAGACGGATTTGACAAAGTAGTAAAAACATTCAATGAAGCAGCAAAATGCGAAAGAGGATCTGACGGAATTAGAATGCAGTGCCAGGCAGTCATTGATTATGTAACAGACATTTTCGGAGAAGAGCAGGCGAAAAAAGTATTTGGGGAAAGCACAGATCTTCTGGAGTGTATGGATATCATGGAAGAGATGTATGATATGTATGAAAAACACATTACACCAAAGGTAACAGAGAAAAAGCAGGAACTGATTGACAGGTTTAGCAAATGATCTACGACATGATTACAAAGGAACTTCCTTCCAAAGTTGTAATAGACGGGAAAGAAGTTCCGATAAACACAGATTTTCGGGTAGGGATACAGTTAGATGCACTTCTGAATTCAGACATGAAAGACGAAGAGCGAATACTGAAAATGCTGATTCTGTATTATCCGTGGATTCCGAAGAATCTTCCGGAGGCGATAGAAAAAATCCTCTGGTTCTACGGCTGCGGAGAACGCGTGGAAGAGCAGGAAGAGACAAAGAAACGGTATGTAAGAAAAAGCACAGGAGAACCAGCGTACTCATTCTCAAAAGATGCCGCATATATCTATACAGCATTCAAAGAGCAGTACGATATAGACCTTACAGAAATACAGGATCTGCATTGGTGGAAATTCAAAGCTCTGTTCGATTCCCTAAACGAAGAGACGCAGATGAAGAAAATAATGTATTACCGAAAGGTAAGCACATCTGGCATGGATAGAGATAGAAGAGCATACATCAATGAGATGAAAAAACTCTATAGCCTTAGTAAAGACAAAAAGAAAATGACACTAGAGCAAAGAAATGTTTCCTGGATAGCATATGTGAAATCCAGGAAGCAGGGGTAAGGAATGACAGGCGTAAGCTCCTGTCACCCCATAAAATAGCAATGAAAGCATAGCGAAAGGCTGTGCTTTTTTTGCGTACCGAAAGAAGGTGACGCAAAGTGGCCAGTGACGGAACAATCCGAATCACGACCGAATTGGACAGTGCAAAAGCAGAAGCGGCAATGTCCAAATTTTCATCGCTCGCGAGTAAAGCGATGACAGGAATTACAGTAGCAGTAAGCACGGCATCAGCCGCGATAAGTGCTATGGCAGGATACTCCATCAAAGTCGGAGCTGATTTTGAAGCAGGTATGTCAAAGGTGTCCGCTATCTCAGGAGCTACAGGCGCTGATTTAAGCGAATTAACTGAAAAGGCTAAGGAGATGGGCGCCAAGACGAAATTCTCAGCCACAGAGGCATCGGAAGCCTTTCAGTACATGGCTATGGCTGGGTGGAAGACCAAAGACATGCTAGGCGGTATTGATGGAATTATGAACCTGGCAGCAGCTTCAGGAGAAAGCCTCGCAAAAACATCAGATATTGTAACAGATGCCCTTACTGCATTTGGAATGGCAGCGTCAGAGAGCTCACATTTTGCTGACGTTTTGGCAAAAGCATCTTCGAACTCAAACACCAACGTAGCATTGATGGGTGAGACGTTCAAATATGTAGCACCAGTGGCAGGAGCGCTGAAATTCAGCGTGGAAGACTGTGCAGTAGCAATCGGACTCATGGCTAATTCCGGTATCAAGGCAAGTCAGGCTGGAACATCAATGAGACAGCTATTCACGAACCTTGTAAAACCGACAGACGCCATGGCTCAGGCAATGGAAGAACTTAAAATCTCAATAAATGATACGGAAGGAAAAACAAAATCACTAGACACCCTTATGGGAGACTTAAGGCAGAGTTTTTCCGGACTTTCAGAGGCACAGAAAGCGCAGTATGCAGCGACACTGGCAGGACAGGAAGGAATGTCCGGATTACTTGCCATTGTAAATGCTTCTGATGAAGATTTCAATGCCTTAAAGACATCAATATACAATGCAGACGGTGCCGCTGAACAAATGGCGGACACCATGAATGACAATCTAAAAGGAAGCATTACGATAGCCGGATCTGCACTAGAGGGATTCGGCATTGCAATCTACGAAAAGATGCAGACACCGCTCAAAGACGCGGTGAATAAAGGAACGGAGGATATCAACCGTCTGTCAAAAGCATTCCAGTCCGGTGGACTGAATGCAGTTGTAGCAGAAGCCGGTGAGATATTCAATGATACCGCGGATGAAATCGCAGGAATGAGTGACGAAGCAGCCGGAGTTGTAAGGCCAATACAGGAAATCGTGAATGTAGGCGGTAAGCTTGCAAAAACAACACTTCCGGTAGCGGCAAGCACAGTGAAGTTCCTGGCTAAGAACTTCGGAACATTAGCACCGCTTGTAGTGTCATCAGCAGCCGGAATGAAATCATTTTCAGCAATTGGCAAGGTAACGACAAAGGTTGTAAAAGCGAATGCAGCGGCTACCTTAGTACTTAATAAAATGGAGAAAGCCAATGCATTGCAGTTAATGGCGACCAATGGAGGGCTTACAGCGCGTCAGACGCTCATGGCGGTGTACAATGGTCAGATTACTGCAACAACAGGACTTACGAGTCTGTGGACAGCCGCACAGACAAAGCTGAATGTTGCAATGACGGCGAATCCAATAGGAACAATCGTTGTAGCGGCAGCAGCTCTGGTAGGTGCCATGTATGCGATTAAAGCAGCGACAGGTGATGCGGCGAAGGCACAATATGAGCTATCGGACAGCCAGAAAGAAGCACTAAAATCCAGTCAGGAGATTACAGATACTCTTGCAGAAGAAAGACAGGCGAGAGAGGAAGCGATTGGAAGCATTGATCGGGAATACAACAAGTATTCCTCGTTGTTATCTGAATTACAGTCAATCACCGATGCCAATGGTCAGGTGAAAGCCGGATACGAAGAGAGAGCAAAGGTGATCACTGGGGAACTGTCAGAAGCGCTTGGTACCGAGATAGAAATGACGGATGGTGTGATCCAGAAATACGGAGAGACTGTTGAGGCAATCAAAGAACTGATTGTACAGAAAAAAGCAGAAGCTACTGTAGAATCCATGAAGGATGAGATGGCAGATTCTTACCAGAAGTCCATAGATGCCGCGGAAAAATATAAAGAAGTCAGCAAAGCCTTGGAAGAACAAAAGAAAAAGGTTACTGAGGCAGAGGAAAAATATCGAGAAGAATCAGGGAAAGGCTCACTAGCAGCAGCGGCTTACGAAGACGCATGGAATAAGGCAAAAGGCGAACAGGAAAAGCTGGAAAAACAGTTAGATAACACTAGAAGTTCCATGGAGCAGTTATCGTCAGAAGTCAATAACTATGATGCATTAGTTGAGGCTATGGCTTCTGGAAGTTCAGAACAGATTGAAGCTGCATTGAATCAATTAATAACCGGATACAGATCATTCAACGAAGAGACACTTGCAAGCTCACAGAGCGCGCGTGACGAGATGTATAATACTGCCAATTCTATGATAAGTACTATGCAGCTTGTACAAGATGGAACATTACAGATGGCAGACAGCACGTATCAGTCGCTGTCAAAAGCCGCGGTTGATTCCATCAATGAATTCAGCAAGCTTCCGGGAGGAATCGCACAGGGAATCAAAGATATAGGACCAGAAGCCGGCACGGCAATGATAAGCGCGCTTGCACAGGCAGATCTGGACGGAAAACTGGACGCCGAAGCACAGGCAGACCTAAACAGTTTTATTAACGGTTTCAACGGCCTGGATTCCAAAACAAAAGATACATTTGCACAAGCCTGGTATGGAGCCTTGGAAGGACTGCAAGGTTTTGAAGACCTGGCAGATCCGGCAGAACAGGGAGCAGATGCATTCCTGGAGTCTTTAAGGACAGCACTGGAAGTGCATTCTCCATCAAGAAAAGTGGAAGAGATATTTTCTAATGTATGGCCAGGAGCAGTACAAGGACTGGAACAGGGCACTGGAGAGCTGAGCACAAAAGGAAATAGTGTAATTACAGACTTTCTGAATTCCTTGCAAAGTGGCGGAGTATTGGAAGGTGCTAAAAGTATCGGAAGTAAGATTATGAATCTGTTCGGACTAGGAATACAGTCTAAAACAGGAAATTCTAAGAATGCCGGGCGTGCTAATGCTACAGCAGCCAACGAAGGAGCTGGAAGTATAGACTCTTCCGGAGCAGGCAGTATGTTCGGTGCGAGATATGCCGCAGGAGTTGGAGCAAAAGCCAGTGAAGCTGGCGCAAAAGGACGCGCACTTGCATCAAATGCAAAATCAGGGGCAGAATCAGCCGATGGTTATTCACCGGGTTCTAACTTTGGCTCCGGATTCGTTAGAGGTATCGGCTCCTGGGTAAGAAGTGCCGCATCAGCGGCAGCAGAGCTGGCATCAGCAGCTTACAACGCAGTCAGAAGAACACTTGACGAACATTCCCCGTCGAGGAAAACGAAAAAGTCCGGCAAGAACTTCGACCTTGGATTTGGTAGAGGAATTGAGGAAAACGCAGATGTGGCAGTACAGGAAGCTGAAAAGCTGTCAGAAAGAACACTGAGCGCTTTGGAATTAGAAACATTGCAAAACAAAATCAAGACACTGAATATCCCGGAAACAATGGCAATGGTTCAAACGACAGTAAACGCCCAGACGAACCGGTCGGCAGAAAAGGCAATCCGAGCCGTGAGGGTCAAAGAAGATCAGCTGTGGAAACGAAAGGACGAATCTGTAAAAGCCTATATACAGGATTCAGATATTCAGAAACTGGCATCAGAATTTGCAGGAATTGCATCTGAAGAATTTGCAAAAAACATTGATGGAATAAAAATGGTAATGGACAGACGCGAATGTGGAAGATTTGTGCGGGAGGTACAGCAGTGAAAGACATCTATTATGTAAATAGCAATAATGAGAAGATTGACTTGTTGGAACCGCCATACATGCTTCAGACAGGAGAGCTGTTCGGATACAAATGGAACTATGAAAGTAAACAGAGACTTGGCGGAGGTGGAAAAATCACCAATATCCGAAAAGACCTGGAAGAAAGAACACTGACATTAAGCATTGTAAATTATGGTGTAGAAAACTATGAAGAGGCAATTGATTATTTGCACGAGATCACAGACATTGACGTCTTAAAAAAGACACCAGGAAGATTATACGTGGGAGATATGTATCTCAACTGCTATGTGACGGCTAGTGAGAAGTCGGAATGGGAACCGGAAGCGGGATATATAGATGTAAGCCTAACGCTTGCCGTGGAGTACCCAATGTGGGTCGGAGAAAATCCATATACATTTCATAGTTTCGGTGTAAGCAGTACGGATAATAAGAGATATCATGGAAGATATCCGTATCGATATGCGAATGGAATGAACAGCACTTACATAATCAATCCACATTTTACGAATTCGAATTTCAAGTTGATCATTTACGGATCAGCGGTAAATCCAATGGTCACAATAGGTGGTGTACCGTATCTGGTGAATGTGATACTGGAAGAGGAGGAATACCTTGCCATTGACAGCAGGAGCAGGACCATCATAAAAGTGACAAAGAATGGCGAACGGGAAAATCTGTATCATAATCGTCAGAAAGGAAGAAACTTTTTCAGAAAAATTGATCCGGGGCGACAACCTATATCATGGACAGGTAAGTTTGATTTCGACTTGATTATTTACGAGGAGAGAGGGGAACCGAAATGGAGATGATTGTAACAGATATCCCAGAGGAAAAAGAATTAATGTTCATCACTGCAAAATCAACAGGAGAAGAATGCGGAGAGCTGAATAAAACAGCAAAAGTAGATCTGGACAATGGTGATACAAACGATTTTGAAATACGCTTGCCCAAATCAGAATGGGATAGAGAGTCTATCGGAAATAAGGGAAGGGTATACATTCCAGGAACAGAATACGGCGGAATCGTTAAAAATATAGAATCCATATCAGAAAGTAATGAGGTAGTGTTTTCAGGTCCAACATGGAGAGGGATGCTTGAATACAAAGTAGTTGAACCTCCCTTGGGGGAGGAACATTTAATACTCTCAGGAGAGCTGAATGAAACGCTGAAAACATTAATAGGAGACAGATTCGAAGACCTGTTTGCGGTGTCAACAGAAAATACGGGAGTACAGGTGCAGAATTGGTCAGTAGACCGATATGTAACATTATATGATGCCATTATGAAGCTCCTGGATCAGTACGGATACCGACTGGATATCAAATATATTCAGCCAGAAGGGCTGGAATATGGATATGTGCAGATAGGGGCAAAAGAAAAGAAGATTCTTAATGAAGAATATGATCAGGAATGTAGCATTAATCTGGATATAGAAGACTACAGAGCTGGCGTCAACCATCTGGTGTGCGCTGGAGAAGGTGAGAATCAAGACAGAACTATATTACACCTGTATGTACAAGAGGATGGAACGATAGGTGATGAGCAATATTATTATGGATTGGACGAAGTGGCAGCAGTCTACATATTCACAAGCGCAGACGCAAATCAGCTTCGACAAGACGGCACGAAACGATTGAAAGACCTGCAGAACTATAAAAAATGTCAAATGACGATAGAAGATGTAGACTTGGAAATCGGCGACATTGTAGCTGGGTATGACGAAGTCACAGATACGACAGTCATGAAGCCAATTAAAAAGAAAATATTAAAAATCAACGATGGACAGCTAACGATAGATTATGAAGTGAAAGGAGATGATTAAATGTCTGGATTAAAACCAATCACAGTAAATACTCCAACAGCAGACGAGGCGCATATATACGCGGAAGATGACGCGTCCATCTACCTGAGCATGTTTGGTGGAGATGGAGTATCTACCAACGGACAGTCGTGTAAAGCCACAGTGCTGTCTAATAATAAGGTGAGAATCGCAGATGGAATTATTTGCGTAGGAGGACATTTCGCCCGTATCCCTTACGGGGATTATATTGATTGCGAAATTGAAAATGGGCAGAGTGGAAAGAAAAGGAACGATATCATTGTAGCGAGATTCGAGACGACCGGAACGGGCGGTATCGATACATACACATGTGAAGTCAAGAAGGGCACGGCAGGAAGCACAGCAACGGATCCAGAGATTGTACAAGAAGACCTATACAAGGCGGGAAAGGTGAGAGAACTTCCTCTGTACAGGGTGAAGATAGAGGGACTGAGCATCACGGCGGTAGAACAGCTCTTTACGCTGAGAAAAACCAATGAGGAATTGGAAAAAGAACTTGAGTCACTAAATAGCAATAGCATAATTGAATCTGGTCATAATGATAATGGATATTATCGCAAATACGCTGATGGCACACTTGAAATGTGGGGAAGTAAACGTTTTGAGGATATAAATATGCAAACTCCAGATAATTGGAATTATTATTCTGGTGGAAAAGTTAATGTTCCCCTCCCAATGGAATCCAAAACCTGGGTTTCAGTTATAGCAACAGCAGCCGGATCATGTGCTCCTTGGATTTCAATTCCATTAAATGGGGTTGGAACAAAGTTATTTCAAGCATGGATATATTCTTCAAGCAAATCTGCAAGCGAAATAATAACGATTTTTTGGCGTTGCTTTGGAACATGGAAATAGTTTGCCTATCGCTGCTTCTGACTAAAATGCTTATGGATATATGTAAACCATTCTGTAATTAATACGAACACTACAGCTTAGCTTTTGTGAAAAATACTGATATAAGTGCCCTTGCCAATTTTCTACCCCTAAAAAGCGTGTATTCGTAGCTTCGTTATCACCGTTATATGTATTTATGCTGAGTCGGGTTAAATAATATGAATTACCAAAAATTTCTCTTAGCTTATCTTTGTCAAATAAGCGCGTATAATCTGTGCCTTGAACTTCTTTGATAATACTGCCAGATACAATTTTTATTTTCCCGTCACACAGGCTACATATCTGATATTCATTATCATTTTCTATGATGTGTATTGTTTTGCTATTTAATTAAGCAACGAATTGTTGCATCATATGAATTTCCTACATGTACCATAAAGCAAAAAGGAGATCGATATGGAACAACGAATCATGGAAGTGTTAAGGAGAATGCAACCAGCCTTGGAGGACGAGAAACTCCGGGAGCTTAAGAATGTGCTGCACATGGTATTCGCTGGGTGCGACGTCGCACAAAAGACAGAGGTACAATGCGTGGACGATTCCTGGAGGATTGACCTGGAAGATTACTTAATGTCTAAGGCATTGGAGGGCAAGAGTACTGATACGGTAAATCGGTATCGATATGAGCTGACAAGATTGTTATCTCACATCAATAAGTCTGTGGCAGACATAACAGACGGGGATATATCAAGTTACTTGAGAGCTTACAAGAATATCCGGGCAGTCAAGAACAGTACGCTAAAGGGAGTACGTGCAGTGTACAGTAGTTTCTTCGTGTGGCTCAGAGACAGAGATCGGGTAAGGCGAAATCCGATGGTACTGGTGGAATCAATCAAGGTGGAGAAACGCGTCAAGCGTCCATTCACAGATACGGAACGTGAGCAGTTGCTTAGAAGCTGTGCAACTATCCGGGACAAGGCTATGATGGAATTCTTACATTCCACGGCAGTCAGAGTGTCGGAGCTCACCAGTCTTAATATTGATGATGTCCGGTGGAGTACCAAGGACTTAATTGTATACGGCAAAGGTGGAAAAGAAAGGACGGTGTACCTAAATGAACGCACGAACATGTATCTGCAGGAATACCTGCAGAGCAGAACCGATAATAATCCGGCATTATTTGTAGGACTTAAGAGTCCACACAATCGGCTATCGAAGGCTGGAATAGAAGATATGATAAGACGTACCGGAGAACGTGCAGGAGTCGAAAAGGCTCATCCACACAGATTTCGAGGTACGTCCATTACTAATGCCATTAACAGAGGCATGCCGTTACAGGAAGCTTCTATCATGGCCGGGCACGCTAAAACTGAGACGACAATGTTGTATTGCAACGTTGATCAGGAATCGGTGAAATATCACCACAAGAAATATTTAAGCGCATAGCTTTTTTACCACAATTCACACTCACTTCACACTCGGCAATGGTCGGGTGCTTTTGTTATGTGCTTTTATATATGTAACTTTATTAATAGTAGGAAGGAGTGATTCTTAGTTAAATAGCAAAAGTCCAAAGGTTTTTAAATCCTCTGATAGTGACTTTATATCATTCGTAGCTCCGTTTGACTGTATTGCAATCGTTTCTTTTTCGTGCGCAGGTTGGGGCATGAATGGAGAATTCCTTGAGTTTAAAATCAAAAACGATCAAAGCATATTACAAGAAATGTTCGTTCATACTGGCGCATGCTCTGGAAACAACAATGTATACATCCCATTAAATGCAAAGAGCGGTTTTTCTGGGTTAAAAAAGGTAGCTCATACAGTTTTTCAAGGCAAAACTTATATAGTTCCTTTGGCATGAGCTGGAACCGTCAGTGGTCTGCGGTGTGCCTGCCGATTTGATTTACTCGTAAATAGCTAACAAAGTGACGGTCGTAGTGCCTCCAAGTCCGTCATAGTAATTCTGATTGACTCTAGCATAGACATATGTCCAATCCGAAGTGGCTTGAATAGCGGTTTTTCCGTAGACCAAGGCATTATTAGAATTAGTTGTTGCTCCACAGATGCAGTCTACAATTTTATTACCTTGTGTCATCAAAGCAGCGACTTCATTTGAGAAATCAATGAGGATATTCGTCTCTGATGGTACGGTTTTACGAAAGCACTTTACTTTCATATTGCTATTTAACTAAGAATCACTCCGGAAAGGAGTAACAATTGAAGATTATATTCAATGATGCGACTGAATTAACCATTCAGTCAGCCGACCTTCAGGATAATGGAGGACTTCTGATCAAGACGATTTCTGATACAGAAGAGAATTTAAAAACCATGTTCCAGGATCAGATGAAGACTAAGAAGATGGTTGTGAAAGAACGGGAGTCCACATTGGGGGAGTATGAGAATTACACCAATATGGACGCTATCGTGAAGTATACGGCTGGAATTACCGGTGTGATTCTCTACAAAGTTGGCGAGACACCAGCAGAAAAAATGGAGGCTTTAGCATCAGAGAATGCTGGACTGAAAAAGACTGTTGATATGCTCCAGGAATGCATTCTTGAAATGTCAGAGTTGGTATATCAATAATGGTAACTCTATTAACAAACTTATTCATATTATTACAAAACAATGGAGGTAAAGAAATGATGGCAATGTTATGGGCACAGCAGATTATGTTAGGAAAGAAAACTTATAAGCAGGTACCGAGACTTTTAAAGGATAAGGTAAAAGAGATTCTGGAAGATTCTGGAATGGGTGAACTTGTTACAGAAGCGACAGAGTAGGAGGGCAACGTAGATGGCAGTAAAAACAGTACAATATATATTTAATGGTCAGACATATGATCTGACGTTTGATGCATCTACAGGAGAGTATAAAGCAACAGTCCCGGTGCCTAGCAAATCCAGTTACTCACAAGATGGTCATAAATATGGGGGCTCTGTAATAGCTACAGATGATGCCGGAAACTCAACTACAATAAATCAAAGTGATGCTACTTTCGGAGCAAATCTGTTACTTCGCGTCCTTGAAAAAGTTGCGCCAACACTTGCTTTCACTTACCCGACAGCTGGTGCTTACATTACCAATGCAACACCGGTTATTAAATTCAAGGTGACAGATAATGACTCTGGGGTTAATCCAGATACAATCGTTATCAAAGTTGATGGCGCAAAAGTTACAACTGCATTTACAAAAACAGCAGTCACCGGTGGTTACGAGTGTTCCTACACTCCAGGAACAGCATTGGCAGATGGCGCGCATACTATTTCAATTGAAGCATCTGATTTTGATGGAAACGCTGCAACAGCTAAGACAGTCACATTTACAATTGATACAATTCCACCGACACTTACTCTTACAAATCCAGCAGATGAACTTATCACAAATAAGACAGCTCTGGTTGTATCTGGTAAAACAGACGATGTTACATCTAAACCTGTCACAGTTACAGTAAACGGTGCATCCGTTGCAGTTAATTCTGATGGTTCATTCAGCAAGGAAATCACTCTTGTTAATGGTTCTAATACAATTACTGTTGTTGCAACGGATAAGGCTGGCAAGACTACAACTGTAACACGTAAGGTTACTCTTGATACTGGCGCACCGGTATTTGAGAAAGTTACTCTTACTCCTAACCCAGTTGACTGTGGTAAGACGTTCATTATCTCTGTTAAGGTTACAGACTAGGAGCTATTTTTATGGTTACGAAAGTAATCGGTAAGGTCGATGGAAAAGAAGTTGTCTTTGAGCGTGCAGAGGGGGACTTGTGGAACACCACAGTCCCTCTTGATTTAGATGGAATGTATGTGGTTGAAGTCACAGCTTATGACGATGCGGAAAACGTAGCGTATTGTGCAAAGATGCTGTTGATTGTGGATCCAGCTACGCTATGCGCTAGGCTCGTTCCGCTTGATTACGTGACGGAAGTAATTCCGGAAGAATACAAAGCAGTTGTACAAGCAGACGATTATACTGTGGAAGCAGTATATCCATGTCATCACGGAAGGGGGTGTTGCTGTGAATAAAGTAGTATTCATTTTAGGTGAAGATAAGCACGTAAAACTTCTGATCAGAAGTCCCAACAATGAACCATTCACGATATTAAGCGCATCCTATGAGCTTATCAGATATGGTGAGGTGGAAACGTGTGGGGAGTGCGAGATTAATGAGCATTATCTGGACATAAAATTAAGCCCGAAAGTAAAGTCGCGGTCATACGAACTGGAAGTGACTTATACAGTGGCTGATTCGACGAGAAAAACGAGGATAGAAGTGGAGGTTATCTAAATGTTAGAAATAACAGAGATTAAGCTGAGTAAGAACCCGGTCAGTACCGGAGAACAATTTAAGATTTCGATACAGATTGTGGAAAAGAAAAGCTATCCTTATAGATATCCGCGCAAATATCCGGTTTCGCAGGTAAGCCTTGCGGAGCCGGTAAAAGAATAACACAGAAGGAGAACGGAAGTGATTAATTTTTTGTACAGAAAATTCGAACTAAAGAAAGAAGTGAGGTATATGAAAATGGAACAGGCTAATTACATCAAAGCTATTTTCACAGCGGTATTCGCCTTCCTGTCAGCGCTCCTTGGAGTATTGGCAGTGCCGGTGATCCTGTTGGTGGCATGCAATCTGATTGACTACATGACCGGGCTTATGGCCAGTAAGTATAGAGCGGAGGACATAAATTCCTATAAGAGCATTCGAGGAATTTTCAAGAAGGTGTCCATGTGGCTCTTGGTAGTGGTTGGAGCAATTATTGACGAAATGCTATTATATGCATCCACTACGATTGGCTGGAAATCTCCGGTGGCATTCTTGATTGCATGCATTGTAGCAATGTGGCTGATCTGTAACGAGATTATTAGTATATTAGAAAATATCCAGGATATGGGCGTTAAGATACCAGCGTTCTTGCAGCCATTGGTCAGACATATCAGGTCACAGGTGGAGGAACAGATTAACAGTAGTGATTCAGAGGGCGAGTAATCGCCCTCTTATTGATAGGAGTGATATTATGGCAGTAAGAATTGGAAGCGCACGTATTAATGAGAAGGGCACCACCACCGGAGGAAAAGCCGGAGATCAGACCGGTGGAGAAGTATCTATACAGAATTACTATCTGCACAGAAAAGGTTGGTACGTAGCAAGACCGAAAGATCCAACTGTAGCAGAGAAGATTGCACAGGCAATGGAAGCAGCGTGCAACAATAATCACATCGGTTATTGCCAGGCACACAGAGACAGCCTTAGAAAGATTGCGGTTAAGTATAACTATAATCTCAGCAAGGTCAATGTTGATGTGGAGGCAGATTGCTCTGCACTGGTCAGAGTATGTTGCTTATATGCCGGAATACAAGTTGGAGATTTTAACACAGCGTCAGAGCTGGAAACCTTGCGAAAGACAGGAGCGTTCGAAATCCTGAAAGATGATAAGCGCTGCAAGGAAAGTACATATCTGAAACGAGGGGATATTCTTGCTACACACACCAAGGGACATACAGTTGTAGTCCTGGACAATGGATCTGGAGTGACTTCCGCTTCAAAGAGTACCAGAGCTTATGTCGTCGGACAAGTCTATACAACACAGGTGGACGACCTGAGCGTCCGAACCGGTCCGGGAACCAATAATCCGGAAAAATCTTATGCGGAGTTATCCAGTAATGCACAGCAACACGCACACGATAACGGGAGACTCAAGAAAGGCACTCGCGTAACCTGTAAGGACGTTCGCAAGAACGGTAGTGACATCTGGATTAAGATTCCAAGTGGTTGGATTGCTGCATATTTCGCTGGTAAGAAGTATGTAGGATAGTGGAAAATATTCCCCACTTTATTATCAGTGAAAATTTTGCTACATTATAATAAGAGGTGGTTACATGGAAAAGCTTGCGATAAGACTGAAAGAGCTGAGAGAAGAGAGGGGACTATCACAGATGGCAGCAGGCACTGCACTGGGAGTATCAAGATCAACCATAGCCGGATATGAGACAAAAGGACGAGAGCCAGATGTACATATGTTAATTACCATGGCTGATTTTTATAATGTCTCTATGGACTATTTGGTTGGTCGAAAAGACGAAAAATAATATTATTGACAAGAGCGAAAAAATCAATTAAAATCAAGATGTCTCAAATGTGTCTCAGAGCACACTTGAAAAACGGCGTTATTACGGCGCTTGCAAGGATTTGAACGACGTGACTTTTAATCAAGTTGTCCGGGGTTCGAATCCCCGCACGCTCATGCAGACAAGCAAGAACTTTAAAGGTTCTTGCTTTTTTTTGTACTTTTATTTAATATCATGTATAAGAGATATTAGAGACAAGAAGAGAGGCAACAGAAGTTATGAGCTAAACAATAAAAAGTACAAATGAGGATGAAGAGTTATGGGGAAAAAGAGAAGATACATCACAGAGCTTGATGGCATAAGAGCAATTGCGGTTATTATGGTACTGGCATATCATTTGAAGCTGGCTTTATTTAAGAGCGGCTTTCTTGGTGTGACAGTATTTTTTGTTTTATCAGGATATTTAATTACAGGCATACTGATTTCCGAAGTAGAAGAAGAAGGAACAATAGATTTGAAGAACTTTTGGCTGAGGCGTATCAGGCGTCTTGTTCCTGCAGTTATGTCAATGGCAGTTGTTATAATATTTGTCAGCGCAGTCGTAAACAGGATTATTTTTACAAAGGGCTGTAAGGATTTCCTGGCATCTGTTCTGGGATTTAATAACTGGTGGCAGATTTTTAATAAGATATCTTACTTTGAAGCGGCCGGAGTACCGTCACCATTTACGCATTGTTGGTCACTGGCGATTGAGACACAATTTTATCTGATATATCCATTGATTCTTCTGGGAATCTATAAGTTAGTAAAAAGCAGAGGAGAGGGACGGGCAAATAGAGGTCTTTTGTTTGCAGGAGTAACGTTGCTGCTGGCGCTGATCTCAGTAATTTTGATGATTGTATTATTTGATCCACAGCAGGATGCCAGCCGGGTATATTATGGGACAGACACGAGAGCATTTTCCCTTTTATTCGGTGCATTACTTGCAATTCTGTGGGAGTACCGGATGGTTCCAAGAAGACTTTCAGCTAGTGTCAATATGGTTTTGGGCAGTGTGTCTTTTGCAGTGTTGCTCGTGATGACGATAGCAATCAATGGTTCCAGTAATTTCTGGTACAGAGGAGGACAATTTTTTGGAACAATTCTGACCGTATTGATGGTCTATGCAGTATCAGGACGAAAGACCTGGCTTAGCAGATTCTTAAGTAACCCAGTCTTGAAATGGATGGGGGATCGTTCATACAGCATATATCTGTGGCATTATCCAATCATTTTGTTAATCAGTAAGGGGATAAAGGCATCCTGGTGGATTACATTGATTGAGATTGTATTAAGTGTTGTCCTGTCAGAGCTTTCTTATCGTTTTATTGAGACACCGATCCGCCATGGTATTATTGGGGAATATTTGAATATTTTAAGAAGCAGACCGAAATCCAGGCAGGAGAAGAAGCGCCAGATACAGGTGGCAAGAAGAAGTTTAAAGGTAATGGCAGGCACATTTGTACTGACCGTGTCACTGATACTTTGCATGATATTTGTGCCGAAGAAAAATGCATTGGATACATTACAAAAACGTGAGGCAAAGGCAAAAGAGACCGGTAAGATGACGGAAGAACAACTTGCAAAGCAGAAAGCGAATGGTTCAGAGAGTGAAGATACCATCTGTACGGCTGATTTGACGGATGATGAGATTCTGGAAGGTTTAAATCTCCTGCTCATCGGGGATTCTATTGCAGTTGATGTAACAGATGATTTTTATGAAATATTTCCAAACAGTGTCAGTGATACTAAAATCGGACGGATCACATCACTTGGTAAACAAGTTCTTGATTCCTACATTGACGAAAAGAAATGGGAGGGAGAAGGCGTCATCTTTGCATCACTTTCGAACAGTCCGATCAATGGTGAACTTGAAGATATTCGGGAGAAGATAGGGAAGGATATGCCATTGTTTCTGACAACAGTCCGAATTCCGCATGATACGTTCGAAGAGGAAAGCAACAGCAAGATAAAAAAATTCGTAGAAGAAAATGATCATACATATCTGATTGACTGGTATGCTGCAAGCGAGGGTCATGATGAGTATTTTGATGCAGACGATACACATTTGCTCTCGGCAGGTGCGAAAGCATATGCAAAATGTATCAAGGAGGCTGTACTGGATGCATACAAGAAGGAGAATATCGAAATTCCTAAGTCAAGATTAGTTAGTAGTACAGACACAAGTACGGACAGCAGTAATGATAGTAGTAAAAACGCAAGTACAGAATAGTTTTTATTTACTGAGAAAAAAGCATGTAAAACTGGTGTAAAGGCTGTAAATACGGTGTCAGATATTTAACAATAATCACTGATAGAATTCTAACAAGTAAGAAAAATATTTAACGCTTGACTTTATTGTCAGACAGTTGTATTCTGAGGTTAAGTTGAAGGAAGGACTTGTGAGATACCACTATCATGTGATACGCGGCACATGGAATGATAGACTGGAGCCGAAGGGGCAAGCAGAAACTCTCAGGCAAAAGGAACGGGTCTGGACAACACTCTGGAGAACAATGGAAGGGATTGTACCGAAGAAGTAACTTACCTGCCATACACGCGAAGACCGGTAAGCAATCTTTCAGGTGAAAGGACAGAGGCAGATAAAAAATAATAAGTCTTAAGATTGTTAAGAAATTATTTTTTACCTGCTTTTTTTTGTACCCTTTTTTAAAAATTTTTGGGGAAATTTGGAGGATGATTAGAAAATGAACATGGTTGAACAGGTAACAGATTATGTGAAGAACTATGACGAAGAGGTTGGAAAAGCAATTGAGTTGGAGCTTGGACGCCAGAGAAGAAACCTGGAGCTGATTGCATCTGAGAACATTATCAGCCCGGCAGTGATGATGGCTATGGCAACTGTACCGGCAAATAAATACGCAGAAGGATATCCGGGCAAGAGATATTATGGTGGCTGCGAGAATGTAGATATCATTGAAAATCTGGCAATTGAGAGATTAAAAGAATTATTTGGCTGTGATCATGCATGTGTTCAGCCACACTCAGGAGCAAATGCAAACAATGCAGTATATCAGGCACTGATTAAACCGGGTGACACAGTAATGGGACTGAACCTGGCACACGGCGGACATCTGACACATGGATCACCGGTAAACCAATCCGGTATTTTATATAATTTTGTTCCTTACAACATCAACGATGACGGAGTACTGGATTACGATGAGATTCGAAAACTTGCACATGAATGTAAGCCAAAGATGATTGTTGCAGGAGCTTCTGCTTATCCAAGAGAGATCCGATTCGATATCTTTGCAGATATTGCAAAAGAAGTTGGCGCTTATCTATTCGTAGATATGGCACATATCGCAGGACTGGTTGCAGCAGGACTTCACCAGAATCCGGTTCCATACGCAGATGTAGTTACAACGACAACTCACAAGACACTGAGAGGACCAAGAGGCGGAGTGATCATGTGTAAGGAAGAACATGCAAAAGCAATTAACAAATCAATCTTCCCGGGAACTCAGGGTGGTCCGCTGATGCATATTATTGCAGCAAAAGCTGTCTGCTTTGGAGAGGCATTGAAACCAGAGTTCAAAGAGTATCAGAAGCAGATAGTGAATAACGCGAAAGCACTTGCAGATGCATTGATTGCAGAAGGCTTCAATCTGGTAAGTGGTGGAACGGATAACCACTTGATGTTAGTAGATCTTCAGAACATGAACATTACCGGAAAAGAACTTCAGAACCGACTGGATGAGGTTTACATCACAGTCAATAAGAACTCAGTACCAAATGATCCGGCAAGCCCATTTATAACAAGTGGAATCAGAATCGGTACACCAGCAGTTACAACAAGAGGACTGAAGGAAGAGGATATGAAGATAATCGCAAAACTGATCAAGATGACAGTGACAGACTTTGAGACAAAGGCAGATAAAATCAGAGATGAAGTTACAAAAATCTGCGAGAAATATCCATTATATGAATAAATTAATGTACCTCTATAATTAACGTCCCTATTAAAAACAAGAAGGAGGATATGATATGGAGTTAAAAACACCACTTTATGATGCGCATGTGAAAGCAGGCGGTAAGATCGTTCCATTTGCAGGATATCTCTTACCGGTACAGTATGGAACAGGTGTTATCACAGAGCATATGGCAGTTAGAGAAAAAGCAGGACTTTTCGATGTATCTCATATGGGAGAGGTATTGTGCCAGGGAAAAGATGCACTTGCAAACCTGCAGAAGCTGCTGACAAATGATTTTACCAACATGGTAGATGGGCAGGCAAGATACAGCCCGATGTGTAACGAGAATGGTGGAACGGTTGATGACCTGATCGTATACAAACGTGGAGATAATGATTACTTTATCGTAGTAAATGCGGCGAACAAAGATAAAGATTATCAGTGGATGTTAGATCATCAATTCGGAGAGGTCACATTTACAGATGCATCTTCCCAGTATGGGCAGATCGCACTTCAGGGACCAAAAGCAATGGAGATCCTGAAGAAATTAACGGCAGAAGAGAACATCCCAAAGAAATATTATCATGCAGTATTCGATACAGAGGTAGCTGGAATCCCATGTATCATTTCCAAGACAGGATACACAGGAGAGGACGGAGTCGAGTTATATCTGACAAGTGAAAATGCTGAGAAAATGTGGGATGCACTTTTAGAGGCCGGAAAAGACGAAGGGCTGATTCCATGTGGACTTGGAGCCAGAGATACACTTCGTATGGAAGCAGCGATGCCACTGTACGGACATGAGATGGATGATGAAATATCACCAATTGAGACAGGCCTGAAATTTGCAGTCAAGATGGGAAAAGAGGAAGACTTCATCGGAAAGAAAGCCATGGAAGAGCGTGGTGAGCCGAAGATTACAAGAATCGGACTTAAAGTAACCGGAAGAGGAATTATCCGTGAACATCAGGATATCTATATTGGAGAAAAGAAAATCGGACATACAACAAGCGGAACACATTGTCCGTTCCTGGGATATCCAATCGCAATGGCATTAGTAGATGCCGGAAGTGTAGAGATCGGTAATAAAGTAGAAGTAGATGTAAGAGGACGTAAAGTCGAGGCAGAGGTCATAGCACTGCCATTCTACAAGAGAGCGAAATAAGTTTTGTTGAAGGATTAAAAAAGAGAATATATAAAAAAGGAGATTATTAAGATGGAAATCAGAGAAGGATTATTATATGCAAAATCACATGAGTGGGTAAAAGAAGAAGGAGATGTTGTTACAATTGGTCTTACAGACTACGCACAGTCTGAGCTTGGAGACTTAGTATTTGTAAATCTTCCGGAAGAGGGAGATAGCGTATCCGTTGGTGAGGCATTTGGTGATGTTGAGTCTGTAAAAGCTGTTTCCGATGTATATTCACCGGTTTCCGGAGTTGTGTGTGAGATTAACGAGGAGCTTTTAGATGCACCGGAATCTATCAACGGAGCACCATATGATGCATGGTTTATCAAAGTAAAAGAAGTATCTGAGAAAGAGGAATTATTATCCCCATCAGAATACGAGGCATTTGTAGCAAGCGAGCAGTAAGACAAAGACGGGAGGTGGACGGCATATGGGAAGCTATGTACCGAATACGTTAGAAGAACGTCAGGAAATGTTAAAAGAGATTGGATACAGTTCTATCGAGGATCTGTTCGCACACATTCCTGATGAGGTTAAGATCAAAGGCGGACTGAATATTCCGGAAGGAAAGTCAGAGCTGGAAGTCCGCAGAGAGATGGAAAATATTGCATCAAAGAATCAGGTATTTAAGATCATTTTCCGAGGTGCAGGAGCATACAGACATTTTATTCCATCCATAGTGAACAGTGTGATTTCAAAAGAAAATCTGCTGACAGCATATACACCGTATCAGGCAGAGATCAGTCAGGGAATCTTACAGTCCATTTTCGAGTATCAGACAATGATCTGTGATCTGACCGGAATGGATGTGTCCAATGCCTGTGTGTATGATGGTGCCGAGGCGGCAGCAGAAGGCGTGGCAATGTGCCAGGAGAGAAAGCGTAAGAAAGCCTTCGTATCCGCAGCGATCCTGCCGGATGCACTGGCAACGATACATACGTATTGTCATGGAAATGGAATGGAGATCGTGGAGATTCCGGAAAAAGACGGCGTGACAGATCTGGATTATCTGAAAGAAAATATAGACGAGCAGACAGCATGTGTCTATATCCAGCATCCGAACTATTACGGTAATCTGGAAGATGCACAGGCAATCGGGGAAATTGCTCATGGTGCCGGGGCAAAATATATCATGGGTGTGAATCCAATCTCCCTTGGAATCATCAAGACACCGGCAGAGTACGGTGCAGATGTGGCAGTCGGAGATGGACAGCCACTGGGACTTCCACTTGGATTTGGAGGACCATACTTAGGATTTATGGCAGCCACAGAAGGCATGATAAGAAAGCTTCCGGGAAGAATTGTCGGTCAGACAGAAGATCATAATGGAAAGACCGGATATGTATTAACACTTCAGGCAAGAGAGCAGCATATCCGCAGAGAAAAAGCTTCCAGTAACATTTGTTCCAATCAGGCACTTTGTGCGCTGGCAGTTGGCGTGTACATGTCGGCTATGGGAAGTGAAGGAATCAAAGAAGCAGCGCTTCAGTCTGCTTCCAAAGCACATTATCTGGCAGCAGAGCTTGATAAGATCGGATTCAAAGTAGAGAATAAGGGAGAATTCTTCCACGAATTTGTAACTGTATCTGAAAAATGTCCTTGCGAAGCATTAAAGGCGCTGGAAGAGCATGGAATCCTGGGAGGATATCCACTTGGAAACCATCGAGTATTATGGTGCTGTACAGAGATGAACACAAAAGAAGAGATGGATGAAGTTATCCGCATTTTAAAGGAGGTGTAGAGCATGTTAGTATTTGAAAAAAGCAGAGCCGGACGAGGCATGAGCATGCTCCCAGCCTGCGATGTAGAAATCAAAAAACCTGGTGAGAAGGATGCAAGACAAAAAGAGCTTCACCTTCCGCAAATGTCTGAGAATGACCTTTCCAGACACTATACAGAACTGGCAAAGAAATCCCATGGAGTCAATGATGGATTCTATCCACTTGGATCTTGTACGATGAAGTACAATCCGAAAATTAATGAAGATATGGCAGCATTGCCTGGATTTACCCAGATCCATCCGCTACAGCCAGAACATTCTGTACAGGGATGCCTGGAAGTTCTGAAAAAATCCGAAGAATACCTGTGCGAGATCACAGGAATGGACGGTATGACATTCCAGCCTGCAGCAGGAGCTCACGGAGAGTTTACAGGTCTGATGCTCATTAAGGCATATCATGAGAGCAGAGGGGACGAGAAGAGAACAAAAATCATTGTACCGGATTCTGCGCATGGAACCAACCCGGCCAGTGCTACAATGGCAGGCTATAAGGTAGTCAGCATTGCATCTGCACCGGACGGAGGAGTAGACCTTGAAGCGTTAAAGGCAGCATGTGGAGAAGATACTGCAGGACTGATGCTGACCAATCCGAACACGGTTGGATTGTTTGACAAAAATATTTTAAAAATTACAGAAATTGTACATGAATGCGGTGGTCTTTGCTATTACGATGGAGCAAACCTGAATGCAGTTATGGGAACTGTAAGACCTGGAGATATGGGATTCGACGTGATTCACCTGAACCTTCATAAGACATTTTCAACACCTCATGGAGGCGGAGGTCCGGGAAGCGGACCGGTTGGCTGCAAGAGTATGTTGCTGCAGTTCCTGCCATCCTACAGAGTGGTAGAAAAAGAAGGGGCTCTGGCAATGGAGAAAGCCGAGCACAGCATTGGTGAGATGAAAGAATTCTATGGAAACTTCCTTGTAGTTGTCAAAGCATTGACTTACCTGATGACACTTGGAAAAGAAGGAATTCCGGAGGCAAGCCAGAACGCAGTTCTGAACGCGAACTATATGATGAACAAGTTAAAAGACCTCTATACAATGGCATATGATGAGGTATGCATGCATGAGTTTGTTATGAGTCTGGAAGATCTGAAGAAGAAAGCAGGCGTATCTGCAATGGATATCGCAAAAGGACTTCTGGATAACGGAATCCATCCGCCTACAATGTATTTCCCGTTAATTGTACATGAAGCGCTGATGGTAGAGCCGACAGAGACAGAGTCAAAAGAAGTACTGGATCATGCAATTGAGGTATTTCGTAAGCTTTACAATGACGCACTTGAGAATCCGGAAAGCCTGCTTCAGGCACCGGTGACAACACCGGTCACAAGAATGGATGAGGTAGAGGCAGCAAGACATCCGGTACTTAAGTATAATTTTGAGGTATAATTTCAGAAGTAATGTAAATAAAAGCGAAAGATATTATTTGAAAATAGGATAAGGGGATTGCGTATGGTAGAGAAGATTACATACATTGAGAGCGGTCAGTTTCATCCATATAAAAATCTTGCAGTGGAGGAGTATTTACTCCTCCACTGTGAACCTCAGGAGTGTATTTTATATTTGTGGCAGAATCAGAATACCGTTGTAATCGGAAGAAATCAAAATGCCTGGAAAGAATGTAAAGTTGAAAGTCTTGAGGAAAATGGAGGACATCTGGCACGTCGTCTTTCCGGTGGCGGAGCGGTATATCATGATCTGGGAAATCTGAATTTCACATTTCTCGTATCAAAAGAAAATTACAGCATTGACAGACAGTTGGAAGTTATTGTCAAAGCAGTGCAAAAGTTAGGTGCAAAGGCGGAGAAGTCCGGAAGAAATGACATTTTGATTGATGGAAAGAAATTTTCCGGAAATGCATTTTATGAGCAGGAGCAGCATTGCTATCATCACGGAACATTGATGATGAATGTGAACAAAGAGATGCTTTCCAAGTATCTGACTGTATCAAAGGAAAAATTACAGTCCAAAGGTGTGGACTCTGTAAAATCAAGAGTGACTAATCTGGTGGATTACATACCGGATCTGACATTGGAAGCATTGAAAAAAGCACTTCGTGAAGCATTTGAAGAAGTCTATGGCCTGACATCGAATGAGTGTAAGATGGAAGACCTGGATCAGGAAGAAATCGAAATGAGGACGAAATATTTTTCCTCCTGGGACTGGCGCTTTGGACGGAAAATTGATTTCCAGTATGAGATATCAAAGAGATTTTCGTGGGGGCAGATGAATATTCAGTTCCAGGTGGATAAAGGAAAGATTTCTGATGTCAATGTGTACTCAGATTCGCTGAAACCTATGACGATCGAGAAGCTTCCGAAGTATTTAAAAGGTATCCGTTATCATAAGAAGAATATTTGCTCGGAGCTTAGACTTTACTGGGCTGAGGATAAGCAGGAAGAAGAGATGATAGCAGATATTATCGAGTGGATAAAAGAGGAAGAACTCTAGCAGAAAAAATGTCTTTCCGAATTCAATTCAAGTGTTACATCCAGTTGAACAAGGTGGAAAGATATGAAAGAAGTTGTGGAAAAAGACACTGCCATCTGGCAGTATTGTGGATAATTACAGGAGGACATCCGTATGAGCGAGAAATATGATGTAATCGTGATCGGTGCCGGACCGGGAGGATATGTGGCTGCTATTAAGGCAGCAAAGCTTGGATTTAAAACGGCTGTTATTGAGGCAAGAGAAGCAGGCGGAACATGTCTGAACCGTGGATGTATTCCGGCAAAAGCAATGATTCATGCAGCAGAAGTATATAGAAACGCAAAAGAGTGTGAGCGCTTTGGTATCCATGCAGAAAATGTAACATTTGATTTTGAAAAAATATTTGAATACAAAGAAGAGACAACAAAGCAGCTTGTTTCCGGTGTGGAAGGGCTGTTTAAGGGCAACGAAGTTGACCAGATCTCTGGAAAAGGAACCCTTCTTCCGGATAAGAAAGTAAAAGTTGTGTCTGAAAGCGGGGAACAGGTGCTGGAAGCAGAGCATATCATTCTGGCAGCAGGATCTAAGCCGTTGCTCCTGCCGATTCCGGGAATGGATCTTCCGGGAGTCCTGACCAGTGATGAACTGTTCCGTATGAAGAGTGTGCCGGAGAGCCTTACAATTATCGGTGGCGGAGTTATCAGTGTGGAATTCGCAACGGTTTACGCAGAACTTGGCTGTAAGGTGACGATTCTTGAGGCACTCCCAAGAATTCTTCCGAATATGGATAAGGAGATTTCTCAGAATCTGAAATTGATTTTGAAAAAACGCGGCATTGATATTCACACAGCAGCTGCTGTACAGGGTGTAGAAGCAGACGGAGACCAGTACATTTGTAAGTATGTGGAGAAAGAAAAAGAGCAGAGTGCAGCCTCCCAGTATGTATTATGTGCGGTTGGAAGATGCCCGAACACAGACGGACTCTTTGCAGAAGATGCGACACCGGAGATGAACCGAGGACGTGTCGTTGTAAATGAGAAGTTCGAGACAAGTATTCCGGGCGTGTATGCAATCGGCGATCTGATCTTTGGAGCACAGCTTGCCCATGCAGCAAGTGCCCAGGGAATCCAGGTTGTAGAGCAGCTTGCCGGAAAAGAAGTGTCTGTCGATGTAAATGTAGTTCCGGGCTGTGTATACACAGATCCTGAAATTGCATCTGTCGGTATTACGGAAGATGAGGCAAAAGAAAAAGGTATTGCCGTTAAAGTTGGTAAGTTCATTATGAGCGCAAATGGAAAATCGCTCATCACAAAAGAGGAGCGGGGATTTATTAAAATCGTTGCAGAAGAAGAGAGTGGCGTGATTGTCGGAGCACAGATGATGTGTGCAAGAGCGACCGATATGATCGGTGAATTCGTGACAGCAGTTGCCAATAATATGACAGTATCACAGCTTCTGAAAGGTATGCGGGCACATCCGACTTACAATGAAGGAATCGGAGAAGCGCTTGAAGAGCTGGAAGGCGGAGCTATCCATGTAATGCCGAAGAAAAAGAAATAAAAAGAAATAAAAGAGGAACGGATATGGGAAGTATTTTTGATATTTTGGGACCGGTCATGGTCGGTCCGTCCAGTTCCCATACAGCGGGAGCTGCCAGGATCGGTTATACGGCCAGGCAGCTCTTTGGTGAACCTGTGAAAAAAGCAGAAGTTTATCTTCATGGTTCATTTGCTGCTACAGGGAAAGGACACGGTACAGACCGGGCAATTATTGCCGGACTTCTTGGCATGAAGCCGGACGACCTTCGGATTCCGGTGGCATTTGAAGAAGCAAAAAAGGCTGGGATGGAATTTACCATTGCAAATAGAGAATTAAAAAATGCACATCCGAATACGGCACGCGTTGTGATGGAAAATGCAGAAGGAAGAAAGATGGTACTTCAGGCATATTCTATTGGAGGAGGACGTATCCGGGTCAGTATTTTGGATGGAATTGAAGTAGATTTCAGCGGGGAGAGTAATACATTGATTGTCCGGAATATGGACCGTCCGGGATGTATTACAGAAGTTTCAGCAGCACTGAGCCGCGAAAAAATAAACGTGGCTACGATGCAGGTGTTTCGACATAAAAGAGGCGGTGGCGCAGTGATGGTTGTAGAGACAGATGAACGGATACCGATTAGTGTGACAGAAGAACTGCGGAAGAAGGAAGACATTCTGGAAGTTATTTCGCTGAATTTGGAAGGGAGGAATGGATAATGGCGTATCAGGCAGTAGAAGAAATACAGGTCAGATGTGAGAAGGAGAACATTCCTTTCTGGAAAGCAGTTCAGTTAGAAGACTGCGAGGAAAATGGGATTACGGAAGAGGAATCCTGGCAGCAGATGACACTCATGTGGACGCGGATGAAAGAAAGCGTTGACGCCTATGATCCTTCCGAGAAATCCAGAAGTGGTTTGGTCGGAAAAGAAGGCGGTCTTATGGATGGATATCTCCAGAATGAAAAGTCGCTTTGTGGAGATTTTGTTTCAAAGGTCATTACAAATGCGTTGAAAATGGGCTGTAATAATGCCTGCATGAAGCGAATCGTGGCAGCGCCGACTGCCGGAGCATGTGGTGTAATGCCGGCAGTTCTTGTGACATATTGCAGAGAATTTTTGATAGAGGAAGACCGTATGATCGAAGCTATGTATGTGGCAGCAGGAATCGGGCAGGTCATTGCGTCCCGTGCGTCCCTGGCGGGAGCTTCTGGTGGCTGTCAGGCAGAGATTGGTTCTGCTTCCGGCATGGCTGCGGCTGCAATCTGTGGTGCTCGCGGAGGAAGTAAAGAGCAGATGGGACATGCCTGTGCCATGGCACTTAAGAATCTGATGGGGCTTGTCTGTGATCCAGTGGCAGGACTTGTGGAAGTGCCTTGTGTGAAGCGAAATGTCGGTGGCGCAGTAAACGCACTGGCGGCAGCAGATATGGCACTGGCTGGTATCATCAGTCAGATTCCGGTAGATCAAGTCATTGATGCCATGGGAGAAGTAGGAATCAAGATGGATGTAAGTCTTAGAGAGACCAGTCTTGGGGGCGTAGCGGTCAGCCCACGAGGGGTGGAGATTGCGGAAAAGCTTGGAATGTAGGTAGGGACTTTCGAAGTTTAAGTTTGAAAAAGAAGTGTATGGATATAGAAAAAAAGCTGCCTTTGAAGACAGCTTTTTTTCTATAAGATTTATCAATAGGGAAATGAAAACGTCTGTTTCATATTGCTGATTGTTTAGATCAGCTCGAGGTATGCTGCGCACAGTTCTAATGTGTTCATCAGTCCTTTGATGTGTGTGCGTTCCATACCGTGGGAAGCCTGCACGCCCGGTCCGATGAGTGCAGCGCGTGTGTCATATCCGGCTCTCCATACTGCTAAAGCATCTGAGCTATAACGTGGATAAATGTCTGTGACAGCGTCAAGATTATGTTTTTTAGCGAGGTTAACAAGTCTAGTTGTCATCTCGTAGTCGAAAGGACCGGATGAATCTTTTACACAGATGGATACCTGTTCTTCTGTGCAATTCAGGTCAAGACCGACACATCCCATGTCTACAACGAGAAGTTCTTTAATATCTTTCGGGAGTGTTGCTCCGCCGTATCCGATTTCCTCGTGCGTTGAGAAACAAATATATGTCTTATGCTTTGGTTTTATGTCGTTGTCTTTCATGATTTTTAAAAGTGTAAGCTCCAGCGCGGAACAAGCTTTATCATCGATGAAACGAGATTTCAAGAATCCGCTTTTTGTAAATGTTGTCTTAGGGTCGTAGCATACGAAATCTCCTGCATGAATTCCGAGTGCTTCTACATCTTCTTTCGAGTGAACAATCTCATCGATACGAACGGCCATGTTCTGCTCATCTCTGTCTCTTGTAGATGCATCCGGGAATACGTGAACTGCCGGTGACAGGGAAAGAATGGTTCCGGTGTAAACTCTTCCGTCTCTTGTGTGGATATTACAGTATTCACCGTCCAGAGATGGAAGAAGTGGTGATCCGATGGAAGTAATCATCAGCATTCCGTCAGATGTAATAGAGCGGACCATAAGTCCCAATGTATCTACGTGTGCAGACAGAGCAACTGGCTCAGTATTATCTTCCCCCTCTATTGTTACGATAACATTGCCGATGTTATTCTTGAAAACAGGATACCCAAGCTCCTCTATGGTTTTTAATAAGTAATCAGCTACATTTGATGTGAATCCGCTGGCACTGTCGATGGACAGAAGAGAAGTTGCTGTGTCGATCAGATAATCTTGGTATTGTTCAAAATTCATAGTAAAACCTCCGGTATTTTAAATTTGTTGTTGCATTTTGTGAATCCGCGTAGTATATTTAAACCACAAATCCTATTGTTAACAATCTACATTAAACAAAATGAATTGTCAAGTATTACTAGGAAAATCCATTTGTCTGTTAAGCATGAATGTGACAAAGCTTAAGAAGCTGAATCGTCAGCCGGTTATTGCTTTAGGAGAGTTCGTAGGATCAGCATTTATGATGACATTATATGTATTCCTGATGTTAATCGGATGTACAGTATTACATTTCCTGATCCGCCGTTTGTTCAAGATCAAATACGAGTATGTACTTCTTTCTATGGTAGGATGTATAGTAGACGGACCGACAGCATCTCTGACAGCAGCAGGTGGAAACTGGAAATCACTGATTAATGTCGGATTGATCATGGGAGTTATCGCCGGAGCATGCGGAAACTATGTCGGAATATTTGTCGCCTATGCGGTCAAAGCTATATGTGGACTATAGGTTTGTAAGTGGTAGTATATAGTAAAAAAATATCAGTAAAAAGTTTCCTTTTCTACATTTACTGTGCTATGATTAAAGAAATTATAATTATTGCGCATTGCATGAAAACAACTGCTGGGAGCAGAATGATATTATATGTAGTAAGGAAATGAAATCATATGGCAAAACTAAGATATCGTACATTGAGAGAAAATGTTGTAGATGAAATTCGGATGAAAATCCTGAGCCGGGAATATGAATCGGGAATGCGGATCGTGGAGCAGAACCTGTCCGATGAACTTGGAGTAAGTCGAGGACCAATCAGGGAAGCTTTGCGTCAGCTGGAACAGGAAGGACTCGTAGAATATGTTAGAAATGTTGGATGTTCGGTCAAGCAGGTTACTTTGGAAGATATTTATGAAATCTATCTGCTTCGTGCAACTTATGAGCAGGTTGCAGTTCGAACATATGAGGGACAGCTTTCCGATGAAGATCTTGCACAGATGGAATCCATCGTGGAAGAGATGAAGATTTTTGGTGAGGATGATTTAGGGAATCTTGTAGATTGTGATTGTAGGTTTCACCAAGTGATCGTCGAAAAAGCAGGTCTGAACAGACTTCTGAAAGCCTGGACCGAATTGAATTACGGCAATATCGTCTGCTATTTTGCCGGAAATTCGGACCGGAAGGAAGCGGCAAACCGACAGCATGGTATTCATGAACGACTTTTGAATGTATTCAAGAGTAAAGACGAAGAGACAATCTGCAACGCAATTTCGGAGCATTATATGACGACAGTAAAGCGTCTGATGAAAGAGGGATCCATGTCAGACGAAGGTTTTAAATATAAAGTGTAGAAGTATATGAATTGAATGAAAGATGCCGGTCCATGGGGGACGGCATCTTTTTTGTGGAGGCTTAAGTATGGAACGTAAAAATATGTGGGAACACTATACGGAAGAGAAGGAAAGAGAACTGGAGGAACTGGCAGTCAGATACAGAAAATGTCTGGATCAGTCCAAGACGGAGAGAATGTGTGACACTGTCCATCGCGATGGCAGAGGAAAATGGATATCAGAATATTGAGGACTGTATCCGTGAGGGCGAGACACTGAAAGCCGGAGATAAGGTTTATGCACAGTATATGAAGAAGACGCTGGCACTTTTCCACATCGGAACAAAACCGCTGACAGAGGGAATGAACATTTTAGGTGCACATGTGGATTCACCGAGATTAGATGTAAAACAGAATCCATTATATGAAGATACGCAGATGGCATATTTGGACACACACTACTATGGTGGTGTGAAGAAATACCAGTGGGTGACGATTCCTCTTGCAATTCACGGCGTTGTTGTGAAAAAAACGGAACAGTCGTGCCGGTCGTTATCGGTGAGAAGGAAGATTTCATCTCTGCAGAGCTTGAAATTGTGCCGTCAGGAAAATCCAGGGACTGTGGATTTGACAGAAGTATGATTCTCGGATATGGACAGGACGATAAGGTATGTGCTTTGACTTCACTTTTTGCAATGCTTGAGGCAGAAAATCCGGAGCGTACAGGCTGCTGTATTCTTGCGGACAAAGAAGAAATTGGAAATATGGGAGCGACCGGTATGCAGTCAAACTTCTTCGAGGATATGGTCGCAGAGGTTCTGGCACTGACAGGGGAGAATAGCCCGGTGAAAGTAAGAAGAGTGCTTCGCAATTCCTGTATGTTATCTTCTGACGTAAGTGCCGCTTACGATCCGCTTTATCCGGAAGTATTCGAGAAGAAGAATACAGTATATTTCGGGAGAGGACTTGTGTTGAATAAATACACAGGAAGCCGTGGAAAGAATGGAACAAATGATGCTAACGCAGAGTATGTTGCGAAAGTAAGAAATGTATTTGACAACAATCATGTTGCTTTTCAGACCGCAGAACTTGGAAAGGTCGACCAGGGCGGCGGTGGAACCATCGCCTACGTCATGGCAAATAAAGCAATGAGTGTTATTGATAGTGGTGTGGCAGTTCTGTCCATGCATGCACCATACGAAGTGACAAGTAAATCTGATGTATATGAAGTATACCGCGGATACAAAGTCTTTTTAAAAGATATGAAATAAAAAGTGTAAAATAAAGCATTTTTAAAAGATATGAAGTAAAAAGTATAAAATAAAGAGTATAAAATGAGATGGAAGCAGTTAAAAAATAGGGGATATTGACAGTGGGTTCTGTCATACTCGGAATTTCGGACTACATGTTCAAATTTCAGAATCATTTCAGTTTTGGCGGAGTTAGCGGTATTGCCGTGATTATGAGCGGTCTGCTTGGAGGCTCTGCGAGCACGTATACATTTGTCATTAATATGCTTTTACTTGTAGTTGCATTTGTATTACTGGGAAAAGAAGTGGCAATGAGATCTGCTTACGTGAGTGTCCTGTACAGTGTCACACTGGAAGTCATCCAGTATGTGTGGCCAATGTCAGGACCGCTTACGAATCAGCCAGTGCTGGAGCTTGTGTTCTGCTTTATGATTCTTGCAGTATGCTCCGCAATTTTCTTTAACATGGACGCGTCCAGCGGAGGATCGGATATTATTGCTTTGGTATTAAAAAAGTATACAAATGTCTCAATAGGAACGGCTCTGCTGGTTGTAGATTTCATAGTTGTCATCGTAGCATTTTTCGTGTATGGTGTAACTGTAGGAGTATTCTCATTGGCCGGATTTCTTGCGAAGTCATTTTTCATTGACACGGTCATTGAGACATTGAATCTGTGTAAGTATTTTACGATTATTTCAAAAAATGCGGAGCCAATCTGCAATTATATTAATACAGAGCTGAATCACGGCGCGACAATCTACGATGCAAGAGGTGCTTACACAAAAGACAACAAGCAGGCCGTTATGACAGTTGTAAAACGTGAGCAGGCGAGAAGCCTCAGAAATTACGTTCATGAGGTAGATCCAGACGCATTTATGATGATCACCAACAGCAGCGAGATCATAGGTAAGGGATTTATAGAGTAATGATATTCGAAGATTAGGGAGTATTGTGAAAGTGCGAGAGTACGGAGCAATACGTGAGGTATCATTCATAGTAGTGATAAAAAGGATAGCAGAGGAAAAAGTAAAGAAAAAGATTTAATAGGAGGAGCTTGTAATGAGCAGCATATTTGACATATTAGGGCCAATTATGGTCGGTCCGTCCAGTTCTCATACAGCGGGGGCAGTGCGGATCGGCTATACAGCCAGACAACTTTTTGGAGAACCGGTGAAAAAAGCAGAAGTGTATCTGCACGGATCATTTGCGGCGACAGGAGAAGGTCATGGAACAGACAAGGCGATCATTGCAGGTCTTCTCGGAATGAAACCAGATGATCTTCGAATCCCGGATAGTTTTACAGTAGCAGAAGAAAATGATATGAAATTTACCATTGCAAAAAAAGAAATCCGCGGCGCACATCCGAATACAGCAAGAGTGATCATGGAAAATGGTGCGGATAAAAAGATGGTCATGCAGGCATACTCTATTGGAGGAGGCCGGATCCGTGTCAGTATGCTTGACGGGATAGAAGTTGATTTCAGCGGGGAGAGCAATACGTTGATCGTGCGGAACATGGACCGCCCGGGCTGTATTACAGAGGTAAGCGCGGCACTGAGCCGGGAGAAGATCAATGTTGCGACGATGCAGGTGTTCCGTCACAAAAGAGGCGGTCTTGCCGTTATGGTCGTAGAGACAGATCAGTCCATACCGGAAAATGTTGTGGCTGAACTGAAAATGAAAGAAGATATTCTGGAAGTAATATCTCTGAATCTGGAGGAGGGACGATAGTTATGGCATATCAGGCAGTGGATGAGATTATGGCAAGATGCGAAAAAGACGGTGTAGAATTCTGGAAAGCCGTTCAGCTTGAGGACTGTGAGGAAAACGGAATCAGTGAAGAAGAGTCCTGGAATCAGATGACACATATGTGGAATTCTATGAAAGAGAGTGTTGCAGCATATGACCCGGAGGCAATTTCCAGAAGTGGACTTGTCGGAAGAGAAGGAAAGCTGATGGATGCATATCGGGAGCAGGAAAAACCGTTGTGCGGCGATTTTGTATCAAAGGTTATTGCAAATGCATTAAAAATGGGATGTAACAATGCCTGTATGAAGCGAATTGTGGCAGCGCCGACTGCCGGAGCCTGTGGAGTAATGCCGGCAGTTCTTGTTACTTATTATAAAGAATATGAAGCTTCAGAGGAAACCATGATCCAGGCGCTGTATGTGGCAGCAGGAATCGGTCAGGTCATTGCGTCCCGTGCTTCCCTGGCGGGAGCCTCCGGCGGTTGTCAGGCAGAGATAGGTTCTGCTTCTGGAATGGCAGCAGCGGCAATCTGTAGTGTACGCGGCGGAAGTAAAGAGCAGATGGGACATGCATGCGCCATGGCACTTAAGAATCTGATGGGACTTGTCTGTGATCCGGTAGCCGGGCTGGTAGAAGTTCCGTGTGTGAAAAGAAATGTAGGCGGTGCAGTCAACGCTTTGGCGGCAGCAGATATGGCACTGGCAGGAATCGCAAGCCACATTCCGGTAGATCAGGTCATTGATGCCATGGGCGAAGTCGGAATGAAGATGGACGTGTCACTCAGAGAGACAAGTATGGGTGGTGTCGCAACAAGTCCTAAGGGTCTTGAAATTGCAGAGAGACTTGGAATGTAAATATTACGAAAAGGAATGCCGGAGGGCATTCCCTTTTTTAGGAGAGTATGTTATAACAAAGATAAACAATCAAGAGTCATGAGTAAGGTAAAGAGAGGATAAATTATGTTAGATGAGCACATGGGACCGATAAAAAAATACAGTATACTGACTGTGGGGGCAGTCGTACTTGCACTGGCGAACTATGTATTTAAGTTTCCGAACCATTTCAGTTTCGGAGGTGTAGCCGGTTTTGCAGTTATTTTAAGTGGAATGTTTGGCGGTTCCGCCAGTACGTACACATTTGTAATCAATATGTTACTGTTATTGATCGCATTTCCAATATTGGGAAAGGAAGTTGCAATGCGGTCTTTCTATGTCAGTATCGTATTCAGTGGTGTGCTGGAAGTTGCGCAGTATGTGTATCCGATAGACAAGCCAATCACGAACCAGCCGGTGCTGGAGCTTGTATTTTCTTTTATGCTGCTGGCAGTGTGTTCCGCGATATTCTTCTTCATGGATGCGTCCAGCGGAGGAACCGATATTATTGCTTTGATATTAAAAAAGTATACCAGCGTGTCAATCGGAATGGCGTTACTGCTTGTAGACTTCGCAGTTGTTGTGATTTCTTTCTTTGTATATAATCCGACCGTTGGACTGTTTTCATTTGCCGGATTCCTTGCAAAATCATTTTTCATTGATTCCGTAATTGAGAGTCTGAACCTGTGTAAATATTTTACAATCGTGTCAGATAATGCTGATACAATCTGCGATTATATTCATAAAGAGCTGAATCATAGTGCGACCATTATGTCAGCAGAAGGCTCTTATTCACACGAGCCGAAGAAAGTCATCATAACCGTTGTGAACAGGGACCAGGCATTGAAACTGAGGAAATTCGTAAGAAGCGTAGAACCGCATGCATTTATGATGATTACAAACAGTAGTGAGATTATAGGAAAAGGATTCCGGAATACGATGTAGGAAAAACATGGTGAGAGTAAGAAAATAAAGCAGGTGAATGAAGAGGCGCTGTGACTTTTCATCATCTGCTTTTTTGTAAACATTAAGTTTGATGCTATTGAATATTTTTGACGTTAACGGCAAAAATATTCAATATAGATTGTTTTTTATAGTTTAAAGAGGTAAAATGATATTAAACATTTTTGCCATAAACGTCAAAAATATTTAATTATGTCATGCTGAATAAGGAAAATAAGTATTGGTTGAATAAAAATGACAAAATTGTATAGAATGTTCAGTGAAGGAGAAGGATTTATGGACATTAAGAGAGATAAATATTTGAATGATTTAATCAATCGTATGCATAACGGAATGATTAAGGTTGTAACAGGTATTAGAAGATGCGGAAAATCTTATCTTTTATTTAACATTTTCAAGAATTATTTATTAGAGCAAGGAGTACCTGCATCACATATTATTATGATTGAATTGGATCAGCGTAAAAATAAAAAGTATCGTGATCCAGATGTAATATTAGATTATATTGAATCTTTGATAGAAGAAGATGGACAATATTATATTATGTTAGATGAAGTACAGATGTTGCAGGAATTTGAAGAGGTTTTAAATTCACTTCTTCATATCCGAAATGCGGATGTATATGTAACTGGTAGCAACTCTAAATTTTTATCTAAGGATGTGATTACTGAGTTTAGAGGAAGAGGCGATGAAATTCATATTTATCCTTTAACTTTTAAAGAGTTTATGGAAGCTTATGGTGGTGATATGTATCATGGATGGGCAGAGTATGTTGTATATGGGGGACTTCCGTTGACTGTAACGATGAAAACAGAAGAACAGAAGATTAGTTATTTGACAAATTTATTCAAAGAAACTTACCTGAGAGATATTATCGAAAGGTATCATATTGAAAAAATACAAGAACTTGAGGATTTAATTAACATTCTGGCTTCTTCGATTGGCTCACTTACAAATCCGCCGAAGCTTGAAGCTACATTTAAAAGTGTGATTCAGTCAACAATCAGTTTGAATACTATCAGACAATATATCGAATATTTAGAAGATGCTTTTATCATTAACAAAGCAAATCGTTATAATGTGAAGGGGAGAAAATATATTGGCACTCCATTGAAATATTATTTTGAGGATGTGGGACTCAGAAATGCAAGACTAGGATTCAGACAAGTTGAAGAAACACATTTAATGGAAAATGTTATTTACAATGAATTACGAAGCAGAGGTTATTCTGTAGATGTCGGTATGGTAGAAAAACGTGGGGTTAACAAAGATGGAAAAGAATATAGAAGTCAACTGGAAATTGATTTTGTGGCAAATCTAGGAAGTAAACGTTATTATATCCAGTCGGCATTCAGTATGCCGACTGAAGAAAAGCGTATTCAGGAAAAGGCATCTCTTGTAAATATAAATGATTCTTTTAAGAAAATTATTGTTGTAAAAGATATTGTAAATGTTACGAGGGATGAAGATGGAATTACGACAATGAGTATTTATGATTTTCTATTAAAAGAAAATAGTTTGGAATTGTAAGAAGCGTGGAGTCGTACACATTTATGATGATCACGAATAGTAGAGATATTAAATCTGTTTATAATAGATCCAAGAATGCCTCGGCATTCTTGCTGCGAGGTGCGCATCATGCAATTGCATGACATACTTCTACTGCGCACCTCTGCAAGTCTACACTCCGTTTCGGTCGGCGCAAAACCATTGTCCACCGGACAATGTGCGCCCTGCCGGAGGCTATATCAGCTGGGGGATTGACTCCAACCACTGATACCAGCTTGTTTTTCACCACCTATAGGACGCCACTGAAAAAGTCCTTATTTTGCGCAAAGCAGCACAAGATAAAGTATATTTATATGTTTTACGCTACTATATATTGTATGTAAAAACAGTTTTTCAGTGGCGTCCCTATAGAGGTGGGAGTCATCTCCCAGCTGATATAAGCACAAAAATACAATGGATTTGTATGAGTATGTGGAGACGCTTATCGTTGATGATGAAAAATATTACATTTTTTTAGATGAGATTCAAATGGTTGAAAAATTTGAACGGGTGTAAATTCTTGTCATCAACAAAAAATGTAAGTATTTTTATCACGGGTTCCAATAGCCGGTTGTTGTCGGGAGAATTAGCAACATTGCTAGCAGGCTTACAAACTTATTATACGAGGAGAGTGTATAAAAGAGAATATTTGTAAAAAAAAGAGTTAGCAGTAAAAAATCGTAATTTGCTACTATTCAGCCTAACAGCCAAGTTACTGCAATTTTGTTATTATTTTATTGTAATTAAAAAAAGATTGACAAAACGAACAAAGATAATATAATAAAAGTATAACTTGTCAGACAACATACAACAATTACTAAGAAAGCATGAAAAGGAGGAATTTATGGCAACAACGATAGAGCGAGTCAGAGTTATTTGTACAGCACCAGAGGGAATCAATCTGGTTGTAGTAAAAGTTGATACGAATCAAGATGGTTTATATGGATTAGGTTGTGCAACATTTGCATATCGACATTTGGCGGTAAAAACAGTAGTCGAAGAGTATCTGGATCCTTTGCTGAAAGGTCGCAATGTGGAAAACATTGAAGAAATATGGCAGTTAATGCATCAAAATGGATACTGGAGAAATGGTCCGATTGAAAACAATGCAATTTCGGGTGTTGATATGGCACTTTGGGATATCAAAGGCAAGATGGCAAATATGCCAGTTTATCAATTGTTCGGTGGTAAGTGCAGAGAAGGAATTCCAGTGTACAGACATGCAGATGGAAAAGATCTTAGTGAATTATGTGAGAATATTCAGAGATTTCAGGAAATGGGTATTACAAATATTAGATGTCAATGTGGTGGATATGGAGGAGACAGTTATGGAACAACTCCAAATACATCTCCAAACGGAGCACTTCCAGGAGTATATCTGGATTCTCGCACTTATATAAAAAAAACAGTTGAACTTTTTGGCGGTATCAGAGATAAAATTGGGTATGATATGAACCTTGTGCATGATGTACATGAACGAATTGCACCAACGGAAGTGATTAGACTTGTAAAAGAACTGGAACCATTTGACCTATTTTTCTTAGAAGATCCTGTATGCATAGAGCAGACAGAATGGCTTAGAAGACTGAGACAACAGAGTAGCATACCAATTGCAGAGGGTGAATTGTTCAACAATCCAAAAGAGTGGAAGACGTTGATATCAGAGCAATTGATTGATTATATTCGTGTACATATCAGTCAGATTGGCGGTATTACACCAGCTAGAAAATTACAGATTTTCGCAGAGCAATATGGTGTAAAAACAGCATGGCATGGACCAGGCGATATGTCTCCTATTGCCCATGCTGCTAATATTCACATTGATTTGGCAGCACCCAATTTTGGAGTTCAAGAATGGTCAGGAATAGAACCACCCAATTTTGTGATTCAAGATTTGAAAGGTCCACATGGAGCATTGCTTGAAGTATTCCCAGGACTTCCAGAATTTGATAAAGGGTATGTGTACGCGAATGATACACCTGGACTCGGAGTGGATATTAATGAAGAGGAAGCAGCAAAATATCCGTGTGAGAATACTGTTACAACGTGGACACAAACCAGAAAACGAGATGGGTCATTACAAACACCATAAAGAGCAATTGTAAATCGTAAGATTTATTTATATTAATTTTAGAAAGAATAGCGTTAATAATTAAGGAGGAGAAACATGAAAGATACAATGAAAGAAGTCGTTGTAGTTGAGCCCCACAAAGTGGAAGTAAGAGAAGTGGAGATTCCTGAATTAGCAAATGAAGACGAGGTGTTGATTCAGATGAAATCTGCAGGTGTGTGTGGAAGTGATCATCATATTTATCATGGATTAAATCCGTGTTCTACATATCCAAGAATTCCAGGACATGAGAATGCAGGTATTGTAAAAAAAATCGGAAAAAATGTAACTAATGTTAAAGTAGGAGATCATGTAATAGTTGATCTTATTTCAACATGTGGAGAATGCTATCAGTGTAAAATCAGCAGAAAAAACGTGTGTGAACATGTGAAAGTGAGAGGGTCTGGAGCAGATGGAGGATGGAGAGAATATTTCACAGCACCAGCAAACGAAGTATATAAAATTAATGAATCCGTAAAATGGGAAGATGCTGCATTGGTTGAACCGTATGCAATTGGTGCACATAGTACAACTAGGGGACGAGTTGTTCCAGAAGATGTTGTATTCATTCTTGGAACAGGAACAATTGGTTCTATTATATTGCAGACATGTAAAGCAAAAGGATGTAAGACAGTTATTTGTTGTGATATTGATGATTCTTCATTGGAAAGAGCAAAAGGCTATGGAGCAGATTATGTCATTAATTCTAAGACAGAGGACATTGTTGCAAGAGTACAGGAAATTACGAACAATAAAGGAGTTACTATTGCATTTGATTCTGCATGCTTTCCAGGGTCATTGACTATGTGTATGCAACCAGGTATTATCTGCAATGCAGGCAGAATGGTTCCACTTGGTTTCTGTACAGCACCAGAGCAGATTACACAGGCAATGATTAATCAAAGGGAAATCGATATTATTGGAACGAGAATGTCAGCATTCCAGTTTGAGCCAACTATTAAGAGAATGGAAAACCATGAGTTTCAGACAGAAGGAATAGCAACTACATTTATTAAATTTTCGGAGATTGAGAAAGTGTTTGATCTTATGGATCATCCAGATCCAAGTGCAAAGAAGATGGTTATTATGTTTGATTAATAAAGTGTAGAAAATAAGAAGGAGAATATTACTATGAAATTTGATTATAAAGAGCAGTTTAATGTGGCAGGAAAATGTTGTATTGTAACAGGTGGAGCACAAGGACTATCAAAAGGTATGGCAGAAGGTCTTCTTGAAAATGGAGCAAAAGTTGTATTAATGGATGTTCAGAAAGAAAAACTTCAGGCAGTTGTTGATGAGTATCGTGCGATGGGGTATGAAGTTTACGGAGTATGCGGTGATTTATCAAACCGAGCAGAAATTGATAGAATGTTTAATAAAGCTATGGAAAACTTAAATGGTCATCTGGATGTATTAATTCCAGCAGCAGGTATTCAACGTCGTCATCTCCCAGAAGAATTTCCAATTGAAGAATGGGATCTTGTTTTGAAGATTAACCTGGATCATGTCTTTATTATGATACAGAAAGCATTGACGGTTATGTTGAAGCAGCCGGAAGGTGGAAAAATTATTAATATTGCTTCGATGGTATCTTGGTTCGGTGGAACAACAGTGCCTGCATATACAGCCAGCAAGGGAGCTGTTACACAATTGACAAAGAGTCTTGCAGTAGACTGTGCAGGAAGAAATATCAATATTAATGCAATTGCACCAGGATATATGGATACAGAAATGTGTGCAAATATGACACAGGCAAGAAAAGATGAGACCACAGCGCGTATTCCGGCAGGTCGTTGGGGAACTCCAGATGATTTAAAGGGACCAGTATTATTCCTAGCTTCTAGTGCATCTGATTATTTAAATGGTGCTGTAATACCAGTAGATGGAGCATATTTGGTTAAATAAATATTTTACTTGCTGTTGAACCAAAAGAAAAGGCAAGCTATACTATATGTAATAGGTTGTTTGAAAGTTCAATGGAAGGTGATGATAAATGAATATAACACATCAAAATATTACAGAACAAATAGTTAATTATTTTAAACAAAAAATTGAATCTGGAGAATGGAAAGTTGGAGAGAAGATTCCTTCTGAAAATCAATTAACGCAAATGCTAGGAGTGAGTCGGGCGAGTGTGCGGTCAGCAATGAATCAACTAATTGGAATAGGAGTACTGGAAAGTGTTCATGGAAAAGGGACATATCTGTTAGATGATCAGATTGAAGATAATTTGGGGGGAAACAGCAGAATCACGGCAGAGGATTGTCGAGATGTTCTGAAAGTGCTTGAGTTTCGCAGGATTGTTGAAAGTGAAGCCTGTTATATGGCTACGCTTTATCAGTCGGATGATTTGATTGTTGATTTGAAAAAGTGCTTAAAAACAATGATTGAAAGTAAAGATGATATTGAAAAATTTGTTATTGCAGACATTAAATTTCATCATAAAATTTGCAAGGCATCTCAGAATCCGCTTCTTGAAAAGTGTATGTATCGTGTTTTTGAAGAAAACAAAAAAAGTCAGCAATTGACAAGAAAAACATTTGGATTCCGGGACGGTATTATTTATCACGAGAAAATTATTGAAGCTATTGAGGCTGGCGATGCTAGACTGGCCAGACACTATATGTACCAGCATTTGCAGAATGGTATAGACCGTGTTGTTGAACAACAAAAAGAAACTTAGATAAAAAAATAAAAGAAAACAGAGATTGTATAGTGAAGTATCGATCTCTGTTTTCTTTTATAATTTATTTGATAATTCACAAATGGTTTTATCTAAATGTTCATACATTGAACTACGGGCTTTTTTTGCATTTCGATCTTTTAAATCTTTTATAATCAGAGAATGATAATAAATACCGTTATAAGATCCTACACTTTCGCTTACGCTTTGAAGCAAAAGATGGTTTTCTAAAAGTATATTAGAAAGAGTATTGAATGCATATGGGTTTTGGGTCAATTTTGCAAGTTGTAAGTGAAACTGAGTGTCATAGGAGACTCGTTTTAATGGTTGATCATTATATTGAATCATCATTTGTAAAGTAAAATTTAGGATATCTAAATCATTTTCAGAGGCTTTATTTGCAGCATAGTAACAAATTTCTGGTTCCAACATTCTGCGAAATTCAAAGAACGGTAGAGCTTTTTCAAGTAGTTCGTGAGAAGTCTGTCCAAGACCTAATACAGACAAATTAGTAGAACGAACGAAAGTACCTTTGCCATGGACAGTTTTCAAAACTCCTAGAGTATTTAATTGAGATAAAGCGTTTCGTACGTTAGAACGACTGACATTTAGTTTTTGGCATAATTCATGCTCAGAGGGGATCTTAGAATCAACAGGCCATTCATTCGATTGCAATCCATTCCGAAGATATTCTATTACAATATTCATCGCATTTAATTTATTATCCATAAATGGAATCCTTTCCTTAAGAAAAATAAAATATGACAGGTTGTGTTAATAAGTATACAAAAAAAACTGAAATATGACAACTTTATATTAGAAAATTGAGTATATTACACATATTTATAGTGAAAAACAAGTGTAAAATGCTGAAAATGAATAAAAGAATAGAATTGTATTGACTATTTATTGGTAAATTGTCATAATAGAGACACAAACATGTCAGACAAGTTATAAAAAAATAAGGGAGGTAGTAAATGGATTTCAGAAAGAAACTAGATAAGTCCATCCCATTAAAAGAAGAAGTGACTTTGATGTGGATGGGACAGGCGGGATTTATGGTGAAAAACAGTCAGGGAAGAGTTATGGCTATTGATCTTTATTTATCTAATTTGGTGGAAAGACTGGATGGAAATAAGAGATTGACCCCAGCATTGATTGATGCAGAAGAGGTGAAAGCAGATGTCATTTTGGCATCGCACTGCCATGCAGATCATCTCGATTTAGATAGCCTTCCTAATATGCTATCTCAGAATGCACAGTTGTATTGTTGTGAAGAATCGTATGAATTGTGCAAAGAAGCAGACCTTCCGATGCATAAGATAACATCTATGACGATAGGAGATAAGCAGGAATGTTGTGGCTTCCAGATAGAAGCAGTTTTTGCAGATCACGGAGATACAGCACCAAAAGCAATAGGTTATTTAATCGAAACTGACGGGATTTCTATCTATTATACAGGAGATACTGCTTATCAAGGTGATAGAATGTCATATGTGACAAAGAAAGATATTGATATTCTAATTTTACCAATTAATGGTGAATACGGCAATATGAATGAGCGAGATGCAGCAATGTTGGCAGCTCAGACAAAAGCTAAAATTACAATTCCGTGCCATTTTTGGACATTTGCAAGACATCAGGGCAGTCCACATGATTTTCAAATGGAAATGAATTATGTTGCACCAGATTTATATTCCTATATAATGGCTCAGGGAGAATGTATAATTTATTCAAAAAATAAAAGAAATGGAGAGATATTATGAAAAAAATAGTAAGTGTTTTAATTAGTGTGGTTATGTGTATTGGACTTTTGGTAGGATGTGGTTCTTCAAATGGTGGTTCATCAGATTCAAGTAAATCTTCAGATTCTAAGGGAAAATATAAGATTGCAGTTTCTAATGCTTATATGGGAAATGATTGGCGTCAGTTGATGATTAAATGTTTAGAAGTTGCAGCAACAAAAGAGCCATATAAAAATAAAGTTGATTTAAAAGTTGTAAACAGCGAAAATTCTGCAGAAGCTCAGGCATCTGCAATTGATGCCTTGGTAGAACAGAGATATGATGCAATTCTTATAGATGCATCATCATCAGCAGCATTACTCCCAGCGATTAATCGTGCAATTGCACAGGGGATTACCATTGTTACATTTGATTCAGTTGTAGATGGAGAAGGCATCTATACAGTTCAGACAGACTTTGAAACAATGGTTGAGGCTTGGGCAAAATATTTAGTTACAAAATGTGGAACAGGTGCAAAAATTGCAGTTGACACTGGAATGCCTGGATCAACAAATGGAAATACAATTTATGAAGCTGCAATGAAAGTATTTAAAGAGAATAATATGAATATTGTTGCAGAATATGCATCAGAATACGCTGATGGAGTTTGTCAGGAGCAGTTGGCCAGTGTACTTGCAGCAAATCCGGATTTGGATGGAATTTTTTGTCAGGCATATGTAGAATCTTGTTATACTGCTTTAAAACAAGCTGGAATGGATTTAATTCCATGTGCAGCATTCGATACAAATTTAGGTATGGAGACAGCATTAAATAATGATATGGATGTTATTATTGGAAATAACTGTCCAGGAATTGGAGTCATTGCTCTTGATAATGCAGTTAAAATCTTAGATGGAGAGAAAGTTGAACAAGACACATTCGTAACATCTGGACTTTTTGTAAATGATAAAGATAAAAATATTGATGTTGGATTACCAATAACAGTTATTGAAGAAGGTGTAAATTGTTGGGAAAATCAAGTGGATGGATTAGATTGGCCAGTGCTTCCAGATGATTTTAAGACACTAACATTAACGGTTGAGGAAATATCAGACTTTAGTAAATAGTAGAATGGAGCAGATAGCATGGCAGATTTAGAGTTAAGGCATATCACAAAATCATTCAATGGAAATTATGCGCTAAATGATGTATCATTTTCCTGTAATAGAGGAGAAGTCCATGCATTGCTGGGTGAAAACGGAGCCGGTAAGAGTACACTTTTAAAAGTGCTTGCAGGTGCTTACCGGCCTGATTCAGGAGAAATTCATGTATTCGGTGAAAAAGCAGAGATACATAATCCAGCTGATGCAATGAGATATGGAATTGGATGTGTATATCAGGAATTATCATTTATTCCAGATTTAACAGTGGCCGAAAATATTTTTATAGGAAGAATTCCCAAGACAAAATTTGGAAGTTTTGATTACAAAAAGCTTCGTAAGATGACATTAGAGTTAATGGAAAAATATGATGTTGATGAAATTGATCCAAATGCAAAGGCAGGAGAAATATCTTTATCGCAGAAACAAATTATTGAGATACTAAAAATATTGTCAAAAAATCCCGAAATAATTATCTTGGATGAAGCTACCTCAGCTTTACATGAAAATCGTGTAAAATGGTTGCTTCAATTGGCAAGGAAATTAGCAGATAGTGGAAAAATTGTTATTTTTATTTCGCATCGTATGGCAGAAATCAAAGATGGATGTGATAATATCACAATATTGCGAAATGGTACATATGCAGGAGATCTTCCAGTAAATGATAATTTGGATATGGATGAAGTAATATCTATGATGTTGGGTCGTAAGATGTCTAGTTATTTTCCACAGATTACAGATTGTTCTATGGATGAAGATGCACTGGAATTAAAAGATGTTAGATATAGAAATATTTTAAATGGTGTGAATTTAAAAGTAAAAAAAGGAGAAGTTGTTGGTATTGGTGGTCTTGCAGGACAGGGACAGGCGGAACTTTTACAAGCATTATATGGAATTTACCCAGTAACAGGAGAAATTTATTTTCAAGGGAAAAAGATTCATATAAAAAATCCTAAAGATGCAATTAATAAAAAAATTGCATTGGTTCCAGAGGAAAGAGCAATACAAGGATTATTTCTTCAACTAGGAATTGATTTTAATATTTCCATTACATCTGTCAATAAAATGAGTAAAGGTCCAATTATAAGCAAGAAAAAAGAGAATAGTATTGTATCTAAGTATATGAAAGCATTGGCAGTTAAAGCGCCAACACCTCAGACACCAGTACAAGACTTGTCTGGTGGAAATCAGCAGAAGGTGGTTATGGCGAAAATTATATCGTGTGAACCAGAATTACTTTTGCTTCATGATATTACAAGAGGTGTTGATGTTGGAACTAAAAAGGAAATGTTTACGCTTGTGAGAGAGTTTGCAAAGGAAGGAAATGCTGTCATTTTCTTTTCGACAGATGTGGAAGAGCTTGTAAATGTGTGTGATAGGGTGCTGGTTATGTATGACGGAAAAATTAGAGCAAACTTGAAACTTGAAACACTTACAAAAGAGCAGATTATTGGTGCATCAATTGGTGCGAACCAGATAGGAGGAGAAGGAAATGAAGAAAAATAAGTCGGTAAAACAATTCCTTTCCGATAATTGGATTGCGCTTATTCCATATGTAATGCTTCTAATAATTATTGTTGTAATGGGAGTATTAAACTCGAATACGTTAAATAGTAATTATTTGGCAAACAAATGTGATGCTTCACTTTCGCTAATTTTAGTTGCAATCGGACAAACATTTGTGCTTATTACAGGTGGATTTGATTTGTCTGTTGGAGGAATTATCTGTATTGTTAATTGTTTGATGGCAACTAGGATGACTGATAGTGTAGGAAGTATGATATTATGGTCCGTAATTGGAATTCTGATTGGAATTTTGATTGGATGTTTCAATGGATTTGTAATAGAAAGAACAGGATTGCAACCATTCATTGTAACATTAGCTACACAGTCGGTGTGTATGGGAACAGCTCTTTTGATATTAAAGGTTGACGGAGGAAATGTACCGATAACTTACATGAAAGCAATGTTGACTAGATTTGGGGCAATACCAATTTCACTTATAATTTTGATAGCGTTGTTACTAATTTGGATTTATTTCAAAAAAACAAAAATCTGTATGAATATATATGCAGTTGGAAGTAATAAGAAAGCCGCAAATTTAAATGGTGTGAATGTGTTAAAGACAACAGTTGTTGCATATGCAATATCAGGAGGATTTGCAGCATTATCAGGACTTGTTAGAACTGCAGTTGTAGCATCTGGTTCACCAACCGCAGGAGGAGATTTTGTTATGACATCTATCTCAGCAGCAGTAATTGGTGGAACGGCACTTACTGGTGGGGTTGGCGGAATTGTCGGAACAATTGTCGGAGCTTTTGTTCTTCGTTATATTTCTGATCTGTTGGTATTTATGGAAGTATCTTCTTATTGGTCAAGTTTAGTACAAGGTATTATATTAATCTTGGCAGTTGCATTAAGTGCTTATGGTACAGTGCGAAGAAAACGTAAAGGAGGTCTTAGTTAATGACAGCCAAACAATTTGTTAAAAAGAATTCGTCGATTATAGCAACATTTGTGATTGCCTTTCTTTTACTAATCATTGTATCAATTGTAAAAGTGGGATATTCAAGCCCGGCAAATTTAAAAGTCTTATCCATTTCAATTGGAGTACTTGGACTTACAGCTCTTGGACAGACATTTCCTATTCTAATTGGTGGAATGGATTTATCAATTCCGTGGGTATTCTGTATTGGTGGATATTTATGTGCTGCATTGACAAACGGAGATAATACAAAATTGATCTATGCGGTTCCGATTGTATTAATTGTAGGTCTTTTAATGGGAGCATTTAATGGCATAGGAATTGCTTATGTTGGAATCGCACCAGTAATTATGACAATGGCATCCAATATTATTTTTCAAGGACTTCTTGTAGGTATAACAGAAGGAACACCAGGAGGAAGTATTCCAAAAGCAATTAAGTCATTAGCATCTGGAGGAGTTGGATTTATCGGAACGTTATTTTTGTTCTGGTTATTGGTTTCGTTGGCTGCCTGGTTTACATTATCAAAATCTCCATATGGAAGAAAAATATATGCAGTAGGAAATAGTGAAACATGTTCCATGTTTTCAGGCATTAATGTAAAACTAACAAAATTATCTGCGTATGCCATTTGTGGAATGATGGCTGCTTTGGCTGGAATGTTATATGCTGGTAAGTTAAGCCAGCTATACCTTGGAATGGGAGATACTTATCAAATGGCTTCCGTATCAGCGGTTGCAATTGGAGGCGTTTCACTAATCGGAGGAAGTGGAAGTTATATTGGTACCATGGCGGGATGTTTTGTAATTGTAATATTAGAGGGATTTCTTGCAGCAATGAACTTCTCTCAGGGTGTGCAAAAAATAGTATATGGCGTGGTGCTGTTATTTGCAGTACTGATATCAAGTAAGAGAAAAATATCAAGATAAAGTAAAAAAGTGGCTTTAAATAGTCACTTTTTTAATAAGGAATTATTATATTAGGATACTATGTTCTATTTATAATAGAACATAGTATCCTAATATAATCTTAATACACTTAGAATAGAACAAATCAATGAAAATGCAAACTTATTACGTTATAATGTAATAAATCAAGTGAAACCCCGTTGACAGATTCGAAAGAATCGACTATATTAACATTAGTAAAAGGGAGTAACTGGCGCCTGTCAGTCTTGCAAAGTAGAAAATCAGGCGTTTGCGATGTCGTCAGTACGATGAGCGATCATCCGTATCGTAATGAAATGGTGAGACTTTTATTGCATATTTTTGGTGTGCAATAAAGGTCTCTATTTTTGTACATCAGATGAGCCATAATAGGAAAAAGGAGGTACAAATTATGTTGACAAATGAGCAGGCGAAGGAAAATCTAAAGAAATACGGACCGAATGAACTGGAAGAGGGAAAGAAAAAAAGTGTCTTTCAAATATTTTTAGAACAGTTCAAGGATTTTCTGGTAATTATTCTGATCATCTCCGCGGTGATCTCAGGATTTCTTGGAGATGTGGAGAGTGCGATTGTAATCTTTGTAGTTATTACGATGAATGCGATTCTTGGAACGGTGCAGACGGTGAAGGCGGAGCAGTCGCTGAATAGTTTGAAGCAGCTGTCGGCACCGGATGCGAAAGTTGTACGTGACGGGCAGTTAATGCAGGTACCGGCGAGAGAAGTGACCGTCGGTGATGAAGTAATTGTGGAGGCGGGAGACTTAATCCCGGCAGATGGAAAGTTACTTACAGTTGCAAGTCTTAAAGTGGACGAAAGTGCACTGACAGGTGAGAGTCTTCCAGTGGAGAAGTCTTTAGATGAAGTGCCGGAGGGCGCAGCACTCGGAGATCAGACGAACCGAGTATTTTCCGGAAGCTTTGTGACTTATGGGCGAGCATCTTATGAAGTAACGGAAGTCGGAATGAGTACGGAGGTCGGTAAGATTGCCGGGCTTCTGAAAAATGCATCAGAGAAGCAGACACCGCTTCAGAAGAATCTGGATGATTTTGGTAAGAAGTTGTCCATCACAATCCTTGTATTTTGTGGGATTTTATTTGCCATCAGCGTGATCCGTGGAGAATCGATTGTAAATGCATTTTTATTTGCGGTAGCGCTGGCGGTAGCAGCTATCCCGGAGGCGCTTAGTTCTATCGTGACCATCGTGCTTTCCTTTGGTACACAGAAGATGGCGAAGGAGCATGCAATCATCCGTAAGCTTCAAGCGGTCGAAGGACTTGGCAGTGTGTCAATCATCTGCTCTGATAAAACTGGAACTTTGACGCAGAATAAAATGACTGTGGAAAATTATTATGTAAATGGTGAGAGTGTCTGTTCCGGAGAGATTGATCTGAAGGATCCGGCACAGCGAGAGTTACTGATGTTCAGTATGCTTTGCAATGATTCTACAAATCAAAATGGTCAGGAGATTGGGGATCCGACGGAGACGGCTCTTATTAATCTTGGCAGCCTTTTGGGAGAAGATTATGCACAAGTGCGTGAAGAGTATCCAAGGCTTTCTGAGGTGCCGTTCGACAGTGACAGAAAACTCATGTCCACGGAGCATTTTATAGACGGACGGTATGTTATGGTCGTAAAAGGTGCGGTCGATGTGCTTCTTGAGCGTATGAGCCACATTCAGGATGGAGATACTCTAAGAAAGATTACAGAAGAAGACCGCGTCAGAATTGAAGTGCAGAATAAACATTTTTCAGAAAACGGACTGCGAGTTCTTGCATTTGCATTTAAGACGATGGAACAGGAGCAGGGGCTTACATTAAATGATGAAAATGACCTGACATTCCTGGGACTGATTTCCATGATGGATCCGCCAAGAGTGGAGTCTAAAGATGCAGTTGCAGAATGTATCAAGGCAGGAATCAAGCCAATCATGATTACGGGCGATCACAAGGTAACAGCAGCGGCCATTGCAAAACGAATCGGAATTCTGGAAAATATGTCGGAAGCCTGTGAAGGTGCGGTCATCGAAGACATGACGGACGAAGAACTCCAGGAGTTCGTACCGAACATTTCTGTGTATGCAAGAGTTTCACCGGAACACAAGATCCGTATCGTGCGGGCATGGCAGGAGCGTGGAAATATTGTGGCAATGACGGGAGATGGCGTGAATGATGCCCCGGCACTGAAGCAGGCAGATATCGGAGTTGCCATGGGAATCACGGGAAGTGAAGTGGCGAAAGATGCGGCAGCTATGGTGCTGACGGATGATAACTTTGCAACGATCGTCAAGGCAGTGGAAAATGGACGAAACATTTATCAGAATATTAAAAATGCGATTCAGTTCTTGCTTTCTGGAAATTTTGCAGCGATTCTTGCAGTTTTGTACGCATCACTTGCAAGTCTGCCGGTTCCATTTGCACCGGTACATCTGCTGTTCATCAACCTTCTGACAGACAGCCTGCCGGCGATTGCGCTTGGACTGGAGCCGCACAATCCGGAAGTGATGAAAGAAAAACCACGTGCCATGGGAGAGTCCATTTTGACAAAACCATTTCTTACAAGCATAGGAGTGGAAGGTCTGTGTATCGGAATCATGACCATGACAGCATTTATGATCGGATATCGCGATGGAAATGCGGTGCTGGCAAGTACGATGGCATTTGGAACACTTTGCAGCAGCCGTCTGGTTCACGGATTTAACTGTAAAGCAAACAAACCGATCATTTTTACGAAACGATTCTGGAATAACATTTATCTGATCGGAGCATTTGTACTTGGCTGTCTTTTGATTACAGGAGTACTGATGATCCCGGCACTTCAGGGAATGTTCAAAGTGCAGACACTGACGGTAGCACAGTTGATGACTGTATATGGACTGGCTCTTTTGAATCTGCCGGTTATTCAGCTGCTGAAATGGATCAGAACGCGAAAGAAATAGAGGATTTGACAGGATATTGGATAAAGGAAGGAATTAAATGGAACTGAATAAGGAAAATATGCGGAAAATCCGGGAGCTGATTTTGTTCACAGCACTGCTGATCGTGGTACTGTGGAAATATGAAGAGGTGTTGGAGGTACTGGGATATGTGGGACATCTGATCTTTCCATTTCTGCTTGGAGGAGCCATTGCATTTGTACTGAATGTACCGATGAACTTTATCGAGCGGCACTTGTTTACGGAAAAAGTAAGAAAAAATAAAGTGGCAGATAAGCTTGCAAGACCGGTGAGTCTGTTGAGTGTACTTTGTATCGTAGTTGGCGTGTTGACGGTAGTGATCTTTGGTGTTGTACCTCAGCTTGTAAATACATTTGGAAATCTGGGGCAGAGTATTACCCAGTTCATCCCACATGCACAGGCGTGGGGGAAAGAGGTCTTTCATGGAAACAAGGAGGTTGTCGAACTGATCAACAGTGTACAGTTTGACTGGGACAAGATTGTGGAGACACTGATTGATTTCCTGAAAAATGGTGCAGGAAATATGCTGAATTCGACACTTACCGCTGCAAAAAGCATTATCAGCGGAGTTTCAACATTTGTCATAGCTTTTGTATTTGCGATTTATATTTTGCTGCAGAAGAAAAAGCTTGGGATACAGGCGAAAAAGGTACTGTTTGCATTCGTACGACGAGGTCGTGCGGAGGCTGTGGTGGAAGTCTCTTCCCTGACTTACAGCACATTTTCAAGCTTCCTGACCGGACAGTGCCTGGAGGCTGTGATTCTTGGAAGCATGTTCGTAGTGGCCATGACAATCTTCCGGCTGCCGTATGCACTGCTGGTAGGAATCTTTATCGCATTCACCGCACTGATACCGATCTTTGGAGCATTCTTAGGCTGTGCGGTGGGAGCATTTTTAATCTTCATGGTCGACCCCATGAATGCGCTTATGTTCATCGTGTTGTTTCTTGTGCTCCAGCAGATAGAAGGGAACCTGATTTATCCGCATGTAGTAGGTAATTCTGTAGGGTTACCGTCCATCTGGGTGCTGGCGGCGGTCAGCATCGGAGGCAGCCTTATGGGCGTGGTCGGAATGCTGATATTTATACCGATCGTGTCGGTGGCATATGCACTGTTCCGGGAAATTGTGTATCTGAAGCTGAAAAAACAGGGGGTAGATCCGGTAGAGCTGGAGGATTAATAAAGACAATTAAGTCAGACCAATGAAGTGCTTATGTGTAGAATAATGTTAAAAATTAAGAAAAGTTCGTGCAGTTTAGTGTGAAAAAACGATGAAAATACATTGATTTTTACACGAATAATTCATATACTATATTTAGAACAAGTTTTGAGTATGAAGGGAGGACGGTATATGTACAGGAAAATCATGGACTTTTTGGAAGAGTGGAAGAATGAAGAACATAGAAAACCACTTATTTTACAAGGCGCGAGGCAGGTAGGAAAGACATATGCGATTTTGGAATTTGGGCGTACACATTATGAGAACGTAGCATATTTTAACTTTGAAACAAACCCAAAGCTAAATGAAACATTTGAAGAAAATATCAGTCCAGATTATTTAATACCGATTTTATCTCATATTGCAGGGCAGACAATAGTGACAGAAAAAACTTTGATCGTGTTTGATGAAATACAGCTTTGTGAACGGGCATTAACTTCATTAAAATATTTTTATGAAGAAAGACCAGATTATCATATTATAGTGGCAGGCAGCCTTCTCGGTGTTGCGGTGAACAGGGCAAGATTTTCATTTCCAGTCGGGAAAGTAGATATGAAGACATTGTATCCGATGGACTTGGAAGAATTCATGATTGCAATGGGCGAGAAATCACTTGTAGACCAGATTAAGAAATGTTTTGAGACAAATGAACCGATGCCGTCTGCGCTCCATGATGCAGCCATGCAGCTTTATCGACAATATCTGGTTGTGGGAGGAATGCCGGAATGTGTCATGCAGTTTGCAGAGACCAGAGATTATATACTGATTCGTCATACACAGGATACGATACTTGCAAGTTATCTTAATGATATGAGCAAGTACAACAATTTAAATGAAATTAAAAAGACAAGACTTGCATATGACAATATTACAGTTCAACTTTCAAAAAAGAATACCAGATTTCAATATAAACTGATAAAAAAGGGTGGAAGAGCTTCTGAATTTGAAAATGCAATTGAATGGCTTTGCCTGTCGGGGATTGTTTCACAAGTCTACAAAGTGGAACAGATCAGGAAACCATTGGAAAATTACCGGGATATAGATGCGTTTAAAATTTATGTGTCGGATTTGGGATTATTGTGTGCAAAGAAAGATATTGTGGCAAATGATGTCCTTTATATGGTGGAAGAGTTGAATGACTTTAAAGGTGGTATGGTTGAGAATTATGTCAACGTACAGCTTACTATTAATGGATATAATACCTACTATTGGGAAACTGAGCGGGGCGCAGAGATAGATTTTATTATTCAGCGTGAAGGTAAGCTGATTCCAATAGAAGTGAAGTCTGCGGACAACACAAGGGCAAAGAGCCTGAAGGTTTATATGGATAAGTATAAACCCGATTATGCGATAAAGCTTTCAACGAAAAATTTTGCATTTGAAGATGATAAAAAGATAGTTCCGCTTTATGCCGCATTTTGCATTTAAATGGAAGAAAATTTAATAAATAAGACATTAAGATACCGCTGGAGTTGCTGATAGTAATTGCCAGCGGTATTTTCATACAATCAGGAAAATGTGCGAGATAATACCGGATTGTTACCAGTTATGCCAATGGATTCCATATATATAGAAAAAATGTTATAATAAATGGGGATTTTGGATTTATCAGGATGAACCGGTGAAACTGTTGACCAGGGGAAAAGAGAGGTGCCTATGGAACGGACAAAAAGAAAAAATGTGTTTCGAGCAGAACTTATTATTTTTCTGGCTGTAATTGCAGTCAGTCTGCTAGTTTTGTGGATCCGCTGGGAGAATTCCCATGCCACTTATAAGAATTATGATATTGTCGTGAAGAAGAATGTGTATTGTGAGAAGACGCAGACAGGGCGAGTGGATCTGCAGATCAGGCGAAAAGGCGGAAAGAAGGCCAAGCTGCTGCAGACACAGCAGGAGCTTAAGCAGAGCCAGTCTTTTCAGATCGTAGAAGATTCTTATAAACTGGGGATTGTCGATGATGCGTCTGCCTATGATGGAAATATTTATGAGCAGAAAAATGCCGGCGGGACGCAGTATCTTACGCTTTATTATGTAAACCATGAAGCTTCCGGCAGGCAAGGGAAAATGCATCTGGTGATGAATGACGCAAAAACGGGTAAGGAGCTTATCAACATTAAGACTTCACCGAAAGTCAAAAAGGACGCGCGCAGATATGAGTACCGGGGAAAAGATCTGTATGTGAGTGAGGAAGGAATTCTGTTAGATGCGGGAACTGACGAAGAATTTTATAATTCGCAGGCAATGACCGCAGGTCTTATGACAGTATGCTGGAAAAATGGGAAAGAGAAACAGATCCAGTTTGATCCAAATGCAGACGTATCAGAGTATGAAGCTGCGGATATTATCGTCCCGAAAGTGATTTCCACAGGGAAAGAAAAATCAGAAGGGCTCCACTGCTATTATGCCTTGGAACTTAGTGACTGGGAGAATATCCGAGAGATAAAGCTTGGGGAAAATGTATTTGCGAAGGCAGAGAATCTGGAAAAGGCGACAGACGATTTGAACAAAAAGAAGAAAAAATCGAAGGAAGAAAAAGCAAAAGAAGAAGCCGAAAAGAATGCAAAAAATCAGAAAAAAAAGGAATTTTATACAACAGATATGTCGTTGTTGAACCAGCCGGAAGATTTTCACATTTCTGATTATTATATTACGAATAAAGTGATTGCAGGCAATCGCTATTATGTAGACGAAAATCATGTGCTGTGGGGACAGGGCATGAACTACTATGCCCAGCTTGGAATCAATCACCCGGAAGATGTGGGCAACTGGTATCATGAGGAGTACATGGAACCTCAGAAAATAGCCGAGCATGTTGTTCATGTAGACGCATCAGCCAACGGATATTTTATGATGTATCTCACGGAAAATGGAGAACTGTACGGCGCAGGTGCGAATCTGCAGGGAATTCTTGGAAAAGAACCAGGCGAAAACGATGCCATGAATCCACAGCAAAATGTGGTGAACCAGCCGAAGCTTCTGATGAGTGATGTGGATTATATGCGGGCTGGTGCGACCTGTGCGATTGCGCTCAAAAAGAACGGGGAAGTGTACTGGTGGGGTGAGTTTATGTCCGGCGAAGCAAGCAGCATTTACGGGGAAGGAACGCTGATGTACACTGAACCACACAAGATGCTGGATCAGGCAATTTACGTCACGACCACTAACAGACGTTCAGCAGCGATAACGATGAATGGTGACCTGTACACCTGGGGCGATAACACCTATGGCCAGTGTGGATATACCGGTGAGAAAACATTTCTGATGGAGCCGGAAAAGGTCATGGAAAATGTACGAATGGTCTGGTGTGATGAGATTGAGCAGAATGCAATTTGGACAGATCTGGCAAATGTGAACCCGAATGATTACGGTACGACCTGTTATGATGATACATTTATCCTGACAAAGGACGGAAAAATGTATGCCGCCGGAACAAATATCGGAACCGAATTCCTGCCGATGGAAGTAAAAGAATATGTGCCGGAAAGCAATCCGACAGAAGAGTATACCGGAGAAAAGAAGATTCAGATTGAAGGAACCGCGGCAGAAGGACTGGCGGAGTAGGGGAAGCTGCTATGAGAAAGAAAATATGTATAGGTCTTTTGGCAGTTCTATTGGGAACAGGATTGGGAGCTATGATCGTCAATCACATATGGAAAGAGCCAAAACAGGGAGTAGATCTGGGAACTACACAGATGATTGTAAAAGAGTTGACTGTGCAGACTCTGGGGCAGGTTTCTTGCAGTGACTCTGTAAAGGAAAACCTGAGAGAATCAGGAAAAGATATCAAGATTCCGGTTTTGACGGTAGATATAAAAAATCCTACAAAAGACAGGCAGTCATTTACCATTTACAAGGTGAATCTGGAAGTTGGAAAATGGTCTTCTGCAGTGAGCTGGGATTTATTTCCGGAAATGAATGACAACTCAGAGTTAGTCTGGCCGATACCGGCGGGCGAAACGAAAACAAACGTTATACCATATGTGGCATATAGACAACTCATGTCTGAAAGTGACTGGGAAAAATTAGATCAGGATAATATGAAGCTAAGATTTAGCGTAGTGCAAGGCAGTATTACGGTGAATGTAAAGTAAAAAGCAACTAATGGTTATAGTTGCTTTACAGTAGCGTCATTTTAGAAAAACATCTCGACATAATATATTAATTGTGGTACAATCCTTTCAAGCATTATATTTCCAAGATCTTGAAGGTTTGTACCATTTCTAATTTCAATATATTTTCTAGGAATTTTCAATGCTTGAATTACCACAATGAACAAGCAGAAGGGATTTTTAGAAATATTTATATGGCGTATGTATTTGGGGATAATCTGTATGGACGGAAGTTAATTAAGATTCCCGAACCGAGATTTGTGGTATTTTATAATGGAACAGATAAGATGCCGGAACAAAGTGTTTTACGTTTATCCGATGCTTATGAAAGTAAGTCGGAAGAACTGGATTTGGAACTGAGGATTCGATTCATAAATATAAATCCTGGATATAATGAGGAAATGATAGAAAAAAGTCCGACATTATATCAATATGTGAAATTTGTAGATACAGTCCGCAAATATCAGCAGGAAATGCCATTTCCGGAAGCAGTGGAAAAGGCAATTGATGAATGTATAAAAAAGGGTATTCTTGCGGAGTTTTTAAGGAAGAACAGAGCAGAGGTGTTAAGAGTGAGCATATTTGAGTATGATGAAGAAGAACATATGAGGCAGGAACGAGAAGAAGGAATTGAACAAGTAAACAATTTATATAATAAGTTATTTGAGTGTGGGAGAAGTGAAGATGTTATGAAAGCTGTTAAAGATGATACTTATAGGAAAAAGATTTTAGAAGAATTTCACCTTGATTAAAAATTTTATAGAAACCAGATGCTGTGTTACTGTCCAGCATCTGGTTTTTCCTTACATTTGCAATATATCACGGCCACTAGTGTGCTTATAGCGGTCGCCAGTATTCCGGGGCCGACGATGGCAGCAGGATTGATACTGCCGTACTGGCTGCGGTAGGCAATGACATTTACAGGAATGAGCTGCAGGGATGATATATTAATGATAAGAAATGTGCACATTTCATTGCTGGCGGTTCCGGGGGTGCGCACTTTTCCCGGAAGGCGGTATTTGCGACGGTCGTCTTCCAGATTTTTCAGTTCCTCCATTGCTTTCAGTCCGGCGGGAGTTGCAGCCCAGCCAAGTCCCAGAATGTTAGCAATGATATTCGTGGTGATGTGGGTGGCAGCAGGGTGATTGTCCGGAAGATTTGGGAACAGGAAATGAATCAGTGGCTTCAACTTTCGAGAAAGCTGTTCGATGATGCCGGCTTTTGTTGCAATTTCCATAAGCCCTACCCAGAAGGACATGATACCGATCATAGTAATGCATAGCGTGATTGCTTCCTTAGAAGAATCCAGTGCGGCATTGGTGATGTCGGGCATGCGTCCCGTGAATGCGGCGTAGATAATCCCAAGCATCATCATACCGGCCCAGAGATAATTGAGCATAAGAAAACCTCATAGTTTTCGCTTTATAAAAACTATGAGGTTTGTGTAATAAGTATGTCATATTATTTTAGAGAATCATCCAGCTTTCTCCATACGGTAAAGATCATCGTGACGAAGCAGGCGGTTCCGCCGATGAAGTTGGAAACCGGCTCGGCAAGAAAGACTCCATTTGTTCCAAGTCCGCCTACAGTCGGAAGCCACAGTGTCAGTGGAATAACGATGATTGCCTTTCGCAGCAGGGAGAAGAATACGGCTTGTTTTGCTTTTCCCAGTGCAGTAAATGTGGACTGTCCGGCAAACTGCAGCGACATCATAAAGATTCCAAAGAAATATAAATGCATCGCAGGTACGCCTTCGGCTAACAATTCCGGTTCGCTGTTGAACATGTGAATGAAGAAGCGTGGGAAGGCGAGCAGTAATGCCCACATAAAACAGGAAAATAAGATACAGACAATCGTTGTAAATTTGATTGCTGATTTTACACGCGCATGTCTTCTGGCACCATAGTTAAAGCTCATGACAGGCTGCGCACCACTTGTAAGACCGGTGACCGGCATAGTAATGATTTCCCGGACGGAGTTAATAACGGTCATGATTCCAACGTACAGGTCACCACCGTATCTGGAAAGAGTTGCGTTACAGACAATCTGTACCGATCCATTTGTAATCGCCATAATAAATCCGGCAAGTCCAAGAGCACAGATTTCCTTTACTAATCGGAAGTCCAGTTTCATATAAGCAAGTGAGAGTGTAAGGATTGCTTTCTTTCCGGTTAGAAAATGTAATACCCAGATTGCAGAGATTCCTTGCGAAATGATGGTCGCAAGAGCGGCTCCGCGGACTCCCATATGGAGAACGAAGATAAAAAGAGGGTCAAGGATCAGGTTCAGGACAGCACCGATGGAGACGGTGAGCATTCCGGTCATTCCAAATCCCTGGGCGTTGATAAAATTGTTCATGCCAAGACTGATCATAACAAAAAGTGTGCCGATAAGGTAGAGGCTGATGTATGCATTTGCATAAGGATAAGTAATATCACTGGCGCCGAACAGGTAAAGCAATGGGCGCTTGGACAGGTAGCACAAAATCATGAGAATGCCGCCGGAAATCAGGAGCATGGAAAAGGAGTTGCCGAGAATTTTCCGGGCGCGCCCAGGTTCACCGGAACCTCTTGCCATAGAAAAAAGCGGTGCGCCGCCCATACCGAACAGATTGGCAAAAGCGGTGATGATTGTAATGACCGGCAGAGTCAGACCGATTCCGGTCAACGCCTGGGTGGACACGTCTGGGAGATGACCGATGTAAATGCGGTCAATAATGTTGTAAAGGACATTAATGAGCTGCGCAAGCGTCATAGGAATTGCAAGACGCAGAATATTTCCAGAGATGCTGCCCTCACCAAAGTCATGAGTGTCCGTAGAGTTTGCTTTTGGTAAAGCAGTTGTATTATTTTTATGTAAAAGATTCAATTTCGGAAACTTCCTTTCTGATGCCGGTATGGATTTTATCCAACCGGCATAATATACAACAGATAGTATAGGGCAAGCAAAAGGAGAATTCAAGGATTGAAAGTATTTCTTTACCTGTCGGATTTTATTGTACCACTCATGATATTTGGGATTATCTGTTACGGAATTACAATGAAAATTCCAGTTTATGACACATTTGTAAAAGGAGCGAAGGACGGATTTTTGACTGTTATCAAAATTATGCCGACTATGGTAGGGCTTATGGTAGCAGTCGGAGTACTAAGAGCATCCGGATTTCTGGAATTTCTGGCACAAATGATTGGAAAAGTTACACAATATATCGGATTCCCAGGCGAATTAGTTCCACTCACAATAGTAAAGATGTTCTCCTCGTCTGCAGCGACAGGTTTACTCCTTGATGTCTACAAAGAGTACGGGACAGATTCCTATCTGGGACTAGTGGCATCCATCAGCATGTCCTGCACAGAGACAATATTTTACACCATGAGCGTTTACTTCATGACCGCAAAAGTAACAAAAACAAGATACACACTGCCAGGGGCATTACTGGCAACACTCGCCGGATTGGCGGCCAGCGTAGTACTAGGGGACGTAGTAAAATAGAAAAGTTACGGTAGAAAACGCAGAATAACTACGTCCCCCAAAGGTTGCTCTCAGGGGCAAAATTCGGTATACTGATAGGAGCAAATCCCGTGTGTTTGTGGGTGAAGGAGGAACGAATGAATCTGATCAGTCGGATTCCGAAGGATTTTTACAAGGTATTCGGAAGTAAATATATGGAATTCTATATGCAGTTTCTTGTGGCGGTTTACGAGGAGAGCAGCCAGTCGTATTCGCTTTTGGGGTTGACTGAGGGCGAGTGTCAGGCGATTATGAATGAGCAGCTTGCCCGTATGACGTTAGACTGGAGTGAGGAGCGCTTTGATGAGGAAGGAGAGCTTTTGACGCGGTCGAACATGGCAATGATAAGTTTACGGCATTTTGAAGACTGGGGATGGCTTAGACGTGACTATGACGAAACACTAAACAGCTATGTAGTATCTTTCCCGGAGTATAGTCAGTTGTATGTGGAGTTGTTCCGTAATCTTTATAGTGATGAGGACAGCAAGGAGCGCGAGAGTGTGCTGGCAGTGTACAGTCACCTTTATACATATAGTTCGGATCGGGAGAAGAATAATGACATTCTGAAAAGTGCACTGCATACGTCAAGATCCCTGCTTCAGATGCTGGCAAATATGCAGGAAGGGATGCGCGGATATTTTGATGAATTATCGAGCCAGCGAAGTTTTTTAGGAATCCAGGAAGTTCTTGTAAAGGAAATCAACAATAGTGACAGCCAAAAATATGCGATTTTGACGACAACCGACAGCTTTTATCGTTACAAGGAAGCGGTCAAAGAGCTGATAGAGAAGAATCTTGGGGAAAATGAGACAAGGCGCGAAGGTTTTGTGGAAAAGCTCATGGATATTCAAGTTCAGCTGGCGCGAGAGGAGCAGGAGAAGTCTGAAGAACGAAATGTGCAGAATAAGCTGAGCATTCAGCGTTACCGTCTGGAGCGGGCAGTGAAGCTCTGTGACGAAGCGAATGAAATGTTGTATCGCATTTCCAGAGAGTTTGATGCCATTGAGCGAAGATACAATATGCTGATTGAGCAGAAGACTGTATTTGCAAGCCGGGCTGCTGCGAGAATCCGGTACATTTTGATGGAAGGCGCGGTCGAGGAAGATCAGACAATTGCCTTTGTAAATCTTTTGACTCAGAGTGAAAAACGTGATGAAATTTTGGACAAGCTGTCGCAGAAAATGAAGCTGACCGAACCATACCGTGTGATGAATGAAAAGAGTTTGTATCAGAGACGGGACCGGAAAAAAGAAGCATTTGTACCGCAGGCGGTGACAGAGGTAACAGAACAGGCAGATTCGGAAGAAATGAATGAGTATATTCTGAAGCCGCTTTACACGCAGAAGGAAATCCGAGAGTTCCGGAAACAAAACGAGCAGGATGGAAACTTTATTGTGACGAAAGACACAGTAAAATCCATGGAAGATCTGGAAAAGCTGTTTCTTGTTTGGCAGGATGCTACGGAAGTTGCGGAAGGAACGGAAGAGATTGAGGTCGGAGAAGAGCTTGAGAACGAGAATGGTCTGAGATTCTCTAAGCTTGTGATTAAAAAATCTCAGTAATCATCAGGTGAAATATCATAGATGGGGGCTTGTGCCCCAACATCATAATAAGAAAGACAAGGATAAGGAAAAATATATGGTAAATTATATGGAACAATTGTCTGTGACGGAGACGGAGAATCTGAAGAAAACCATTTCCGCGCTGTTTCGGCAGACATGCATTTTACAAGTAAAATACGATCCGGTCACGCTGACGCCGAGGGATAACCTTCACTATGAAATCTGTGTGAGACACCGGAAATTTATAGAAGACTATCTGTCCGTACTTGGGTGCGAACTGGTACACGACCCGCAGGAACACATTTTCAGGCTGACCGGAGAAGGCGTGGCTGTGGAACGTTTGAATGTGACGGCTACGAAGATCATTCTTCTTATTAAAATAATCTATCGGGATAAGATTCTCGGGGAAGGTCTGAATGCGACTGTGACGAATCTGGCGGAGATCCGTGAGTATGGAAAGAACACGAATCTGATCAATGAGAAGCTGACTATGGCAGAGTGGAAAGATGCGCTGTATGTTATGAGCAAGCATCAGATCATCGAGGTGCCGGGCGCGATCCAGAACGTAGAAGATCAGACAAAGATTTACATTTACAGCACAATTAATCTGTATTGCAGTGGTGTAGATATTCAGGCATTGATAAAAGAATATGTTGATGAGGAAGGCGGTGCAGAAGTTGAAGCAGGCGAAGAAGATATTTACAAGAATGCTGATGAATAATTGGGGCGGTGTCAGCCACAAGATCATGGAGTTCCATGAGTATGTGAATCTGTTCAGTGGTAAGAGTGGCTCTGGAAAATCAACAGTTATGGATGCCATTCAAGTCGTTCTGTACGGAAGTATTTCCGCTACATTTCTAAATAAGGCGGCGGACGACGCGAAGAACCGCCGAAGTGTGCTCAGTTACCTGCGAGGTGCGCAGAAAGACGGATCTTACAATCGTGATGAACAGGACTTCTGCTCTCAGATCGTACTGGAGATATTTGACACCGGAACGAAGGTGAGCACTTGTATCGGTGTTGCATTCGAAGTTGGAAAAAATGATACTGATATCCGAAAGTATACATTTTTCAGCCACTCCGGGAAAATTCCGGAGGACGAGTATCTGACGGAGAAAGGTGTGCCATATACAATTGCAGGACTCAGAAAGCTTGTGGAAAAGCGGGTGGATTCTTCGGACAATCGTGGACGAGGTGATGTGAATCGTCTTTATCCGTCAAAAGAGGCATATCTGAAAACGGTTTATGATGTGATCTTTGGATATGTGGAGCCGGGGCGCATGATGACCATGGAAAAGAGTGCGATTGCCCTTCGCATGACAAATGGAACGGGTCAGTTTATCCGTGATTATATGTTCCCGAAGAGTAAGGAGGACACGGTTTCGACCATCAGTGACCAGCTTGGTGCGTACCGTGAGATCAAAGAGCGTGTGGAAGACCTGGAGAATCGGATCCATCTTCTGGATGAGATCAGCCGGCAGAATCTGGCACTTCAGACGACGCGTGCGGATAAGATCCATGTAGAACAGGTGTTAAAATATATTGATATTGAAAGCTTCAAGACGAAGATTGAGGCGAGAAGTCAGGATCTTATGGATATCAATGAGAAGATTCGTGCCAGAGAAAAACAGCAGAATGAGAATAATGAGAAAAAGACACAGCTTACGAACGCACTTGTTGAGGTAGAAGCGGAACTAAAATCCAGTGATTATGGTCAGAAGGAGAAGGAGCTGAAGAGTCTTAAGGAGACCATCAAGCTTCTGGCCCGCAACAGTGAGCAGTGGCGAGAGGTTGTAAAAGGACTTGCCCGCTGGGAGGAAGATGAAGAGATCAGTGCCTATGTGAGCAATCCGGCACTTCAGAGAATTGATGAGATCAAGTCGGGAAATGTTTCAAAGGAAGCAATTGAGAAGCTAAAGAAACAACTAAGTGACGCGCAGGAGAGCATTAATGAAGAAGTTGATGAAATCGGTACAAGAATCAGTCAGAACCGCAAGGATTTGAAAGAGAAAAAGGAAATGGTGGAGGATCTGAAAAACGACCGCAAACCGTACCGAAAAGAGTTGAAACAGGCAAGGCAGGAGTTACAGAACCGTCTGAGCACACAATATGGAAGAACCATTCACGTCAACATTTTCGCAGACCTTTTTGACATTACAGATGAGAAGTGGAAAAATGCGATTGAAGGTCGTATGGGGCGTGTGAAACACAGTCTTGTGACCGCACCGGAGTACGCCCTTGATGCAGCGAAAGTATTTCGTAAGCTTCAATATCTTGGTGGGATTGATGAAGTAGATCTGTTAGATACGGCCGCAATTGTGAAGTCCGAGCCAAAAGTTCATGACAATTCAATCTATGAGGCTGTTCATGCAGAAGAACCATACGTGGACCAGTGCCTGCGCCGTTATCTCGGAAGAATTGCCAAATGCGAGACAGAGGAAGAACTCCGTGCCTCCGGAAATGGTGTGACAGCCGACTGCTATTCCTATAATAATTACATTTTCCGTCATCTGAAGAAAAATGATTACGAAAAATATGCCTGCATTGGAACGAAGGTTTCTAAGGCAAAGCTTCATGAAATGGAAGATGAGGTTCTGAAGCTGAGTGAAGAAGTATTGCAAGATCAGCAGATGCAGCAAAGCCTGAAAGCAGCCCAGGGATTTGAGCGGCTGAACCAAAGCACAGATCAGATCCTGCATCTGGCCGGGGCGGGAGAAGAACTGCAGGCATTTTACGAGAAACAGGATCAGTTGGAGAAGGAACTGCGAGAGCTTCGCGAAGGAAGCAGAACTGCGGAACTCAATCAGCAGAAGACAGAATTAGAAGTAAAAATCCAGGAAATTGAGAAGATATCTGAACAGCTTCAGAAAGAAATACTGGGCTATGTCAAGACACAGGGACAGGCAGAGCAGGATATCGTGAATTTCCAGAATCGTATGGATTTCCTGATGCAGGGATTTGTACTGAATGAAGAACTGCAGACTGAAGTCCAGGAAGCATTAAAGATACAATCTGAGCAGACATACCGACGTAAGAAAAGTAAAGAATCTGAAGAGCTGATGAAGCAGGAAGAGGAAGTACGTGATCTTCTGACCCGTGCGAGAAATCAGTTCAATCAGGCATATCCATCCTATGGCCTGACGGGCGTAGAACACGAAAATGTTTCTTATGACAGGATTTTGAATCAATGCAGACAGGACTTTGAGCCGAAGTATAAAGATGAATTTCAGAAACAGTATGATCTGATCTACCATACGCTTCGTGAAAATGTAATCGCGACGATCCACGGTGAAATCAAAGCGGCATACCGTCACAGGAAAGAAATCAATCGTATGCTGGCAAAGATTAAATTTTCTGACAGTATTTACCAGATTGATATTCTTCCGGCAGAAAATGAAAATGGACAGTTCTATGAGATGCTGATGGCACCGGAATTGGACAGCAAAGTGCTGGACGATGATGGCTTCGACGGACAGATCACGCTTGGCGAAGACACATTTTATCAGAAGTACGAGCAACAGATCCTGCGCCTAACAGAGAAATTCATGCCTCCGAAAGACGAAGATGCCAAGTCCTTAAGTCAGCACCGTCAGCAGATGGAGCAGTACGTGGATTACCGGAATTATCTGACCTTCAGTATGTATGAACGAGTAGAAGATGAAGATGGAAATGTGAAAAAAAATGCGGTCGATGACATGGCAGGGCGTGATTCCGGAGGAGAAGGACAGAACCCGAAATATGTGGCACTTCTGGCTGGATTTGCAATGCTTTATATGCAGCAGACAAACCGCGATTCCAAGATAAGACTGGTACTTTTGGATGAAGCATTTTCCAAAATGGACAAAGAACGAAGCGAAGTCTGCCTGCACTACGCAAGAGAACTGGAATTACAGTTGATTGTGTGCGTACCGGACGAGCGGCTGCAGTCCTTGATTCGAAATGTGGACAGTGTGTACGGATTTAGAAGATATCAGAATCAGGTAAGTATGATGCATATCGATAAAGGAGAATATCTGGATATGATTGAGGGGAAGATTTGACTCGCATGAGTCAAACCTTCCCTTGAAACTTTCCCGCTAATACGCATTTTTAATTTGCTTCTGTAGAATTTCAAATGGCGCTGGTCCGGTATCGAGGATGCATTGGTGGAACTGATTCTGGGTAAAATCATCTCCCCAGGTTTTTATTGCCAGTTTCTTTAATTCCAGAAATTCCACGTATCCGATGTAATATTTGAGATAATTGCCGGGATCTGCGACAATCAGATCAAAAATGTCCTCGATTGTCTTTTCATTCGTGATTCCATAGGTTCGGAAAAAGGCAACTGTTTCAGCAAGAGTCCAGCCGTCATAGTGGATGCCCATATCGGCGAGGGCGTAAAGTCCGAGAATGACGGAGGCATTATGTTGGAGAAGTGTTGCCATATCATGAGAAAGCGGGGAATAGTAATAACTCAGCATTTCACAATATGTAGCCCAACCTTCGGTATATCCGCCAAATGACAGAAGATCTCGAATCGGAGGGTGTTTAGTGGCGGAGTAGTAGACCGTCTGATATAAATGCCCCGGATAACCTTCGTGTGCCAGAGTTGTAAAGAGAGTCAGGTCATCAGAAATGTGTCCGGGATTAATATAGATGACGTTTTCGCCACTGTTATCAATTGGCGGAATCATGTAAAAAGCAGGACTTAAATATTCTTCCATAGCTTCCTGAACATATTTTATTTCGAAAGAAACTTTTGGAGGTTCTGGGAATGAGCCGGATATTTTATCTTGCAGCGTATTTAAAATGTTGACCGGATCATCGGAAGAAAATTCGGTACCGTGACCTTTGAATAAATCAGAAGCTGCTCCCGGCGTGGTACCTTGTACAGAGCCAGAATGAGCTTCAGAGTTCTTATGGAAACTGGAATTGTTTAATAATTTCTGCATCGTTAGCAGGTCACTTTGAATTTGTCTTTGTGCAAGTTTCTGAAGCTGTGGAATGGTTCTGGCAGAACCGGTCTGTTCTTTTACTGAGAGTTCATAATATTTTTTCCCATCAGGAAGATAACAGAGTCCCCGTTTGTTGTTTCCGGTATCACGAAGATTTTGGAGTCCGTCACTAAGAAAAGTGAACGCCGGAAGAACGTAATTTAAAACGGCGTCACGATTTTGTTTCTTATAATCTTCAGAAGTTACAGCAGGCAAATTCAAAGCGTCAATTTTAGAATCAAATGTGGCATAAAGATAGTTATTTTTCATGGTGGCAAATGTCTGACATTCCGTGATAATGTCGTCGGCGACGTAGGAAGCCATGAAAAGTCCGGCGTTGCTTTTTGCTTTCTCAAATGTGAGAATAGATTGGAAATAATCGGGAATGGTAGTCAGAAGTTTCAGGTAAGTGTCAATATCGTCAGTATTATAAAAACGATATTCTGACAGAAGAATAGGAAGCTGTGCCTGAGTACCGGTAAGTGGTGTGAGAGGTTCTTCATATAAAAGATACGGCCCCATTTCCAAAGAAGAGGTATAAGAGTGTTCAAGAATGTCGTAAGTCAGCTTATTATAATCAGACAGCTTGTTCCGTTTGAACTGATGAAGGCTTGCAAGAGCATTTTCCGCAGAAGCACATATAAGCGCCGAGTCTGTTCCGGCGTATCCACAAGAGACAGGTGGATTTTGAATTCCATAAGATTCCGGATCTTTTACTGTGTAATGAAGCGTGATCGTATTCGCAGACACCTCCTGCCTAAATAGTTCCTCCACGTATCGGTCGAAGCGGGAATTCATATCCAAAGCTGAAGTTCCACCAACTATCGCACTTAGAAGCAGCGCAAAAATCAGCAGGCCGGACATAAAACCAACCAATAGAAAGTGCCGTTTTTTATAAAGAGACATACAAAGAATCCTTTCAGTGCCTTTCTATAATATTTATGAACAGAGTTCGGAGAAAATGTGTTATCATGGAATACATGACATAGAAAAAATGCCGAGGCATTCTTGAAAAAAAGTGATTTTTGTAAAATGTGTAGTGAATTTACAGAAAATCACATTTGAAAGGAGTTAGAAAATGCAGCTAACACATTTTGATGAAAATGGAAAAGCAATCATGGTCGATGTTACGGAGAAAAATGACACAGTCCGGGAGGCTACGGCAAAAGGACGTATCCTGGTGAGCAGGGAAGTCTACGATGCGATTGAAGCCGGAACAGTCGGAAAGGGGGACGTGCTCGGAGTGGCAACAACTGCCGGAATTATGGGTGCAAAGAGAACTTCCGAACTGATTCCGATGTGCCATATTCTTCCAATCACAAAATGCCGTGTGAATTTCGAGATGAAACCAGAGGAATGTGCAATTGACTGTTATTGTACAGTAAAAGTGACCGGGAAGACAGGCGTGGAGATGGAAGCCCTCACAGGTGTCAGTGTGGCACTTCTTACTGTATACGATATGTGTAAAGCCATCGATAAATCTATGGAAATCGGAGAGATTTATCTTTGTCATAAAAGTGGCGGAAAAAGTGGTGAGATCAGAAACGAAAAGATTGACGGTCAGAAAGCAAGACCGTGCCAGAACTAGGGAAGTTAGGGGAGAGCTAAATTCGTTGACAAATAAGAGGTTATTGCTATAATAATTTTATTACATATTAGAAATGGTGGGACAGATGAAGATAGGCGCAGTAATATTGGTGGCCGGAGTCGGGATACCAGATGAGGAGATGGAAAAGTTTCTTGAGATGAAGAGACCGACCATTTTCGAACAGATGATTGTAAGCTATCAACGTGCGGGTGTGGCAGACATTGCTCTGGTCACACGGGATGGAATGGCAGATAAGATAGAGCAGACATTGCATCGTCGCGGGGTTACATTTTTGGATATAGAGTCAGATTCCTTTGATTTAGCAGTTCTGAAGGGACTTTCTTATCTATCGGATACATGCGAACGTATTTTTGTCGGAGATATTCGTTTTCCTTTTTTTCAACCGGATATATTGGTAATGATGCAGAAGCGTCAGGCAGAATTGCTTGGTGCAGTATATGGAGGTATGTTTGGCGACTTGATCTGTACCAGTCAGGCATGCGCAAGAAATATCTGCAAAAAACTGGAACAACAGATTGAAGAGAGCGCAGAGATGGCAGAAGGAACTGTCAGAAGTACCGGTGTGGCGGCTTTCTGGAAGCAGTTCGGTTATCGGATCGCGCATATAGAGGTTGAGAATGAAGGGATTCTTGTGAAGGTGACATCGGCACAGGAATATGAAGAAAGACGGCAGATATTTGCAGAGAAGCAGATACGAGGTCATGTGAAAGTAAGCCTTGCAGTGAATCGTTCTTTTTTTGGACCGGGTGTTGTAACACTTCTGACTCAGATCGATCGTCTGGGTTCTGTGCGGGAGGCCTGCGCAAAGACCGGTATGTCTTACAGTAAAGGCTGGAAGCTCATCCATACAGCGGAGGAAGAGACTGGCTGGAAGATCGTGGAGCGCATGAGCGGTGGAAAGAATGGTGGCGAAGCCTATATAACTGAGCGTGGGCATATGCTTCTTGAAAAATATGAACTTTACAGGGAACGTGTTGAAGCGGCAGCTCAGGACATTTATAAAGATGTTTTTCAAGACGGTGAATTATTTTAATTAAGTCGAAAGCACTTCTACAGGGGACGAGCAGATAATCACAAAAAGGGAAAGAAGACTGGCGCATGAGAATTTTAATAAGAGGAGCAGGAGATCTGGCTACAGGAATTGCATATCGCCTATATAAATGCGGATTTGAAATTATTATGACAGAGACGAAAGTTCCATTGACTGTACGACGGACAATTGCATTTTCTAGAGCAGTGTATGAAGGAAATGCAGAAGTAGAACATGTTACTGCGAAACTGACTGACGGACCGGAACAGATAGATGATAGAATAAAAAAGGGGTATATACCGCTTCTTGTGGATCCAGGACTTAAGTATCTGAAAGAGTATAAGGCAGATGTAGTTGTAGATGCAATACTGGCAAAAAAAAATCTGGGAACAACGATAGACGCTGCTGAATTTGTAATTGGGGTCGGACCTGGATTTACCGCTGGAAAAGACTGCCACGTAGTAGTGGAGACTATGAGAGGACATAATCTTGGTAAAGTGATCCATGAAGGCTGTGCAATTCAGAATACAGGAATCCCGGCAGAAATAGGAGGATATTCTATTGAAAGGATCATCCGTGCATCGGCAGACGGACTTTATGAGCCTGTGGTTAAAATCGGTGATCATGTGGAAAAAGATCAGATTGTTGCTTATAGCGGTGGAAAATCTGTCCGAGCGTTGATGAGTGGTATTGTCCGGGGAATGCTGCAGCCAGGGGTAAATGTTACAATTGGCATGAAGTGTGGAGATATTGATGCCAGATGTAAGGAAGAATATTGCTATACAATTTCGGATAAAGCCAGAGCAATCGGTGGCGGGGTGCTGGAAGCAATCATGGAGCATTTCAATGGAGAAAAACATATCCTATAAGAAATGATGCGAGGGACAGGATAAAAGAATTTGTGAATTTTGAATGACTGAAGAATGTGACGAATTGGTTGACAAAAAAGTCTGTTTTGCTATAATATTATTATATAAATTTGATTGCGATCAACGGGGATTTGTTTACCTTAGATAAAAGGTGAAAAATCCCTATTTTAATATCAAAAAAATTGATATTAAAATAACTGAGAAATGTTATAAAAATATTTTTTTAAACTGCGAATAGTTTTGAAAAAATATTCGAAGGGAATGGATAAAATGAAATTAATGCGAACGGAAGATGCAGTGGGGCAGGTATTGTGCCATGACATCACACAAATTATCAAAGGCGTTACGAAGGATGCCGTATTTCGAAAAGGCCATATTATTACAGAGGAAGACATACCGGTACTTTTAAGTGTGGGAAAAGATCACATTTACATTTGGGAGAATAATGAGAATATGCTTCATGAAAATGATGCGGCTAAGATCTTGTATGATATGTGTGCAAATGAGCACATGATCCCATCGGAAATCAAAGAAGGAAAAATTGAACTGATCGCGGAGTGTGACGGTCTTTTAAAGGTTGATACAGAGCGATTGAATGCAGTAAATGCGCTTGGTGAAATGATGATTGCCTGTCGTCATGGAAACTTTCCGGTAAAAAAGGGCGATAAGATTGCCGGGACAAGGATTATTCCTCTTGTTATAGAAAAAGAAAAAATGGAGCGTGCAAAAAAAGCAGCTGGTGAAGAACCGATTTTTGAGCTGATTCCATTTAAAAAGATGAAAGCTGCAATTGTAAATACTGGAAACGAAGTATTTTACGGAAGGATCAAAGATACATTTACACCGGTTATTATCGAAAAATTGAAAGAATATGGAGCAGAGGTCGTCGGGCATGTAGTAAGTGATGATAACCATGAACATATTACAGCGGCTATTCAGAAATTTTTGGATGAAGGGGTGGATATGGTGCTTTGTACAGGCGGAATGAGTGTGGATCCAGATGATCGTACTCCGCTTGCGATTAAGAATACAGGTGCTGAGATCGTGACTTACGGAGCACCTGTACTTCCGGGAGCCATGTTCTTGCTGTCCTACTATGGAGAGAAAAAAAGACCAGTCATTGGTCTTCCGGGATGCGTTATGTATGCGAAACGGACTATTTTTGATTTGGTTCTGCCACGGATCGTGGCTGGAGAGATTCTGAAAAAAGCAGATATTGATACACTGGGAGAAGGCGGCTTATGCTTGAATTGTCCGGTCTGTACTTTCCCGAATTGCGGATTTGGAAAGTAGGTGAGTGCAGATGTGGGAATTCTTACAAAAATTAAAACAACTGCAGCCAGAGAGTAAAAATATCGTTTTGACAGGACTGACAGGAGAGGTACTTGGGGAAAAAGCGCTTGTATCGAATGGAAAGCTGGTATGGGCATCTGTTGCAGGGGGATTTTTAGAACAGCATGACCAGCAGATAGAGCAGTTAGAAGTAAATGGTATAGCGCTTGTTGATGGCGAAAAAATATTTGGTGAAGTTATAGGTGGACAGAAGAAAATCGTGATCTGTGGTGGGGGACATGTTTCCATGCCGATTATTCAGCTTGGCAGACAGATTGGATGTTATGTAACAGTACTGGAAGACAGACCGAAATTTGCAGATAACGCCAGAAGAGCAGGAGCAGACAAAGTTATTTGTGATACATTTGAAGCGGGACTGGAACAGATTCCCGGTGATTCAGATACGTTTTTTGTAATCGTTACCCGCGGACATGTGTATGATCGGATCTGTCTGGAAAGTATTGTAAGAAAACCACATGCGTACATTGGAATGATGGGAAGCCACAGAAGAGTGGCACAGGTAAAACATAGTGTTCTTGAAAATGGAGCCGATCCACAGGTGATCAGTCAGTTACATTCTCCAATCGGCCTGGATATAAAGGCGGAGACACCGGAAGAAATCGCAATATCCATTATGGCAGAAATTATACAGGTCAAGAATCAGGATAAACGAGGAGCCGGTTATTCGAATGAAATCCGGGATGCAATCGTGAAATGTGAGGATCAGAAAAAGATATTGGCGACGATAGTCGAACGAAAAGGAAGTGCGCCAAGAAGTATTGGAACGAAGATGTTGATAATGGAAGACGGACGATGTGTAGACACTATTGGGGGCGGCTGTATTGAAGCCGCGATTGTCAGCAAAGCGTTATTAATACTGCGAGGATGCGCAAAAGCGCCACAAATCGTGCATGTGGATATGACTGGTGAAGATGCCGAGGAAGAAGGCATGGTGTGTGGTGGTAAAGTAAAGGTATTGTTGGAGGAAGTTTAAAGATTTATGAAGGATCAGTATGGAAGAATAATAGATTATATGAGAATTTCCATTACGGATCGGTGTAATCTCCGGTGTCGGTATTGTATGCCGGAAGGAGTAGAATTAGTTCCGATGAAGAACATTCTTTCTTACGAAGAAATTGAGATGGTCTGTCAGGCGGCTGCAAAGGCCGGAATCCGTAAATTCAAAATTACAGGAGGAGAACCGCTGGTAAGACTGGGGTGTCCGGAATTGATTGGAAAGATTAAGAAGATTCCGGGAGTAGAGCAGGTAACAATGACTACGAATGGTGTCCTGCTGTCAAAATATTTGCCAGAACTATTGAAAAATGGGCTGGATGCGGTGAATATTAGTCTGGATACACTGGACCGGGAACGTTATCAGGTAATTACCGGACGGGACGAACTTTTCAGGGTGCTGAAAAGTGTGGATCAGGCAGTAGATGCCGGAATCCCGGTGAAAATCAACAGTGTACTTCAAAAAGGCATGAATGAGGATGAATTTCTGGCACTTGCAAGATTGACGCTGGAGAAAAAGCTGGATGTACGTTTTATTGAGATGATGCCGATTGGGCTTGGAAAAAAGTTTGAGACGATTTACAATGAAGACATTTTGGAAGAGTTAAAGAAACAATATCCTGATATTCAGGAAGATCGACAGATTCATGGAAATGGACCGGCAGTTTATGTGAAGCTTCCGGGAGGACAGGGAAGTGTAGGATTTATCAGTGCACTTCATGGAAAATTCTGTCAGTATTGTAACCGGATACGCATGACGGCGCAAGGGTGTTTAAAACCTTGTCTGTGCTATGGAAAAGGCGTGGAGCTGAAGGATATTTTTGACAGGCATGAAAAGCCGCAGAGATGCGGAACAACAATGGCAGATCAAGAAACATTGGAATGTTTGTATCAGGCAATCACGGAGGCAATTCAGTTAAAGCCGAAAAGCCACCGTTTTGAAAATTTAAGTGAAATTACAGAAGATAAGAAAATGAGTCAAATTGGGGGATAGAGCTGTGGGAAAGATATTAGCAATTTGTATTAGTGAGAAAAAAGGAACCCAGAAAAAACCGATCGAGTCTGCAAGACTGGTGGAAGAATGGGGAATTGAAGGAGATGCCCATGTGGGGAAATGGCACCGTCAGGTGAGCATGCTTTCATTTGAAAAGATTGAAGCATTTCGAGAGAAAGGTGCGGACGTAGACTTTGGAGCATTCGGAGAGAATCTTGTTGTGGAAGGGTTTGATCTGAGTAAAGTCCTGGTAGGAACGAAATTTCAGATTGGAGAAGCAATTTTGGAATTGACGCAGATTGGAAAAGAATGCCATAGCCACTGTGCAATCTACAAGGTTATGGGTGATTGTATCATGCCAAGAGAAGGTGTGTTCACAAGGGTTCTGAAAGGCGGCGAGATTAAGGCTGGTGATGAGATCACAATGCTTCCATTAGAAAAAGATCGTCCGTTTACGGCGGCGGTTATTACTTTGAGTGATAAAGGTGCTGCAGGAGAGCGGGAGGATAAGAGTGGTCCATTGATTCAGGAGATGCTTATGAAGGAAGGATATGACGTGATAGAGACATTACTGCTTCCGGACGGAGAGCAGCCTTTGAAGCATCAGCTTATGAGACTGGCAGACCAGAGACAGGTCAATGTGATCTTTACGACAGGTGGGACCGGATTTGCAGAAAGAGATGTGACACCAGAGGCAACACAGGCAGTCTGTGACCGCATGGCGATGGGAATTGCAGATGCGATCCGTCAGTATTCACTTTCTATTACCGGAAGAGCAATGTTAAGCCGGGCTGTATCCGGAATTCGAAAAAAGACGTTGATCGTCAATCTTCCGGGAAGCCCGAAGGCTGTAAAAGAGAGTCTGGAGTATGTATTGCCACATCTGGGACATGGACTTGGAATTTTGCGTGGCACAGATGGTGAATGTGGAAATAGCTGATAATTCATGATATCAGTGAGGATAATAATAGCGGTTGCATGTGAGAGCAGACATGAAAATGTTTAAACACGCATAAACGACCGCTATATTATTTATAACACCGATTGTTTTTGTAAAACAAATCGATTTTTAAAAACAGTCATTATGCTAATCCAAAAGAAGGGAGAAACGAGATGAAAAAAAGAGTATTAGCAACATTACTTGCAATGTCTGTGGTATTAGGACTCGCAGCATGCGGAAGTAAATCCGACAGCAAAGATGACAAAAAAGAGGAGACAAAAACAGAGGCGAAGGCTGATGCTGCAGAAGATGTAGAGCTTCAGGTATTTATTGCCGCCAGCTTGAGCAAAGTTATGGATGAAGTCGCAACAGAGTATCAGAAAGATCATCCAAATGTGAAGATTACATTTAATGCAGATAGTTCAGGAACACTGCTTACACAGATCGAGGAAGGATATGCGTGTGATGTATTCTTTTCAGCAGCTCAGAAACAGATGGATCAGCTGGAGAAGACAGACGGACTTGTAGTTGACGGCACACGTAAGAACGTTGTAAACAACCAGGTCGTAGTTGTAACACGTAAAGACAGTGGAACAAAGGTTACTGGACTTGAGACCTTAAAAGAGGCTTCCAGCATCGCTCTTGCAGGTGGAAGCGTACCGGTTGGAAAATATACAAGACAGGCACTTGTAAACCTTGGAATCCTTGATAAAGTTGACGATGTATCCACAATTCCTACAGAGACAGTATCTGAGGCACTTGGCGGAGTTGAGATCAGCGAGCAGGATAACGTAAGTAAAGTATTGGCAGCAGTTGTAGAGGGATCTTGTGAAGTTGGTACAACATACTATTCTGATACATATGGATATGAGGATGAGCTTAATATCCTTCAGACAGTAAGCTATGATCTTACAGGAAATGTAATCTACCCGATCGCTCAGGTTAAAAATGACGAAGCAAGTGATGCAGAAGTCTCAGAAGCAAAAGATTTCATCGATTTTGTAACATCTGATAAAGCAAAAACAATTTTCCAGAAATACTATTTCGATACAGATGTAGAGTAAGAAATATCTTTCCTAAGCCAGCAAAAAGTTGACTGGGAATTAAAAAAGCAAAAAAAGTCCCTTTCCTGTCTCAAAACAGGTCAGGGACATTCTTGAAGTCGGAGGAGGAATGTAGATGGATGCAATGGAATCGATTATTAAAAATCTGGACTGGAGCCCGCTTTTTATATCATTAAAAACAGGAATCGTGGCGACTTTTATATCATTCTTTTTAGGAATTTATGCGGCGAGAAAAGTGGTAAAGACAACACCGGGCAAGAAGGCGGTCATTGATGGAATACTGACACTGCCGATGGTACTGCCACCGACTGTCGCAGGTTTCTTCCTGCTTTTGATCTTTAGCAAAAGAAGACCATTTGGAATTTTTTTGTATGAGACATTTGATATTAAGGTCGTGCAGTCATGGCTTGGTTGTATTATTGCAGCAACCGTTATCGCATTTCCACTAATGTATCGTAATGCAAGAGCTGCTTTTGAACAGTTAGATGTCAATCTGATTTATGCAGGGCGCACACTTGGTATGTCTGACATCCGGATTTTCTGGAAAGTTGTGATTCCAAGTGCAGGACCTGGAATTGCATCCGGAACCATTCTTACATTTGCAAGAGCCCTTGGAGAGTACGGAGCAACATCTATGCTGGCTGGAAATATTCCCGGAAAGACGGGAACGATTTCTCAGAAAATTGCTATGGTCATTCAGGATGGAGATTATGCAACAGCGGGAGTATGGGTAGCGATCGTTATGCTCATCGCATTTCTTGTAATCTTTTCCATGAATTTTATATCCGGCACAAAGATGAAGAATATCAAACGCTGGTAGATCCGGTTAAATAACATACTGCATCCTCTGTATGTTGTTTGAGTCGCCAGGCATACGACAAAAAGAAATTGTGGATGGAGAATGCATGGGATTGTACGGGAAATTGTGGAAAGATGCGGGAAGGATAAAAAATGGGAATTAAAGTAGATATTAAGAGAAAACTGGGAGAATTCAGTCTTGATATACATTTTCAGACAGAATCGAAACGAATCGGGATTCTGGGAGCATCTGGTTGTGGAAAAAGCATGACGCTTAAGAGTATCGCGGGGATTGAGACACCGGATTTTGGAATGATACAGATTGATGATAAGGTGCTGTTTGATTCGGCCAATAAAGTGGATTTAAAACCACAGAAAAGAAATGTCGGCTACCTCTTTCAGAATTATGCGTTGTTTCCAACTATGACAGTTGCAAAAAATATTGCGGCAGGTCTGAAAGGCAGCAAGGAAGAAAAGCAAAAAAAAGTACAGGAAATGATTGAAAAATTTGAGCTGACAGGACTTGCTGACCGGTTGCCGGGACAGCTTTCCGGTGGGCAGCAGCAAAGAGTTGCACTGGCGAGGATCATGGCGTATGAGCCGGATGTCATTCTGTTGGATGAACCATTTTCCGCATTGGACGTATTTTTAAAAGACCGGCTTCAGCAGGAACTGACCGAGATGCTGAAGGATTATGACGGAACTGTTATTATGGTATCGCACAGCAGAGACGAAATTTATCGTTTCAGCGAGGAACTGTTGATCATGGATCAGGGGAAACCGGTCATTTATGGAGAAACGAAAGAAATATTTGCGAAGCCTGTATATAAAGAGGCTGCAAAACTGACCGGCTGTAAGAACTTTTCCAGAATAAAACGTGTAGATGTACATACGGCAGAGATCCTTGACTGGGGAATTACATTACATACAAATCAGGAGATTGATGAACAGGCAACCTGGTTTGGGTATCGGGCTCATGATTTTGTGCCGGTGTGGGGAAAGCGAAAGGAGAACTGTCTGAAGATAACTGTTGAAAGTGAGGCAGCACTTCCTTTCGAAAGAAATTATTACCTTTACCCGGAGGGGGAAGAAAATCAGAATAAACAGACAATCTGCTGGTTTCTTCAGAGAGAAAAGCTGGAAAAAATCGGAGAGAAAGGAATGCCGGATTATCTGGAACTTACGGAAGAGGGCATGATGTTCCTGAGAGGATAAAAGAGAGGTTTAAGTAGTTGCGGGTTTTATAGGGGTATGTTAGACTGAACATAGAATAGATTTGAAAAAACTCAAAATGAGGAGGAAAAAGGTATGAAGAGAATGAAAAGAGTATTGGCTTTGGGGATGGCGGTACTGATGTGTATGGGGCTGACTGCATGTGGCAAAGATTTTGATGCAGCAGGATACACAAAATCGGTATTAGATGCAAATTATCATGCGCAGTATGATAAATATGCTGAATACCGTGGAATTTCTGAGAGTGATGCGAAAAAAGAAGTGACAGAAGGTATGAGAACTCAGATCGAGAGCGCATTTTCAGGAATGGACGTTAGTGATGAGATGATGGATAAATACATAGAGGTAGCTGATAAGGCCTATGATCTGGCAGATTTCACAGTAAAAGATGCCAAGAAACAGGATGATGACAGCTATGTAGTAACTGTAGTGATCAAGCCATCAGATGTATTCCGTAATTCTTCCAATTATGTAAATGATATTGCAACAGAGTATGCAGATCAGGGAAAAGATCCGACACAGACAGATGTGCTTATGGATATTTTAGTTGAGAGCCTGAACCGTGCGATGGAAGCAAACTCTTACGGTGATGAGACGACATTGGAAGTTCATGTAACAGCGGACAAGGATGGGGCATACGGAATCGAAGAATCGGAGATGGAGACACTGGAAGCAACTATGTTCCCAGGCGAATAAATTAGACAAAACAAAGTATTTAATAGCCGGGGGTATTAATGGCAGGGTATTAATGGCAGGGTATTAATGGCAGGGTATTAATGGCAGGGTATTAATAGCTGGCCATAGGAAAGCTATATAAAAGGCTTGACATGCCAGTCCTTACTGTGCTACGATTTTTACGTTGAAATTCTTTTATATCTATATAAAAGAGATGTAAATATTCATAAGATAGCCAGAATGATTTATGGAAATTGCTGAATATTGAAAATGAAACAGAAAATGCGTGGAAAAAGAGAGTACGGTTGGAAAGATTCTACAGAGAAGCCCCGGTTAAGCTGAGAAGGGCGGATTGGAACAAGCGGAAGATGGCTTTGGAGCAGTGAGTGTGAAGAGTGGCAGACAGGTCAGGAATTTAGCACTTAATGGGATTCGCCCATTACAGCGAAAGAGTGTAGATGGCACTCGATGAGGTTCTGATCCGTGAGGATAGAGCGAAAAGAAGTGGTAACGCGGAATATCCCGCCTTCTCAGTATGAGAAGGCGGTTTTTTTGTATAGGTAGGAAATTGCATTTCCTACCTATACAAAAAGCCACCGGCAGGATGTGACAAAAATTATCATTAAATAATGAAAAATTAAGATTATAGAAGGAGAGAAGAATATGTGTGAGAAATGCAACAAAGGAAAGTATTATATTACTACAGCGATTGCTTATGCATCAGGCAAACCGCATATTGGTAATACTTATGAAATCGTTCTTGCAGATGCAATTGCAAGATACAAAAGAAGTCAGGGATACGATGTATTTTTCCAGACAGGAACTGACGAGCATGGTCAGAAAATTGAACTGAAAGCGGACGAGGCCGGTATTACACCAAAACAGTTCGTTGACAATGCAGCGGGAGAGATTAAGAAGATCTGGGATTTAATGAATACTTCCTATGACAAATTTATCCGTACGACTGATGAGGATCATGAAGCACAGGTCAAGAAAATTTTCAAAAGACTGTACGATCAGGGAGACATTTATAAGAGTTCATACGAGGGAATGTACTGTACTCCTTGTGAGTCCTTTTGGACAGAGTCTCAGTTAGTAGACGGAAAATGTCCGGATTGTGGACGCGAATGTAAACCAGCGAAGGAAGAAGCATATTTCTTCAAAATGAGCAAATACGCTGACCGTCTGATCGACTATATCAACACGCATCCGGAATTTATTCAGCCTGTATCTCGTAAAAATGAGATGATGAACAATTTCCTTCTTCCAGGTCTTCAGGATCTGTGCGTGTCCAGAACATCCTTCACATGGGGAATTCCGGTTGACTTTGATCCAAAGCATGTTGTGTATGTATGGCTGGATGCCTTGACAAACTACATCACAGGAATCGGATACGATTGTGATGGAAACAGCACAGAGCAGTTCAAGAAAAACTGGCCTGCAGATTTACATTTGATCGGAAAGGATATTATCCGTTTCCACACCATTTACTGGCCAATCTTCCTGATGGCACTGGATCTTCCACTTCCAAAACAAGTATTTGGACATCCATGGCTTCTGCAGGGCGATGGTAAGATGAGTAAATCCAAGGGAAATGTATTGTATGCTGATGAATTGGTAGATTTCTTCGGAGTTGACGCAGTACGTTATTTCGTACTTCATGAGATGCCATTTGAGAATGACGGAGTTATTTCCTGGGAGCTTATGGTAGAGCGTATGAATTCCGATCTGGCAAATACACTTGGAAATCTGGTCAACAGAACCATTTCTATGACAAATAAATACTTTGGCGGAACGGTGACGAATAAAGGTGTTGCTGAGACAGAAGAAGACAAAGCAGTTGATGCGGATCTGAAAGCAATCACAGAGGATACGCCAAAAAGAGTGGAAGCTAAGATGGACGAGCTGCGTGTGGCAGATGCAATCACAGAGATTTTCGTACTCTTCAAACGCTGCAACAAATATATCGACGAGACAATGCCGTGGGCACTTGCAAAAGAAGAGGCTAAGAAAGACCGTCTGGAGACAGTGCTCTATAATCTGATTGAGAGCATCAAAACAGGAGCAAGACTTCTGGAGTCCTTCATGCCAGAAACATCTGAGAAGATTCTTGCACAACTTGGTGACGGAAAAGTGACAGAAAAGCCGGAAATTCTTTTCGCAAGATTAGACGTAGAAGAAGTAATGAAGAAAGTAGAAGAACTTCACCCACAGATGACAGCAGAAGAGAAAGAGAATCAGGCAGATGGGGAAGAAGAGACAGTAATCGATATTGATGCAAAACCAGAAATTACATTTGACGACTTCGGAAAAATGCAGTTCCAGGTAGGTGAGATCATCTCATGCGAGGCAGTCCCGAAATCTAAGAAATTACTGTGCTCACAAGTAAAAATCGGAAGCCAGGTAAAACAGATTGTATCCGGAATCCGCAAACACTATACACCAGAAGAAATGGTCGGCAAGAAAGTTATGGTACTTGTGAACCTGAAGCCGGCAAAACTTGCAGGAGTACTTTCAGAAGGAATGCTTCTGTGCGCAGAAGATGCAGAAGGAAATCTGGCCCTGATGACACCGGAAAAAGCAATGCCGGCAGGAGCAGAGATTTGTTAATATACAGAGCTTAAAAATTTTGTGTACGGTGAAGCACAATTCAAAAAGGGACAGGTTAACAATCGCTGTAAGAAGCGGAAAAAGGCAGTTTAAATAATTACACAATTTAATTGGGGACGGGGTTTTTTTGAAAAAACCCCGTCCCCAAAGGAGGAAATATGAGTAAGATTAGAATTGGTATTGTAGGTTATGGTAATATTGGCCGTGGCGTTGAGCAGGCAATTAAGAGAAATGAGGACATGGAACTGGCGGCAGTTTTTACAAGAAGAGATCCTGCGTCTGTCAAAGTTGCGACTGAGGGTGCGAAAGTAATGCACATGGATGATATGTTATCTATGAAGGGTGACGTGGATGTAATGGTTCTGTGCGGTGGTTCTGCAACGGATCTTCCGGTCATGGGTCCAGAGATTGCAGCGAATTTTAACACAATTGACAGTTTTGATACACATGCCAAGATTCCAGAGTATTTTGCAAATGTGGACAAAGCTGCAAAAGAGGGAAATAATATCGGTATTATTTCTGTTGGCTGGGATCCGGGAATGTTCTCTTTGAACCGTCTCTATGCGGAGTCTATTCTTGTCCAGGGAAGCACATATACATTCTGGGGCAAGGGTGTAAGCCAGGGACATTCTGATGCTATCCGCCGTATCCCGGGTGTGAAGAATGCGATCCAGTATACAGTTCCTGTTGACGAGGCTGTTGATCAGGTGAGAAGTGGAAGTGAGCCAAAGCTGACTACAAGAGACAAACATACGCGTGAGTGCTATGTCGTAGCGCAAGAGGGTGCCAACAAAGCTGAGATTGAAAATGCGATCAAGACTATGCCGAATTATTTTGATGAATACAACACGACCGTTCATTTTATTTCTGAGGAAGAGCTGAAGAGAGACCACAGCAAGATGCCTCATGGTGGATTCGTGATCCGCACAGGTGAAACTGGAGAAGAGGGCAACAAGCATGTGATTGAGTATTCTCTGAAACTGGATTCTAATCCAGAGTTCACAGCGAGCGTTCTGATTGCTTATGCAAGAGCAGCTTACCGACTGAATCAGAAGGGCGAGAACGGAGCAAGAAGTGTATTTGATATTGCGCCTGCATTGTTATCTATGAAGACACCAGAGCAGCTCAGAAAAGAGATTCTGTAATATGATTATCGATACACATGGACATTACGATGACGAACAGTTCGATGTGGACCGGGAAATGTTGCTGACGAACTTAAAGGAGCGTGGGCTGAAAGCAATTGTGACGGTGGGTGCTTCTATGCAGACAAGTGAAAATGCACTTGCGCTGGCACATCAGTATCCGGCAGTTTATGCGGCTGTCGGTGTCCATCCGGACGAGGTCGGCGAGTTGAACGATGATGCGCTGGCGCGTCTGGAGGAAATGTGTCACGATCCGAAGGTGGTTGCTGTCGGTGAGATTGGTCTTGATTACCACTGGGATGTGGAGCCGAGAGAGGTTCAACAGAAGTGGTTCATCAGACAGCTTGATCTGGCGAGAAAGGTCGGGCTTCCGGTAAATATCCACAGTCGTGATGCGTCGGAAGATACATTTCTTATTATAAAGGAGCACGCATCGGATCTGACCGGAATTATCCACTGTTTTTCCGGTTCAAAAGAGCTGGCGGCTGAGTATGTGAAACTGGGATATTATATCGGAGTCGGTGGTGTCGTCACTTTTAAAAATGGAAAGAAACTAAAAAGTGTCGTGGAAGCAATACCACTGACATCGATTGTACTGGAAACGGATTGCCCGTACCTGGCACCGGAGCCGAACCGTGGCAAGCGAAATGAATCTGCATATATCCAGTATGTGGCAGAGGAGATCGCCCGGCTGAAAGGAATTTCTGTGGAGGAGGTTCTTACACAGACTGAGATAAATGCGAAGCAGGTATATCAGCTGGGAGATGACTCCCAGCTGATATAGCCTCCGGCAGGGCGCACATTGTCCGGTGGACAATGGTTTTGCGCCGACCGAAACGGAGTGTAGACTTGCAGAGGTGCGCAGTAGAAGTATGTCATGCAATTGCATGACGCGCACCTCACAGCAAGAATGCCGAGGCATTCTTGAACAGCTGCTGGCAGTATCATAAATTAAAAATATGTGAAGTGATATGTCGAAAAATTCACACAATCTTAACAACATTTTTTATCGACATAGTGTATAATATCTTTAATGGCAACAGTGCCGGTACGAGGAGGATAATCTTTCCAGTACCGGCACTTGAGCCAAATGAACATAAATTGCTGTTTGTTCATCTGGCTTATGGTTAGATGGAATGAAGGAGTAATAGAAAGAAGTATGAGTAAACCAACACTTGGAAATCCACAGAATACAATTGAAATATTGCAAAAGTATCATTTTAATTTTCAGAAGAAATTCGGACAGAATTTCCTGATTGACACGCATGTGCTTGAGAAGATCATCAGTGCGGCCGGAATTACAAAAGATGACATGGTTCTGGAGATTGGACCGGGAATCGGTACCATGACCCAATATCTGGCTGAGGCGGCAGGAAAGGTAGCTGCCGTGGAGATTGATAAGAATCTGATCCCGATTTTGGAAGATACCCTCAGCGAGTATGACAATGTCATGGTGATCAATGATGATGTTCTGAAAGTAGATATCCGTGGTCTTGTGGAGAAGGAGAACGGCGGACGTCCGGTGAAGGTGGTTGCGAATCTTCCATATTACATTACGACTCCGATCATTATGGGGCTGTTCGAAGGAAATGTTCCGGTTGAAAGTATTACGGTCATGGTGCAGAAGGAAGTTGCAGACCGTATGCAGACCGGACCGGGAAACAAGGATTATGGAGCATTATCACTGGCTGTCCAGTACTATGCAGATCCGTATATAGTGGCAAATGTACCTCCGAACTGCTTTATGCCAAGACCGAAGGTTGGTTCCGCAGTCATTCGTCTTACAAGACATGCGGCTCCTCCGGTGAAAGTGGACAATGAGAAGTGGATGTTTGATATTATCCGAGCATCCTTCAACCAGAGAAGAAAGACACTGGCAAATGGATTGTCTAATTCTGACAAGATTGATTTGCCGAAAGATGTGATTACAGAAGCAATCGCAAAGCTTGGCAAAGGAGAAAGTGTTCGCGGTGAATCATTATCGCTGGAAGAATTTGCTGCGCTTAGCAACGACTTGTGGGAAAAGAAAGGGAGATGATTTATGGTAGGAAAGACAGGGAATAAAAGTGTAGACCGTGCATTATTTGAGATTACTCCGGAGATTCAGCATTTTGCAGGATTATGTGAGAAGAATAATGCCATTGATAAAGAGCTGTATACTAAGTACGAAGTAAAAAGAGGGCTCCGTGACCTGAACGGAAAAGGTGTGCTTGCAGGACTGACCAATATTTCCGATGTATGTGCCAAGAAGATTGTGAATGGCGAAGAGGTTCCATGTGCAGGCAATCTTTATTACAGGGGTTACAACATCAAAGATCTGGTTGGCGGTTTCTTGAAAGAAGATCATTTTGGATTCGAAGAGATTGCTTATCTGCTTTTATTTGGTGAACTTCCGAGTAGTTCTGAACTTGAGATGTTTCATGAAACTCTGGTGGAGAGAAGAACGCTTCCGCCGAATTTTGTGCGTGACGTTATCATGAAGGCTCCGAGCGGCGACATGATGAACAGTCTGTCCAGAGAAATCCTGAATCTCTATTCCTACGATGATAAAGCAGACGATACGACCATCTCGAACGTACTGAGACAGTGTCTGAACCTGATTAGCCAGTTTCCGATGCTAATGGTCTATAGTTATCATGCATATAACTTCCGCATGGGAGAAGACCTGTATATTTATGCACCACAGCCGAATCTGTCCACAGCTGAGAACATTCTGATGATGCTCCGTGAGGATAAGAAATATACGAAGCTTGAGGCAAGGATCCTGGACATGGCACTGGTGCTCCACATGGATCACGGTGGTGGTAATAACTCAACATTTACCACTCACGTAGTTACGTCCTCAGGAACAGATACGTACTCTACAATGTCTGCAGCGATGGCATCTCTTAAGGGACCGAAGCATGGCGGTGCCAATATCAAAGTAACGCAGATGTTCGCAGACATGAAGGAAAAAATTTCCGACTGGACGGACGAAGACGAAGTACATCAGTATCTGGAAGACCTTTTGGATAAGAAAGCATTTGACCAGAAAGGGCTGATTTATGGCATGGGTCATGCGATTTATTCTGTATCCGATCCGCGTGCGGAGATTTTCAAGCAATTCGTAGAGCAGCTTGCGAAAGAAAAAGGACGGGAAGAAGAGTACGCACTGTATGCTATGGTAGAGCGCATGGCTCCACAGGTCATCGGCGAAAAGCGTAAAATTTACAAAGGTGTAAATGCAAATGTGGACTTTTACAGTGGTCTTGTGTATAGTATGCTGGATCTTCCGCCATCTCTTTACACTCCGATTTTTGCGGCGGCCCGTATTGTAGGCTGGAGCGCCCACAGACTGGAAGAGCTCAAGAATGTAGATAAGATTATCCGACCGGCTTATAAGCCGTTGTCTCCATACCGTGAGTATATGAAGATGGAAGATCGTTAGTCTCCGGTAAAAAATAAAACCCTGCAGCGGCCCGAAGCTTGCGGGGTTTTACTTTGTTTTTGATAATAAAATTCCGTTTCTTTTACTTAGGATCATACAGCCTGAAGAACTGGTTTGCTACGGCTTAGATAGGCGACAAGGATGTCGAAAAATTCACCGGCCGTTGGACGGACATGTAATGGCCGGAACGAGTAGGACTGAAGCTGATCGTAACCATTTTCCCAACAGACTCTTATAACAGTGCGGATATCACGTTCAACACTTCCGACTGTCGTCTTATACTTTCTGGCAATCTCCGGATAAAGCTGTTTACTGATGGCAAGCAGATATTCCTCGTCTGTCAGACATAATTCAATCCCATAACTTAGATAGCGATACCCCCTATATGTAGCACCTACTCCAAGGGTACGGATTACATAGTCAATGTCGTGAGTGTACATAGAAAACTCCCCCTTTATAAACTAGAAATTATGAAGTCTAAGTAAGTTTTATCTTTTAGTATTTTATCAAAATTTGTTGAAAATAAAGGGTCTTGGATTTCGTTTACATTATTTTAGACATTTTTCGACGTTGTTCTTGAAAATATTCATCATTTCTTAAGAAATCCATTCCTATGTCTTAAATTTTATTTGCTAATCTTGTATAGTAGATATGAGAGGTGAAATGAGATGGCAAAAATATTAGTATGTGATGATGATAAAGAGATTGTAGAGGCGATCGAGATATATCTGACCCAGGATGGACATCAGGTTCTGGAAGCTTACGATGGAATCGAGGCAGTGGAGATCTTGAAAAAAGAAAGTGTAGATCTTCTGATCATGGATATCATGATGCCGAGAATGGATGGAATCAGGGCAACTTTAAAAATTCGCGAGAAGCACAATATTCCGATCATTATTCTGTCTGCGAAATCCGAGGATGCGGACAAGATATTGGGACTTAATATCGGAGCTGATGATTATATAACGAAACCATTTAATCCGCTGGAGCTGGTTGCCCGTGTGAAATCACATTTGCGCAGATATATGCAGCTTGGAAGCACGGCGATAAAGGAGAGCGAGGCAATCTATACAGTCGGCGGACTGGCGATCAACGATGATCTGAAAGAAGTGACAGTAGATGGCGAGCCGGTGAAGCTTACCCCGATCGAGTACAACATTTTGCTGCTGCTTGTAAAGCATCAGGGCAAAGTATTTTCTATTGACCAGATATATGAAAATATCTGGAATGAAAATGCGGTGGGTGTTGATAATACAGTGGCAGTGCATATTCGTCATATCCGTGAGAAGATTGAGATCAACCCGAAAGAACCAAGATATCTGAAAGTCGTGTGGGGCGTAGGGTATAAGATCGAGAAGCAGTAAAAGCAGGTCGGGGTAAAATCAGCAAGAAAAAGCTAACAGAAGGGAGACGTTATGGAAAAGATATGGCATAAGAAAAAAAATACCAGAATTTTGTTGATCATAATTGCAAATGTTATGGCTATTTCGATGATGCTCGGCGTTATGAGCATCATGTCTTACGCAGAACTTTTCGATGACCTTATAACAGGAAAACTTACGCAGAGCTATGAAGATTCCTATGACTTTGATACAGAGCTTATGAACAGTGCGTATCAAGTGATGTCCGGCATTGACAGTGAGCAGATGTTTGAGACAGATGGAAAGATTGACGAGGATAAGCTGGTCGATATTCAGGTATATAACAATAGTGAGACGATCAGTGGTCAGAATGAAAGTGGTCTTTCGTATCGATTGGGAGATTTGTTGAATTGGTATCAAAAATTGATCTACAGTGAGAGTACCAGTTATGTCGGAGATACACTTACAGATTCAGCAGAATTAGAAGGTAACGACGCAGAAGATCTGAAGGCTCCGATCGTTTGTAAATTATCAGATGGAAGCTATCATTACTATAGCCAGGATGATTTTAATGAAAAGGTGTTAAATGGTGAATTAAAATTTTTAATGCCAGATGGAATTGGTGCGGAGACATCGGAGCAGATCTTATATAAGCTGGAAAATGTGGATATATCAGATAGAAATGAAATGACGGAAGAGGAAAAGAATTTTCGGGGAATCGTAGATGCAGAGGGAACTATGCTCTATGTAGATTGCTGGAAATATGATGGAGTGTTATTCCGTGAGGAGGCAGCTCCACTGGAAGCAGAAAATCTCTTGCAGATAGTGAATGAGAATTCCAACTGGAATGGCAGGCTCAATGAAGCTTATAATATGCTGGAAAGCTGTATTTATCAGATTGGAGACCGCTATGCAAATTATGAGAGCCTGACAGAGCAGTATAAAGAAGGAGATAGTAACTTTTTCTATTATTATTTAGATTTAAAGAGTGGAAAAGTTGTCACAAATCGGGAGGAGCTTGGGCAGAAAAATAATATTAATGATGTTGCTAAAAGTGTTCGTAAGATGGGAAAATATGTCATAATAAAATCAAAACTGTCAGAGTTTGAGACGAATATTCAGGAAGCAGATGCAGAACTATGGCAGTCACAGACCGTTTATCTGAGTAATGTAGATAAAGGAGAGTTTGTGTTTATGACAGGTGTGGATACGAAGTATCCTGTGAAAGATAGTTATTATAAAAATGCACATTTTTATGAAAAGTATAGTCCGTTTGTCCGAGGAGTCAGTGCAGGAATGATTTTGGCGTTTTTAATATTTTTTGCCAGTGTAGTATGGCTTGTTGTAATCGCAGGTCGAACGGAAAGAGATGGAGAACTGCATCTATATAAATTTGACAGATGTAAGACAGAAATCGGAGCTGCAGCAGTTATATTTGCATGGTTCGTACCGTCACTATTGACTGTGCTTTTCATGGGAGCTGCAGGAATTATCTCCCAGAAAACATTTGCAGCAGGAAATGGTATTCTTTCTTACGAAACATTTTTTGGAATGATTGGATTCGGAGGACTTGCAGTCTATACATGTAATATGTTTCTCGTTGGTATTTTGAGTCTGGCCAGAAGAATAAAAGCAGGAATTGCATGGAAGAACAGTTTTCTGTACAGTGTCGTAGAGTTTGTGAAATTATTGATTCGAAATGCCAGACACATAGCAAAAATCATTGTTTTATATCTTGCGTATGCAGCAGTACATTGGGTGGCATATCTGGCATCAGGCTGGCCAAGTGCATTTTGGACATTCGTGATTTTCATTGTGCAGACAGCAGGATTTGTAATCCTTGTCAACTGGGCAGTCGGACGACAGAAAATTAAAGAAGGTATTGAGAAAATCAGTGAAGGTGAGCTGGATTACAAGATTGATCTCGAAGATATACATGGAGAACAACGCAAGATTGCAGAACAAGTCAATTCTATCGGAAGCGGACTTGATGCGACAGTCGAGAAGAATATGAAAAGTGAGCGGTTAAAGACAGATCTGATTACAAATGTATCTCACGATATCAAGACACCGCTGACCTCCATTATTAATTATGTAAATCTCTTGAAACAAGAAAAATTTGATGATCCGAAGATTCAAAGATATATTGAAGTTCTGGAAGAAAAATCTCAGAGATTGAAGACTTTGACAGAAGATGTTGTAGAAGCATCGAAAGTCAGCTCAGGTAATATTTCTCTCGAGTTTATGAATATTAATATGATAGAACTCATCCTGCAGACGAGCGGAGAATTTGAAGAAAAATTCCAGGCCAGAAATCTGACACAAATTATGAATCTCTCGGAAGAAGATGCGATTGTTCGGGTAGACGGAAGAAGAATGTGGCGCGTGCTTGCAAATATTTATAATAATGCTGCAAAATATGCTATGGAAGGAACACGCATCTATGCAGATCTGCAGACACTGGATGGAAAAGTAATCTTCAGTCTGAAAAATATATCTGAGCAGCCACTTAACATTTCCTCGGCAGAAGAACTGACTGAACGATTTATCCGCGGCGACCTGTCACGAAGTACCGAAGGAAGCGGACTTGGATTGTCTATTGCGAAGACATTGACCACAATGATGGGTGGAACATTTGATCTGTATCTGGACGGTGATCTATTCAAAGTCGTGATTATATTTGATAAAATAGATTGATAAATTTTTAGTTAGGGACGTAGCATTTCGCCAAAGTACTACGTCCCTAACTTTAATTTGCCTTGTCCCCAATCAACTTTTACCCTGTCCCAAATTGACTTTTTCCCGTACCGCTAGTACAATATTACTACTATGAATGAATTAAAAAATATATTAGAACAAAATTTAAATGACAATTTTATATCGGCGGTTTTGAGTAATCCGAGAGATGAGAAGCTCTCGGCAAAGGTTAAGGTGCGCCCGGTGCTCATGAAAGATACAAGGGTCTATCAGATGGAGACGTTTCGTGGGAATCAGGCATTTCATGAGAATTTAAGTGCGGATGAGGCGTGCGAAAAGATGCTGGAGGCTATGGAGAATATGAAGCAGATGCAGCTTGTGACGGCGAATGCGGAATTTTCTGTGCTTATCAGCAAGAAGGGGAAGGTTACAATTAAGAAGAAGCAGAAGAAAGCAAAGATGCGCCCGCTGGATCTGAATCATAACCGGAAGAAACAATATATCCTGCAAGAAGGTGTACCGGTTCCGTTTTTACAGGATCTTGGTGTTATGACGGAGGAAGGAAAGATTGTGCATGCAAGGTTCGACAAGTTTCGGCAGATCAACCGGTTCCTGGAATTTATCGAGGATATTTTACCACAGCTTGATTCTGGAAGAGAGCTTACAATTCTGGATTTTGGCTGTGGAAAGTCTTATCTTACATTTGCTATGTATTATTATCTTCATGAGCTGAAATCTTATGACATCCGGATCATCGGTCTGGATCTGAAGACGGATGTAATCCGGAAATGTAACGAGCTGGCGAAGAAGTATCAGTATGATAAGCTGACGTTTCTGGAGGGAAATATTGCAGACTATACGGGCGCGGAGGAAGTAGATATGGTTGTGACACTTCATGCCTGTGATACAGCAACGGATTTTGCGCTGGCAAAAGCAATTGGCTGGAATGCGAAGGTTATTTTATCGGTGCCTTGCTGCCAACATGAACTGAACCGGCAGATGAAGAACGATGTGCTTTCGCCGATCATGAATTATGGACTTTTGAAAGAACGTATGGCGGCGCTTGTGACAGATGGATTACGTGCGGAGTATCTAAAGAGGGAGGGATACGACGTGCAGGTTCTGGAATTTATTGACATGGAACATACACCGAAAAATATTCTGCTTCGTGCGGTGAAAACAGGTCGTCGGGCAGACAATGAAGAGAGCATCCGCGCATGCGAGACATTTCTTCGCGTGACACCGACACTGGGGAGACTGCTAGACGAAAAAGGGGAGCTTTAAATGAAATGGAAAAATCGCGTGATCCACGCAGGGGTACTGGTTCTGGTATTTCTTGCTGCGGTGGTCATATTTGGCTATGTGACAAATAAAAAGAACAGTAACATGACGACAGATATGGGGGCAGCAACACGTCCCCAGATTGCGTTTTCTTATAACGGTTATTCGCTCAATGACCTGCCCGGATATAAGAATGAGATGGATTTGACAGGCGTACGTGATTCCATCACACCGGTCAGCAATGGCCAGCTTCAGGTCACCATTAAAGCTTATGAAAATGTGATCGACAGCCTGGACTATACGGTTTATTCGATCGATGGCAAAGAAAAGCTGTTGGAACAAAAGGTGAAGAAGCCAGGAGAGAATGCAACGCTGGAAGTAGGAAATGTCGATGGTGAAAATATTTTGTCTGAGGAGCGTATGCTTCAGATCACGCTGCATATGGACAATCACGACATGTATTATTATACGAGAATCGTGGACGGAGCCAAGTTAAATGCGGCGCCAAGCCTGGATTATGTACAAAGTTTCCATGAAAATGCACTGGCGAAAGCGGAAGGTGTTGGAATTGGAACGGCGATTGAGCCCAGTGATGAAGGAGACAACACGACATTACAGCATGTGACGATCCACTCAGATTACACGCATGTAACATGGGGAAATCTGGCCCCGAAGGTTGATGGAAGTGAGCGTTGGACGATGAAAGAGTTGAACAGCGCATATATGGCAGTGGAGCTGGAATATCGTGTGAACTGTACTGGTGAGGAAAATGAGCAAGACGAATACCAGGTACGGGAATATTTCCGTGTGCGTTACATTTCCGGAAGCCAGAAGACATATCTGTTAGATTATGACCGGACGATGGACCAGATACTTGATGCAACGAAGAAGGTGTTGAATGAAAAAGGTGTACTTCTTGGCATCACAGACAAGAATCCGGTCTACATGGTAAATAAAAACGGAACCGTTGTGTCATTTGTGCAGGCGGGAGAACTATGGAATTATAATCGTGACCGAGATGAAGTTTCTCTTGTGTTCAGCTTTGCAGATGCGGAGAATACGGATACCCGGAATATGCTGATGCAGCATGATATTAAGATTTTAAATGTAGACGAAAAGGGAAATACAACATTTGCCGTATGTGGATACATGAACCGGGGCAGCCATGAAGGTGAGACTGGATCAGCAGTCTACTATTATAATATTGAACAGAATTCTGTTGAGGAAAAATTATTCGTATCCAGTGACAAGGCTTATGACCGTGCCCAGGAAGAAGTGGGCGGACTGGTCTACTATAATGTAGGAAATGGCTGTCTGTATACGATTGCAGATGACGTACTCTACAAAATGGATATGAATAAAAGTACGAAAAAGGAGCTTGCGACAGGACTGAATGAAGATCAGTATGTTGCAAGCGAAGATGGACATCTGGTAGCTTATGAGAAAGAAGATCCTTCGAAGTCCAAGTCTGTGACAGTTATGAATCTGGAGACTGATCAAGAATATGAAGTGACTTGCAAAGATGGCGAGTGTATCAAACCACTTGGCTTCATGGATGGTGATTTTGTCTACGGTGTTGCAAAAACGGAAGAAGTCGGAACAACACTGTCAGGAGCCCAGGTCATTCCGATGTATAAAGTGGAGATTACAAGTAGTAAAGATAAGGTGATCAAAACTTATGAACAGTCAGGAATCTATGTGTTAAGTGCTGCATTTGAGGATAATATGATCACCCTTGACCGTGCGGTAAAAGACGGCGATACTTACACCGGAACAGCACAGGATTATATTACAAGCAGCGAAGAGGCGAAAGAAAGCAATATTTATGTGCAGACATATAAAACAGATCTGAAAGAGACACAGGTTCGCTTGACGTATGATGATGGCATTTCTGACAAGGAGCCGAAGCTATTAAAACCGAAACAGGTGGTACTTGAAAATATTCCACAGGTCAGTCTGGACCGCAAAAAAGAAACAGACGCATTTTATGTGTATGGTCATGGAAGGCTTCAGGGAACTTATAATACTGCAGGAAAAGCGATTCAGAAAGCCAATGACTGTGGCGGAGTCGTGGTTGATGCTGATCAGAATTACATCTGGGAGCGTGGAAACCGCGATCTGAAATATTCGATTGACACGGAAGATGCAGATACAGAACAGCTCAGACAGGCACTCGCAGGTGGAAAATCTGCGGTCGATGCAATTACAGAAGTTTATGGAAGCGTGATGGATTTAAGTGGCTGTACGATAGACGAACTGCTTTACAATGTTAATCAGGGACGACCGTTAATTGCCGTCTTAGATGCGCAAACAACGCTGATGATTGTTGGTTATAGTGACGGAATAGTCAGCTGTGAAGATATCGGAAGCGGTGCACGCAGCAATCATGCACAAAGTGACTTTGCAAATGTCAGTGTATATCTGGCAGCAAAATAGAAGTGAAATATTTGCTTTGGCATTACGAAGAGCCAGAACCGGCAACTGTCGGTTCTGGCTCTTCTCGATTACGGATTCATATTGCTCTCGTGCAATAATCAGGATGACAGATAAAAAAGTTCAAATTAAGGAGAGCAATTATGAAGAAAAAACGGTGAAAAAAGTAACTACAGTTATTGCAGCTTCTGCAGTCGCAGCATCAACAATGATTACTCCGGTTATAGCAGCCGGACAGTCAGCAGCAGATGATGAAGACGGGAAACAACAAAATCAGCAACAAAATAAAGGAAAAGCCGCAGCATCGAATATAAAGGAGGATAAAATTCAGTTAGAAGCTGCGAGGTGCGCGTCATGCAATTGCATGACATACTTCTACTGCGCACCTCTGCAAGTCTACACTCCGTTTCGGTCGGCGCAAAACCATTGTCTACCGGACAATGTGCGCCCTGCCGGAGGCTATATCAGCTGGGAGTCATCTCCCAGCTGATATATAGTTCGATAAAAGTGTCAGTGATTGATATTTTACTGTGCAAATAATGTCTTTGCGTATTTTTTAAGTGCAAAGTAAAGAACCATTCCGAGTACTGCACAGGAAATAATCTCTCCGATGCCAACTGTGCACATCATAAATGGAATTGGAAGTGCCACTCCGTATCCGTAACGCAGAACGAACGGAACGATCAGGATATTTGCAATAATTGGTGGAACCGGGGCAAGGTAAGGACTCTTCTCGCGAAGCTTCCATGTAAAGAATGCTCCAATTAATGTTGCGATACTTCCAAAGATAATGTCAGGGAGTATTGCGCCTCCGAGGATATTACCTATCAGGCAGCCGATAAATAATCCTGGAATTGCTGCTGGTGTGAATACCGGAAGAATGGTCAGGGCCTCTGAAATACGAACCTGTACCTCTCCGAATGAAAATGGTGCGAATACATAAGTGAGCACCACATAGATAGCTGCAATCATAGCAGCCTGTGTCATGAAACTGATGTTTTTGTTCTTCATTTTAAAATCTCCTTTAGTTTTGTTTTACGTGTGGAAGGTCACGAACACACGATTCATTTTCGCGTAGCAATGAGTCAGGCGGGCATGCTTGCATGGACATCTGACGAATGCTGCGGAGGCATATATGTTGATATATGACCTACGCCGGAAATCGGCGAAACCCTTGTAAGACCTTGGTTTTTCGGGTTTTACATCGGGTGATAGTATAGCATGGAAGTTCTGAAAAATCAAGGGAAGAAACAAAAAAGTATAAAATGGGAAAAGAGGCTCAATTGCAAAAATTTGTAAAAAAAATGAAAAAAAGTGCTTGCATTTTCAGAAAGGCTATTATATAATAACACTTGTCGTTAAGAGATGCGACAGAAAATAAGAGATGCGCGATTAGCTCAGTTGGTAGAGCACCTGACTCTTAATCAGGGTGTCCAGGGTTCGAACCCCTGATCGCGCACTACCAAATCACTGTTTTTAGAGGCTTAGAGCTCTGGGGACGGTGATTTTATTTTGCTTGAAAATAAGGGCTTTAAGGGGGATAAAACGGAAATCACTAGGGAAAGCAAGGGTGAAGTGCCTTTGTCGCAGATTCTGTCGCGAGCTCGTCGCGAGAAAATAAACAGTCCAAGTGTAGTAAGAGAAGTTTGCATAGAAGAGTAGTGGAATGTACGGTTTGGAAAGTACTTTTCACTGCTCTTTTTGCGTTTTATAAAAGTATATTATTTTTTTGATGTAGGAAAGGTGGTGATTGGGTATGTACATCAAAATTTATAACAAAAGTCAGTTGATTCTTTTAGAACAGATAAATCCGCTGTTAGGAAAGTATAGACTGCCTTTGGAGTTGTTGACAGAAGTAGAAAAGATATTGGCATGTGAAAAGATTGGTAAAAAAGGTTTCATAGCAATTCTACTGAATCCAGTAAAAGGAGATATACAGGAAATTCTGAATGTTCTTGATTACTATCCGCAGAGATTACAGCTTTGTAGTGATGTGGAGCAGATAGACATTTCTGATAACGGGTTGTGGATGACGAAGAGAAAACACTGGTATGAAGACTGTTTTAAAGTGAAAGGGGAGAAGAGTAAGGTGTTTGTCGTGTATTCATTAAAACTAAAAGTGTATTATGATGAATAAAAAAGCTGACAACTAAAAAGTCATCAGCATTTCTTTAATCTTCTGGCGGTATATATTCAATTAAATCAGTCAGGTCACATTCAAGGACATAGCAAAGTCGTAACAGGATATCTATATCCAAGCGTTGTACCTTGTTGTCACGATAGTTTCTTAACTGAGTTCTCTGCATTTCAGCACGGAAAGATAACTGATTTAGAGAGATGTCTCGTTCTTTTAAAATATCTTCTAAACGAATCTTAATTTTTCCACGTTTTTCTGGGTCTGCTGGTAATAGACGCAGGGGATTTTCTTTTTTCTTATACATTATAATTCCCTCCAGTTCTTATTATATTTTGACCTGTAGATTATTGTAAGAGTGATAAATACATGGTATATTTATATATGGGTAGAAACATACTCATACATAAAAAGAGGTGAATATAATATGACAACAGAAAAAGAATTAGGAGAGGCGTTGAAAAGAGGAGATTCTACAATAGAGGTGGAATTTGATTTGGCTCATAAAGTAGCAAAAATAAAAACTACAGGAAATGCCATGTGGGCATTGTGTATAACTGCAATTGGTGTTGCTGTAGTTAGCGGAGTTGTGGCTATATCGACAGCAGGAACAGCAACTGTTCCGAGTGCATTTATAGCAACGCCAGCGATAGCAACTGCATCAGGCGTCTTAGGAATGTCTACAGCAATTTCAGCGATAGGAATAGCAATGGCTGGTGGTGGAGTTGTTGCATTGAATAAATTAAGAGGCTATCGGTTGGAAAAGGTGTCAGATGAAAAAGTTATTTTGCACAAAAAATAAGAACTTTTACGGAAATAAGGAAGTAGAACTGGAAAACGTAAAACCAATTACAGAAGTTCCATTGGAAGTACAAAAGAAAATAAATAAACATAAGGAGGAACAAAAAAATGGGCTGGAAAGATTTGATGAAGAATGTAACAGATAAGGCAACTTCTATTGCAGAAACAGCACAGGAAAAGTTGGAAGAACAGAAACAACTTTCCGCAATTAAAAAAGAAGAACAGAATAAGAAAATGGAGGAAATGAACGAAAGAGTAACAGAATACGAACAGGAAGTATTGCAGAGCATTCTGAGCGGATTCAGTGGTGCATCATGTATTGATGTTGAAGATAATATACTGGACTTCACAAAAGACTATTTTGAAAAACTGTTACTTCCGGCAAACAGTGTGTCTGCATCAAAGATAACTATGTATCCATATTCCGATAAAATTCAGAAAAAGGCTCAGAAAGCTTTAAGAGAGTATGATGATACAGAAACTCCTGTATTTCAGTTTGAAGGAAACAAGGGAGAATTTATATTAATGACTCCTACAAAGTTATATATTGCGGTCGCATTTCCAGAGAATCAGACATTTGTAGCCAACGTTGCAGTAGATTTACAGCAGGTATCTCAGCTTGGTTTTGTGAGTACAGAAGAGGGATATCAGATTGTATGTAATGGTGTAGAATTATTCTCAGCAGATAATGTGTCTGAATTTGATAGAATTACAATTGAAGAGTATGTAAGAAGACTGGAAGAAAAAGACTTTGAGATTACAGAAACACAGATTGATGAAGTAATTAAAAAGAAAATCGGTGACAACATTCTTAAGATTATCAGACAGTATGTATTTGATGATGAATTGTTAATTTACTTTGCATGGGGCATGGACAATATCACAGCAAAAGACTTTGTTGTATGTACGAACAAGCAGATTTTGATGTTAGACAGAGAAATGCTCGGAGCAACTAAGAATGTAAAGCAGTTCTATTATGAAGATATTACATCAATGTCTACAGACCAGAAGACAAACAGTTTACTTGAGTTTGCATTAACGGCTGCATTTAAGCTTTGTAATATTACAATTTATGTATCAGGAGCACAGGAGAAGATACAGACGCTTTATACTTATGAGGCAGAAAGAGTTATCCGTGTATATCAGGAATATAGACGTAGTATTAAACAGGATGAGAAGAATGCAAGACAGGTAGTTGTTCAGCAGAGCGCACCTGCAGAAGATGATGTATTTACTAAGCTTGAGAAACTGAACAAGCTGAAAGAAGCAGGAATTCTTACAGAAGAGGAATTTAACGAAAAGAAAGCAGAATTGCTTGCACAGATGTAGGAGTTGAGAATGCTATGAAGAAAGCATTAAAGTACTTAATATCCGTAATCATTGCGATTATAGTAGCAGGATTCTTTATATATTTACTGATTCCAGCACTGACAGGACTTATGACACTTGTTGGAATTGTAGTCGTGATTGCAATTGTAATAGCGGTTGTTAAGAAGTATTACAAGTAGATAATTGTACAGGCTGATATTCAATATGGTGGATGTCAGTCTGTTTTATTAACGGAGGAAAAGTATGAAGCGAAAAGCATTGATAGCAGTGTTGTGTATGGTGATGGCAGTAAGCATTATGAATACGGGGTGCTCTGGTAATACAAGTAAAAAAGAGGAGAGGCATACGACAGAAACGAATAATAAAAGTAATAAGGATACAGAAGAGAAGAAAAGTGAAAAGGCTTCTGAGAAAACAGAGAAAGATGCAAAGAAAAATGTAAAGTACGAATGCGGTATAACTAATCTTGATTCTGTAGAGTATGTGAAAGACCCGTCTGTTCCAGAAGTAGGAGAAGATGGGAATCCGATGAATGTGCCAACAGATATTTTAGGATATTACACGAACGGAAATGTTGGATATGATTTCAGAGAAATTGATGGAAATTTCCTTAAGGGAGATAAGATTGAATTTGGATATAGAACCAAAGATGTTTATGTAAATATTATGGATGTAACTACTAAGGGGGTTACGATTAATTTCTCCGATGATATGGATGAATCCAAAGATATTTTATTCACTAAGGACGGTTTTACTGTAGATAATACCAATGAAATAGAAATGAGTATGTTGGAGTGGACGGACTATTGTTATTATCTTATTCCAGCAAATAGAGGGTATAGTGAAGACCGTGTGGCAGATACTTTTAAAAAATATCAGTTAGGAGATTACATCAGAGCAGATTACCCAGAAACAGTATATAATCTGACTTATAATGAAGCAGAAACCGTTACGCAGTATGACGCAGACCTGTATGAAAGATATGATAATAAGTTGACAGAAAAAAGAGATAAAATTCAGTCAACCAATACTCAGCCACTTACAAACCGAAGAGACCATGACAATTATGTTAAATACATAAAATACATTCCAACGGACAAGTATTATATAAAAGGTGACCCTTCTAAGAAAGAGCCCCTTTTAATAATGAGAGTATCAACAGGAAAAGAAGCCAGTCATAAAATGGAGTGGAGTGCAGGTGATGTTAACGCAGGAAAAGAAGGCACATTTGACAGTACTTATGCAATCACGGAAGACGAAAGAGCTCAAGAAGAGGCTAATCAGTATTGGGCAAGTGGTGGTACTGATAATGATGAATATGTCAATGGAGAATATGATATAGGAATTAATCTCTATGGATTTGTAAACATGGGTGGAAAGTATATTACAGATGGTATGTATAATTCTATGATATATGTTGCAAGTCTTAATTATGATGTACCAGAACTTGTTGGTCTGACATGGGATAGTGATGAGGCATTAACAGAAAAGGAGGGAACTGTAACAGATAAACCATATGCAAACTATTTTAAATTAGATATGAGCGATATTGAAAACGGAAATATCACTGTAAACAGCAATTTTTACAGAGAGACAGTAATACATAAAAATGAGGACAAAACAGATGCTGTAAGTGATAGTATTTTTGATGGAACAAAAGAGAATAAAGCAACACTTCATGCAATAAGTGAGGATGAATTAAAAGCGATTGGAATAGATATGGATAATCTATCCGCATCAATTCCAGAATAATTGTAATAGAGGTTGTTAAGAAGTGTTTAATATAAGCCCAACGTTCACAGGAGCGTTGGGCTTTTTCTAGGAGGAAACGTATGCAGTATTATTTGCTGGGAATAGCAATCGGAATTGTATTGCTGAATGTACTATATATAAATATCACGGTGTGGGAGGTGCAGAAGTGAGCGAAAAGGAGTTAAAACAGGTACTTGCAGGTATAACGATAGTCACAACTATGCTAAAGTTGGTGATTCAACACAGAGGACAAGTGCAGAAAGGGAAGAAAGATGTATAAGGTTTTGAAGAATGAAAGTGATTTTGATGACTGGATAAGAGTGTTGCCTGATGAGGTAAGCGTTATAAGCACCCAAACAGCGGTAAAAAACAGCCTGAAAGAGGTATTACAGAGGTTTGATACGGCATATGGTAAAGAACGCCGTATAGAGGCTGACTTGGGAGGTTTTGCAATTGTGCTGTTCGGAGACAGAACAGAAGTGTTTGAACAGGAGAAAAACGTTTTAAAATATTTTAATCTGAATGCAGACGAATATGAGTATGAAGAAGTTTATAAGCAGAAAGAGCCGGAGTGTACTGTGGAAGTAACATTCCGGCTTTATCTATGTTCCTCAGATTATGCAGTACAGGTAGTAAGGGTAGTAAAAAAGGAGAATGAAAATGGATAATGTAGTAAAACAGACAGAATTATTAGAGAAAACAGGTGTGTATGATGAAGATTTAAAACGTCGGTTCGCACTGACATTAAAGTATAACGGTATGAAAGGTAAGAAAGTTCTTGTAATAGGAATGAATCCAGCGTCAAACAGTGTACAGGTATTTGATAACACAACGAATTATTTACTGAACAATCTTGGAATCATGGGATATTCAGAGATTGTTGTGTGGAACTTGTTTGCAGACATTTGTACAAAGTTAAAACCGACACAGACAGGTGACAATACTGAGAACATGGAATACTTACAGGAATTGCTGAATGAAAAGTTTAATGCGGTACTGATTGGGTGGGGAAATACATTCATTGGGAACAGACGTGTAGAAGAAGCTAAGAGACAGGTGTGTGAATATTTAAAACCACATGCCAAAAAAGTGTATGAACTTGTAGATACAGACGGTGAATATATAGGGCTAAGAACGATACACCCATTATTTGCAGGTCAGAGATTCAGTGGTAAATGGGAATTCAGAAACTTTGTGTTTCCAGAAGAGAAGTGATAGTTCGGGGCGTTAGCTTGTCTAACGCCCCAACATATTAATTTTCAGGGAAGAATATTTTAACAAGTCTTTTGAAAGACTCTCTTAAAGATATATCCGTTTGGGATATTAACGCTTCTACCTTACTGCGTTGAATTTCGGTAAGTTTATAAGTAGTACTACCATCGAAACACTTACTCACATCTAAAAATAGGCAAAAAAAAACAGACATATCATTTTGCGATATGACCATTTTTTGGTACTCACGTGGATTATCAATACAATCAGGGTGAAGTAAGTGATGAATAATGAAATAAGCATATTGTCCATTGTCGGTAAGATTTGAATTAGGGTACTTGGAGAGTGCTTCGGTAAGGTATTTGTCAGGATATCTAGATCTTAAAAGAATACCGAATAAATATGTGGTAAATAAGCGTAAGTGTTCACTTGTAAAGTAGCATGTTGGACAATTTAATTTTAAATATTCGATAGTATGGGCTACAGTACGTTCTCTCCATTTGGCTACAGTTTGGTAGTCTGAGTGCTTATAAGTATCTTTAGGTTGAGAAATTGAATTTAATGCACATACATATTTGTTTTTCTCGTCAGGGATAACGAGTTCGATTACTTCAAGAACTTTTACCCTAAGTTTTGGAATGTTAGGTGTTAGATATCGACATTCCATTTGTTTTTCATTGGTCATGAATGTACCTCCTTTACGTTGCTATATAATTAGTTGTTCGGAGTTTTATTTTTAAAAAAACAAATTGTCGGAATACGATTAAGAAGAGCGGTGATATTATCAAGTCATGGAAAACGTTTCCCATAGAAACTACAAGGGGATAAGTCAATACGCGTAGATTTTGAAGCTTGAAAAAACAGTATATGAATAATAGGAGGAAAAAATCTATGAAAGAAATGAATAACTGCTCTTATGCCTATGCAGTAGGAAAACTCGAGGAACGCTGGAGGACGCTGTTGGAGGAAGAAATAGACAATTGTGTACCAATGACCTTTATGGTTTGTACTGCAGTAGCAGGAATGGTATCAGAGTTTAGAGGAGAAGAAAGTGTAAAAGTAATATTATCAGAAATAGATAGCGATCGTACCGAGGAAAGTTTGGTAGCCAATGCAACGCTATTATTCGCAAGAACAGGGGGATGTATATCATGCAGAAAGTTTAAAATAAATTCGAAAGAAACATCAGATGGCGGTACATATTTGATGGACAGCATTCCTGTAATGCAAGAGCTTCAAACGGAGAGAGGGTATTATACACATCATAAAACTATTATTGTTGTGTATAAAGAATGGATAGACATAGCGACTAGAGAAAGCTATGAATTTCAGGGAATAGAACCTGAACCAAAAATGGAAGGACCACTTCCGACAGTTTGGTTGGAAATAAAACCTGGGGTATCTTGGTTTAAGTACAAGGAAAGTGCCTTAATGGCGGTTCGCGCTTATAGAGATGTGAGCGGTTATAAGAGTAGGGAGGCATATAATCAATTGATAAGATGGGGAGACGAGAGGATGATAGACATTCTGGATTCTGAGATTGAAAGTTTTAAAAGACATGCAGAGGAAAGAGGTTTATATAAGGATGCACCAGAGGAGTTTTATAGGCAAATAGGCTTGATACTTGTAGCTCTGAAGATTGTGAGAAAAGTGTATGGAATACATACAAAAAAGAAAGAATTGGAAAGTTTTATTTTTGAAAATGTTACGGTAGCATGGCATACGAAAGTAGTAGATCAATGTTATGAATATCCCTATGAAGATTCAGAAGAAGGAGACTTGTTTTAATGGATTACACCGTAACAATACAAGAAGAGACTGAAAAGGTTACTCAAGCCGTAGTACATAAGTCCGTAGAAATCATAGAAGGACAGTATGGTCATTACATCTACAAAAAAGATGAAATGATATATATCCCATGCGGAGGCGCAGTCTATGTAAAGAATGCTATTACTGAAGTTGAAACCTGTAAGCAGTATTTAACGCTGTATTTCGACAGTGGAGATGGGAAGAGGAGGACAATTCTCTTCCCAAGAGAAGACTTGGTGGAAAATAAGATAGTATCATTGACTGCATATGGAGTACAGGTGTCAAAAAAGACTGCAGATTATCTTATAAAGTCCATAGAGAATCAAGAGGTAAACGTTAAGCATTTATTATGTCATGCAAAATTAGGTATGGCAGAGTGGAACGGTGAGAAGATATTTAAAGGCGCGAAAGGAGTAGGTATTGACAGTAAGTACACGGGGAAGCTAAGAGTTTCCCCGAAAGGTACTTATGCAAACTACAAGAAGATGTTAAAGCAAGATGTCATAGGACATACACCAATGGAGTTTTTACTGTCAGCGTCTATCAGTGGATTGTTGGTGGATTATCTGAAAGAAAGTATCAGTGTAGAAAATATTATGGTGCATATGATTGGAGAATCTTCTACAGGAAAAACTACAGGAGCACTTCTGGCAGTGTCCTGTGGGAGCGCACCAGATTTTCTTGGAAATAACTTTGTATTTTCTTTTCAGGATACGCTAAATTCCTTAATGCGTCTGATACCGAACTCTTATCCAACGTTGATAGACGAAGGAAGTCTTCTTACAGACCGAGATATGACACAGACGTTATACAGTCTTAGCAGTGGTACAGAAAAGAGAAGACTTTCAGGAGGCATGGAAGTAAATGAATCTTCACGTTTCCGTACAGCATTATTTCTTACGTCAGAAAAGAGTATTTTGGCACAGTGCAATATGAATACAGGACTGTTGACAAGAAACTTTGAATTTCAGAATGTGACGTGGACAAGCAGTGCAGAATCAGCCGACAGGATAAAGTCTGTTGTTACAGAGAATTACGGTCATATCATTCCGAGGCTGGCAAAGTGGTTACTGGAACAGGACAGGCAGAAGTTGGTAGAAAAGATTGTACAGGAGACAAATGCAGTCATAAAAAGGGCGAGAGAAGCAAAGACCTATAATAATCTAACGGAAAGAACTGCAAAGCAGTCTGCACTGATACTGGTAGCAGTGGACATTGTGAATGAGGTATTGAAGTTAAAGCTGAATAAAGAAGCGATAGGAGACTTTATGGAAGAGCATTCCCTTGTGAATAGTGTGGAACAAGTCTCCATAGGAAAAAGGGCAATGGAATGGCTGTTACAATTTATATCAAAGAATTATACACAGTTTCTTTCCAAGGACAGTCCAAAAGAGATTAGTAACTGCCGTGGTAAGTTGGAAAACATGCAGACAGTTCTGCTAAATACGGATGAAGAATCGGGTATGCGGTTAAAAGTTACTGACAGTGAGTTTATGAAGATTCTAAAAGAAGGACATTTCAGTGAGAAAGCAACTGTACTAAAAGAGTGGAAAGAAATGGGATATCTGAAAGCACAATCGGACAGATACATAAGCAGAATCAAAATTGTAGGTGATATACAGGTAAAAGGTTACATTATACAATTACCCGTTCCATCTAACAAAATAAGCGGAGCTGGTGTAAAAGATTATGAAGAAGTTCTGGAAGAGAGAAGAAAAAGGATAAATAAGCCCAGACAAGTAATAAAAGATGAATACGTTGAGGATGATTTTTTCTCAATTGATGACGATGATGATTTAGATTTTCCAGAAGACTGGAAGTAGAAAGGAAGATGAAATGTGAAGAAAAGAATTAACGGAAGTATTAGACCAAGACCAAATGCTGAAAATGTTCAGTATTATGATATTACACTGGAATTAGGAACTGACCCAGCTACAGGTAAAAGGAAAAGAATGTATTTTAAGGTAAATACAACAGACAGGGAAGAAGCTGAAAATGAGCTCATGATAAAGAAAGCAGAGTACTTACAGGAAAAACTTCTTGAACCATCAAAAGAGACTGTAGCAGAATTCTTGGAAAGGTTTTTGGAAGATACAAGAAGAAATCTTAGTCCGGCTACGACAAGAGATTACAAAGGTATGATTGAGAGGTATATAGAACCACTGTTTGGTCATATGAGGGTTCAGGAACTGACAAGGGCAAAGGTACAACAGGTCTATAACGGTCTAAGAAAGAAGTCGAATAGAAGTAATAATCCATTAAGTGCATCTACGATTAAACACATTGACCGCATACTTAAATGTGCTTTAAATGTAGCAGTTGACGAAGGTATTATAAAGGAGAATCCAGTGAGAAAGATGAAAATAGGTAAAGATATACGTTCAGAACGTTTAGAAGTATATACAGTAGAGGAAATTAGAGCGCTTGAAAAAGCAGTTAGAGGAACTGATATGGAGTTACCCGTAGCATTATTGTTTGACTGTGTTATGAGGAGGGGAGAACTGTTAGGACTAAGGTACAGCGACATAGACTTTGATAAGAAAGAAGTAACGATACAACACGCTTGGACAGAGACGGAAACGAATGAACCAGTACTGAAAGATTGTAAAACAGAAAGTTCTTATAGAAAGCTGATTGTAAGTGACCATACAATCAATCTTCTTCGCAGACAAAGAACGATATATATGAGAAACAGAATGAAGTATGGGGAGAAATTCTGTAATAGTAATCATGTTATCTGTAAAGAGAATGGAGAACCGTACCGTCCAAAGAGTTTTACAAGCAAATGGTCAAAAACATTGAAAAAATGTGGATTGAGACATATCAAACTACATGGAACAAGGCATAGTGCAATTTCACTACTGTTATCAGAAGGTGTACCAATTCAGATAGCACAGCAAAGAGCAGGACATCAAGATCCTAAAATTACTCTAGGTGTATACTCTCATGTCTCAAAAGACAAAGAATCATTAGTAGCAGATACACTTGAAGATGTACTGTTTTCAGCAGTGGGAGAATAAATAGTATCTTATGCTTTTGCGTTTGTGAGACTAAGAATTCCGAAATCCCGTGTGCCCCGTCATGAAAAAGGATAAATAGCAAATGACAATTTGCAATATCCTTTTGAGGGGGCACGGGAATTCGTGAATTCGTGCGAACAAGGAAGCAAAGCTTGAAAAAGCTTTGCTGAGAGTTTATTGTTATTTAGTAGAAGTTATGCTTGTTATAAGAAGTCTGTCGCGAAATTCGTCGCGAACTAAAACGCCTTTATGGAGCATAGAAGAAAACAGAAATTTAGCCGAAAACAGATAATACATAGTTATCTCCAATGCGATATATGGCAAAGTGGAAGTGAATTGTAGAGGGAACTGACCAGTCGCAGAAGTGGCGACTTTGTATGTCTCTTAATCAGGGTGTCCAGGGTTCGAACCCCTGATCGCGCACTACAAAATCACTGTTTTTAGAGGCTTAGAGCTCTGGGGACGGTGATTTTTTTGTGCCTGAAAATAGGGACTTTATGGGGGATAAAACGGAAATCACCAGGGAAAGCAAGGGTGAAGTGCCTTTGTCGCAGATTCTGTCGCGAGCTCGCCGCGAGAAAATAAACAGTCCAGGAAAGATGCAGATTCTTGATCCGTTAAGATTTGCCAGAATGTTGGATTCGATGATTTGTCATTGATAATCGTTGTATTATTCGCTACAATTATTATATCAGCTGGGAGATGACTACCACCTCTATAGGTGGTGAGAAACAAGCTGGTATCAGTGGCGGGAGTCAATCCCCCAGCTGATATAGCCTCCGGCAGGGCGCACATTGTCCGGTGGACAATGGTTTTGCGCCGACCGAAACGGAGTGTNAGATGACTACCACCTCTATAGGTGGTGAGAAACAAGCTGGTATCAGTGGCGGGAGTCAATCCCCCAGCTGATATAGCCTCCGGCAGGGCGCACATTGTCCGGTGGACAATGGTTTTGCGCCGACCGAAACGGAGTGTAGACTTGCAGAGGTGCGCAGTAGAAGTATGTTATGCAATTGCATGATGCGCACCTCGCAGCAAGAATGCCGAGGCATTCTTGAAATAAAATAATAGGATGATATTATCCGTGATGGTGCAAATGTTTTACAGATTGGAGACCAGATATGAGTAGAAAAAAGAATAGAAAAAAGAATTTTGTTAAGCAAATAGCAGTTGTAAACAAAACCCCTGTGAAACAGGAGGAACAGATGGTGCAACTGGATTTAGGACCGCGAAGAAGTGTTGCATTCATCGGTTCGGAATGCTATCCATTTGTTAAGACTGGCGGACTGGGAGATGTTATGTCTGCGCTTCCAAAGACTCTGGCGAAGTTAAATCTGGATGTTAAGGTAATTCTTCCAAGATATAAATGTATTCCTCAGAAGTTTCAGGAAAAGATGGAGTACAGAGGTTCTTTTTATATGGATCTTTGTTCTGACGGGAAACAGTATTATGTAGGAATCATGGAATATCAGAAAGATGGAGTTGTCTATGATTTTATCGACAATGACGAGTTCTTTTCCTGGGGCAATCCGTATACGAACCTCATAGATGATATTCCGAAGTTCTGTTATTTTGCGAAGGCATCGCTTGCCGCACTCAATTATCTGGACTGGACACCTGACATCGTACATTGTCATGACTGGCAGGCCGCTTTAGTACCGCTTTATTTAAGAACCTGTTTTCAGAATACGAATGTTGGACGGGCAAGTGCAGTACTTACGATACATAATCTGAGATTCCAGGGAATATATGACAGAAAAATGATTCAATACTGGTCAGGTCTTCCGGATTATGTATTCAATAAAGACTGCATGATTCAGAACTGGCTGGATGCCAACATGTTAAAGGGCGGTATCGCTTACTGTAATAAAATTACGACAGTTAGCAATACTTATGCGGGCGAGATTCAGACGGAAGAGTACGGTGAAGGTCTTGCGGAACATTTGAGATATCATAATAATAAAATCAGAGGAATTGTGAATGGAATTGATACAGATAACTGGAATCCTGCAACAGATAAACTGTTAACAGCTAATTATGATGCCGAGTCAGCAGTAGTAAATAAAAAGATAAACAAGAAAGCACTCCAGGAATCTTTGGGATTAGAAGTGGATGACCATAAGATGGTAATCGGACTTATTTCACGTCTTACCAACCAAAAAGGCCTTGATCTTGTAAATGCTGTAATTCCGGGGATTATGGATGGGAATACACAGGTGGTGGTTCTTGGTACCGGTGATGCCTGGTATGAAAATACATTCCGTTATTATGAATATAAATATAAAGGCAGCTTCTGTGCATACATTGATTATAATGAAAATGTCGCCCACGGCATTTATTCGGGCTGTGATGCAATCCTGGTTCCGTCAAGATTTGAACCATGCGGGCTTACACAGCTGATAGCTATGAGATATGGTACGATTCCGATTGTCAGAGAAACAGGAGGACTTAAGGATACCGTTTCCCCTTATAATATGTACGACAATACAGGGAATGGTTTTACATTTGACCGGTATGAAAGCGGACTTCTTTACGATGCCATTAACAGGGCAAAGACGCTCTATTTTGAGAGCAGAAAGTATTGGGATGATATGGTGATCCGGGATATGAACAAAGATGTTTCCTGGGAAAAGAGTGCAAAACAATACAAAGATTTGTATGTAGAGCTGACACCGAGAAACTAAAAAAATATATGTAATAAAAATTATAAGGGTGTGTTGTTCTTAAGTGGAACGCACATCCTTGTAAAAGGTGAGAAATAAAAAGGACATTTGTCCTAAATAAAAAGAAATATTGGTGCTAGAATATAGAGGTAGATGAGCTTTGCCAGAAAGTAGGAATGGTGTTCCAGAATCCGAATGATCAGATTTTCAAAAATACAGTTTTGGATGAAGTGATGTTTGGTCCGCTTCAGATTGGAATGAGCAAAAAGCAGGCGAAAGAAGTTGCATTAAAAGCACTGGATATGGTAGGCTTGAAGGGAGCGGAGAAGATCAATCCTTATGAGCTTGGATATAGGGATGCATTATTGAGTCCCGAAGAGTTTGTTGCTTATAAGAAAGCGAATGCATAATACGAAAGGCAGGGGTTATTATGAGAGCATTTTGGATCGTACTGGACAGTGCAGGAATAGGAAATGCGCCGGATGCAGAAGCATTTGGTGATGAGGGAAGCAATACATGGAAGACTTGTTATGATTCCGGAAAACTGCATATTCCGAATATGGAAAAATTAGGGATTTATAACATCGACGAGATGAATTATGGGGATAAGTCTTTAAGTCCAATTGGATGTTACGGAAGACTTCATGAAAAATCTATGGGAAAAGATACGACCATCGGGCATTGGGAGATGGCAGGTATGATATCTCCGAAACCATTTCCGGTATATCCGGACGGATTCCCGAAGGATGTGCTGGATGAATTCCGAAAGCAGACAGGACGGGAAGTGCTGTGTAATAAACCATATTCCGGAACAGAAGTTATCAAGGATTATGGGCGTGAGCATATGGAAACAGGTGCGTTGATCGTATATACATCCGCTGACAGTGTGTTCCAGATTGCAGCTCATGAAGATGTTGTGCCGGTAGAAACTCTGTATGAATATTGCAAAATAGCAAGAAAAATTTTGATGGGCGCTCATGCAGTAGCAAGAGTCATTGCAAGACCATTTGTAGGACAATATCCGAACTTCGAAAGAACAGACCGTAGACATGACTTTTCGCTTGTGCCGCCCAAACAGACGGTGCTGGATGATTTGAAAGATGCCGGAAAAGATGTCATCGGTGTTGGCAAGATATATGATATATTTGCCGGAAAAGGAATTACAGAGACAACTGCGAACCATGGAAATAAAAAGAACATGGAGAAAGTATTTGAGTTGCAAAAGAAAGATTTTAATGGACTGTGTTACATTAATCTGGTTGATTTTGATATGATATATGGCCATCGAAGAGATATTTTAGGATATACAACTGCATTAAATGAATTTGACAAGGATCTTGAAATATTTCTTGCTAATATGCGCGGCGATGATGTGTTATTTATCACAGCTGATCATGGCTGTGATCCGGGATATAAAGGAACTGATCATACGCGTGAGTCTGTACCGCTTCTTGGTTACAGTAAATGCTGGAAACAGGGCGTGAATATCGGAACAAGAGATACTTACGCTGATATAGCGGCCACCCTTGCACAGATATTTGAAATCGAGTATCATGGTGATGGTACGGGATTTCTTGAAATGCTAAAATAAAGATTGGAAATGAATTTAATGAGGCAATTGCATCTACAAAACCGAATCCGCGCGCAGACCAGGTGGTTAAACTGTTGAAAGAACATGGTGTGAAAGTGTACCTTGCGACCAATCCGATCTTCCCGCGTGTGGGAACTATGAACCGTATCCGCTGGGCAGGAATCGATGCAGAAGACTTTGAAGTTATTACGACCTATGAAACATATCATTACTGCAAGCCGAATCCGAAATATTTTCAGGAAGTTATGGAGGAGTTTGGACTTAATCCAAAAGAATGCCTCATGGTAGGAAATGATGTGCAGGAAGACCTGACGATCCGCTCCCTTGGCGTAAAGACATATTTATTAACAGATACACTGGAAAATAAAAAGAACATTCCATTAGAAGAAGCTGAGACAGAGTACAAAGGGACTATGGAAGAATTATATGAATGGTTTCAGTCATATTTTGTTCACAATTAGTTTTCATTTTAAACATAGTTTCATCACACTTTGTGTCTATACTATTAATTGTTCGAAAGAACAAAACAATTTTCTTTTTCATAACTTTTTCCTCAGGGCTGCAACCTCCCAAACATGCAGTCCTATTTTATTGTTTGAAATTAATTTCATGATATAAAAGCCCAACCGGGTAGACTTCAAGATGCCCGGTTGGGCTTTTATTTACATATTAAGAAATTTTACATATTACACCATTCTATCATGCTCTGTGAAAAATTCCGTTGTAGTCGGGTAGGTATAACTCTTACCAATTTCCTTGAGCAGCACGACATTTAATTTTCCACCCAGGTTTTTCTTGTCTAGGGCAATGGCTCCGATCAGGTCGTGGAGCATAAGGTCACACTTGTGTGGAAGTCCATAGATATCCAGGACTTTGCGTATATGTTCCGCCTCGCCGGATTTCGTCAGTCCCATTTCCTCTGCAATCTTTGTAATCTGATACATTCCGATGGCAACTGCCTCACCGTGGCTTTCACGTGTGTAGTGGTAATGCTGTTCGATTGTGTGTGCCAGAGTGTGACCAAAGTTCAGGAGCATGCGCTCGCCGGTGTCGAACTGATCGTGCTCAACAACGATTCGCTTGATATCTACACAGCGATAGATAACTTCGGTCAGATCTTTCTTCAAATCTTCAAATGAGATGTGTGCCTCCAGATTTTTGAATAAATCAGCATCCCAGATGCAGCCGTATTTGATGACCTCGCCCATACCGTCGTTGATGTAACGCTCTGGCAGTGTATTTAACACAAGTGGGTCGATGAGCACAAGAGCCGGCTGATAAAAAGCACCGACCAGGTTCTTGCCTTCCGGCAGATCTACGGCGACTTTTCCACCGACGGAAGAATCGACTTGTGCCAGAAGTGAGGTCGGAATCTGGATAAACTTGATCCCGCGAAGGAAGCTTGCGGCTGCAAATCCTGCCAGATCTCCGATGACACCGCCTCCGAGGGCAATGATCAGATCACTTCGTGAAAAACGGGCTTCCAAAAGTGCGGAATAGATTTTCGGAAGACTTTGAAAACTCTTGGTTGGCTCACCGTGTGGGAGAATAAGAGAATGAACCTCATATTTATCTTCCAGTGTTTTTACAATAGTATCTCCGTACAGAGGAAATACGTTGTCGTCTGAGATGATCATGATTTTTTTCCCGGAGTAAACTTTTTCGATATAGCTTCCGGTATCTTTCAAAATATTATTTTCAATATAAATGGAGTAGCTGTGTGCTCCGAGGTCTACATATAATTCCATGCTGATAATCCTCTTCTTTCTTTTACACCTGTGAAAACGTCAAGACCCGCGAACGGATCTTGAATAGTTAAAATGTTTTTCCGACTACTTTTGCGATCTCAGCAACCTGTTTCAGCAGTGCATCATATTTCGCAGGTTTCAGAGACTGGGAACCGTCGCACAGTGCCATCTCAGGATTGTTATGAACCTCGATCATCAGACCGTTTGCTCCTGCAGCAACAGCAGCCTTAGCCATTGGTTCAACCAGCCACCATTTTCCGCCGGCATGGCTTGGATCAATGATGATCGGAAGATGTGAAAGCTTCTGGATAACCGGGATACTCTGGAGATCCAGTGTATTTCTTGTATAGGATTCAAATGTACGGACACCGCGCTCACATAAAATGACATTTTCATTACCGGATGCCATAATGTATTCTGCAGACATCAGCCACTCTTCGTAGGTAGCGTTCAGACCACGTTTCAGAAGAATCGGGCGGTCTACCTGTCCTAACTGTTTCAACAGATCGAAGTTCTGCATATTTCTTGCACCAATCTGTATCAGGTCAACTTTTTCGTTGAATACATCCAGATATTCGGCGGACATCAATTCTGTAACGATTGGCAGTCCTGTTGCAGCTTTTGCTTCACAGAGGATATCCAGACCTTCAAGACCGAGTCCCTGGAATGAATATGGACTTGTACGAGGTTTGAAAGCACCACCGCGGAGCATGTTGGCTCCGGAAGCTTTCGCAGCTTTTGCAATCTCAAGAACCTGGTCTACAGACTCTACAGAACAAGGTCCGGCGATCAGCGCCAGATTATCTCCTCCAATCTTGACTCCGGACACATCGATGATGGAGTTGTCCGGGTGGAAAGCGCGGCTTGCTAATTTGTAAGGCTCCTGCACATGCATAACCTTTGTGACAGCAGGATCAACTTCGAAGAGTTTTGGGTCGATACGTGATGTGTCACCGATACAGCCGATGATCGTCATCTCTGCTCCTTCAATTACGTGAGTGTCCAGACCTCTTGCTTTGACCATATTTTCAACACGTTCAATATCTTCCTTTGGGGAAAGTGGTTTTAATACAATAATCATAATAGTAACTCCTTCTATACCTTTATATATGTAACTTCTATAATATTCGCACTGTAAAATTTTAGTTGTTTAAAGTGTGAAACTAATACATATAGTACCCCGTTAGAATAGCATTTGTCAATGGGTTTTATGAAAATATCTCTCATTATGTTCCAGTTTAATTAAGTTGACTTGATACAGGGCATTTGCTAAAATGAAAGAGGAAAAATAAGGGTTTATCTAGCAACAAAAAAGTTTACAAAGACAGAAAATTCTCAAGGGAGAGTAAGGGAAATTTAATAAGGAGGAAATGCGATGTTAGAGTTAACATTTGGGGAACAGGTCAAAATCGTTCTGAACCGTAAAGATATGACGATCAAGCAGCTAGCGGAGATGATTGAAGAACGAACAGGAAAGAAAATGTCCAGACAGAATCTGACGCAGAGACTGGCCAGAGATAATTTTCAGGAACAGGACATGCGTTTAATTGCATCTATATTAGAGTGCCCATTTCATCTGAGTATACTGGAAGAGAATGCGGATAGTGAATATACAACCCGTGAAAATATCAAAATCGATAAGCGATCTGAAAATAATATTATTATAGATGAAGAACCACAACAGCTGACACTGAATCTGGAGTATGATGAACCAGAGCAGGTACAGGAAGAACAGCCGGTAAAAGCAAGGGAATTTGGCATATCTGGAGCAGAACGTGATATTACAATTGGAGAACTGGTAGATATCCATAAAGATTTAGATCAGATGGAAGAAACATCAGAATATGCAGACCAGACAGAATATGAAGAACCGGCAGAATATGAAGAACCGGCAGAATATGAAGAAGAGCCGCAGTCTTCGGAAGTTCCTGAGTACAACAAGCAGGAGGATGTGAAGGATATTCTGGAAGAAATGGCTGCGATAGAGGCTGAAGAGAAGAAGGCAAGAGAAGACAGAGAAGAAAGAGAAAGAGAGCGAGAAAAGGAACAGGAAAAAGAGCAGGAGAAGCCACGTGGCTGGAGGGCTTATTTCCCGCGCCGTAAGAAAAAGCAAGCAGAGGCGGTTCATGAGGACAAGCAGGAAGCTGCCACAGAACAGTTGGAGACAGAATCTGCGATGAATCAGGCGCAGCCGGAAGACAAGACAGAAGAGGCTGTATCAGAAGAACCGTATCAGGAGTCAGAAGAATATCAGGAGCCGAAAGAATATCAAGAAGCTGAAGAGCATCAGGAGCTGGAAGAATATCAGGAAGCTGAAGAGTATCAGGAGTCAGAACCGTATCAGGAAGAGGAGCAGGCATACGAAGAATATGTTGAGGAAAATCAACAGGATATGGAAGAAGAGTTTGCTGATACCGCACAGGATTGGGAAGCTCCGGAAGAAGAAAATGTGGGTGATATCAACCCATATACGGGCATGGAATATGAATCCAACAGTGTGAGAATGCATCCAAAGAGAATCGGTTATGTCCAGGTCTATGACAGAAGTGATCATCAGTGGACCGACATGACAGAGTGGGCATTCCTTGGATATCAGGAGCGCAAGAAAGCGCTTCTCGGCAAGGATTACGAGCCTCCGATTTATCTGGATTAAGTAATAGTAGATCATTTGTGAGGAGAAATAAGAAGATGAGATGGGAAGAACTTCTGTCGGCAAAGAGATGTCGTGGTGGACAGACGAGAGGGAGAAATGCTAAAAGTTCAGACTTGCGGAGTGAATTTGAAAAAGATTACCATCGAATTATTGGCAGTGCTTCATTTCGAAGACTTCAAGATAAGACACAGGTATTTCCACTGGATAAAAGTGATTTTATCCGGACAAGACTAACTCATTCTCTGGAGGTTTCTTCTTTTGCAAAATCTCTTGGACAGAACATCGGAGAAAACATTTTAGTTTACAAAAAAGATTCTGAGTTTACACCACAGATGAAAGAAGATATATGTAATATTTTGCAATGCGCAGGGCTGATTCACGATATCGGGAATCCGCCCTTTGGGCATTTTGGAGAAGATGTGATCCGGGAGTGGTTCGAACGGAAGCTGCCACTTATGACATATCATGGAAAGCCGATGGAACAAGTGATGAGCCGGCAGATGGTAGAGGATCTGTATCATTTTGAAGGAAATGCACAGGCGTTCCGGCTTGTGACGAAACTGCATTTTCTGGTGGATGAGCGAGGTATGAACCTGACGTATGCGCTTCTGAGCACCATTGTAAAATATCCGGTGCCGTCCACAGGAATCGACTTGGATTCCGGGGATATTAAGACACGCAAGATGGGATATTATCTGGCAGATGAGAAAATGTTCCGTGAGATCGAGAGGGAGACTGGAACGAATGGCTGTCGGCATCCGTTGACGTTTATATTAGAGGCGGCAGATGACATTGCATATAAGACTGCGGATATCGAGGATGCATTTGTAAAAGGGTACTTAAGTTATCATACATTGTTGGAGGAACTTAAGGAACTGCAAAGGATGTATCATCAGGAAACGAATATATTTCGCCCGGCGGATAAGCTGGAAGAGTTATATTTTCGGGGGAAAGAGATGCATGTGGCAAATCCAGAGGATTATGCAGTAAAGAACTGGATCATCCGTGTGCAGGGATTTGTGATCAACTGCGCAACTTATGGGTTTACATCGAATTATGATGCAATTATGAAGGGTGAATATAAGTATGATCTGTTTTACGGTACTTACTGTGAGAGGCTGATGCAGCTTCTTGGTGACCTGGCATACAGAGAAGTCTTTACATCGGAACCTATTTATCGAATGGAAGTGACAGAATCTGTCATGCTGAGTGACCTTTTGGATAAGTTTATGACAGCAATCATCAAATATGATGACCCGTCGCAGAAATTAAATTCCATGGATCTTAGGATTGTGTCATTTATTTCTGATAACTATAAGCGGGCATATCATTGTCAGGCAGAGGGCAAGACGGAGGCGGAAAAACTGTATTTGAGGATTCTGCTTGTGACAGATTATATATGTGGAATGACGGACAGCTATGCAATGCGTCTTTATCAGGAAATGCGAGGAATGTTTTTGAGTGGAACAGAATAGACTGTGGTAAATGATACAAGTCAGGACGGATAGGATTGAAGAGGTTTATTCGATATCTGTATGAATATGAAGGGAATCAGAAAAAAAGAAATGTCGGGTTTGTAAAAGTCGAACAAGATGGGAAAGAAACAATGATTTCTGTACATGGGAAAGGGCTGTGTGGAAAAAGCAATGAAAACATTTCCTGTTATCTTATAAAATTGGATTCTGAGATGGGAAATATACTTTTCGTTCCGGCAGGAGAGATACAGATTGGAATGATTTCCTGCGGGGGATGTTTTTGCTATACAGAAGAACTGATAAGAGCTGGCTATGGAAAGACAGAGCAGAGTGCCGGTCAGACGTGTGAGAAAAAAGACGACATTTGTGGGCTTGGTCTTGGTGATCCTAAGGAAGCATTTTATGTAGCGCTTTGGAATGAGGAAATGTATGGAGACCTTGATATTGCGAAGGCGAAGGTCTTTCAAGAATTCGATAGTGATAAAACCGCCGGGGAATCTAAGAGTACTAAGAGTATAGACGAAAAAGAGGCAGAGGTAGAAACGCGGTTCGGGGACGATGAAGAGACAGAAAATCTGGAAGAAGAACAGCCAGAGAAAAAAGATCAGGAAACAGTAGAAGAATCCTCGGAGAAAAAGGAACAGGAAACAGTAGAAGAGCTCCCGGAGAAAAAAGAACAGGAAACAGTAGAAGAATCCTCGGAGAAAAAAGATCTGAAAAAAGACGATAGAGACATAGATTTGCAAAATTTCCGGCGGCAGATCATGAAAATCCAGCGTGGAGAAATCAGTATCCTGCCACGATGCGAGTGGAAACTTGCCAATAATAATTTTCTGCTTCATGGATATTATAATTACCGGCATCTTGTTCTGATCGACGAAGGTAATCAATTAAAGCTGGGAGTTCCTGGCATTTATCATGAACGGGAAGCAAGAGCGGCGGCAACATTTGGATTTCCGGAATTTATTGCAGAAGCAGATGTGAATGTGACGCTTGAACCACAGGAAAGAAATGAAAATCAGCAATTCGGCTACTGGTGCCGGCAGGTGCGAAGACCGCCGAGATAGTAAGGAGTAAAAATGACTGCAGATGAAAAATATATGCGGGAGGCAATCAAACAGGCGAAAAAGGCATATGCTATCGGAGAAGTTCCGATTGGTTGTGTAATCGTGTATCAGGACAAAATTATTGCTCGCGGATATAATCGAAGAACAATCGATAAAAATACACTGGCTCATGCGGAGCTTCAGGCAATTCGTAAAGCAAGTAAGAAAATGGAAGACTGGCGGCTGGAAGAATGTACGATGTATGTGACTCTGGAGCCGTGCCAGATGTGCTCCGGCGCAATTGTTCAATCTCGAATGACAAGAGTTGTAGTTGGCTGCATGAACCCAAAGGCAGGATGCGCAGGATCTATATTAAATCTGTTGCAGATGCCGCAGTTCAATCATCAGGTAGAGCTTACAACAGGGGTTCTGGAAGAAGAATGCAGTCAGATGATGAAAACATTTTTTAAAGAACTGAGGGAAAAACGTAAAAAAAATAAGCAATAATCCAAAGTTACGGATTATTGCTTTTATTTGTGCACGAATAATATTTTTTTCGTGCGTTGTGCGTCGAACATGATCCAACGAACGTTACCCTGGCAGTAAACTCAACCCAGGCACCCTTACGGCACCCGAAAGATTCCACTTAGTGCTGCTTCGTTCCCGACCTGACACGGTTCATGGATTTTCGTCGCGTAAGACCCAGATATCAACGCCACATACCAGGGGCGGCTTCACCAGACCAATGCCCTCGGCACAACATCACCCCTGCTATAGCGGATTGCAGGTTCAAGGTACCGCTACCACCCCGGCTGCACAAGTCCATATTATAACGGAAGATGGTGGAAAAGTCAATTGGGGACGGGGTTTTTTCAGTTTTACCCCGGTTCTTTTTCAAAAAAACCCCGTCCCCAATTGAACTTTAACCTGTCCCTTTTTGATTTCAGGTGGTATAATCGTTCGAAAAGGAGCATATATTTATGAAGATTTTACTTGTTGCGATCAATGCGAAATATATACATTCGAACCTTGCCGTGTATTGTCTGAGGGCATATGCCGAAAAGAATATGCCGCAGGATGTGAATGTTCAGATAGAACTGGCGGAATATACGATTAATCAGAATAGAGATGAGGTTTTAAAAGATATTTATAGGAGACAGGCAGAGATGATCTGTTTTTCATGTTATATCTGGAATCTGGATTATGTGGAGTCGATGATTCGGGACGTGAAAAAAGTTATGAAAGATGTAATCATCTGGGCAGGGGGACCGGAGGTGTCCTATGACTCCCGGGAGACTTTGGGGAGGCTGCCGGAACTGACTGGTGTGATGAAAGGGGAAGGAGAGAAGACGTTTGCAAAATTATGTAAAGTGTATGGGAAGCGTTCCGAAACATCAGAATTATCGCTGGAGCAAATAGACGGGATTACATTCCGATGTCCGGATGGGACAATCTGTGAGCGGCCGTGGCGTGTGCCAATGGATCTGAGTGAGGTTCCATTTGTCTATCACGATATGAAAAAGTTCGAGAACAAGATTATTTATTATGAGACGAGCCGGGGGTGTCCATTTTCATGCAGCTATTGTTTGTCTTCGATTGATAAGCGGCTTCGATTCCGGAGCCTGGATCTGGTGTTTAATGAACTGCAGTTTTTCCTGGATCATAAGGTTCCGCAGGTGAAGTTCGTAGATCGTACATTTAACTGTAAACATGACCATGCTATGGCAATCTGGGAATATATTCAAGAGCATGACAATGGAATCACGAATTTTCACTTTGAAGTTGCGGCGGATCTGCTGAATGATGAGGAAATCAGACTGATCCGGCAGATGCGTCCGGGACTGATCCAGCTGGAAATCGGGGTGCAGTCTACGAATACGGATACGATTCGGGAGATTCGAAGAACAATGAGGCTTGAGGAAGTCCGTGAGCATGTGGCAAGGATAAAAGAAAAGGGAAATATCCATCAACATCTGGATCTGATCGCAGGACTTCCGTATGAAGACATAAAAAGCTTTCGAAAGTCATTTGATGATGTCTACAGCATGCGCCCGGACCAGTTACAGCTTGGTTTTCTGAAAGTGTTAAAAGGTTCGTATATGCAGGAGATGCAGCAGGAATATGAGCTGCGATATAAAGATGAGCCGCCGTATGAAGTACTTTCTACAAAATGGCTTCCATATTCAGATGTAATTGAGCTGAAAGGGATTGAAGAAATGGTGGAAATCTACTATAATAGTGGACAATTCACCCATGTAGTGGAAGCGTTGGTGAAAAATTATGCATCTGCATATCAGATGTACCAAGATTTGTGGCAGTATTATGAAGAGCATGATTACATGGGGATTCAGCACCGAAGAAGCGCCCGGTATGAGATCGTGCTGGATTTTGTGAAAGAAAAATATCCAGAGCAGGCAGACGTAATGCGGGAACTTCTGACTTATGATTATTATCTCAGGGAAAATGCGAAGAGCCGTCCGGAATTTGCAGGCGAAGATGCAACAGACAAGCGGTTTGTCAGAGCATTTTATGAAGAAGAGGAAAAAGAACGAAAGCATTTGCCGGGATATGAACAGTTTGATAGAAATCAGATGCGCAAGATGACGCACCTGGAATATTTCCCGCATATGGGGAAAATGTTACTTTTTGATTACAAGTTTCGAAATCCATTGAATCAGGAAGCGAGAACGTGTATGATAAAGAAAGATTCGTTGGAAAGAAGAGGATAGAGAATGAATTTCAATGATAAAAAGACAAGGAGAATCATTTCAATCGTAGTACTTGTTGTGATTGTCGCGATGGTGGCAACGATGATTATCCCTTATATGATGGCCTAGAATAAACCGGAAAGGATGCAGAAAATAAGATGGCGCGAAGAAGACGCAGGAGAATGACCAGGAAACAGGCGAGAATGAGAAGACGCAGAATCAGGATTGCAGGATTTTGTCTTGCAGGCTGTATTCTGATATTTGGAATTGTCTGTGGCGCGTTTCATCACTATGTATCACAGTTTCCGGAGGATAAGATTGCAGAGAATATCTATGTCGGAACCGTAGATCTGTCCGGGCTTTCAAAAAAAGAGGCACTAGAGAAACTGACCGGTCAGAAGAAAGCAGATCAGAAGCAGACGGTATCGTTGACTGTGGAAGGTCAGAAGGCAGAAGCGACACTTGAGGAATGTGGATTTGATTACGCAGACGTGAAGGCGAATGTGAAGGCTGCCATGGACTATGGAAAAAGCGGCGGACTTTTTGGACGATATAAGAGTCTTCGTAAACTATCTAAAGAAAAAGTTGTCCTGAGCCCGGAATATACATTGGATCAGAAAGCGATGGAGAATATTCTGGAAGAACGTGCAGTTCCATTTGCAAAGCACGCACAGAATGCGACCATTACGAAAAGTGGAAGCGGACTTCAGATTAACAAAGAGGAAATTGGCGAGACCGTAGATAAGAGTGGAACTATAAAAGCAATTAAGAAGCATTTAAATGACTCCTGGGATCATGGATCATTCGCCATGGAGGCAAAGGTAAAAGAAGAACAGCCAAGTGTGACAGAGGCGGATCTGTCCACGATACAGGATGAACTTGGCTCATTTTCTACAGATGCCGGAGGCGGAGAACGCTGGAAGAATCTGAAAAATGGTGTGGAGAAACTGAATGGTACAGTCGTGATGCCGGGAGAACAGATTTCGGTTCACGATGTAACAGCACCATATGATGAAGAACATGGATATGTGCAGGCAGGTTCTTATGAGAATGGTCAGGTCGTAGATACATATGGCGGTGGCATCTGTCAGGTTTCCACGACACTCTACAATGCAGTGCTATTCTCTGAATTGAAAGTCGTAAAACGGTATCCACATTCGATGCTGGTGTCCTATGTACCGCCGTCAAGAGATGCGGCAATTGCCGGTGACACGAAAGATTTTGTGTTTGAAAATAACTATGATACTCCGATTTACATTTTCGGAGAGATTGATGACGATAATCAGCTTTGTTTTGCAATTTACGGAAAAGAGACAAGAGATAAGACAAGAAAGATTGAATTTGAGTCGGAAGAGGTATCGACAGAAGAGCCTGGAGTCAAGTATAAAGCAGATGCTGAACTGGCGCTTGGAGAGATGGAAGTGACCGGAAGTGCACATACGGGGAAAGAAGTAAAACTTTGGAAGATTGTCTATGAGAATGGTAAGCAGGTGAGCAAAGATGTCATTAACGAAAGTACTTACAGCAAAGCGGACAAAACCATTTCTGTAGGAATCAAGACAAAGAACAGCAGTGCGGCAGCGGTTGTGAAAGAAGCAGTCTCAACACAGGATAAAGCAAAGATACAGGCGGCGATTAGCGAGGCGAGCTCTATGGAATCTTCGTCTGAGCAGTAAGAATGCCGGGAGGAATTTTCTGCCGGGTAAAAAGAACAGATTTGTTTTTTGAAAATCAGGAAACCAATGAGAAAATAAATGAAATAAAAGACAGGAGGTGAACGGACAAGATATGAAGTTTGAGACAGAACATGGCTGTGTGGTCAGTGAGATGGCAACAGCTTACGGAAATTCAAAACAGATAGGAAGATATGCAATTGCGGCGGCAATGAATGAAGTGCTGACGCGGGCGGAACGGGTGGATCAGATGGAAATCAGAGTCTGTGCACCGCTGGAAGAAAAGAAAACGCATCTTTATGATGTGAAAGCTGAAGCCGCGCGCTGTGCAAGAGAACACGGTCAGACGTTTTGGGAGCCGGAGATTATCCGCGCAGCCTGGGCAGCAGGTACATTTGTACAGGTGAACGCTTTGGCGGCTGATGTAAAGCAGCAGGCGTGGAACAAGGAGACGATGCGAGCCGGTCAGGACATTGTCCTTACAAAATGGATTGGCCTGGAGGGAACTCTTCGTATCCTGGATGAAAAAAGAAGAGAACTTGGAAAGCGTTTTTCCGGAACTTTTTTGCATCAGGTAGAGGAATTCCGAGAGACCATCTTCGCAGAACGTGAAATCAGGGTTGCAAAAGCCGGAGGCGTATCTGTCATGCGCCAGGTTGGAGAAGGCGGTATCTTTGCCTCACTTTACAGACTGGCTAAGGAAGCTGATACCGGACTTGTAGTGGATCTCAGGGCAATGCCTGTGAGACAGGAAACAATCGAGATTTGTGAATATTACAAGCTCAATCCGTATCAGCTTGCTTCCACGGGAAACATATTAATGATATGTGATGACGGGGAAGCACTGGCAGATGCGCTTCGAAAAGAGGAGACAGAGGCGGCTGTGATCGGACGCCTTACGGATAATAATGACAAAATAATACAGAATGGGGAGGACATCCGCTATATCGACCGTCCTGCTCCGGACGAATTGATGAAGATATAGCAGAATCCTCCAAAGTGGAGGTTTAAGATGAACGAAATTCGTAGTGAGATATTAAAACATCTGGAAAAGAACAGCAAAGCTGATCTTGGGGAACTTGCAATTTTACTTGGGACAGACGAAATTTCTGTTGCAAATGAAATCGCAGACATGGAGAAAGAAGGGATTATCTGTGGTTACCATACACTGATCGACTGGGACAAAGCCGGAAGAGGTTTTGTGAATGCATTGATCGAAGTTCGCGTGACCCCGCAGAGAGAGCGTGGATTTGACCATATGGCTGACCGTATTGTGAACTATCCGGAAGTAACTGCAGTTTACCTGATTTCCGGATCTTATGATTACCTTGTCAGCATTGACGGAAAGACACTGATGGAAGTATCAAGATTCGTATCAGAGAAGTTATCGACTCTGGAAGGTGTAGTAGGAACAACGACACATTTCATCTTAAAGAAATATAAGGATCATGGAACGATCCTGAAACATGAGAAAAAAGAAGAAAGGATACCGGTGATGCCATAATGAGAGATCCATTATCTAAGAAAATAACCGGCATTGCACCGTCAGGTATCCGTAAATTTTTTGATATTGTAAGCGAGATGCCAGATGCAATTTCCCTTGGAGTGGGGGAGCCGGATTTTGACACTCCTTGGAGAGTACGGGAGGAAGGAATCTATACTCTGGAAAAAGGACGTACATTTTATACGTCAAATGCAGGACTTAAGGAACTGCGTCAGGAAATCAGCAATTACCTGGACAGAAAGATCCATGTGCGTTATGACTATGTGCATGAGGTTGTGGTAACGGTTGGCGGAAGTGAGGGAATTGACCTTACCATGCGTGCTATGCTAAATCCGGGAGATGAAGTGCTTGTGCCTGAGCCGTCTTATGTATCCTACGCACCGTGTGTCACACTGGCAGATGGTGTGCCGGTGCCGATTCCGATGAAAGAGGAGAATGAATTCAAACTAACGGCAGAAGAACTGGAAGCTGCAATCACACCGAAGACAAAAATTCTGGTGCTTCCGTTCCCGAATAACCCGACCGGTGCGATCATGACAAAAGAAGACCTGGAACCGATTGCCAAACTTGTAGAGAAATATGATCTCTATGTATTGTCTGATGAGATTTATTCAGAACTGACTTATAAGACAGAACATGTTTCCATTGCATCCCTTCCTGGTATGCGGGAGAGGACGCTGGTCGTAAATGGATTCTCAAAAGGTCTTGCCATGACGGGATGGAGACTGGGGTACATATGCGGACCGCAGATCATCATGGAGCAGATGGTGAAGATCCATCAGTACGCAATCCTGTGTGCACCGACAAACAGTCAGTATGCAGCAATCGAGGGATTGAAGAACTGTGACGATGAGATCCAGAAGATGCGCACGGCATATAATGAGAGAAGACGTTATCTTATGCATGCGTTTAAAGAAATGGGGCTTCGCTGCTTTGAGCCATTTGGAGCATTTTATGTGTTCCCGAACATTCAGGAGTTTAGGATGACGTCTGAAGAATTTGCGACGGAACTGCTCCGTGAGGAGAAGGTCGCAGTTGTTCCGGGAAGTGCATTTGGTGCAAGTGGAGAAGGATATATCCGAATTTCCTACGCATATTCACTGGACGATTTGAAAGAAGCGCTCGGACGGGTAAATCATTTTATTGAAAGGCTGAGAAAAAAATAGAGGCTTTGGTATTGTTAAAAAATGCTAATAAAGCCTGGAAATAAAGGAAAAATGAAAGAAAAGAGATGTATTTGTGAAGAGAGCAAATATGTCTCTTTTTGCAAATTGTTTGTTCATAATAGGCAAAAAATAACAATTAGGATAGAAAGAAAAACACATTTTTACTAGAAAAACCATTGACTTATTGTACAAAATTAAGTACAATTTTGTACAAATAGTTTTTTTGAATAAATGCAGAAAGGTGATAGATAAATGCTAAATATCGTACTGCACGAACCGGAGATACCAGCGAATACTGGGAATATCGGACGCACATGTGTGGCAACTAATACCAGATTACATCTGATCGAACCATTAGGATTTCGTCTGGATGAGAAAAGCCTGAAACGGGCCGGTATGGATTACTGGGGAAGTCTGGATGTGACTACATACATTGATTATGCGGATTTTCTGGAACGCAATCCAGGAGCAAAGATCTACATGGCGACGACCAAGGCACCGAAGGTGTACACGGAAGTGAGTTATGAACCGGATTGCTATATTATGTTCGGAAAAGAGAGTGCGGGGATACCGGAGGAGATTTTGGTACAACATCAGGAAGACTGTGTAAGAATTCCGATGGTGGGTGATATCAGATCTTTAAACTTAAGCAATTCCGTGTCGATTGTTCTTTATGAAGCTCTGCGGCAAAATGGCTTTGCAGGGATGAATCTGGAAGGACATCTGCACAGATTACACTGGGGAGACTCAGGGAAACTATTATAATAGCCTTCATGAAAATATCAAAACACTCTGTAAATATATGAAAAAATGATAAATTTATAGATTTTTCAGGTTTGGTATATTATAATTTCAATTAGAAGGTTTATTCTATCTAAAGGGAGAGGTGGTGAGCAAACGGCAGAAGCAGCCATTGAGAAGAAGGGGGAACGGAAAACCTCTGGAGTTCTTAATGTGAAGCTTGGGGAAGCTTTATACTGCTGAGTCCCAGACACGGACAATGGGATGAAAGCCTGAAAGAAGAATTAAAAGTCCGAAAAATGCCATAACAGCAGATGCTGTGGCATAACAGAACCAAGAAAATAAAGAAAAGGAAGTGAACTTATGGAATTACAGATTCAAGACTTAGTTTCGTCAATCCGCAAAGACGGAATTGAGGCGGCTAATGCAGAAGCAGAAGCAATTATTTCAGAAGCTAAGAAAAAAGCAGAAACAATTGTAGCAGATGCGAAGGCTGAGGCTAAGAGTATTCAGGAAGCTTCAGAAAAAGAGATCGGTATTCTTAAAGAAAGCGCTGCAATCAGTGCAGAGCAGGCAAAAAGAGATGCTATGCTTGCATTCAAAACTGAGGTACAGGCTGAATTTGAAAAGATTCTTTCAGCAAAGATTGAGAACAATCTCTCAGACGCAGCTCTTGGAAAGCTGATCCACGCTGTAGTATCAGATGAAGATGTGAAGAATTATGCAGTTGAAGTTTCAGAAGTGAACGATTCACTCAAAGCAGAACTTGCAGAAGAGATCAAGAATGGACTTGAGATCAGACCTACAAAGGGTGTTCGAGCAGGATTCCGTTTGGCTGCAAAAGACGGTTCAGGCTATTTCGACTGTTCTGATGATGAGATCATGCAGATGCTGATGCCATACTTCAGAGATCTCGATTTCTAACAGGAGGTGCCTATGGCTTCATATTATTACTTGATATCAAGCCTGCCGGACCTGAGAACAGACGGGGAGATGCCATTTTCCTATGAGGAATTTCTTGGCATGTGCCAGTCAAATGTAAGTGAATCAAAGTATGAGTGCTTAAAGAACCTGACACTTTCGTCAGAAGAGGGACCAATCATGAAAGAGTGGGCTGCCTCTTATAAGAATCTTATGAGCGAACTCAACTATCAGAGAAGTGTAAATCTGGGAAGACCATATCTGGCATCCTATGATAAGGATTCTGTGACTGCACAGGTAGCAGGAGCAGCGCTGGCTGCAAAGAATCCGCTGGAAGCAGAGAAGATCTTGTTGGATTATGAATTTGATAATCTTGATTCATTGGTAGGCTTGCATACTTTCGATGACGTATATTTATTCGGGTATGCGATTAAATTAAAATTGCTTGAACGCCAGAGCTGTTTTGTTCAGTCAAAAGGACAGAAGGAATTCAAACGTCTTTTTGATCAGGTGCAGCAACGCGTATATAGCTTATAACAGGAGAGAATTGATGGAAACAGTAACAGGATATGTAACTGGTATTAACGGAAACCTGGCAAACGTCAGCTTTGATGGTGCAGTTCATAAGAACGAAGTTGCTTATATTCTTGTTGATGGAAAACGTCTTAAAGGAGAGGTTATCCGAATCAACAATGGTGTTGCCAGCATGCAGATCTACGAGATGTCAAATGGTATCAAAGTCGGAGATCAGGTAGAGTTTACTGGTGAGCTGATGAGCGTAGAACTTGGACCAGGTCTGTTAACCCAGGTATTTGATGGACTTCAGAACCCGTTGCCGGATCTTGCAGAGCAGTGTGGATTCTTCCTTGAGAGAGGTGTGTATCTTGATCCTATTCCAGATAGAGAGTGGGAGTTCACACCATCTGTAGCAGTTGGAGATTCCGTAGAAGCAGGAGATTCAATCGGTAGTGTTCCTGAAGGATTATTTAAACATGAAATTATGGTTCCGTTCACACTGAAAGGTAGTGACTGGACAGTTAAATCTATTAAAGAAAAAGGCTCTTATAATGTAAGAGCAACAATTTGCGTGATCGCAAACAGCAAAGGTGAGGAGAAAGAACTCAGCATGGTAATCTCACAGCCGATCAAACAGGCTGTAAAATGCTATGATGAGAGACTTCGTCCGGACGAGCCGCTGGTAACACAGCTTCGTTGTGTAGACGCATTCCTCCCGGTAGCAAAAGGTGGAACATTCTGCGTTCCTGGACCTTTCGGAGCTGGTAAGACAGTTCTTCAGCATATGGAAGCAAAGAATGGTGAGGCAGATATCGTTATCGTGGCAGCTTGTGGAGAGCGTGCCGGTGAGGTTGTAGAGATTCTGAAAGAGTTCCCTGAACTGGAAGATCCTAAGACAGGAAGATCTCTTATGGAAAGAACAATCATCATCTGTAATACATCTTCCATGCCGGTAGCGGCCAGAGAGGCTTCCTGCTACACAGCCGTAACACTTGCAGAGTACTACAGACAGATGGGACTTGACGTTCTTCTTCTTGCAGATTCTACAAGCCGTTGGGCACAGGCGATGCGTGAGATGTCAGGACGTCTGGAAGAGATTCCGGGTGAAGAGGCATTCCCGGCTTACCTTGAGTCTACAATCGCTTCTTTCTATGAGAGAGCTGGTAAAGTAAGACTTAAGAATGGTAAAGTCGGATCTGTTACAATCGGTGGTACAGTATCACCAGCCGGTGGTAACTTTGAGGAACCTGTAACACAGGCAACACTGAAGGTAGTTGGAGCATTCCACGGACTTTCAAGAGAGCGTTCAGATGCTCGTAAATACCCTGCGATCCATCCGATGGATTCATGGTCTAAATATACCGGTGTTGTAGATATGGGACGTATCGAAGAGGCTCGTGCAATCCTTACAAGAGGAAACGAGATCAATCAGATGATGAAGGTAGTTGGTGAGGAAGGAACATCCGCAGAAGACTACATTATTTATCAGAAAGGCGAACTTCTTGATGCTGTATATCTTCAGCAGAACTCATTCGATCCGATTGACGCAGCATGCCCACCGGAGAGACAGAGACAGGAATTCGATAAACTTTATGAAGCATTAATGGCGTCCTATGATTTGGAAGACAAGAATGAAATTCGAAGCTTCTTCAACCAGTTGAGACAGGAATTCCTTGACTGGCATGGTACTGTCTTTGAGACACCAGAGTACCATGAGCAGGCGAAGAAGATTGAGGAATTCTACAAGTCAAAAGCAGTTGAGTAGGAGGTTCTAAAGTGCAGAAAGTATATACAAAAATTGAATCAATCGTCGGTAACGTTGTTACTGTAAAAGCAGAAGGCGTTCGTCTTGGCGACCTTGCTTTAGTAGGTGACAGTTACGCGACAGTTATTAAACTTGACAGAGACATTGTATCTCTTCAGGTATTTGCAGGTGCACAGGGTGTTGGAACCAGCGATTCTGTTCGTTTCCTTGACAGACCTATGATGGTTTCCTTCTCAGAGCATCTGCTCGGACGTGTATTCGACGGAGCAGGAGTTCCAAGAGATCACGGTCCGGCACTTACAGAGAACATGATTCCGATCGGTGGACCTTCATTTAACCCTGCAAAACGTATTCTTCCTAAGAATATGATCCGTACAGGTATTCCGATGATCGACGTGTTCAATACACTGGTAGAGAGCCAGAAACTCCCGATTTTCTCTATTTCAGGTGAGCCTTACAATGCGTTACTTTCACGTATCGCTCTTCAGGCAGAAGTAGATGTTATCGTACTTGGCGGTATGGGTCTGAAATATGACGATTACCTTACATTCCGCGATACACTTGAAAAAGGTGGAGCAATGAGCCACACAGTTATGTTTATTCATACAGCAGCTGACCCGATCGTTGAGTGTACACTGGTTCCAGATATGTCTCTTGCTGTTGCAGAGCAGTTCGCTCTTGCCGGAAAGAAAGTACTTGTACTTCTTACTGACATGACAAACTACGCAGATGCACAGAAAGAGATGGCTATCACGATGGAGCAGGTACCATCAAACCGTGGTTATCCGGGAGACCTTTACAGCTGTCTTGCATCTCGTTATGAGAAGGCGGTTGATATCGAGGGTGCAGGTTCTATCACGATCCTTGGTGTTACAACAATGCCAGGTGACGATGTAACTCATCCGGTACCTGATAATACAGGTTATATCACAGAAGGTCAGTATTATTTGAAAAATGGACATATTGAGCCATTCGGTTCTCTTTCACGTCTGAAACAGAACGTAAATGGTAAGACAAGAGATGACCACCGTGCACTGATGGATGGTATGATTCGTCTGTACTCACAGTACAAGGAAGCTCTTGAGAAGAAATCCATGGGATTCCTTATGAGTGAATGGGACGAGAAACTCCTGAAATACGGTGAATTGTTCGAAACAAAATTAATGGACCTTAGTGTTAATATCCCACTTGAAAATGCACTTGATCTTGGTTGGGAAATTCTTGCAGAGTGCTTCGAGCCAAATGAGACTGGTTTGAAGACAAGTCTTCTGAAAGAAAGATGGCCAAAGAAAGAGGCATTAAACTAAAAGGAGTAGTTGATGGCTATCAAACTTACAAAAAATGAGCAGAAGGTGCAGAAAGACCACCTGAAACAGTATCAGCGCTATCTTCCTACTCTGCAGCTTAAAAAACAGCAGCTGCAATCGGTAATTATGAAGACGAAAGCTGAACTGGAGCAGAAGGAAGTCGAACGTGCTCAGATGATTGGAGACTTGGATGACTGGGTTGCAGTTTTCGCGGAGAATGAAATCTTCGATGAAGAGAAAAAACTCGATCACTTGGTACAGCCAGAGACAGTTATCTGTAAGAATGAGAACATCGCAGGTGTAACGGTTCCGACATTTCAGGAGCTGACATTTAAAGACATTGTTTACGATGTTGACGACTATCCTTTGTGGGTTGATACTGCAATTGTAAAACTTCGCGAGATTGCTCGTCTGGATGCACTGGTATCTACACTTCGAAAACAGGAAACACTTCTTGAGAATGAGCTTCGTGCTACATCTCAGAGAGTAAATCTGTTCGAGAAGGTTAAGATTCCGGAGGCAAAGGAGAATATCCGTGTGATCGGTGTATTCCTTGGAGATCAGCAGACAGCGGCAGTTGTTCGCGGAAAGATTTCAAAGAAAAAACTTGTGGAGGCGGCAAAATGATTGAAAAGATGAAAATGGTCTATGTCGTGTCATCCGTCTCCAAGAAAGATGAGATGCTCGATGGACTTCGGGATCTCGGACTTCTGCATCTGGCAGAGAAGAAAAGTCCGGCACGTGCAGCGTCAGAAAGATTTACAACACTTTCTAAGACTGCAGGAGTATTATTAGACTATGCGCCGGATAAAAAATCCAAGGGGAAAGAAGAAGCTCCGATCCTTTCAGACGAACAGTTTGAAGAGATGTATCAGGGCGTGCTTGCAGCACTAGACAAAAAGTCAGCGCTGTCCCAGGAAATGAGTGCAGCAGGTGCAGAGATAGAACGAGTAAAAGCATGGGGCGATTTCGCACCGGCTGAATTAAAAGAATTAAAAGAAGCAGGGTATGATCTTCATTTTTACCGTCTGGCAAAAAATGAATTTGAGATGGCTGAGCAGGATCCGGAAGTTAAGATGATCCGTCTTGCTACTATCGATAAGATGGATACCGTTGCTGTAATCGGAGCTTTACCGGCAACAATTCCGGCAGCAGAGTTCGCAATTCCGGAAAAAGGAATCAGTGAACTTACAAAAGAGATTGAGGAGTGCCAGCGTCAGAACGCAGAGTGCGATGAAATCCTTAAAAAAGCTGCTGTATATGATGCCAGTTTTCAGGCTCAGATGCTCAAAGCTCAGAACGAGGAGAATTATTCTTCCGCAAGTGAGACCGCAGAAAGTGATGAGGATTTCGTATGGATCTCAGGATATCTTCCAGAGGAAGACCTTTCAAAATTCAAAGAAGCGGCTTCAGCAAATAAATGGGCTTGGGCGCAGGAAGATGTAGCAGAGGACGACGATCAGGTACCTACGAAAGTTAAATACGGAAAAGTCTCCGGACTGATCCAGCCGGTATTTGACATCTTAGGAATCCTTCCGGGATACAGAGAGTCTGATATCTCACTTTGGTTCTTCCTGTTCTTCACACTGTTCTTTGCAATGATCATCGGTGATGCCGGATATGGTATGCTGATTCTGATCGGAACAATAGTATTTGCAGTGAAGACAAAAGGCGAAAAGAAATATAGCAACATAGTTTACTTATTATTTGTACTTTCAATTGCAACCGTTATATGGGGAGCAATTACCGGTACCTGGTTCGGAATGGAGTCAGCAATGAATGTTCCGTTCCTGAAAGCACTGGTAATTCCAAGCTTTGCAAACTATCCGGATTACTTCGGAGTTACAGCTCTTGCACAGCAGAACATGATCATGAAGTTCTCATTCTCTGTAGGAGCAATCCAGATGGCACTTGGTAGTCTGATCTCTATTAAGAAAAAGATTGCTGAGAAGAACCTGAGCTGGGTAGCAGACCTTGGCTGGCTCGTAGCAATTGTAGCAATGTATTTATTATCGCTTTATCTGGTAATCGGAGAGAGCATTAACATTACACCGGTATTTGCAATGATTGGTGTAGCATTTATACTTGTTGTTCTCTTTGGTGCAATGTCACCGGATCGTACATTTGCACAGGGACTGAAAGCTGGTCTTGCAGATGCGTTTACCGTATTCCTGAATACGATCAGCTGCTTTGGTAACGTAATGAGTTATATCCGTCTGTTCGCAGTAGGTATGGCAGGACTTGCCATTTCTCAGAGCTTTAACGGAATCGCAGCAGGATTCCACGGACCGCTTATTATTCTCGCTGTTGTAGTTGTACTTATCGGACACGGACTGAATATTATCATGTGTTTCCTGTCAGTCGTAGTACACGGTGTCAGACTGAACGTTCTGGAGTTCTCAGGACAGGCAGGACTGGAGTGGACAGGAATTGCATACGAACCATTTAAAGTAAACGATAAAATTATTAAATAGTATTTAATTAAAGGAGAAAAATTATGAATTTAGCATTTGTTGGAATGGCAGCTGCACTTGGTTTATCTGCTTCAGGATCAGCATTCGGTGCAGGATTTGCAGGACAGGCAGCAGTAGGAGCATGGAAAAAGTGTTATGCAAGTGGAAAACCGGCACCGTTCATCATGATCGCGTTCGCTGGAGCACCTCTTACACAGACAATCTACGGATTCCTTCTTATGAACTTTATCAAATCAGCAGTAGAAGGCGGAGCAGACGCAGGACTGGCACTTGGTGTTGGTATCTTCTGTGGACTCGCAATCGGACTTTCAGCATTATTCCAGGGTAAATGTGCCGCTGGAGCATCTGATGCATTAGGAGCAACCGGAAAAGGTACAGCTAACTACTTCATCGTAGTAGGTATCGTAGAGACAGTAGCCCTCTTTACATTGGTATTCGGCTTACTGCTCTTAGGCTAATTAAAAACAGAATACAGAAAAATTTGAGCGGGACAGCAATTGCTGTTCCGCTTTTTTCCTTTCTGCATATGATAAAGCAGATGAATTTTGTGGGAGTGTATGAACATGGATGAAAAACTTCCTTACTATATGGCGTATCCAATGCCGCTATTATATGATGATGAGCGTCAGAACCAGAGGGATTATGAATATATGAAGAGTGTATATCCAGGAACGGCAAAGCGGCTGATACCATATATCGAAGAGGAATGTGACCGTCTGGAGTATACGGGGAGCGTTATGTATGACGAATATCCGGACCGGCTGCAGTTGTTGCTGCTTTGCAGAAGAATTTATAATCGCGCGAAAGAAGATGAAACAAAGAAAGATGAAGCAAAAGAAGGCGAGGAAACAGGCGAGTGGCTGCAGAATCTGATCCAGGTCATGACCTATCAGGAACTGTGTCAGAGGAGACGGGAAAACAGAAGTATGAGACGGAAATATTATTGATTTAGCTGTTTGAAATCGGGTATTATTAGAATTCTCAATAAAGAAGAAAAAGATAAGGGATAGGAAAAAGAAAAGATTCGTGATAAAATATACAGTATCTTTTATAGCTTGAAAATTAAAAGTGAAGGAACACGGAATGCATAAGTGACATATCTTGTTGGAAAAGCGGATAGATGCAATTAAGTCATGCATATCATATGTCGTGAGATAGGCTGATATACTATAAATTATGGAAAAGATAAGGAGATAGGAATGGAAACAAGAGTAGACAAAGTTGCAGAGAAACATAAGAGTGGATACAACTGTGCACAGGCAGTAGCATGTGCATATTGTGATCTGGTTGGAATTGATGAAGAAACGATGTTTCGTATGACAGAAGGGCTTGGCCTTGGAATGGGCGGCATGGAAGGAACATGTGGAGCTGTCACAGCAGCCTGTGTAATTGCCGGGGCCAGGAATAGTACTGTGGAAATGGGTGGTCCGGGAAGTAAAGGGGCAACTTATAAAATATCCAAAGAAATTGTGCGCAGATTCAAAGAGGAGAGCGGCAGCGTAATCTGTAAGGAATTAAAGGGAGTCGAGACAGGAACGCCGGCAAAAGCCTGTCCGGATTGTGTGAAAGATGCAGCCCGCATATTGGAAGAGGTCGTATTTGGCGAGTAGAAAAGTCACCTGTCCATTAGAGGCTGCATATAATAAAAGGAAAAGATGAAAACACATTTATTATAAAAGGAAGAAAAGCAAAAATAGAAGGATAAAAACATCATGGATAACATCATTTTAATAGGTATGCCAGCAGTTGGAAAAAGCACCGTGGGTGTTATTGTTGCAAAGCGCCTGGGTTATAATTTTGTAGATACAGATCTGGTCATCCAAGAAAAGGAAGGAAAGCTTCTTAGAGAGATCATAGCGGAGGTTGGACCGGACGGTTTCCTGGAAGTTGAGGATAGGATCAATGCTGAAATCGAGGCGGAAAAAACAGTGATTGCACCGGGCGGAAGCGTTGTATATTGTGAAAATGCAATGAAACATTACAAAGAAATCGGAAAAGTCGTATATTTGCAGGTATCATTTGAAACAATAAATAAGAGACTTAGAAATGCAAAGAGCCGTGGAGTCGTACTGCGTGACGGACAGACATTGAAGGATTTATACGAAGAACGTGTAAAATTGTTTGAAAAATATGCAGATGTGACAGTGTGCGAAGATGGATTGGAACTGGAAGAAACGATTGAGAAAGTGTTGGCGAGTCTGAACTAATCCATGCGACGGAAGTTCAAATGTTACAAAAACATTACGTAAATGTAAAAAATATTTTACGTGGCAAGTGTTTTGTGCTATACTGTTGTGGTACCCATAAGAGGGCGTGTTATTGTCATGCCATAAAAATATGACTTGACATATGGGGAGTTTATATAATATACTGTCCCTCGACCATGCATTTTTGTCTCGCTCAGGGATAAGGAGCTTGAGAGAAGGAAAGATGCATAATATTTTAGAGAATATTGGTAGAATATATAGAGGTGTTATCTATGGAGCAATATATTATTAAGGGAGGTCACCCGCTTGTAGGCGAGGTGGAGATTGGTGGAGCGAAGAATGCGGCACTTGCGATTCTTGCTGCAGCAATTATGACAGATGAGACAGTCCGTATTGAGAACCTTCCAGATGTTAATGATATTAATGTACTTCTGGATGCGATTGCAGGTATTGGAGCAATGGTACAGCGTACAGACCGCCACACTGTTAAGATCAATGCGAAAGCAATTCATGATTTCAATATTGAATATGATTATATTAAAAAGATTCGTGCATCTTATTATCTGTTAGGAGCTATGCTTGGAAAGTATAAGCATGCAGAAGTTGCACTGCCTGGAGGATGTAATATCGGAAGCAGACCGATCGATCAGCATCTGAAAGGATTCCGTGCACTTGGAGCAGATGTAGAGATTGAATATGGTAAGATTCTTGCTGAAGCGGACCGCCTGGTCGGAAAGCACATTTACTTTGATGTAGTCAGTGTTGGAGCAACCATTAATGTTATGATGGCAGCTACAATGGCAGAGGGACTTACCATTATGGAGAATGTTGCAAAAGAACCTCACGTTGTTGATGTTGCAAACTTCCTCAACAGCATGGGAGCAAATATCCGTGGTGCCGGAACAGATGTGATCAAGATCCGTGGTGTTCAGAAACTTCACGGAACAGATTATTCTGTAATCCCAGATCAGATTGAAGCCGGAACATTTATGTTTGCGGCAGCAGCTACAAAAGGCGATGTGACAGTGCTGAATGTAATCCCGAAACATCTGGAAGCAACAATTGCAAAGCTTCTTGAAATTGGCTGCGAAGTAGAGGAATTTGACGATGCAGTTCGTGTAGTGTCAAAGGGGGACTTAAGAAGCACACATGTGAAGACATTACCATATCCGGGATTCCCGACAGATATGCAGCCACAGATGGGCGTTACACTGGCTTTATGCAAAGGGACAAGTATTGTGACAGAGAGTATCTTCGAGAATCGTTTTAAATATCTTGACGAGCTCGCAAGAATGGGTGCAAATGTCAAAGTAGAAGGAAATTCTGCAACGATTGAAGGTGTTGAGAAGCTTTCAGGAGCAAGGGTAAGCGCACCGGATCTTAGAGCAGGAGCAGCACTTTGCATTGCAGGTCTTGCAACTGACGGAATCACGATTGTTGACGACATTGTGTATATCCAGAGAGGATATGAGCGTTTCGAGGAGAAGATCCGTGGAATCGGCGGAATCATTGAACGTGTGTCTACAGAGCGTGAGATTCAGAAGTTCAAGCTGAAAGTCAGCTAATACAACAGAAAGTAAGATATGTATATTGACATTTCTTATGTATTGCGATAAAGTCATATATGTTACAAGATAATAATAATATTTTTCTCTTATTCAGAGCAGTGGAGGTACAAAGGACCTGTGAAGCTGCGGCAACCCCCGGTTCGGGAAGGTGCCGACCTGAGCGAGTAATCGAACAATAAGAGGATTGGCTTATGAAATATAAACAGTCCACTTAGTGTGGGCTGTTTCTTTGTGCAATGAATCCGCCATGCTATGTGCATTTTCAGGGTTTTAGCGAATCTCAGAATAAGAGTAAAGAACATGAAAAGGAGAAAAGAATGGAAAGACATTTATTTACATCAGAATCAGTAACTGAAGGACATCCGGATAAGATGTGCGACCAGATTTCAGATGCAATCCTGGATGCCCTTATGGAGCAGGATCCAATGAGCCGTGTTGCCTGCGAGACATGCACAACAACAGGTCTTGTTATGGTCATGGGAGAAATCACAACAAATGCTTATGTGGATATTCAGAAGATTGTAAGAGATACAGTCCGCGAGATTGGGTATACTCGTGGAAAATATGGATTTGATGCAGATACATGTGGTGTGATTACAGCAATCGATGAGCAGTCTGCAGATATCGCGCTTGGAGTTGACAAAGCTCTGGAAGCAAAAGAGAATAAAATGTCTGAAGAAGAGATTGCAGCAATCGGAGCAGGAGATCAGGGAATGATGTTCGGATATGCTTCCGATGAGACGCCGGAACTGATGCCATATCCGATTTCACTGGCACACAAGCTTGCAAGAAAACTGACAGAAGTCAGAAAAGACGGTACATTAAAATATTTAAGACCAGACGGAAAAACTCAGGTTACTGTAGAATATGATGAGAATGGTACGCCAAAGCGTCTGGATGCAGTTGTACTTTCTACACAGCACGATCCGGATGTGACACAGGAGCAGATTCACGAAGATATTAAGAAATATGTTTTTGACCCGATCATTCCGGAAGGAATGGTAGATGAGAATACAAAATTTTTCATCAACCCGACAGGCCGCTTTGTAATCGGTGGACCACACGGTGACAGCGGACTGACTGGAAGAAAGATTATTGTAGATACTTACGGTGGAATGGCTCGCCACGGGGGTGGAGCATTTTCCGGAAAGGATTGTACAAAGGTAGACAGATCCGCAGCTTACGCAGCACGTTATGTTGCTAAGAATATCGTGGCAGCCGGAATTGCTAAGAAATGTGAAATCCAGTTATCTTACGCGATCGGTGTTGCACACCCGACATCTATCATGGTAGATACATTTGGAACAGGTAAGATTTCAGATGAGAAGCTTGTTGAAATCATCCGTGAGAATTTCGATCTTCGTCCGGCTGGAATTATCCAGATGTTGAACTTAAGAAGACCGATTTACAAACAGACAGCAGCTTACGGTCACTTTGGACGTACAGATGTAGATCTTCCATGGGAGAAGACAGACAAAGCAGAGTTACTGAAAAGTTATCTGTAAGATTGATTTATAAAATTTTTAGAAATGTTTATGGACGCTTTCGTGTGAAGCGTCCTTTTTCATGCTATACTTGATTTTAGATGCAAAAGTGCATTTTGAGTGAGACCTGAACTTAAAAGGAGATTTATTTTATGAAATTTAAGACCAGGCTGGTAGTAGCGTTTTTTACAATTATATTAATTCCACTTGTATTATCTTCGGCGCTTGTGTGTATGGTTGGAAAATATCAACTTAGTTCTATTGAGAAAAATTATGGGATCAAGAATACGACAGTCGAGAGTCTGGCTAGTTCTGTAACCGTTCTTACACGGCTGACAGAACAGCCATATCGTGAGCTGGAGGCATTGATACGGAAAAATCCGGAAGAAATGGAAGATGCAGCACAACTGGAAAGTCTGAATGGTGAACTGCAAGATAAAAAATCTTATCTTCTTGTGAGAAAGAATGATACGATTGCCTATATTGGTACGGAGGCTTCTAAAGCTGAGAAAGTCATCAGCCAGCTCCCGGAGTATGGAGCGGCCGAGACGACATCAGAAAATGGCATGTATCTTGGAGGAAAAGCACAAGTCCTTCTAAAACAGATTGATTTTCAGTATTCGGATGGAAGTGAAGGCAGTGCATTTATTGTGACAAATGTAGGAAGCCTGATTCCGGAAGTGAAAAATCTGTTCGTGGAGATTATCGTATGCATTTTCCTGGTGCTTGTATTTACCGCATGTGTGCTGATCATCTGGATTTACAGAAGTGTCATGGGACCGGTCGGGAAGATGCGGGAGGCAACAAAGAGCATAAAAGAAGGAAATCTTGACTTTGAACTGCCGGTTGAGACAGATGACGAGCTCGGACAGCTCTGTGGGGATCTGGAAGACATGCGAAAACGTCTGAAGAATACGGCAGAAGAGAAACTGAAATTTGACAAAGAAAATAAAGAATTGATCAGTAACATTTCCCATGATCTAAAGACACCTGTGACGACCATCAAAGGTTATGCAGAAGGAATCATGGACGGTGTGGCAGATACTCCGGACAAAGTGGCAAAATATGTACGGACCATTTACAATAAAGCGAGTGAGATGGACGTACTCATCAACGAGCTGACTCTTTATTCAAAAATTGACACGAACCGTATTCCGTACAATTTCACAATTTTATCTGTGAATGATTATTTTAATGATTGCTCAGAGGATTTATCTTTGGATCTAGAGGCAAAAAATGTGGAATTTGGTTATTTTAATTATGTAGAACCTGAGGTCAAGGTTATTGCAGACCCGGAACAAATTAAGAGAGTGGTGCATAACATTGTGAATAACTCTGTAAAATATATGGATAAAGACAAGCCAAAGATTAATTTGCGCGTCAAAGATGTAGGGGATTTTGTTCAGGTCGAAATCGAAGATAACGGAAAAGGAATTGCGTCAAAAGATCTGCCAAATGTGTTCGAGAGATTTTACCGGACGGACGCATCAAGAAATTCCTCAAAAGGAGGAAGCGGTATTGGTCTTTCTATTGTAAAGAAGATTATAGAAGAACACGGTGGAAAAATCTGGGCAACGAGCCGGGAACATACCGGGACGACCATGTATTTTGTGCTTAGAAAGTATCAGGAGGTACCAGTAAATGAGTAAAATATTAATCGTAGAAGATGAAGAGACAATTGCAGATCTGGAAAAAGATTATCTGGAACTGAGCGGATTTGAGGTGGAAGTTGCAAATGACGGAGAGACAGGACTTGAAAAAGCCCTGAAAGATGAATACAGCTTGTTCATACTGGATCTCATGCTTCCGGGTGTGGACGGATTTGAAATCTGTAGGAAAATCCGAGAAGAAAAAAATACACCAATCATCATGGTATCCGCAAAGAAAGACGATATTGACAAGATTCGTGGGCTGGGACTCGGTGCAGACGATTATATGACAAAACCATTCAGTCCGAGCGAGATGGTAGCAAGAGTAAAAGCACACCTCGCAAGATATGACCGCCTGACAGGAAGCGCAGTGGAAAAGAATAAAATTATTGAGATTCGCGGACTCCGTATCGACACAACTGCAAGACGCGTATGGGTCAACGATGTAGAGAAGACATTTACAACAAAAGAATTTGATTTACTCACATTCCTTGCAAGCCACCCGAATCACGTATATACAAAAGAAGAACTGTTCCGGGAAATCTGGGATATGGAATCTATCGGAGATATTGCGACTGTGACTGTTCATATCAAAAAAATCCGAGAAAAAGTAGAAGTAGACACATCAAACCCACAGTACATTGAGACAATCTGGGGCGTGGGATACAGATTTAAAGTATAAAAATTAAATGGGGGACGTAGCACTTTAACAAAGTACTACGTCCCCATCGCTGATTAAGGCTGTCCCTTTTGGCGATTGTGCTGAATTAATAAACCCCAAGTGCTTTTAGTGCAAGCAGGAATAATACGAATACAATACTTGGTCTGGCAATTTTAGAACCGTTTTTCATCACAAGTCCGGCACCGATGTATCCGCCAAGCATATTGCAGGCTGCAGATGCAAGTCCGAGACTTAAAACGCCTTGTCCATTGTAAAGAAAGATTGCAAGTGCGGTCAGGTTCGTAGTCAAGTTGATGACTTTTGCCTGTGCATTTGCGGTCTGGATGTTCAGATGAGCAAATACTGTGAACGCGATAATTAAAAATGTTCCAGTTCCCGGTCCATAGAATCCGTCGTAACATCCGACGATAAATGCAGCTATCGTTGCAGTTAAGTAAGTTCTTCGGTTCAGAGTGATCTCTTCGCTCCCTTCATCGTTAAATAATTTCTTGTTTAATACGAGAAATGCAGATACCGGAAGGATTACCATTAATACATAGGAAAGAATGTGTTCCGGGACGCGAAGGGAGATCTGTGCACCGATGAAAGAACCGCAGATCGCAGCGACTACCGCAGGCGCTGCCAGCTTTAAATTAATGAGTTTTGCTTTCGCAAAACGGTAAGTGGCAAGTGCAGTTCCGAATGGACTGGATATTTTATTCGTGGCAATTGCTGCATGAGGAGGAAGCCCGGCAATTAAAAAAGCTGGAAGTGAAATCAGACCGCCGCCACCACCGATGGCGTCGACGAGCCCGGCGAGAAAAACAAGCGGGCATACGACTAAAAATGTATGAAGTGTGATATTCATATCAAGTGTTCTCCTGTCTTTTGTAAAATACTTTGATTCCAGAAAAGAAATCTTTTTTATTATAGAGAAAGATAATTTAAATGACAAGGGGAAAATCCATGAAAAACGTTATGTAAATCCGTAGAAAAACTCTGTAAAAATCTTGCAAAACCCCTTGACAATTAAGCGGTTTCATAATACTATAATCTAGCGTGCATAAAAAGGCATTAGTTTTTAGTGCGCATATTTCGTGTAAACGAGGCAACTTATTACTATCATAGGAGGTGAAAGAGAATGCCAACATTTAACCAGTTAGTAAAAAAAGGACGTCAGACATCTGTAAAGAAGTCTACAGCTCCTGCACTTCAGAAAGGGTACAATTCTCTTAAGAAAAGAGCAACTAATGAGTCTGCTCCACAGAAGAGAGGCGTATGTACAGCTGTTAAGACAGCTACACCTAAGAAGCCTAACTCAGCTCTTAGAAAGATCGCCAGAGTTCGTCTTTCTAACGGTATCGAAGTAACAAGCTATATCCCAGGAGAAGGACATAACCTTCAGGAGCATAGTGTTGTACTGATTCGTGGAGGAAGAGTAAAAGACCTTCCAGGAACAAGATACCACATCATCAGAGGAACACTTGATACAGCAGGTGTTGCTAAGAGAAGACAGGCTCGTTCTAAATACGGCGCTAAGAGACCAAAAGACGCTAAATAAATCCTGAGCACTTAATGAGCATGACCGCAAGGGGAATGTGAATTTAGTACGAAGATTGTTCTTCGGAACTTAGCGAGGTAGTTCACGAGCTTAGTAAGAAGAACTGCCATATGAATTTATATTCACAAACAGAACTATGATTGAGTAAGTTGCGAGACATATAGATGTTGAGTTATGTCTTTGCACTACACTGTATCATCAGAACGACACATGTGAGTACCTATGAATTAATCAAAATGTTTAAGGAGGGAAGGACCGTGCCACGTAAAGGACATACTCAGAAAAGAGACGTATTAGCAGATCCAATGTACAATAGTAAAGTGGTAACAAAGCTTATCAATAACATCATGTTAGACGGTAAGAAGGGTGTTGCACAGAAGATTGTATATGGAGCATTCGAAAGAATCGCAGACAAATCCGAGAAGCCAGCAATCGAAGTATTCGAAGAGGCTATGAACAACATCATGCCAGTACTTGAGGTAAAGGCAAGACGTATCGGAGGAGCAAACTATCAGGTGCCAATCGAGGTAAGAGCAGACAGAAGACAGACTTTAGCGCTTCGCTGGCTTACAACATATTCCCGTCAGAGAGGCGAGAAGACAATGGAAGAAAGACTGGCAAATGAGATTCTTGATGCAGCAAACAACACTGGTGCATCTGTAAAGAAGAAAGAAGACATGCACAAGATGGCTGAGGCAAACAAAGCATTTGCTCACTATCGTTTCTAATATTTTAGGAGGCAATAATGGCTGAGAGACAATATCCATTAGAGAGAACCAGAAACATCGGTATCATGGCTCATATTGATGCTGGTAAGACTACACTGACAGAGCGTATTCTTTACTATACCGGTGTAAACTATAAGATTGGTGATACTCATGAAGGTACTGCTACTATGGACTGGATGGAGCAGGAGCAGGAAAGAGGTATCACAATTACTTCTGCAGCTACAACATGTCACTGGACATTGGAAGAGAACTGTAAGCCGAAGCCGGGTGCTCTTGAGCATCGTATCAATATCATTGATACTCCGGGACACGTTGACTTTACTGTTGAGGTAGAGCGTTCACTTCGTGTACTGGACGGAGCAGTAGGTGTATTTTGTGCTAAGGGTGGTGTAGAGCCACAGTCAGAGAACGTATGGCGTCAGGCTGACACATACAACGTTCCAAGAATGGCATTCATCAACAAGATGGATATTCTTGGTGCTGATTTCTACAATGCTGTAGATCAGATCAGAACAAGACTTGGTAAAAATGCAATCGTTCTTCAGCTGCCAATCGGTAAAGAAGATGATTTCAAGGGAATCATTGATTTGATGGAAATGAAAGCCTACATCTACAACGATGATAAGGGAAATGATATCACAATCACTGATATTCCGGAAGATATGAAAGATGATGCTGAGCTTTATCACACAGAGATGGTTGAGAAGATTTGTGAGTTGGATGACGAGCTTATGATGATGTATCTTGAAGACGAGATTCCTTCAATCGAGCAGTTAAAAGCAACTTTAAGAAAAGCAACATGTGAGTGTACAGCAGTACCTGTAACATGTGGATCAGCATACAGAAATAAAGGTGTTCAGAAGATGCTTGATGCAGTTATCGAGTATATGCCTGCACCAACAGATATCCCACCAATCGAAGGTGTGGACGAGGATGGAAACAATGTTGTAAGACATTCTTCAGATGAGGAGCCATTCTCAGCACTTGCATTCAAGATTATGACAGACCCATTCGTTGGTAAACTGGCATATTTCAGAGTTTACTCTGGTACAATGAACTCTGGTTCTTATGTACTGAATGCTACAAAGAACAAAAAAGAGCGTGTTGGACGTATCCTTCAGATGCATGCCAACAAGCGTGAAGAGCTGGATAAGGTTTATTCCGGAGATATCGCTGCGGCTATCGGATTCAAGTTCACTACAACAGGTGATACAATCTGTGATGAGCAGCACCCAGTAATTCTGGAGTCTATGGAATTCCCAGAGCCAGTTATCGAGCTCGCTATCGAGCCTAAGACAAAGGCTTCCCAGGGTAAACTTGGTGAGTCCCTTGCAAAACTTGCAGAAGAGGATCCTACATTCCGTGCACACACTGATCAGGAAACTGGACAGACAATCATCGCCGGAATGGGTGAGCTTCACTTGGAGATCATCGTTGACCGTCTTCTTCGTGAGTTCAAAGTAGAAGCTAACGTTGGTGCACCACAGGTTGCATACAAAGAAGCATTTACTAAGGCTGTTGATGTAGATAGCAAATATGCTAAACAGTCTGGTGGACGTGGACAGTACGGACACTGTAAAGTTAAATTTGAGCCTATGGATGTTAACGGTGAGGAGACATTCAAATTCGAGTCTACTGTAGTTGGTGGAGCTATTCCGAAAGAGTACATTCCGAAGATCGGAGAAGGTATTGAGGAAGCTATGCAGTCAGGTCTTCTTGGAGGATTCCCGGTTGTTGGTATTCACGCTAACGTATATGACGGATCTTACCATGAGGTCGATTCCAGTGAGATGGCTTTCCATATTGCAGGATCACTTGCATTTAAAGATGCTATGAAGAAGGCAGATCCGGTACTTCTTGAGCCTATCATGAAGGTTGAGGTAACAATGCCAGAAGAGTACATGGGAGATGTTATCGGTGATATCAACTCACGTCGTGGACGTATCGAGGGTATGGATGATCTTGGCGGTGGTAAGATTGTACATGGTTATGTACCACTTGCAGAGATGTTCGGATACTCTACAGACCTTCGTTCCAGAACACAGGGACGTGGTAACTACTCAATGTTCTTCGAGAAATACGAGCAGGTACCAAAGTCTGTACAGGAGAAGGTATTATCCAATAAAAATGCTTAATTCCTTGTAAAAAGGCGCAAAAAGGCTTGAAAAACTGTATGATTTGAAATATAATCAAAACTAGCCGAGTAATCGTAAAATATTTTTAGAAAATGCTTTAAAAGCATATATTTAAGGAGGATATTCAAAATGGCAAAGGCTAAATTTGAAAGAACAAAACCGCATTGTAATATCGGTACTATCGGTCACGTTGACCATGGTAAAACAACTCTTACAGCTGCTATCACAAAGACACTTGCAGCAAGAGTTGAGGGTAACGCAGCTGTAGATTTCGAGAACATCGATAAAGCTCCAGAAGAGAGAGAGCGTGGAATCACAATCTCTACAGCACACGTTGAGTATGAGACAGAGAAACGTCACTATGCACACGTTGACTGCCCAGGACATGCTGACTACGTTAAGAACATGATCACAGGAGCTGCTCAGATGGACGGAGCTATCCTTGTCGTAGCTGCTACAGACGGAGTTATGGCTCAGACAAGAGAGCATATCCTTCTTTCCCGTCAGGTAGGTGTACCTTACATCGTTGTATTCATGAACAAATGTGACATGGTTGACGATCCAGAGCTTCTTGAGCTCGTTGAGATGGAAATCCGTGAGCTGTTAGACGAGTATGAGTTCCCAGGAGATGACACACCGATCATCCAGGGATCTGCTCTTAAAGCTCTTGAGGATCCAATGTCAGAGTGGGGAGATAAGATCATGGAGCTTATGGATGCTGTAGATTCTTATATCCCAGATCCAGAGCGTGATACAGATAAGCCATTCCTTATGCCTGTAGAGGACGTATTCTCTATCACAGGACGTGGAACAGTTGCTACAGGTAGAGTAGAGCGTGGTGTTCTTCATGTATCTGACGAAGTTGAAATCGTTGGTATCCATGAGGATGTTAAGAAAACAGTTGTAACAGGTGTTGAGATGTTCCGTAAGCTTCTTGATGAGGCTCAGGCTGGAGATAACATCGGAGCTCTTCTTCGTGGTATCCAGAGAACAGACATCGAAAGAGGACAGGTTCTTTGTAAACCAGGTTCAGTTACATGCCACAAGAAATTCACAGCTCAGGTTTATGTACTGACAAAAGACGAGGGTGGACGTCATACTCCATTCTTCAACAACTATCGTCCACAGTTCTACTTCAGAACAACAGACGTAACAGGTGTTTGCGAGCTTCCAGAGGGAACAGAGATGTGCATGCCTGGAGATAACGTAGAGATGACAATCGAACTGATTCACCCAGTTGCTATGGAGCAGGGACTTCGTTTCGCTATCCGTGAAGGTGGACGTACTGTTGGATCAGGACGTGTTGCTACAATCATCGAGTAATTATAACTTGATATAAATTGAGTGTCAGGAGTGCACTCTGTGTCCAAACGTAAGATACCCCAGAAACCTTGTGTTTCTGGGGTTTTTCTGTTATGTGAAAATTAAGAATACAGCTATAAAGAATAGCGAATATATTAAGACAGGCAGGTATGGGAAGACTTTTATTTTCTTCACATATCTGCCTGTGATACTGTTATGATACTATTTTTATTCGTTATTGGAAAATTTCTTTGCTAAAAGTTCATCTCGTTTACGAATTCGTGTTTCAAAATCCAATTCTTCAATTTCTTTATGTGTGACAGGTTTCGCTGTATAGTATTCCAGCGTTTGTTTTTTCCACATATCGTACATATCCTTGCCTGTGAAATAAGATTCCAGGCTTTCTCTGTTCTCTTGTAGGTCTGCAAGAAAATTACACATATCCGCATTTAAAGAATGTTTTGGATCATTTCCATAAAAGCGAAGTCCGGCGTACCATCTCTGACTTTCTGTTTCTATGTCTCCGGGAAGTTTATTATTTATGTCCAGTTCATAGCGTAATTCATTTGATTCATTCATCTGGAGCAGAACCAAAATGACATCGCTCAGGGTAGAAATTTGTATTTTGTTTTCAGATAATCCAAACAACCAGTCCAGTGAGACATGAAATTTTTGAGCAATGGTCAATAATACCTCGTTGGATGGTGTAACTACACCGTTTTCATAACTGGATAAAGTTGATTGCCGTATTCCAATGGCTGCGGAAAAGTTTTTCTGATTCATTTTCAGATCAGTTCGCAGTTCTTTTATTTTCTCTGAAATAGATGATTCCTGCATAATAGACACCTCCTCAAAACTATAATTAGTATATCATAAATGATAAAAATCAACAATATGGAAAAATATCATTTATACAGATAAAAATTATTGACAATGATTATTTAAAATGATATAGTATCAGTGAAAATGATAATTATAGATGAGGAGGAAATGATATGCAGAGACAGAACTATATGATTACAGCAGAAGAAGTAGCTGAAAGCATGGGAATTTCACTTGGATATGCTTATAAGCTGCTTCGTAAATTAAACAAAGAGCTTGCAGATCAGGGTTATGTGACCGTTGCAGGCAAAATACCAAGGGCATTCTGGGAAAAGAAATTTTATGGATATTCCCAGATTGTAATGTAAGGGGGTGAGAAAGTATGGCAGCATACAAAGATGAAGAAAGAGGAACCTGGTATGTTTCGTTTTATTACGAGGATTGGACAGGAGCCAAAAAGAGAAAAGTAAAAAGAGGATTCCGCACCAAGAAAGAAGCGTTAAATTTTGAAGCAGAGTATAAAAGAACAGCGAAAGCTGATATGGATATGACAATGAGAGAGTTTGTAGAAGTCTACTTCCGAGACAAGGCTCAGTCATTGAAAGACAGAAGTATCAAGAACAAAAGAGATACGATGAATGCTCAGCTGTTACCGTATTTTAAGGACAGACCGATGAACAGTATTACACCTGCAGAAATTATCCAGTGGCAGAATACGATTATTGAAAAAGGATATTCGGATGATTACCTAAAAACAATACAGAATCAGATGACGGCATTGTTCAATCATGCGAAGAATATCTACAATTTGGCAGATAATCCCTGTGACAAGGTAAAACGCATGGGAAAAACTTCAAAAAAGAAAATGAAATTCTGGACGATTGAAGAATACCGACAGTTTATGACAGGAATAGAACAGGGAAGCAAATATTATGTATTGTTTGAATTATTATTCTGGACAGGAGCAAGAGAGGGCGAAGCACTCAGCATTACACCTGCGGACATTGATTTTGAGAGGAATCTGCTTCATATCAATAAAACTTACTACTGTATGCATGGAAAAGATGTAATTACATCTCCTAAAACAGAAGAATCTAATCGCACAATTTCCATACCAGAATTTCTCAAAAAAGAGATTCAGGATTATATTGGTAAATTGTATGAATTACCTGAAGATGAACGGATTTTCCCAATAGTTCATGAAGCAGTACAGCATAAGTTAAAACAGGTGGTTCAAAAGACCGGAGTGAAAAAGATAAGAGTACACGACATTCGTCACAGTCATGCGGCATTTCTGATTAATAAAGGTGTACAGCCATTGATGATTAAAGAGAGATTTGGACATACAGACATTCGTATTACATTGAATACTTATGGTCACTTATATCCAGATCAGCAAAAAGTGGTGTCAGATATGCTGGATGATGAAAATATAAAAAGCTCCGGAAGTACGAGCAACCGGAGCAATGTGACAAATGAGGACGAATCCACAAATGTCAACCCTAGACAAGTTGATTATAGCAGGGATTCTTTCGGAGAACAACAGACAATTGAAGAGAACAGTTTGAAAAATGGAGGAATTTATGGAACAGAGAAATGAGAATAAAACAGAATTGAAAATGATAAAGATGTCAGATGTCCAGTCTCAGACAGTGGACTGGCTCTGGTATCCGTTTATCCCTTATGGGAAATTAACAATTATTCAGGGAGATCCCGGCGATGGAAAAACTACGTTGGTGTTAAATATCGCAGCAAAATTGTCTAAAGGAGAAAGATTGGACAACGATATGAAGGTAACAGAACCAGTAAATATTATTTATCAGACAGCAGAAGATGGACTGGCAGATACGGTAAAACCCAGATTAGAACTGGCAGAAGCGGTCTGTGAAAGAATCATGGTTATAGATGAAACAGAAAAATCACTTTCCATGATTGATGAAAGACTGGAAGCTGCCATTAAACAGACAGGTGCCAGGGTGCTTATTTTAGATCCAATCCAGGCATATCTTGGTGGAACAATGGATATGAACCGGGCAAATGAAGCAAGGGACATGACGAAGAAATTGAGCTTACTGGCAGAAAAATACAAATGTGCAATCTTATTGATTGGACACATGAATAAAGCTGGTGGAAACAAAGCTGCATATAGAGGAATGGGTTCGATTGACTTTTTTGCAGTAGCCAGAAGCGTATTGCTGGTAGGAAGAATAGAGGGAGAACCGGATTTAAGAGCAGTGGTTCAAATTAAAAATAATCTGGCAGCATTTGGACATTCCAAAGCATTTCGCCTGACAGAAACAGGATTTGAGTGGGTAGGTGACTATGAAATCACAGCAGATGAAGTGCTTGGAGGAATTGCACCCAAGATAAATAAGCTGGAACAAGCCAAGAAGATGTTGAGAGAACTGGCAGAAACATCAAATTCCGTACAAAGCAGCAAAATTTTTGATATGGCAGAAGAATTGAATATTTCCAAAAGAACACTGGAAAATGCAAAAAAAGAACTCGGAATTAAGGCAAGACGAATCGGTAATTCATGGTATTGGGATTTAGATAAAGTTAAACCGGAATAAATAAAGGATGCAACATTGCAGAGTTTATAGAAAATGCGGAATTAAAATGTAAGGTTGCAATCTGTAAAGACATTGCAGTGTTGCGTCCTTACATAAATTGTAAGAAGGTGAGAACTTGAAAAACGTTATGATTCCAGAGGAGTTATTTGGAAAGATTATAAAATATCATTTACTGGATCAGGAACAGGAAGCAGATGATATAAGAAAAGGTCTGGAGAATAAGCTGGATGCAATGGTAAATCGTGAGGTATACAGTAAATTCAAAACTGCACCAACAGAAGAAGAACGGGAAAAGTTCCGGCAGGAGTATCTGGAAAAAAAGGGAATACAGGAAAGCTTTAGATGGTAAAATTTCTTGTTGATTACTCTATAACAGGAGCGTGTCACGCACCTGTAAATATCAGACAAGGGAAAGTCTGTAAGATGCAGACGAGAGGTTATAGATTACCCGATTATTTATAGGCAAATTATAGGTTGCGAAAGGGAGTACTGAAGCAGAGCGTGCTTACAGCAGGATAATAGAAAGGAGCATACAGCAATGAGAGAAGGAAGATTAGGTTATAACAGCAGTAACGACAGATATGGTTTATTGTCATCAGATTTATGGATTGATACAGGATTTCATTGTGGAGAATGCCTGGAAGTACTAATTGATGATCAGTGGGTGCAGACCAGAATGGAGATGAATCCGGCAAGGGAATGGTATCTGGTAGGAACACCGTACTGTGGGGATCTGGAATATATCCGGGCGAGAATACCGGAATAGGATATGCGGATACATAGATCGTTGCTCCGCTTCGGTCGGTGCAGAGCAGACGTCCCATGGACGTATTGCCCCCGGCAGGGCGCAAGGGTACTTTTGATAGACGGTACGGCTGTCGAAAGTGCTTTTGCGTTACTTTTGACAAAAGTAACAAAACCGCCGTATCCGGCGAAGATTTCTTATAATTGCCATGGCAGGCGTAAATAAAGATTATGTGCAATATCTGGCACTGCTTTTAGAAAGGGAGGTGAAGGAATATGACAATAAAAAGGACAATAAGTGGCATGATTGGAGCTGGCTCACTGGCTCATAACAGACGGGATTTTATAGCTGAAAATGTAGATTCGGACAGAGTACACCTGAATATCTGTTACCAGAATGAAAATCTGAAAGAAGTATATAAAGAGTTGTTTGATGATTCTGTGGAACGGTACAATGTAGGAAAAAGAAAGGATCGGCAGATTACAAATTACTATGAAAAAATCCGTCAAGGAAAGCAGGAAAAGCTGTTCCACGAAGTAATTGTCCAGATTGGAAATCGAGAAGATATGGCTGTGGGAACGACAGAAGGAGACCTGGCGGTAAAAGTACTGGATGAGTATGTAAAGAATTTTCAGCAACGAAATCCAACGCTTCATGTATTTAGCTGTTATCTGCACCAGGATGAAGCTACACCGCATCTGCACATTGATTTTGTCCCTTATGTGATTGGCTGGAAAGGGAAAGGAATGGATACCAGGGTTTCCCTGAAGCAGGCATTAAAAAGCCTGGGATTTGAAGGTGGGAACAAACACGATACAGAGTTGAATCAGTGGATCAACCATGAAAAAGAAGTGCTTGCAGAGGTTGCACGACAGCATGGAATTGAATGGGAGCAGAAAGGGACACATGAGGAACATCTGGATGTTTATAATTTTAAGAAGAAAGAGCGTAAAAAGGAAGTACAGGCACTGGAACAGGAAAAAGAATATCTCACTGCTGAGAATGAAGGACTGATTGCACAGATTGCGGAAGTAAGAGCTGATATCCAGCTTTTAAAAGATGATAAGGAGCAGGCAGTTAAAGATAAAGAGGAAGCTAAGAAGCGTGCGGAAAAAGCTGAGAAAGATCTGCACAGCCTGGAAGAACGCAGAGAACGGTTGCAGCCTGTTATGGATAATGTTAGTAAGGAAATAAAGGAATATGGGACAGTGAAAGCAATTCTACCGGAAGCTGGGACATTAGAACGTGCAACAACTTACCGGGATAAAAAGATAAAACCACTGTTTACCCAGATGAAAAATAAAATTGCTGCAATGGCTGCCCAGGTCAAAGAACTTACCAAAGAAGTAGAAAAATGGAAACACAAATATCAGGAAACAAAGCAGGCATATAACCGAGTGCAGAGAGAGCTAGATACAGTATGTGAAGAAAAACAGCAGTTATCTGAGGAAAAGCAACAATTGAAGGGCGTTTCCGACAGATATGACCGGGTAGTGCGTGTCCTTGGGGAAAATGTTGTAGAGGATGCAGTGCAGCAAGATATACAGGAGCAGAAAGTATTAGAAGAAAAACGACAAATGGAGCAAATGCCTCAAGGAAGTATTCACGAAAGACTGGCCTGGGGTGCTCGAAAGAGTGAGATGGAGAATCAACAGCGTAAGAAAAATAAAACAAAAAACAGAGGAATGGAGAGATAAGACAATGAAAAAGCACATTTATGATGAAAGTAATGGATTAAGCTACACACTGCATGGAGATTATTATCTGCCGGATTTGGCAGTGAATGAGGAAGAACCGACCTATGGTAAATATGGAATGTTGCGGAAACAGTTCCTGAAAGAGCATAAACCGGCACGATACCAGTATTTATTGATGACGGGAGAATTGACAGGACATTTGAACCAGGTTGATCGGGATGCAAGAGAGCAGGGGGAAACCTTGGTAAAGCAGATGACGGAAGAGCAGGGCATAACGGAACAACTGAAAAAGCAGGATTTGATGAAATGGGTTGGAATAATGAACAATATTAAAGCCTGTGCAGAAGAAATTGTTCTAAAAGAGATTGTGTATATGTGAGCAGAAAGGGCAGTCGAAAGGCTGCTCTTTGGTAATCTAAGAATAGAGTTTTGAGGTAGAATGTGATAGAATGTAAGAGACAAATCGGAAGTTGGTGGAGAAGTGAATCTATGGAAAAACAAGAGTATATTGAAGAAGTAAATCTTATAAAAGAACAAAATGATACAGAATTTGAAATTTACCCTATGGCGGTAGAAATAATACGGCCTACAATAAAGAATTTGTCTAAAAGGTATGTTTTTGCAAGGAGAAAGACAGATAAAGGGCAGATATACTATGGAATAAGTAGTTTTCCGGATGTCGCTATATTAGATAAAAAATTTAAAAATATATCAAATAAGACAATTAGCGAAGAGGTATGGCATCAACTTAAGGGATGCCTTGAAGTAAAGGCATTGGAGACTAAATTAATTACCAAGGATCAAATAGAAGAGGTCTTATCTACAAAACCAGATAAACTTAAGAAGGAGATTGGGCAACTTATAGGTGAAATTCTGTGGTATAAAAAAGTGCTTTATACAAATGGCGTAGAATGGAGATGCCTTTATATCAATGAATACTCAGAGGAATTAATAAAAAGAATTATTGGGATGGTCAATGAGAGAATTGATTCTGAAAAAGAAAATCCAAATAAAGATTTTGATTGGTGGGAAAGGTTTAAAGACATTGAGTTTAAAATTGTCGATGAATGTATAACAAAAAATTGTATAGAAAATTGGGATGATTTTATTGCAAAAATTCACAAAATAAACTGGGAGTAAACTTTCGGTTTGAATAATATTGGGATGAAAGTATCGCTGATTATATTGGACAGGCGATGTCTGGTGGAAAATTAGATAATTCTCGTTTTATGTCGTGGTAATTTTGGTATATGTTGGTAAGCTGTAAGTGAAAGAGAGGTAAAGACATGGATACAAAAAAGATTGGAGCTTTTTTAAAACAATGTCGTAAAGAGAAAAATCGTACACAAGAACAGCTTGCCGAGGTGTTTGGAGTATCTGCAAGAACAGTTTCAAGATGGGAAACAGGGACAAATATGCCGGATCTCAGTATGCTTGTTGAAATTGCTGAATATTACGAGATTGAAATGAAAGAGCTCCTGGATGGAGAAAGGAGCCAGACTATGAATAAAGAGATGAAAGAAACATTAGACAAAGTAGCTGATTATGAAAATTGGGTAAAACAAAAAGCTTTAAAAGCTGGAAATCTTGCTTTTGCATCTATGTTCCTGATTAGTATTGGAGTTATTATCATACAACTTTTATTGACAGTAAACCTTCGATTTGTATTGGGAGAAACGCTTATTGCCCTAGTAGGTGGAATTGTATATGCGTTTATCATGGTACATAATGGTATCTGGGATAAAGGTTTATCTGCGAGAGAAGCATTATGGAGAGATTTCCTTACCAGTGTGATTTGTGCAGGAATTTTCTCAGTATTTTATGGTATTTGCCTGAGAAGAATGGGGGCAAGCGAAAAGCAAATAATATACTTTGCTTTGTCTTTTTTGGGAGGAATTACAATTGTAGCATTTATTGTTCTCCGAATATTATCATATTTAAACCAGAATAGACGCCGAAATGCGCTTAAAGAGAGAACGAGTTCAAAAACAACGACAAGTTGTACGAAAATCTATAATGCTAAAGATATAGTAGAAGCAGGAAAGATCATAGAATTATTTAAAGAACATGGAATTACTGCTTTTTCACAGGAAGCAAGTGCCAATGTTGCTATGCATGGTATGTCTGGATTTGGGATATATGGTGTGGATGTGTTTGTGGAAACGGACGAAGCAGAAAGGGCAATACAGATTCTTGAAGCTATGGATGTGTCCATAAGAAAAGAAAGATTTTGACATTTTCATAGATGCGTGATAATATGATTATAGAAAAAGAGTGCTACCGATAGACGGTTAGTCCGATAAATGTTTAGCAAAAATTGCCGCTCAGTTTACCAGACGGGGGCGGCTATTTTTGTGGTTTATTATTATCTTTGCCGAATGTGTATCCGGCACAAAAACAGGTGATGCCGAAGCTCACAACTGCAATGAAATCCACAATACTCATTGGCTAGCCCTCCTTTCCAGTGGATTCCCTTTCGGGTTTCTATGTAATCAGAGGGTCACAGTCCCTCTGTTGAAGGACTAACCGCCTACCGTTATGGTAGCACCCATGTTTCGATTATAACAGTCAGGACAGGAATCCGCAACCGGAAAGTGTAGAGCAACTTTTTATAAGTGATTGAGACAAAAGGAAAACAACAGATAATAAGAATAGATAAGTGGGATGAATGATGAGAGTGTGTAGTGATTTACTGCATGCTTTTTTCTCTTTACAAAAGGTTTATAATAAAAAAGAAGGAACCCCTTCCTGGCAAGAACCGGTTCCCTCTTTCTAAAATACATCCCAAAGGAAGTATCCAAATGTTATGATACGTATTTTTAATCTATTTTGCAAGCTAAAAAATATAAAACTTTCTGATCAAGAATGGTTTGATCGGGCAATCGTAAAATTAAATCTTTCTGAACAAGTCTGTCCATACTGTGATTCCAAAGGGCAAATGATTCTTCATGATAGTTATTCGCGTTACATGATCACCTTAAAAGCCAATCACATAAAAACCGAAATATTACAGATCCCAAGGGTAAAGTGCGCTTCCTGTGGACATACCCACGCAGTTTTGCCGGAGGTTTTGATTCCATACACTTCTTATAGTATCCGTTTCATTCTGACGGTATTAAAAGACTATTTTTTGCGTACACATACCGTGGAAAAAATTTGTGAAATGTATCAGATTGTTCACTCTACGCTTTATGATTTTCGGGATTTGTTCTTTTCTCATAAAAAGCTGATACTTGGAGCATTAAACGATGCGCAGAAGAAACAATCCGATTTTATTGCAGAAATAGATGGTCAATTACTTTTTCAGTTTTGGAAATCGTTCCGCTTTTCTTTTCTGCAGGCAGACCATGCATCAGATTTTCATCACTTATAGTTTCCGAGAAAAAACACCTCTGAAACTTCCCATAATCTCGGCATGTACAAAAACACGGATTAGGAATACGCTCTAATCGGAGGCGATAGAAATGGAACAACACAATAACAAAGAGGGAATAGACGAATTAATGGAAATTGCAAGGCTCCGGTTTGGGATGATCGCACCGGTGATTCAGGAAACGTATCCGGATGAATCTATTATGGCGTACTGTCGGAGGGTATCAAAGGTTCCAATGCAGCTCCCAGATGGACGTACTGTTCATTATAAGCCAAAAACAATCGGGAAATGGGTTTCTCTGTATCGGAATGGAGGGATTGATGCCCTGGCACCAAAGAGACGTTCTAATCTTGGAAACACAAGGGTACTGACGGAAGATGCAATCGAAGAAATCTATCAGATAAAAAAGATGTTTCCCAGACTGAATGCCACGCAGATCCATGCCCGTCTGGTGCAGGAAAATCTGATTCCTGCGACAGTGTCTGTAGCAACAGTCCAGAGGTTTATCAAACGAAACGGATTAAAAAGTACTGATGCTGCATTAAGCGGAAGAGACAGGAAAGCTTTTGAGGAAGCATACTTCGGGGGAATGTACCAGGCAGATACCTGTTATCTTCCTTATCTGGAAGAGAATGGAAAGAAGCACAGAACGTATCTGATCATGATTTTGGATGATTATTCCCGAATGATTGTAGGCGGACATCTGTTCTATCAGGAGAATGCCTACAACCTTCAGAAAGTTCTTAAAGATGCTGTTGCGGCATATGGAATTCCAAATAAACTGTATGTTGATTCAGGAGCACCTTATAAAAATCGGCAACTGGACATGATCTGTGCTTCAATCGGAACCGTGCTTTTACATACACCTGTGAGAGATGGTGCTAGCAAGGGTTATGTAAAGAATTAGATTATGTAAAGAAATGCGGCTCAGCCCAGTGTTTCCAATGAACTGAGCTTGGATTTCTTTACATAAAGTTATAATCATGGCACCATATTTATCTAAACCATAATAAAGAGGTAAAGATATATATGGTAACAGATTTTGAAGAACTCGTTGCACTATGTGATGAAGAACTACGTCACAGGGAATACGAGTCCAAATATTATGTAAGGATCACAGAGCAATGGGATTGCTTACGGAAATGGCTAAATGAAAAGAACATCTCAGAATTCAATCAAGAGATTGGGAACTGCTATTGCGATGAGATGTTCGGAACGCATCTTATGCCACGGCGATCACCGGCGAAGTTTAGAGAAAAACTTCGAGCAGTACCTGCAATTATCATACGTTTTATCTCAATGCAAAGAAAACAAAACAGGAAGGCTTCAAGACAATTGAGAAAAACTGAAACAGTTCTTTGAAATCATTGCAGAAAAAGAAGAGCCGGAGTTGGATATCTGGGCAGGCAAGCATTATGGTCCCTGTGATTCTTTTGTATCGGAGCATTTTACACAGCCACCGAAACAGTACACAGAAGATACCCTGCTTTCTGCAATGGAACGTGCAGGAAATGAAGAACGGACCGAAGATACAGAAAAGAAAGGACTTGGCACACCGGCAACAAGGGCAGCAATTATTGAAAAACTGATTCAATCTGGCTTTGTGAAAAGGGAAAAGAAAAATCTGGTGCCGACAGATGATGGAAATGTGCTGATTACGGTTCTACCGGATGAGATTAAATCTCCGAAGATGACCGCAGAGTGGGAAATGGCATTGAATCATATTGCCCAGAATACAGAGACAGCAGATGAATTCCTAAATGGGATTACAGAGCTGATGCAGGAACTGGTTGCCAGATATCAGGGTATTTCAGAAGAAAAGAAAGACCAGTTTCAGGGAAAAACAAAAGGAGAAGTCATTGGCAAATGTCCCCGCTGTGGAGCAGATGTCAGGGAAGGGAAAGTAAACTTTTACTGTTCTGACCGGAACTGTGCTTTTACCTTATGGAAGAATGATAAATTCCTTGCAAGCCAAGGGAAAAAGATGGATAAGACGACAGCAAAAAAATTTCTGTCTAAAGGAAAAATCCATTATAAGGATCTAGTATCAAGAAAAACAGGGAGACAGTATGAAGCAACTGTGGAGATGGTCGATTCCGGAGAGGGAAATGTACAGTTCAATCTGATCTTCCCACAACGATAAGTAGTGTATTGCAGGCAGTCTAAGCAAAGAATGACAAGAATGAGGATTTTACGACAGATCATGTGGATACTTACAAAGCGGTCTATTATGTGGAACCGGTAAATCAGGAGCATCCGAAGTACCAGATCAGCCGAAAACTGATTGTGCGTGATAAAGAAACAGAAGTACAGACAGAGGCAGCAGGGAGTGAAGAAGTGACTGAATCCGAAACAGCTGGCAGCGAACGGCAGACAGAAGAAGCGGAGGAGTCAGAATCAGACTCGGAGATTACCGATATTGACGCTGATGAATTTGATGATTTGGTAGAGCAGGCACAGAATCAGGATACCTATGATGAAGAATCAGGGTTAGAGCTTCATGATGTTTTGGAACAGGCAGGAGACGAAGGTGTGGATCTTGATTCTATGGAAGAAGGAGAGATCGCAACATTTGAAGCAGTTTCGGCTTATTCAGCAAGAAGTACACAGCAGGTAACAATCGAAAAAGGACCTCTGTATAGATATGCAGATTATAATCTTGGAACCTATCTGACAGAGCCGTACTATATCAGCTACGGAAGCGTCAGAGCAACTGCGTATTGTGTACAGCCAGCAAAACCTGGACCAGGATCTGGAAATTATACAATCACAAAGATTGGAGACAATCAGGCGTTAGCAAAAGTGTGTTATTACGGTACAGATGCCGCAGGAAGTGAAAGCTTTTTTGCGAATAAACACACGGATTTTTCAGAAGGAAAAAGATTCATCATTATTCACATGGCTGCATCATATGCCAATGGAAGCAGTGATGCATTTTACGGAACAAATGCTACAGGAGAGGCTTTGGCAAAAGAACTCTATAATTATTGTGTGAATAAGCCGGAAATACCAGATGTAGCGATGTCATTTTCAAAGCCGGATGTAAAAGCTTATGTAGATGGAAATGTTCAGAGAACGGAGAACATTCAGTTTAACGCATCTTTCCAGCAGAAAATCACAATGGACTTACCAAAAGGAGTAAAGCTTCATAATGTATCTACTGGAAATGTAAGTGCGGCAGGTGCAAGCGTAACAATTGGAGGAGGAACCACGTTTTATCTTTCAGCGCCTCTGACACAGACAAAATATGTAAATGCTACTTTTTCTGCAAAAATGAAGGGAAGTATTACAAAAGATTACTCAGCATATAAACTGACTACGAATGCAAGTGTTCAGGATCTGGCATTTGTATTTGGAGAAGGTGTTGCTGATGAAAAATATGTAAGCTTAAAGGTGTCCTGGATTGAACAGGCTAAGATCGAAATCGTAAAGAAAGATGATACAGCGGATGTCAATCTTGCAGGTGCAGTATTCGGTGTATACAGCGATGAGGCTTGTACAAAGCTGATCACTCAGATGCCGGCAACAGATAAGAATGGAAAATCTTCTGTTACGATCATCAAGACACAGGATACCGTTTATCTGAAAGAGATCACAGCACCACAGGGATATGTAGTAAATGCAACGGCAACAAATGTAAAACGGGTAGCAAGTAAGACCTCAGCTGTAACCGTGGAAAATAAGGAACAGCTGGCAGAGCTTACCATTTACAAAGAAGGACAGGTTCTGACCGGAGCAGATGTCAGTGAAAATGGAACGGTATTTCAGTATGAAAACCGCAGACAGAAAAATGCAGTGTATAACGTGTATGCAGGAGCTGATATCGTAACTGCTTATGGCACAAAAGTGTACAGCAAAGGTGACTTGGTAAAAGAAAATCTGACAACAGGTGAGAATGGTTCTGTCACACTGAAAAACCTGCATCTTGGAACCTACGTGGTAAAAGAAGCAAAAGCACAGGACAATTTCTATAACGGCAATGAAGAAAAGTCAGTGACTCTAACTTATGCTGGTCAGAACAAAGAAGTTGTATTTGCAGATGTGACTTTTAACAACGAGAGACAAAAAGCAGATGTTTCCGTAGTAAAACAGGATAAAGACACCAAGAAACCACTGAAAGGCGGTATTTTTGCTCTGTATGCATCCGATGATATCAGAAATGCAGACGGAAGCGTTGTTGTGAAAAAAGGAACGCTGATTGAGAAAGTTACTACTGGCGCAGACGGAACTGCAAAATTCACAGTAGACCTGCCAATCGGATATTCCTATTCTGTAAAAGAAGATCAGGCACCGGAAGGTTATGTAAGAAATACAGAAGATGTGTATACGTTCAAGTTTTCTTACACCAATGATAAAGAAGCAACCGTATCTTTTGCCCATACCTTCAGCAATGACCGTGTGACAGCAAAGATCAATCTTTATAAAGTGGATAAAGAGACAGGAAAAGCAGTACCGCAGGGAGACGCCACACTGAAAGGTGCAGTTTATGGACTGTATGCGCGTGAAGATATCGTGCACCCGGATGGAGCAACGGGAGCTATTTATAAAGCAGGAGAGCAGGTAGCTTCTCTTACAACCGATGACAAAGGACAGGCTTCTGTAAATGGCTTATATCTTGGCAAATATTATGTCAAAGAGATTACTCCGTCGACCGGATACCTGGCAGATGCAGAAGAGCATGATCTTACGTGCAGTTATGAAGGAGATATGACAGCAGAAGTAATAGTATCCCGCTTATAAGTGCCAGCGTAACGGCAGTATGTACAACGCTTGGAATCTTTTGCTGATTGCCTTCGTCGATATAGCCGGCGATGATTACATTTGATCCAAGTGAAATGCCGGAAAATAATGTAACCAGCAGGTTAATAACAGCCCCATTGCTGCCAACGGCAGCGAGCGCTTCACTTCCGGCAAAACGACCGACAACGGCGACGCCGACAGAATTAAATAACTGCTGCATGATACTGCAGGCGGCGAGCGGAAGTGCAACGATCAGCATATTTTTGAAAATTTTGCCATGGAGCATATCCATCTGGCGCGATTCTTTTTTCGTAGTTTCATTCATATTATTAAATCTCCTGTTAAAATCGATTAATCTGTATTTATAATTACAGTAAAGTACTATAATTCTATCTGGCAAATACATTATAGATTTCAGAAAAAAGAAATACAACCCTGATTGCAAAATTATGCGGATATGCTTATAATCTGAAATAGAGAATTGCGGCAAGGGGAATAAAAGAAAGGAAGTAGTGTAGAAATGACAGAGAACGTAAAAACTTATGTAACAGAAAAAACAAAAGAACTGATCGCGGCAACATCCTGCTCAGCAGAAGCAAAAGAAGCAGCAAATGCATGGCTTGAAGCAGTTGGGACAGAGAAAGAAGCAGAAGTAACAAAGAATTATATTGCAGAACTGGAAGAAGATATCATGCCAATCGATGGACTGATTGCATTTGCAGGATCTGATATGGGAGCAAAAGTATTCGGAGATGCTGCAAAAGGTGTACTTGCTCATGCAGAAGAGATCAAAGCAGCAGGTGCGAAGTATTGTGACTGTCCGGCATGTGCGGCATGCGAAGCAATTCTGGCAAAGAAAGACGAGATATTAGCATAATTGCGATGATGTCAGAAATCTTGATATCATAAATAAAAAACTGACATAAGAAACAGAAAGGTTTACAAGATGATAAAAGCAGTTATATTTGACATGGATGGAGTACTGATCGACACAGAGCCACTGCATTACCGATGCTGGAAAGAGATCTTAAAAGAACACTATGATGTGGAGTTTGATTATGATATTTATTTACCATGTATCGGATCAACCAGACAGTTTTTCAGAAATCTGGTAAAGGAGCATTATGGAGTGGATTTTCCGGATCTGGATGAAATGAATCGGATTATGAAGGTGAAGAAATCACAGATTGTTAAGGCAGAAGGATTTCCGGAGATGCCAGGAGTAGAAAATGCTTTAAAACAATTAAAAGAAATGGGATACAAGCTTGCAGTTGCTTCTTCCTCACCAGAGAGTGAGATTATGGATGCAATGACAAGACTTGGTCTGATGCCGTATTTTGATAGCATTACAAGCGGAGATTATGTAGAACATCCAAAGCCGGAACCGGATACGTTCCTGCTTGCGGCAGAACGGCTGAATGTTCCGACAGATAACTGCCTTGTCATTGAGGATTCTACGAATGGCGGCAGAGCAGCACTGGCAGCGAAGATGGATTGCGTATGGTTGCATAATCCACATTCCGGACATCAGGACATCCCGAATGCAATTCTGGAGATCCCGGCGTGGACGGAAGATGGCATAGAGAAGTTGGTTAAGCTGATACAGGAAATGTAGGAAAAATAGTTATTGCGTTGATTAACAGACAATAAAGGCGGTTTAGAGGAACGCGGGTGAGAAAATGATAAGACTCAGAGATATTCTTGCCATGGATATATTTCTGGATTTTAAGATTATAGCCGGGAAAAACGGCAGTGATCGGGAAGTGAAAACGGTCAGTGTTATGGATGCGCCGGATATTTATAAATGGATGAAAGGCGGTGAGTTTTTGATTACATCTGGTTATGTAGTCAAAGATCAGCCGGAATATTTAGCTTTTCTAATTGAAAATCTGGACAAACATGGAGCATGTGCTCTGGGAATAAAGTTAGACCGGTTTATTTATGAATATCCGCAAGATGCAATAGAAAAGGCAAATAAATTGAACTTTCCCATTATTGCTATTCCATTCGAATTTGCATTTACAGATGTGATTAATCCAGTGCTGCAGGAGGTGATTAATCATCAATCCAGAATCCTGCAGTATTCGGAACGAGTACATCAGGCTTATACAAAGATGGTATTGGAAGATGAAGACATTTCTACTATTTTATCTTTTCTGGAAGAACATATTCATCAGGAAGCCGCATTTGTAGATACCTGTTTTGATAAAACTTATTATACGAAAGACACCGCCCAGGGGAGAATAGAAGAAACAGGGCGGTATCGGATTCATATCAATGAAGAAGAATACGGATACCTTGTATTTGGAAGTAAATGGAATGACTATGATGAATCTTTTCGGGATTATTACCAGATTGCGATTGAGCAGGCGGGCACTATTTTAATATTAAAATTACAGAAAAAACTTACAGCGCGTCAAATTGAAGCTGGTTACAGAGAGCAGTTTGTGCAGGACATGTTAACCAGAAATATTAGCTCTAAAGAAGAAATCATAAATCGTGCGATGATCTATAACTGGGATTTTTATCTTGGTGGAGTCGTATTTATTGTAGATATTGATCATTTTAAAAAACAGTATTTAAAACATCTGGATGAAAATGTAAACAGACGTATGATGGAAATGATGACACGGGTTTTGTTAATCAGCAAACAGCGTGTCGGACAGGAATATGCACACTATGTGTATAGTAAATTAAGTGATCAGATTGTATTTATTATTACAGAAAAATACAAGGATGAAGAGACGTTTAGAGGAAACTTAAAGAAACTGGCAAAGGAAATTAAAGATGAGATTGCTCGTGTAATTCCATTTACGGCGACTATCGGAATTGGAAATTACAGAAAAGATATAAGCCAGATTCATGATAGCTGGGAAGAAGCCAGAAAAGCGATAGAAATTATCCGTAGTATGGAACGTGAAGATACGGTTGTATTTTATGATGAACTTGGGATTTTTAAGTTGCTGTCACTGGTAAGTCATAGTGCAGAAGCGAAAGAGTTTGAAAAACAATATATCGAAAAAATTTGTACATATGATCGAAAGCATCATACAGATATGATGGATACTTTTATTGCTCTGGTAACGAATGGATGGAATTTAAAAGTAACTTCAGAAAAATTATTTATTCATTACAATTCTATGAAATACCGATATCGTAAACTGGGAATGATATTAGAACTGGATCTGCAGGATCAGGAAGAACGTTTAAATCTGGAACTCGCATTGAAGTTATATCAGATGCATGAAAAATAAAAATATACAGCTAATAAATCTTGTAAATAGGAATTTATTAGCTGTATATTTTTTCGTATATTTTTCGCTGTTGTCCACTTGGTACAATAATTTACTGAGAAAATAGTATCAAAAAGATGAAGAAAGTCAAAATAAAGTCTGGTATACTACGTCACATAAATAACAATACAGTATTCAAAGAAGGAGGTAGACAAATGTACGAAAATAAAGTAGGATTTTTGGACGGAGCACTGGCAACTGTAAAAAAGAAGCAGATGCAGGATACAATCGGGCAGATACAAAGGAGCGGACGGTTAATTTTAAAGGGTGGACATGTTGTTGATCCAAAGAATAAAGTAGACAAACAGACCGATATCCTGATTACAGATGGGATTGTCTGTCAGGTCGCAGATGATATCGCAGCAGAGACCGGTGATCGCGTAATTGATTGCGAAGGACTTACTGTTATGCCGGGATTGGTTGACATGCATTTACATCTTGGCGATTTATTTGAAGTAAGTACAAATCCAATTTTCTGTGCAGCAGAAGATGGCGTGACATTAGGATTATCACCGGGAGCCGGAAATACATTTATGGCACCATCTCTTCTCGGTGCGGAAGTAGATCATGGAGTTCCGATTAACCTTGGCGTTTATCTTGGAGCTGCAAATGTACTTGGAACACAGATGTCAGTAGATGAGTTGATTCGTATGTTTAAAGGCGAGATAGATGCAGATACATTATCTACAAAGATGACAAGAAATGGAATTACCAATACAACGGCTGCTTTAACGGTTGGAATTAAAGATCATATGGGACATTTTATTATGTCTGATGAAAATATTGATAAGATTTATGAAATTACTTCAAAAGCAAATCTAATTTATATGTCCCATACACAGGACCCAGAACATGCGGAAAGACTGGTCTCACTTGCAAAAGGACGTCCATTACATCTGGCACATGCTACAGCGGCAGGATGTGGAACACACATGGGAGCAGCAGAAGGTATGAAACGCGTTCTTGATCTGGTAAATGGAGACAATATTTCCGCAGAGTTTGTTACAACCATGCTTCGTGCAGGACGAGGAAGTCGTGAAGGGCTTCAACTTCCAAAAGAATCGCAGAAATTAGCATATGATGCATTGGAATCAGGAAAAGTAAAGATTCTGATTTCGGATGGACAGAATCAGGGAACAATGAAAGGATTCGGGGATACACGAGATAATATTCCGGCTATTATAGAACTTTCACAAAGTGGAGTTTTAAGCCTGAGTGATGCAGTTGCGACAATGACCTGTAATCCGGCAGCGTTAATCGGAAATAGAACAGCAAATAATTGGTGGACAGATAAGATTGGTCATCTTGGTGTTGGCGCACTTGCGAATGTTACAGTTGTAGATATGGACGATAAACTTGCAACGTACACAATCGTAAATGGAGAAATTGTATCCTTTGAAAACCGTGCGGTGAGAAGAAACTGTGGAGCAGGTGGATGGATTAGCAAATTTGGTATGGTAAGAAAGACCGGAGTAGGTGAGCTTGTAATGTTTTCGTACCAGAAATAAAGGGGAGAAGACAGTTGAAAAAAGAAAATGATAACAAGTATGCACAGATAACAACTGAACAATGCAAACAAATTCTTCAGAAATTGGTGCAGATCAATACTTGCCAGCCGGAAGGAAATGAAGGGAAACTTGCGGATGTCATATTAGAAATGTTACCAGAAAACATCGTATATAAAAAAATTAATCATTCAAAAACCCGAGCGTCTCTGATCATAAAAGTAAATGGAGAAACAGAGGAAGGCGGTATCGCATTTGTCGGTCATATGGATACGGTTGCATGTGGAGATTACAGTCAATGGAGTTATCCGCCACATGATGCTATTGTAAAAGGTGATATCCTCTATGGACGTGGATCTGCTGATATGAAGGGTGGAGACGCGGCCATGATATTGGCATTAAAATGGATGCTGGAAACAAAAAAAAGACCAAAGAAATCTATTTATTTCTGCTTTACTGAGGATGAAGAAAGTAAGGGAAGCGGAATTTGCGGAATTGTAAAAGATGGTACGGTGAATAAAGTTGATGAAATAATTATATGCGAACCTTCAGATGAGAAAATAGGTACTTGTGAAAAAGGTGCATTTTGGTTGAAAATTACGGTGCAAGGGAAGCAGTCGCATGCATCCAGACCAGACCTTGGGATTAATGCTGTTGAGTATGTAGAAAAATTAGTCGCAGAGTTAAAAGAACAAGTGGAAACCGGGGAGGTGCATCCTATTCTGGGAACGACAACAGCATCCGTTACAAAACTGTGTGGTGGAATTATGACGAATATTATTCCACCAACTGCAGAAGCAGAATTGGATATACGCACAGTTCCGGGAGTCAGTCATGAACATATTTTAAAATGTACAGAAGAGATTGCAGACCGATTCAGAAAAGAAATACCGGGAATTCAAATTACCATTGAAGTGATGAATGACAGACCGGCATTGGAGACATCAAAAGATAGCCCGCTGGTGAAACAGATCATGAAAACAGCACAGATGGTGGGAATTTCAACAGAAGATAAAGGACATTATTTCTATACAGATGCATCACAGATCATTCCTGAAATATCTGTACCATTTGTAATCGCAGGGCCAGGAGATGATGCACTTGCACATTGTATTAATGAACATATTTCTCTGGAAAGCGTAAGAAGATATGCAAAATTGTATCAGAAATATCTGGAAAAATATTATCTATGAGGAGGTAAAAATGGGTGAGACAGTAAAGACGAAAGAAAAAATGACTGGCGCATTACCGGGATTTATCATAAGTATAGTCATTGGATTTGCATTTTATTTTGGCTTAAAAGCATTAAGCGGTAATAATGCAGTATTTGATTATAATAATATGATTTCTGGAATTTTGGATTCTGTGCCAAAACAGATTGCCTGGTTCTTTATGAATTTTACAGAAGCACAGTTTTATGCAAGTGTATTTGCCGGAATAGGAATTATACTTGGAGGAATTGTAGCATGGATATTGGCGATCAAAAATTCAAAATATGCAGGATTTGATGTCTGCTATGGAAGTAGTACCTTATTTCCGTGGGTGTTGGCATCACAGCTCATCTCCCTGGGATTGGCAATTTTTGTATTTCGTTATATTAATGGATTTGCAGATTCATCCGTAACATGGATCGCAACATTTATTACTGTAGTAGGTGCTCCACCGGCAGTTATGTTGCTTTACGGTCCAAGCGTTCCGGCATTATTGACATCTTCCATTATCGGTGGTTTAATCTGTGCCCCTACTGCAATATGGATTGGAGACGCAATTGTGACTCCGTGGAAACTTCCGGGAGTCGTAGCAAATGTGTCAACGATGGCAATTACGGGAATTATTGTATGTATGGTTTGTAAGATTCTTCCGTGGATAAAACCTGTGCCGGTGAAACCACATCGGACGGAGGCAGCACCGGCAGATGATGTATATAGTACAAGCTGGTTTGTACGCAGGGTTTTTGCAGAGTTTACAGAAGCACAGTTTTATGGAAATGAAGTGGCATCTGCATTTTTGCTGGCAGGCGCAGTGATTGGCACAATCGTATGTGGAAATCATGGAGCATATGGCTCAGGAGCTGTACCGGCTATAATTTTATCACAGTTTGTCGGAGCGGCAACGGGAGTGTTCCTGTATGCAGGAAAATTTGATAATGGTGGCTGGTATGCAACGTATGTTCCGGTTGTCAGTGTCGGACCGGCATGTGTTCTAATGTATGGTGCGAATATTCCGGTGGCGGTATTTGCAGGTGTTCTCGGTGGAATTATAGGAGGACCGATTGCACAGTTTTTCTCAGAAAAACTGCCGGAAGGTGTACATGGAACAGTAGCGAATGTAACATCTATGACAATTTCAACAATTACGGTATCTGTTGTAATCAGTGCTCTTCCATGGTTTTAATTAATGGATATTATTATTTAAAAAAAGATACTATAAAAAGAAAATAAAAAGAACCATTGCGTGATAGATAGATTTCGATGTAATATCTATAACACAATGGTTCTTTTCTCTATTATTTTTCACTTGGTGAATAAATATTATAGCATGAAAAAAGCAAATGAATGAAACAGACATTTTCAACAGGTCATTCGACATAATTGGCAGATAAAAACAGAGAAAATAAGTCAGAAAGTAATAATATTGTAAAGAAATAAAAGAATCAAGAAACAGGAAGGATTTTGAAATCATGAAAGAAATGTCATGGGAAGCATTTGAAAGGCAGTTTCCTGTACAATTAAATGAACAACAAAAGCAAGCGGTAAAAAGTGTAGACGGACCGATACTTCTCTTAGCAGTACCAGGATCCGGTAAAACGACCGTACTGGTTACAAGGCTTGGATATATGATTTTCTGTAAAGGAATCGCACCGGAGAAAATCTTGACAGTGACATACACAGTCGCAGCAACAAAAGATATGTCCAGGAGGTTTGCATCTTATTTTGGAGAAGAACTGGCTGAACGGTTAGAATTTCGCACAATCAATGGAATCTGTGCAAAAATTATACAATATTACAGCCGGAGTGTCGGTAAATCTGCATTTGAACTGGTGCAGGATGAAAAGATTATCCTTCATTTTCTGATAGAAATCTATCAGGAAACAGAACACAGTTACCCGACAGAAAGTGATCTGAAAAATGTGAGGACATTGATTACATACATAAAAAACATGATGCTGACAGAAGAAGAAATCCGGCATTTAGAAGAAAAAGAAGAATTAAAACTGTTGGAAATCTATCAGGCATACTGTGTAAAAATGCGGAAAGAAGGTCTGATGGATTATGACGACCAGATGGTATACGCTTACAATATGCTTCGTAAATTTCCTGATTTACTGGCATATTTTCAGAGACTTTATCCGTATATTTGTGTGGATGAGGCGCAGGATACATCCAGAATTCAGCATGCAATTATAAAACTTCTTGCATCTGGAACAGAACAGTTATTCATGGTGGGGGATGAAGACCAGAGTATCTATGGCTTTCGTGCGGCTTATCCGAAAGCATTGCTTTCGTTTGAAAAAGATCATCCGAGAGCAAAAGTACTCCTGATGGAAGAAAATTTCCGTTCTAATGCAAAAATCGTAGAAGCGGCAGACCGGTTTATCCAGGAGAATCAATTCCGACATGAGAAACATATGCGGGCATCAAAAAAAGCAGAAAGAGAGATACGGGAAATAGCTTTGAAAAACAGAAGAGCACAATATCAGTATCTGTTAAAAGTAGCAAAACGTTGTGAAATCCAGACAGCTGTTTTGTACCGGGATCATGAATGTGCAATTCCGCTTATTGATCTTTTGGAACGGCAGGAAATTCCATATCGGATGCGGAACGCAGAAGTGACTTTCTTCACGAATCGGGTTGTTCTTGATATTGTTTATATCATTCAATTTGCTGCAAATCCGAGCGATGAAGAACTGTTCCTGCAGATTTATTATAAACTGAGACTATATTTAAGCCGGAAAGAAGCGTTGGAAATTATAGAAATCAGCCGTGAAAGAGATTTGCCGATCTTGGATGCTGCGCTTGTAAGTTCCAAGCTTGATGAATATAAAAAAAGCAATGCAAAAGCAATGCGAACACATTTGAAACATCTGTTACAGGAACCGGGTGACAAGGCAGTGAATCGCATTACAAATTATATGGGGTATCAAGATTATTTACAAAGAAACGAAATAAATGACAGCAAGCTGGAAGTTGTGAAGATTATTGGGAAATTAGAGCCTACGGCAGAGGATCTGATCCGGCGCCTGGATGAATTGAAAGAAATCATTCAAACTAAGAAAACATCGGAAGACTGTCCGTTTATTCTTTCTACGATTCATGCAAGTAAAGGGTTAGAATATGAAATTGTATATATGTTAGATGTAGTGGATGGGATCCTGCCGACACAGATCCCGAGGAGCCTTCATAGTTCAAAGCCTTCCCGAGAAGAAATGGAAACATACGAGGAAGAGAGACGTTTATTTTATGTAGGAGCAACAAGAGCGAAGCAGGATTTACGGCTTATGACAACGAATCGAAAGAGTAGTTTTTGCGAGGAACTTCTTGGAAAACAAGAGAAGACAAACACTCGCTCCGGGAAAAAAGAAAGCGTTTATAGTAGCTTGTCGAACAGCGCAACCGGAAATAGAAAAAACGGAAACAGATCGAATAATAGTAGGGCAGGAAGAAATGGGGAGCCCGCAGGATATAAGAAAGACGGGGCATATCTGACATATGCATCTCATGCAGTCAAAAAAGATTCTGCTACTGGAACGCAGCATAAGATAGAAAAAATTCATCCTGGCATAACTGTTGTGCATCGGAAATTCGGAACTGGAACCGTGATTGCTGTAGATGAAAAGAATGTGCAGATACGGTTCAAGGATAAGATACGAAAATTAAACCTGGCAGTTGTTGCAAGTGGAGGGTGGTTACAGCTATAACTTCTATATCAGGGGAATAGGGGTAGATAATTCCCTGATACGGAAGTATATTTATAGAGACAGAATCCTTATACTTAGAATTAACAAAAGTAAAAAAGACAAGCATTTCAATTACATTTTCACAAAATGCAATGTCATAAGGAGGAAAAACGATGAAAGAGTTTAAAGAGATTGAAACAATAAAGGAAAACGGAGAAACAAAAATGAACAAGAAAGAAACATCGAAAAAAGCAGCGAAAAAAGTGAAAACAATTTGTATTAGCCTGGTTGTTGGAATTGTCATTGGAGCAGTTGGTGGAATTAATATTTACAATTCAATGACTAAGACAGAAGTTACCAATGATTATATTTCTGGAAAACTGGAAGACGTTGGTGAACTCGCAACACAGCAGGTTACCTATTCGTCCACAGAGCAGATGGAAGATGGAAGTATTCCGTTTATTAATAAGAAAAGTTTTTTGATGCATTACAGCGCAACTTTGAAAGCCGGAATCCAGATGGATGAGGTGAAAGAAAAGATTACAGACAAAGAAGTAATTGTTACGATTCCACATGCAAAAGTGTTAGGAAAACTACAGGTGGATCCGGATTCCATCAAGTTCATGGATGAAAAGAGAGCCATTTTTAACTGGCAGACAAAAGAAGATGCCAAGAAAGCAATTTCTTTGGCAGAAAAAGATATAGAGAACAATGATGATATAGATACATCCTCACTTCTGGAGAAAGCAGATGACCATGCAAAAGAACTGATCCACAAGATCCTTGACGGCTCGGTAGGCGGACGTAAGGTCGTAGTACAGTTTAAATAGAGGTCTGATTTTTAATGGTGAGCCCGTCTACTTCAAAACAAGTAAGCCATGGATAAGTTACATAATTTACAGAAATATCTCCCGTGGCAATAACTCCATCAGAGCGATAATACACATTACCAAGAGGACTTCGCTCGCAGACATAACCATCTGCCAGTAAGTCCTCTTTTTTCTTATATAATAGGAAATTCCGATTTTTGTTGGAACAATGAATGAAAATAGCCCGCACAAAATCGGGCATGAGAACAAGATGACGCTCGTTAGAAGATATAAAAACCTTCTACACCAGCCTCATCGGCAAATAAATCATTTTCGTTTAAAAAGAAATCCATATCCAGAAGTTCATCCTCGCTCATATTGCGAATGTCCTTAGATGTCATTCCTTCTGGTGGATTGTCCATGTATTTT
>NZ_OLMI01000005.1:0-2679 GCF_900290215.1 Dorea sp. Marseille-P4042 | reverse complement strand
GCTAGATGAGGCTTATTTGTTGTGCCCAAAATCAAGTGTTTTTTATTTTCTGCATTAAAATATCTGTAAGATAGAACGTTTATCTCTTTTACGCAAGTTTTAGGAATGTGTTTCGCAATTACCTATTTATGTATTAATTGTCGTACCTGTGTTGATAATAGAAATCTTATCTATTATAATATAAAAAGGCGTCAAAGAAAAGACGACAATGAAAAGAGGAGGCTATAACGTCATGAAAATCGGAATTGGTAATGATCATGCTGCAGTAGACATGAAGAATCAGGTAGTAGAGTACCTGGAAGGAAAAGGATATGAAGTTGTGAACTTTGGAACAGATACATACGAGAGCTGTAATTATCCAGAGTACGGCGAGAAAGTTGGACGAGCTGTAGCAGCAGGAGATGTAGATCTTGGTATCCTGATCTGTGGTACAGGAGTTGGAATCTCTTTGGCAGCAAATAAAGTAAAAGGTGTTCGTGCAGTTGTTTGCTCAGAGCCATATTCTGCAAAACTTTCCAGACAGCATAACAATACCAATATTCTGGCATTCGGTGCCCGTGTAATCGGAATTGAGCTTGCAAAGATGATCATCGATGAATGGTTAAGCGCAGAATTCGAAGGTGGAAGACACCAGACCAGAGTAGATATGATTACAGCAATTGAGAATAAATAAGCAAAAAATAATCAGTAAAAATAATCAGTAAAATAATCAGTAAACAAAACTGTTGCTTTGTGAAGGATAATCTGACGAAGCAGCAGTTTTTTTGTTGCCAAGCATGCGACAAAAAGGTCCGGTGGACCTTTTTTAGCGCTATAAAAGTATTCGAAGGAAATTGCCAGTGAAAGTTTATCTGTGCAGAAAATTTTTTTGGAAATCTGTACATTTCCGCATTTTAGAAAAATCACCTATCTGATTTTTGAGTCATACTATAATATAAAAAGATTTTGAGGAATAAATATGCCATATTCTATGATGTTAGATAGTGGTCACGGGGGAAGTGATCCTGGAGCAGTTTATCGGGGGCGCCGTGAAAAAGATGATACATTAAGGCTGACGCTTGCAGTGGGAGAGATTCTTCAGGAAAATGGAATTGAGGTACTTTACACCAGGACAACAGATGTGTATTTGTCCCCATATGAGCGGGCAGTAGAGGCAAATCAGGCAGGAGTGGATTTTTTCCTGTCGATCCATCGAAACTCTTATCCGACAGATAATGAAGTAATGGGAGTGGAAAGTCTGATCTATGATTTGTCTGGACTTAAATATCAGATGGCGCAGGAAATCAATGAACAATTGGAAACGGTGGGGTTTGTAGATTTGGGGGTGAAAGCAAGACCGAATCTTGTAGTGTTGAAGCGGACACGGATGCCAGCTGTACTTGTAGAGGCTGGGTTTATCAATTCAGATACGGATAATAAATTATTTGATTCTAATTTTCAGGATATTGCACAGGCAATTGCAACAGGAGTCCTGGATACATTGGAAAATGCCGGAGTTCTGAAAGAACCGGAAACGCCGGTGGAACAGACGAAGTACCGTATTCAGGTCGGACTGTTCCGGAACCGGAACAATGCAGCGAGGCAGCAGGAAACACTGGAAGACCGTGGATTTCCGGCATATATAGATCAATGGAAACAATATTACCGGGTGATTTCCGGAGAATATGATATGCTGGACGAAGCGGTGGCGGCACAGAGAAGACTTAAGAGAGCCGGATTTGAGACGCTTTTGATACAATAATCATTCAGGTACTCGCTTTGAGCCAACGCCCAGACTAAAATTGTTCAGGTGCTCATTTAAAGCCAGCCTCCCAACTAAAATTATTCAGATACTCGCCCAGAGCCAACGTCCAAACTAAAGAGCAATTGGGACGTGTGGCGTATCTGCCAGATAGAATTATTCCCATATTCGTTCAGAGCCCAACGTCCCAACTAAAAAGCAGTTGTGACGTGTGGCGTATCCGCCAGATAGAATTTTAAAAACAACTTTAAAAATGTAATCATTTTACAGTTGTTTTATAAAATTCTGCCTGGCTCTGAACGAGTACATTTTACAAAGATTTAGCATTTCTCTGTAAACTGATTTAACATGCAGTTCCTATAATGTACATGAAGAGAAGAAAGAGATGGTGCGGACCACATGAAGATGTGAGAGCATCTAAGATATAGTTGTTTCATATGCAGGGAGGAATGAATATGAAATTTTTATGGGAAATGACAGGAAAAATATTTGGAGCGGAAGCACAGGACGGAACATTTTTATCAGCAAATGTATTGCTGTGGAGTGTTACAACATTTATAGTTGGAATGTTCTTCTGCACGGCAATCGGAAAAATTGCATTGATTGACTGTATAGCAAATGTAATGTGTGTTGCTATTTATGCCGGAGTGATCGGCGGAGTGATCGGTGGATTTTTATTTCTGATACACAGACATAACGGGAAACAGTTATAAGAGTTAAAAATTATAGAGGCTTAATAGAAGATATTTTGAATTACATCAAAAGATATAAAGAAAAGGCATGTTCTGACATGAAATTTTAAGAACTTGCCTTTTCTTTGTTTGCGCGCCATGGGCGCGCTCTAACGGGTGTAAGTCCCGAACATGCCCAGGTAGTGGGAAATGTATAGCCGAACAGCAAGGGTGTCTACCGTGAGGTGGAATCTGAAGGAAGCTGTA